>NZ_JBYISA010000002.1:0-556827 GCF_057708345.1 Streptomyces sp. bgisy130
CCCCTCCCCCCCCGCTTCCCCGGACAGGGGCGAGGTCGCCCGGCGAGGAGCAGTCTCCTCACCGGGCGACCTGCCGTGCCCGGACCCGCTCACTCAGGGACGCTGCACTCGAAGGCGTGCAGATACGGGTTGACTACCAGGATCTCGCCGACCTTCAGGCCGGCCTCGGCCATCCGGCTGACCAGGCTCGCCTTGGTGTGCTTGGCGCCGCCGACATTGAGCAGCAGCAGCAGATCCATGGCGGTGGTGAACTTCATGGAGGGGCTGTCATCGACGAGATTCTCGATGATGACGACCCGGGCGCCGGGACGGGCGGCCCGGACGACGTTCCGCAGTGTTCTGCGGGTGCTCTCGTCGTCCCACTCCAGGATGTTCTTGATGATGTAGACATCGGCCTGGACCGGGATGTCCTCGCGGCAGTCGCCGGGCACGATCCGTACCCGCGGGGCCAGCGCGCCGCCGTCCGCCAGCCGCGGGTCCGGGTTCGCCACGACCTTGGGCAGATCGAGCAGCGTGCCTTCGAGCGTGGGGTGCTTCTCCAGCAGGCTGGCGAGGACATGGCCCTGGCCACCGCCGATGTCCGCCACCGAGGACGCCCCGGTCAGATCGAGCAGCCCCGCGATGTCCTGCGCCGACTGCTTGCTGGACGTGGTCATCGCCCGGTTGAAGACCTCGGCGGACTCCCGTGCGTCCTCGTGCAGGTAGTCGAAGAACCCCTTGCCGTACAGCTCGTCGAAGACGCTGCGGCCGGAGCGCACCGCGTCGTCCAGCCGCGGCCACGCCTCCCAGGTCCACGGCTCCGTGCACCACAGGGAGATGTAGCGCAGGCTGTTCGGGGTGTCCTCCCGCAGCAGCCGGGACATCTCCGTGTGGACGTACTTCCCGTCGTCGGTCTCGGCGAAGATCCCGTAGCAGGACAGCGTGCGCAGCAGCCGGTCCAGCGGCCGCGGCTCGGTCTGCACCGCGGCGGCCAGCTCCTCCGCCGTGGTGGGCTGTTCGCCGAGGGCATCGGCGACGCCGAGGCGCGCCGCCGCCCGTACGGCCGCCGCACAAGCGGCTCCGAAGATCAGCTCCCGGAGCCGCATGGCGGGTGGGGGAGTGGGACTTACGGTGGTCATTGCGCCTCTATTCTCCCGTTGCCGACGGGTTCAGCCCGTCCCGGTGCAGCCGTCGGCACAGCCCGGCCGGCTCCGAGGTCCGGCAGACGTTGCGGATGAACCGGTTGCCCTTGCCGGGGAGGTCCCGGTTGGCCAGGTCCACCGGCTTGTTGTGCAGCACGATGTTGTGGCTGATGACGTTGTGGTGGGTGAGCACCTTCACGAAGCTGTGGAAGAGCACGACACCACCGGAGAGCGGAGACTTGCCGTGGTGGTCCCGGATCACGTTGCGCCGTACGAGGACGTGCTCGGCACCGGTGAGGACGACGCCGGAGCCCTGGATGTCCGGCAGCCGGGTGTTGCCGCGGCAGAACTTGTTGTTCTTGTAGATGGAGTTGTTCCGTACCGTGAGCGCGCCGGCCTGGGGACGGGACTCGTCACCGACGACGAACACCCCACCGCAGTTCCTGGTGATGGTGTTGTAGCCGACCGTCAGGTTCCTGACCCGCCGGATCGTGACGCCGATCCGGTTTCCCGCGAGGTAGTTGTCGCTGATCACGGCGCCCCGGAGGTTGGCGCCGCCGGCCTCTTCCCTGGCCTTGTTCGCGAGGAAGATGCCCGCGTCGCCGTTGTCGATGGCGGAGTTGTCGCGGAACACGCCCCGGATGGACTTGTCCTGCGCGATGCCCCACACGCCGTTCTTCCGCGCGGTCACGTGGATCACCGAGAGCCGGTCGGTCCCGGAGGCCCAGATCCCGTTCTTCTTGAAGCCTCTGACGGTCAGCGAGCGGATCGTGACGTCCCGCAGCGGCCTGCCCTTTCCGATGACGCAGATGCCGTTGCCGTCCTTCCCGCAGGCGTTCGCGGCCCGTCTGCCCGACGGAGTGATCACCGTCTTGCGGCCCGCGCCGACCAGGCGCAGCCGTGACTTGTTGATCAGCACGCTCTCCCGGTAGATGCCGGGCCGGACGACGATGGTGTCGCCCGGTCTCGCCTTGTTCACCGCGCGCTGGATGGATTCGCCTGCGTGGACGACATGGCGTCCCGGCGCGTCGCACGGTGACGCGGCACCCAGGCCGCCGATCATCATCGCGGCGACGCAGCCCATGTATTTCATCTGTCGTAGCACCATGAGGCGAAGCTATGGGTGATCACTTCGGCTCGCCACATGTAGTGAGCCGATCATCACGGTGCGTGCAGCCGCCAGCTTTCGACACGCCGTCAGCTCCGTTGCCGGGCCTGCCGCCCGACTTGCCATCAGGGCCGGTCAGCGGGCTTTTCCGGGGTCCTGTCGGGGCTCCCGGGGGCGTCCGTGCGCGAGGGGTGATCGGCCGGCCCGGACTCAGCTGACCGGGTAGCGGACGGGGTGTCGGACGGCGTATCCGACGGTCCGTCGGGTCCGGTGTCGGGCCGGGCATCCGACGGGTCATCAGCCGTCCCGTCCGGCCACGCCTCCGTCAGGAAGGCCGCGAGGCTGGTCGGCAGAAACCACGGACGGGCGCGGAAAACGGTCACGGAAGACCAACGCGCCAAGCCCGGCCGACGACACCGGCCGGAGCGCAGCGAGCCCCCTTGATCACCCCAACGGCCGCGGGAAAGCGGGCCGCCAGGGTGGCGCGCCCTCAGCGGCCCTGCTGAATCGCCGCCTCGATGCCGTCCAGGATGACGGTGAGTCCGATGTCGAAGGTGCTTCTCGCCTCGCGTTCCATATAGGGGACCGAGTCGCCCGGGTCCGGGGCGGCACCCTCGGTCTCCAGCCGGACCAGCAGCGGAAAGCGCTCCGCGAAGTCGGGGACCATCTCGGTCAGCAGGCCGGAACGGGCCTGCCACCACTCCTCGTCGGACACCCCCGTCGAGGCCGCGGCCTGCCGCGACTCCGTCACGGTCTGCGCGGCGCCGCGGATGAAGTGGAACAGCGCCCCGACCACCCGCCGCAGCACCGCCGAGCTCAGCTCCGTCGCGTACAGCAGGCGGAGCAGCGTCTCCAGGGCGCGGTATTCGTTGGGGCCGAGCACCGGACGTGCCTGGGAGACCTGGAGCACCCAGGGGTGGCGGAGGTAGAACTCCCAGGTGTCCTCGGCCCAGGAGGTCACCGCGGCGCGCCAGCCCGGCGTCAGGTCGTAGTCGGTGGGCAGCTCGGCCAGGACCTGGTCGTACATCAGGTCCACCAGCTCGCTCTTGCCGGGGACGTAGGTGTAGAGCGCCATCGCGGTACGGCCCAGCCGCTCGCCGACCGCGCGCATGGACAGCGCCGCCATGCCGTCGGCGTCCGCGACCGCCACCCCGGCGTCGACGATCGCCGGCACGCTCAGCGCCGGTTTGGGCCCCGGCCACCGCCTAGTCCGCGCTCCGGCGGGGCCTTCCGCACGCCACAGCAGCGCCATCGAGCGACGGGCGTCGCCCTGGCCCGCGAAAACCACCACTTGCGACTCCTTACGGCATAAAGTAACGTCCCCGATCGAACTCTTTACGGCGTAAAGATATCAGAGGGGTGGCAGCGCATGGGGGACCGGCAGACCCGCCGACGGCCGGGCAACGGGGAAACATCCGCCGCGGACAGTCACGGCATGATCCAGGTCCGCGGCGCCAGGGAGAACAATCTCGCCGATATCTCGCTCGACATTCCCAAGCGCCGGCTCACCGTCTTCACGGGGGTATCTGGCTCGGGGAAGTCCTCCCTGGTTTTCGGCACCATCGCCGCCGAATCACAGCGGCTCATCAACGAGACCTATACGGCCTTCATCCAGTCCTTCATGCCGAGCCAGGGCCGGCCCGATGTCGACGCGCTGCGCAATCTGAGCGCGGCGATCGTCGTGGACCAGGAGCGGATGGGCGCCAACTCCCGCTCCACGGTCGGCACCGCGACCGATGCGCAGACCATGCTGCGGATCATCTTCAGCCGCCTCGGCACCCCGCACGCGGGTACCTCCACCGCCTTCAGCTTCAACAGCGCCGAGGGCATGTGCCAGGAATGCGAGGGGCTCGGCCGGGTCTCGGCGATCGACACCGGTGAGCTGCTGGACACCGAACTCTCCCTCAACGAGGGGGCGATCACCGCTCCCGGCTTCACCGTCGGCTCGTGGTACTGGCAGACCCTCGCCCACTCCGGCTTCTTCGACCCGGACGTCAAGCTCAAGGACTTCACCCCCGCCCAGTGGGACGACCTCCTCAACAAGCCCTCCACCAAGATCAAGGTGGGCACGTCCACCATCAGCTACGAGGGCCTGCTGGTACGGGTACAGCGCACCTACCTCGCCAAGGACCGGGCCGCCATGCAGCCGCACATCCGGGCCTTCGTCGACCGGGCGGTGACCTTCACCGACTGCGGTGCCTGCGGCGGGGCCCGCCTCAACCCCGCCGCCCTCGGCTCCCGGATCGCCGGCCGCAATATCGCCGAATGCGCTGCCCTCCAGATCAGCGACCTGGTCACCTTCGTCCGGGGCATCGACGACCCCGCCGTGGCCCCGCTGGTCGCCACCCTCTGCCACACCCTCGACTCGCTCGTCGAGATCGGCCTTGGCTATCTGAGCCTGGACCGGGAATCCGCCACGCTCTCCGGCGGTGAGGCCCAGCGGGTGAAGATGGTCCGTCACCTCGGCTCCAGCCTGACCGATGTCACCTATGTCTTCGACGAGCCCACCGTGGGCCTGCACCCGCATGACATCCAGCGGATGAACGATCTGCTGCTGCGGCTGCGCGACAAGGGCAACACGGTCCTGGTCGTCGAGCACAAGCCGGAGACGATCGCGATCGCCGACCATGTCGTCGACCTCGGCCCGGGAGCCGGCTCCGCCGGGGGCGAGATCTGCTTCACCGGCGACGTCGCCGCGCTCCGCGCCTCCGGCACCCTGACCGGGCGCCATCTCGACCACCGTGCCACGCTGCGCGCGTCGGCCCGGCGGCCCGTGGGGGAGCTGTCGATCAGCGGCGCGAACACCCACAACCTCAAGGACGTCAGCGTCGGCATCCCGCTCGGGGTGCTCACCGTTGTCACCGGCGTCGCGGGCTCGGGCAAGAGCTCGCTGATCCACGGGTCACTGCCCGGGCGGGACGGCGTGATCGTCGCCGACCAGTCCCCGATCCGGGGTTCCCGGCGGTCCAACCCGGCCACCTACACGGGGCTGCTCGGTCCGATCCGTACGGCGTTCGCCAAGGCCAATGGCGTCAAGGCCGCCCTGTTCAGCGCGAACTCCGAAGGGGCCTGCCCCACCTGCAAGGGCATCGGCCTGGTCTACACCGACCTCGCGATGATGGCGGGGGTGGCCTCGGTGTGCGAGGAGTGCGAGGGCAGGCGGTTCACCCCCAAGGTCCTCACCTACACCCTGCGCGGCAAGAACATCAGCGAGGTCCTCGCCATGTCGGTGGCCGAGGCCCGGGAGTTCTTCCCCACCGGGCAGGCCCGCACCGTCCTCGACCGCCTCGCCGAGGTGGGCCTGGGCTATCTCGGCCTGGGCCAGCCGCTCACCACCCTCTCCGGCGGCGAACGCCAGCGGCTCAAACTCGCCCTCCACATGGCGGAGCGGGGCGCCGTCTACGTCCTCGACGAGCCGACCACCGGACTGCATCTCGCCGATGTGGACCAGCTGCTGGGCCTGCTGGACCGGCTGGTCGACGACGGCAACACCGTCATCGTCATCGAGCACCACCAAGCCGTGATGGCGCACGCCGACTGGATCATCGACCTCGGCCCCGGCGCCGGCCAGGACGGCGGGCAGGTGATCTTCACCGGCACCCCCGCCGATCTCGTCGCCACCGGCGACTCGCTGACGGCCCGCCATCTGCGGAGCTACGTCACGACCCACACCGCATGAGACACCGCCCTTCCCCGCTGCCCATGGAGGATCCGATGACGGCCGTGCCCGTCGCGCTCATAGAGGTCACCCACGTCCGGCGGATCACCCCGCACATGGTCCGGATCACCTTCGCCGGTGCCGGCCTCGACGACTTCCCGACCTGGCCCGACCAGCAGCTCAAGCTGCTCTTCCGACCGGGCCGACTGGCTGCTGCTGGCCGGCGATGCGACCGCGCTGCCGGCCATCGGCTCCCTCGTCGAGGCGCTGCCGGCCGGCGCCCGCGCGCTGGCCTGCGTCGAGGTGGCCGGCCCGGCCGACGAGCAGTCCTTCACGACCCGGGCGGATCTCACCGTGCGGTGGGTGCACGCGGACGGACGCCAGGACGCCCTGCCGGCCGCCGTACGTGCCCTCACCTTCCCGCCCGGGCCGGTCTTCGCCTGGCTGGCCGGGGAGGCGGGCGCGGTCCGTGCGCTCCGGCGCCATCTGGTCGACGAGCGCGGTATCGACAAGGGCCGGATCGACTTCAGCGGCTACTGGCGCCGCACGCTCACCCAGGACGACGCCCCGACCCAGGACGATCTCGCCGAGGCACAGGAGCGCCTCGCGGCCGCCCCGTCCCCACAGGACTGAGGCGGATTCAGCCCGCGCGCTCCGCCCAGAAGCTCGCCAGGCGATAGGCGTCGGTGCAGTCGATGGTGAGGTGACGTACCAGTGAAGTCATGGGCGTCACTATGTGGTTGGGGGGTGTGGCTGTCCACCGGAATTGCCGTGGGCGGGGCACCGGCCGCGCCGGCCGCCGCGGGCCCGGCGTAGACGCACGTCAGCCAGGCCCACCCGACAACTGCGCGCGGTTGCCGCCGAGTTCGTCCGGGAAACGGCGGGCCGGGTGGTGCGCGGGCGGACGACGGCACAGCCCGGGCCGCCCCCGGACCGCGCCTGCCCCCGTTTTGTCCGCGACACCCATTCAAGTCGCCCGCCCCCGTCGTCTACAGTTGCAGAATTCCGCAATTCAACAGATGACGCGATGGCCGTGCGGCCTGAACGCGGAGGACATGCGTGGGCGGTTTCGCCGAATCGGCAGGGGAACGGGTGTGTGCGGCGTGGTCCGCGGCCGGTCCCGGGAGCGGGGCGCGGACATGAACGGTGCGTGGCTTCCGGTCTGTCAGGCCAAGGCCGATTTCTTCCGGATGCTGGGCCATCCGGTCCGTATCCGGGTGCTGGAACTGCTCCAGAGCGGACCGATGCCGGTGAGCGGTCTGCTCGCCGCGATCGGGGTGGAGCCGTCCGCGCTCTCCCAGCAGCTGGCGGTGCTGCGCCGCTCGGGCATGGTGACGGCCACCCGCAGCGGTTCCACCGTCGTCTACGAGCTGGCCGGCGGCGAGGTCACCGAGCTGCTGCGGGTTGCCCGCCGGACCCTCACCGAGGTGCTCGCCGGGCAGCATGCCCTGCTCACCGAACTCCGGCAGGCCGAGCCCGGCGCACGGCCGGCGGCCGCCGGGGCGCCGGCACCCGGAGCGGTGGGGGCGGTCTCGTGATCCGCTCGCCGCGCTCGATGGACGCCGGCTGGACGCGCCCGGTCCGTATGAGCCCCACCGGAACAGGGTGATCGCGGATGTCCGGCGCACCACGGCGTAAGGGGCCGCCGCCCTGGCGGGCGGTCCGCTCCCGCACCTGCATACCCACCCCCTCCGGCCCGGGCACCGTACGGCCCTGCCGGGGGCGCCCGCCCGGCGGCGGCACGGTCCGTACGGCCCGCAACCACGGCCGGGCCTGCCCGGAGGGCGCCGCCCGCCCGCACACCTCGGCGCGCTGTGGCGTCCGGCGGCCCCGGGCGACCGCGATCCGCCCCGGGACCCAGCTGGCGCGACTGCCCGGCGCGGTCCTGTTCACCCACCGGGCTCCCCGGCGCAGCCTGTGGCGACGGGTGTTCCTCTACTTCGTCGTCAGCCATCTGCTGCTGGTCTTCCTGGCGCTCGTCATCTATCTGGGCCGGCACGCCGGGACATAGCGGGCAGGCCGTCCTCGGCCCGGTCCCGGCCACCCGTCGCGGCCGGGCCGCCGGTCAGCCCCCGGACCCGCCACAGCCAGCCGACATCACGCCCGAAGGACCACACCAGCAGCGCCAGCGCCCCGCTCACCGCGAGCGCCGCCGCGGCGTGCGGCAGCACCCCGGCACCGGCCACCACCAGCACGATGCCTTGCAGCGCCGCCACGGTCTTGCGGGCCATGCTGTGCGGCAGCGCGCCGCTCAGCCACGGCCAGACCCAGGACGCCGCGACGAAGACGTACCGCATCAGGCCGATGCACAGCACCCACGGGCCCAGCGGCACCACGAGATACACACAGAGCACCAGGATGAGGAAGGCGTCGACCTCCATGTCGAAGCGCGCCCCCAGCGGCGTCACGGTGCCGGTGCGCCGGGCCACCTGACCGTCCACGGCGTCCAGGACCAGCGCCACGGTGGCGAGCGCGACCAGCACCGCGACCGGCGTCGGCCGCTGGAAGGAGTCCGCGACCAGCGCGGTCACCCCGCCGACCAGGATCGTGCGGGCCAGGGTGACGCGGTTGGCCATGCCGAACGAGGGGGTCCACGACCGGCGCAGCGCGACGGTGAGCACCACCCAGGTGGCCACGGCGAACACGCAGCCCGTCAGCCACCCCACGGTGCTCAGACCGACCACCCGGCGGAGCGCTTCCAGCATGAGCAGCTGCACTCCCGTGCCCGCCGTAATGTCCGGTCCGAACGGCCTTGTGTCGTAACGCTCTTGTACGGCCACCATGCCTCCCGGGATGTGTGGCGGAGTCGAGAGGTGCCGCGTATGGTGACGGCGTTCTCATGATCCCCAGCATCGACGAATCATCGCCGGAGCGTCCAGGAGGATTCCGATGCCGCGCGTCGCTTGTGCGTTTTGGCTAAACGCTCCAGGTCACGGAGAAATCCGGACAGTACCGTTGCCGGACCGGGGCCCGGATGAGGTTTTGGTGCGCACACTCTGTTCCGGAGTGAGCCGCGGAACGGAGACCCTGGTCTTCCGCGGCGGCGTCCCCGTGAGCCAGCATTCCGTGATGCGGGCGCCCTTCCAGGAAGGCGATTTCCCCGCTCCCCTCAAATACGGCTACCTCAATGTCGGCGTCGTCGAGGAAGGGCCGTCCGCCCTGCTGGGCCGCACGGTCTTCTGCCTCTACCCGCACCAGACGCACTATGTCGTCCCGGCGAGCGCGGTCACTCCGGTACCCGACTCGGTGCCCGCCCCGCGGGCCGTACTGGCGGGCACGGTCGAGACCGCGGTGAACGCCCTGTGGGACGCCGCGCCGCTGGTCGGCGACCGGATCGCGGTGATCGGTGCGGGCATGGTGGGCTGCGGTGTCGCCGCGGTCCTCGCCCGCTACCCCGCGGTCCGGGTACAGCTGGTGGACGCCGACCCCGCGCGGGCCGCGACCGCCAAGGCCCTGGGCGTGGACTTCGCCCTGCCGCAGGACGCCCTGGGCGACTGTGACCTCGTCGTGCACGCCAGCGCCACCGAGGAGGGGCTGGCGCGCTCGCTCGAACTGCTCGCCCCGGAAGGCACCGTCATCGAGCTGAGCTGGTACGGAGACCGGCAGGTCAGCCTGCCGCTGGGGGAGGCCTTCCACTCCCGTCGGCTGGTCGTCCGCAGCAGTCAGGTGGGCGCGGTCTCCCCGGCCCGCCGCGCCCGCCGTACCTTCGCCGACCGGCTCGCGCTCGCCCTGGACCTGCTCGCCGACCCCGCCTTCGACGCGCTGATCACCGGCGAGTCCGCCTTCGAGGAGCTGCCGGAGGTCCTGCCCCGGCTCGTCTCCGGCGAGCTGCCGGCGCTGTGCCACCGCATCCGCTACGCGCCGGCGGACGGCTGACCGCCCCGCGAAACCGCCCTGAATTCGTCCCCGGCGACCCCGCCACTGAGACCGACATCACACCGGAGGAACGGCCTTGTTCAGCATCACCGTCCGCGATCACCTGATGGTCGCCCACAGCTTCCGTGGCGCGGTCTTCGGCCCCGCGCAGCGTCTGCACGGCGCGACCTTCATCGTGGACGCGACCTTCCGCCGTCCGGAGCTCGACGCCGACAACATCGTCGTGGACATCGGCCTGGCCACCCAGGAGCTCGGCGCCGTGATCGGGGAGCTGAACTACCGCAACCTCGACGACGAGCCCGCCTTCGCCGGCATCAACACCTCGACGGAGGCCCTGGCCAAGGTCATCGCCGACCGGCTCGCCGACCGCATCGAGGCGGGCCACCTCGGCGAGGGCGCCCGTGAGCTGGCCGGGATATCGGTCACCTTGCACGAGTCACACATCGCCTGGGCGACGTACGAGCGCACTCTGTGACCCGCACCGGCGCCACCCCGGCGGAGCGGGTGGTGCACTTCGTCCTGCCCGGTGATATCGACGACCCGGCGGCGCCCAGTGGCGGCAACACCTACGACCGCCGGGTGTGCCGCGACCTCCCGGCCGCGGGCTGGCAGGTATGCCCGTACGCGCTGCCCGGCAGCTGGCCGCGCCCCGACGCCAGCGCCTGCGCGGAGCTGGCGCAGCGGCTGGCGGCGCTGCCGGACGGTGCCGTGGTCCTCCTCGACGGCCTGGTCGCCTGCGGCGTCCCCGAAGTCCTCGCCCCCGAGGCGGAACGGCTGCGTCTCGTCGTCCTGGTGCATCTCCCGCTGGGCGACGAGACCGGCCTCGACCCCGCCCTGGCCGCGGAGCTGGACGCCCGCGAACACCGCACCCTGCACGCCGCCGCTGCCGTCGTGGCCACCAGCGACTGGGCCGCCCGCCGGCTCGTCACCCACCACGGACTGCCGCCCGAGCGGGTCCACGCCGTCCGGCCCGGCGCCGACCCGGCGCCCCTCGCACCCGGCACCGACGGCGCCACCGGGCTGCTGTGCGTCGCCGCGGTCACCCCGCGCAAGGGACAGCACCGCCTGATCGACGCGCTGGCGACGGTCAAAGACCTGCCGTGGAGCTGCGCATGTGTCGGCGGGCTCGGCCGCGACCCCGGGTACGTCGCCCAACTCCGCGGCGCGGTGGCCGGGTTCGGCCTCGACGACCGGATCACCTTCACCGGGCCCCGCGCGGGCGCGGACCTGGAGGCGAGCTATGCCGCCGCCGACCTGCTGGTACTCACCTCGTACGCCGAGACCTATGGCATGGTCGTCACCGAGGCGCTGGCCCGCGGGATCCCGGTGCTCGCGACGGCGGTGGACGGCGTACCCGAAGCGGTCGGGCAGGCCCCCGACGGCAGGGTGCCCGGCCTGCTCGTACCGCCCGGCCGGCCCGAGGCGCTCGCCGAGGCACTGCGCGGCTGGCTCGGCGATCCACAACTGCGTGACGGGGTCAGAAGTTCGGCGCGCGCCCGGCGTGCCATGCTGGAGAGGTGGGAGATGACGTCGCACAGTCTGGCCGGAGTGCTGGAACGGGTTCGGCACAAGCCCCGGAGCACGCGATGAGCGCGCCCGAGAGACCCCGATTCGCCCCGCGGTGGCTGGAGTTGCGGGAGCGCGCCGACGCCGCGGCCCGGGCCCCCGAGCTGCTGCGCCCGCTGCTGGCATGGCTCGAAGCGCAGCCCGACCCCGAGGGCCCGCCCGGTGACCCCCGCGGCCTGGTGATCCGTGATCTCGGCTGTGGCATCGGCTCCATGGGGCGCTGGCTCGGCGTCCGGCTGCCCGGCCCGCAGCAGTGGGTCCTGCACGACCTGGACCCCGCGCTGCTCGCCCTCGCCGGGGCGCGGATGCCGGTAACGGCCGCCGATGGCACGCCCGTTGCCGCCACGACCGCGCGCGGTGACCTGGCCGCCCTCACCGCCGACGACCTCGCCGGCACCTCGCTGGTCACCGCCTCCGCACTGCTGGATCTGCTCACCCACGACGAGGTGGAAGACCTCGCCGAGGCCTGTATGGGCGCGGGCAGCCCGGCGCTGCTGGCCCTCTCCGTCGCCGGACGGGTCGAGCTGACCCCGGCCGACCCGTTCGACGCCGAGATCGCCGACGCCTTCAACGACCATCAGCGCCGTACGGACCAGGGCCGCGCACTGCTCGGGCCGGACGCGATCGCGGCCGCGGTCGCGGCCTTCGAGCGGCGCGGGGCGACGGTGCTGGTGCAGTCCAGCCCGTGGCGGCTCGGCTGTGCCGAATCCGCGCTGACCGCCGAATGGCTGCGCGGCTGGGTCGGGGCCGCGCACGCCCAGCGGCCGGAGCTGGCGCCCGAGGCCGTCGCCTACCTCCGTCGCCGGCTGGAGGAGTGCGCGGCGGGGGAGCTGACCGTCGCGGTGCACCACACCGATCTGCTGGCACTGCCCCGGCAGCGGTCCGGGAGCGTGTGATGACGCGGTCCCGCTGGGCGGCATGGCTCAGGATGCTCGCGGGACTGGGCATCCTGGTGGCGCTGGTGTGGCATCTGGGCTCGCAGGCATTCCTGGACGGGCTGCGCCGGATCGACGCCGCCACCCTGCTGGCCGCGCTCGCCATCGGCGTGCTGACCACGGTGTTCAGTGCCTGGCGCTGGTGTCTGGTGGCCCGCGGCCTCGGCCTGCGGCTGCCGCTCGGCCGGGCCGTCGCCGACTACTACCGGGCGCTGTTCCTGAACGCGGCGCTGCCCGGCGGCGTGCTGGGCGATGTGCACCGCGCCGTGGACCACGGCCGCACCTCCGGCAACCTCGGCCGGGGCGTCCGCGCGGTGGCCCTGGAACGGACCGCCGGCCAGGTGGTGCTGCTCGTCACCGGGGCGGTGGTGCTGCTCGTCCGGCCGTCGCCGGTCCTGGCACCGGTCGCCCGCTTCCTCGCCTCACCCGCCGTGGCGCTGGCCGTCGCCGCGGTGGGCCTGCTGGTGGTGGCGGTCGCCGTCCGGCTGCGCCGCCGCCGGGGTGCCTCCCGCGGGGAACGCGCCCTACGCACCGTAGTGACCGAAGCCCGCCAGGGCCTGCTGGCCCGCGGCGTCTGGCCCGGGGTCGCGCTGTCGTCGGTGGCGGTCCTGGCGGGCTACCTCGGGATGTTCGTCCTGGCCGCCCGGGTCGCGGGCGTCACCGCCCCGACCGCCGAGCTGGTGCCGCTGGTGGTGCTGGCGCTGCTCGCGATGGCACTGCCGTTGAACGTCGGCGGCTGGGGCCCCCGGGAAGGCGTCGCCGCCTGGGCCTTCGGCGCCGCCGGACTGGGTGCGACGCAGGGACTCACCACCGCCGTGATCTATGGCGTCCTCGCCTTCGTCGCGAGCCTCCCCGGGGCCGCGGTGCTGCTGGGACCCGCCCTGCGCCGCGCCGCTCCGCTCCCCGCGGAGCAGCCGGCGCCCTCCGGTGCGGTGCCCCGCCCGGCGGACGGGCACCCCCGCACCGGGAGTACGGGGATGGTCCGCCAGCGCGGCGCGGAGGTCCCGTCGGCGGTGGGCGGCGGAGCGCGGTACCAGGCGCAGACGCACGCAGAGCGGAGAGAGACGCCCTGGTCCGCCGGTCCGTCCTGACCGTCCTGACGACCGGCGGTGACGCTCGACTACGGGACAGTCCTCAGTCCGCCGGTCCGTCCGCCGGTCCGTCCGCCGGTCCGTCCAAGGGCCCGCCGGCCGGCCGCAGGTCGAATTCGAAGAGGGTGTCCTCGCCGAGCAGGGCGCGCCGCAGCGGCGGGCGCAGCGCCTCCCGCATCACCGGCGTCCCGGGGAAACGGAGGCCGGGGATGCCGTCGCCGAGCAGGACCGGGGCGACGGTGACATACAGCCGGTGCAGCGCCCGTTCCTGAAGAAACCGAGACACGGTGACCCCGCCGCCCTCGATCAGCACCCGGCCCAGCCCGCGCCGCGCCAGCGCCGCCATCAGACGCTCCGGGGCGAACGCGGCCGCATCCGGCAGCACCAGGACCTCGACCCCGGCGCCCGGATCCGTGGGGGCGGCATCCGGTCCCACCACCCACAGGGTCGGCGCCGCGCCGTCCGTGAACACGCCGCGGCTCCGCGGCACCCGGCCCCGCGGATCGAGCACCACCCGTACCGGGTTGTCGCCCGCACAGGCGCGTACGGTCAGCCGCGGATCGTCCGCCACAGCGGTGCCGGCCCCGACGAGCACCGCATCGGACAGCGCGCGCAGCCGGTGCAGATGGCAGCGGTCCTCCGGGCCGGTGACGAAGTCGGCATCGCCGGTACGGGTCGCGATGAAGCCGTCCAGGCTCTGCCCGAGCTGGGCGAACGCGACCTGTGGGCCGGCCAGGCAGAGCGGCAGATAGCGGCCGGCGAGCTCCGCCGCCTCGGGGGTGGCGGGCCGCCCCCAGCGCAGCCCGCCGTCTCCGTCCGGCACCATTCCGGCGGCCATCGCCTCGTCCGTGGTACGGATACGCCGCAGCAGGTCCCAGGCGGCCGACACGTCGAGCGGCTCAGGCATCGGCTGCCGCCCGGTCGCCGAACAGCGCGGCGTATTCACCGAATGCCTCGGTGAGCCCGGCCAGCAATTCCCGCCCCTTGTGGGCGGATGCCAGCGACGGCCGCCCGATGACGCCGGATTCGGTATAGGCCGACATGCCGAGCGTCAGCAGCTGCTTCCGGTCATCGGCGACGCAATCCGCCGATTTATAGCCTTCCTTGACCAATTCGGGATGGGCATACAGCAGAATGGACGTCTCGACCTCTCCCGCATGCATATCGGTGTGCGACGGTGTCTCCACCCCGGCCCGGGTGCGCGCCGCGTCCCAGTCGGCCGAGCCCGGGAAGAGTGCCATCCGCACCCCGCGCCCGGCGGATTCCTGAACGACATTGCGCAGGACGTAATTTCCGCCGTGCCCGTTGATGAGAATCAGGGTGTCGATACCGGACCGGTGCAGCGAATCGGCGATGTCCGTGACGACCGCGTGCAGGGTGCGGGCGGAAATGCTGACGGTCCCCGGCCAGTCGGCGTGCTCGTGGGAACAGGACACTGTCAGCGGTGGCAGCACCTGGATGGGACGGCCGGCGGCGACCTCCCGGGCGATGGTGCAGGCGATGACGGTATCGGTGGTCAACGGCAGGAAGGCGCCGTGCTGTTCGAAGCTGCCGATGGGCAGCACGGCCATCGCCGGCCGCCGAGCCCGGACGTCCTCCGTGGTGTCCGCCGGCAGCGGGCCGGTAGCCGGAGTCGGGTGTCCCGAAGCGGTCATGGGATGCTGCGGCCTTTCGTCGCCGACTCGCGGAGTCGTGGTTGTCACGGCATCGTTTGTCACGGCGTCGCAGCATACTTGTTGTCATGGTGAGTGAGTTCTGCCGATCATTTACCCGCGCGGGTACGATCGCGCCCATGATGGACCCCGAGGACTCCGCCGGCCCCGACCTCCGTGTCGCAATCGATGATGCCTTCGGCCAAAGGCCGGGCGTGGAACAGGTGGTGACGGTCAGGCTGCCCACGACCTACGGTGAATTTCTCGCCGTGGGCTATCTGGACCGCCGTAGCGGTATCGAGCAAGTGGCCCTGGTCCACGGCGATGTCGCGGGGGAGTCGGTGCTGACCCGGGTGCATTCGGAATGCCTGACCGGTGATGCCTTCGCGTCCACCCACTGTGAATGCGGCGACCAATTGTCCGAGGCGCTGCGCGCGATCGTGGCGGCAGGCCGCGGCATTCTGGTCTATCTCCAGGGCCATGAGGGCCGCGGTATCGGGCTGCTGGGCAAGCTTCGCGCGATGAAGCTCCAGGAGGGCGGGCTGGACACCGTCGAGGCGAATATCGCGCTCGGGCTGCCGGTCGATGCCCGTGACTACGGCGCCGCGGCGGAGATCCTCCAGGATCTCGGCGTCCGGTCCGTACGGCTGCTGTCGAACAATCCGCGGAAGCGCGAGGCCCTGCTGCGGCACGGGATCCCGGTCGACGAACAGGTCCCGCTCCTGATGCCGCCCCGTGCGGAGAACATCCGCTACCTCCGCGCCAAACGGGAGCGCCTCGACCATGATCTGCCGCATCTTGACAACGTCACTGGTCTGTCCTGAGACCGGCACGCGGCCGGACAGCGGTCCTACCCCGCCCGCCACGCGCCGAGGGAGGGCCCGCGACGCGAAGTCGCGGACCCTCCCCCGGTGGTTGCGGCCGGCCGGATCAGGAGACGGCGGCTGCCGCCTCGGCCGCGGGGGCCTCCTGCCGGGCCGGCAGGACGCGCTCCGCGAGGTGGCCGAAGAGCAGCCCGAAGGCGGTCCACAGCACCAGTTGGATGGCGAGCGCCGACAGCCGGAACTGCCAGAGCAGCGTGCCGGGGAAGCCCTCGGGGACATTGTCGTAGGCCGGCAGGAACGCATAGGCGAGGCCGCTGGCGACCACGAACGCGGCACCGGCCGCGACCGTGGCGTTCCAGTTGCCCAGCTTCGGAGCCAGCCGCCGGCCGAGGAGCGTGGCGGCGACGGCCAGCAGGATGCCGAGCAGCATCATCAGGAAGAACAGGGCGGTACGGGTGCCGATCGTGTCGGGGTCACCGACGGCGGGCGGGTTGGCCGGGTACTTCAGGAACGGGACGAGGTACACGGCCACCAGGGCCGCGCCGGAGAGCAGCGCCGCCGTGGTGCGGGCGCCGAACCGGCCGATCCGCCCCAGCGCGAAGCAGAAGACCAGTGCGGCGATTCCGCCGAGTGCCACCCCGTAGACCAGTACGCCGGTCGCCAGCCCCGCCGTGGACTGCACACCGCGGCTGACGACCTCCATCCCGTGTTCGTGGCTGTGTGCGTCCTCGAACGCGATGGCGGCATCCACCTTCGGTTCGCCCAGCAGGTAGGCGACGACGAGGGCCAGGACACCGGCGGCCAGACCGGCGAGCATCCCGCGCACCAGAAGGGATCTGATGGTGACGGAGTTCATGGGAGCGGGGTCCGATCAGTGGCAGGGGAAGCCGAGAAGGTGGCGCCCGTCGTGGACCCACTCGTGGACCTCCGTGCCCGAGAGCAGCGAAGTGGCGCCCTGCTCGGCGCCGATGAAGTACAGCAGAACCAGCATCAGGACGCCGAAGAACAGCGCCCACGGAGCGATGGCCTTGAGGGGGATCGGAGCCGGGGTGACGGCGCCGGCGGCCGGGGGTGCGATGGTCTGAGCCATGGCAGGACCTCCTGTGCGGGGGAACTCGCGTCCCTGATCGTTGGAGTGCGTAACGACATGCCGGGTCTGGCTCGCCCGGTCCCGGCCCTGGGGGGCTGGTAAATAACCGGACATACAGTGGCGCGACCGCGCCGGGATCCCACCGGCTTCCGTCATGTCGTCGTCAATATCATCGGGAAGGTACCGCGAACCGACCCCCCGGCCAAGACCACGGAGGGGGCGGAGAGGCGCAGGGCAGGGCGCGTCGTCCGGGCAACTCCCTTGAGCGGGCGAGGCGTTGCCGCCCGTACGGAGCGAGAGAAGAGGACATGACAACTCGGGTGATGTTGGTCTCACCGGCCGCCGGCGAGGCGCAGCGCGAAGTGCGTTTCGACGACGACGCTCCGCTGAGCGAGGCCGGGTTGCGCCGCGTCCGGGCCGCCGCCGGAGCGCTGCCGGCCGCCGACCGGGCCTTTGCCTCGCCCTCCGTCCGGTGCCGCCGCACGGCCGAGGAGCTCGGGCTGTCGGTGCTGCCCGCGGGGGAGCTGGCCGGCTGCGGGATGGGCGGCTGGCGCGGGCGGACCCTGGCCGAGGTGGCCGACGCCGAGCCGGTCGCGGTGTCGGCCTGGCTCTCGGACCCGGACTTCACCGGGCACGGCGGGGAGTCGCTGCGGCAGCTGTGCGACCGGATCGCGGGCTGGCTGGCGCGGATGGCGCTGGATGCGGGCCGAGTGCTGGCCGTCGTCGAGCCGGATGTGGTGCGCGCGGCGGCGGTGTGCGCCCTGCGGGGCACTCCGGACGCGTTCTGGCGGCTCGATGTGCCGCCGCTGACCGTGACCGAGCTGAGCGGCCGCGGCGGGCGCTGGAATCTGGGGCTGGGGCGGGAGCTGGGTCGCAGGTGACGGCGCCGGCACGGCACAACTTTAAAATTCACCTGGTTCTCCATCTACACATAAAGGCGACATAAGCGCAGAATAAAGATGCGTGGTCGGATGCCACGTGGAACGGCCGGACTTGCGAACGAAGGAGGCGAGTCGCATGGCCGACGTCTCACACCACAGGGGAGATCTCGCAGGTCACCCCGACGCTTCTGAGATGCAGGCACGGTATGAGCGAGTGCTCGGCGGGCGGGATGTCGTACTCGTCGACGGCCCGGTGCTCCTGGTCGGCCTGTATTGCGCCGTGTCACCGTGGATTCTCCACTTCTTCGCCTCGCAGCAGGCGCTGATGGTGCACAACCTCATCCTCGGTGTCGCGATCGCCCTGATGGCGGTCGGGTTCACCGTGGCCCCTGACCGGATGTACGGCCTGAGCGGCGCGATGTGCGCGATCGGCGTGTGGATGATCATCTCGCCGTGGATCGTCGGCAGCTCTCCGGACGCCGGCGTGATCTGGAACAACGTCGTCATCGGCGCCCTGACCTTCCTGCTCGGTGCCATGTGTGTCGCCGCGGCGTCGAAGAGCCGCCGCGCCACCTGACCACGCCCCCACAGGGGGGCGTGAAAAAGCCGCCGGCCGCTGGCCTCCCATGAGGCACGTGCCCGGCGGCTCACTTGTAGGGGGCGTGGGTGCGGCGTACGGCATGCAGACCGGTCCGGCGCTTGGGCCCGGCGCGCCCTTATCGGTGCCGGTCGCGGCCGTACGCGGAGCGCTGTCCCAGCAGCCCGGCCAGCACCAGCCCGCCGGCGAGGAGCAGACCGTGGGCCAGCACGACACCGGCGGCCAGGATGACCGCCGCGGCGGCCGGTGCCAGCCAGGCGAAGCGGTGGTGCGGACGGGGGCGGGCCGGCCCGCGTAAGGCCGGACGGTGGCGGCGGGCGGCGCCGAACAGCTCGGTGAGCTCGCCGAAGGCGCGGTCGTCATGTGGGGACAGGGGTGTCCCTCCTCTTCGGTCGTACGGGCGGCCGCGCCGTGGAGGCAGGGCGAAGGGCCGGGGCACCGCTCCGGTGAGCGCGCGACGTCAGGGCTGCCTGACCGAGGCGTCAAGGGCGCAGTGCCGCCTGCGTTGTTGTGCCCTCTGGCGCCCTGCCCGTAACGCCGTTGAGCGGAGCGGCCGGTGACGGCGGGCGGGCCGCGGGCGAACGGGCGGCGGAGCGTGCAGCCCGGCCCGCTTCCGTGCCGTCGGGGTCGCGCCGGAGGAACGCGGCTGCGGCGTGCCCGGCAGGCCGCCGCACGCATGCGGCAACCCGGCACATTGGGTTAAATCGGTGGCATGGGTCTTCCGACTGTGGGCCCGCCGCCCCGGAGAGGTAGCGCCCCGTGACCGATGTACCCGTGGATGACCACGAAGACTTCGCCGACGCCGACCGTGGCTTCATCGCCGCGCTCGATCCGCCCCAGGTCACCGCGGACGACGGCCGGGTGATCTGGGACGCCGAGGGCTATGCCTTCCTGGCCGGGAACTGCCCCGACACCGCGCATGAGGGCCTGTGGCGGCAGGGCCGGCTGGTGAGCCGGCAGGGCCTGTACGAGGTCACCGACGGTATCTACCAGGCGCGTGGTCTGGACCTCTCCCATATGACGCTGGTCGAAGGCGACCACGGCGTCATCGTCATCGACCCGCTGCTCTCCATCGAGACCGCCGCCGCGGCCCTGGAGCTCTACCGCAAATACCGCGGCGACCGGCCCGTCACCGGCCTGATCTACACCCACTCGCACGGCGCCCACTTCGGCGGCGGCCGCGGCGTGCTGCCGCCCGGCCACCACCCCGTGCCGGTGCTCGCACCGGTCGGCTTCCTGGAGCACGCGGTCAGCGAGGGCGTCTACGCCCGTACGGCGATGACCCGGCGCGCCGTCTACATGTACGGCTCGGAGCTGCCCAAGGGGCCGGACGGCCAGATCGGCTGCGGCCTGGGCGCCGCCCGCTCCACCGGCACCATGACCCTCATCCCGCCGACCGTCGACATCACCCGCACCGGCCAGGAGGAGATCGTCGACGGCGTCCGCCTCGTCTTCCAGCTCACCCCGGGCACCGAGGCACCCGCGGAGATGAACTTCTGCTTCCCGGCCCACCAGGCCCTCTGCCTGGCCGAGAACGTCACTCACACCATGCACAGCATCCTGACGCTGCGCGGCGGTGCCGTCCGCGACGCCCGGTCCTGGTCCCACCACCTGGGCGAGGCGCTGGCCCTGTTCGGCGACGAGGTCGAGGTTGCCTTCGCCTCCCACCACTGGCCGACCTGGGGCAAGGACCGCGTCAAGACGCTGCTGGCCGACCAGCGTGATCTGTACGCCTATCTGCACGACCAGACGGTCCGGCTGCTCAACGAGGGGCTCTCCGGCGCCGAGATCGCCGAGGAGCTGCGGCTGCCGCCGGGCCTGGAGCAGACCTGGGCGCACCACGGCTACTACGGTTCGCTCAGCGACAACGTCAAGGCCGTCTACCAGCGCTACCTGGGCTGGTTCGACGGCAACCCCGCCCATCTGTGGGAGCATCCGCCGGCCGAACAGGCCCGGCGTTACGTGGACACCATGGGCGGCGTCGAGGCCACGGTGGACGCGGGCAAGCGCTATGCCGCCGACGGCGATCTGCGGTTCGCCGCCACCCTCCTCAACCACGCCGTCTTCGCCGCCCCGAAGAACCTCCGCGCCCGCCGCGAACTGGCCCTCGTCTACGAACGGCTGGGCTACGGCTGCGAGAACGGCCCCTGGCGCAACTTCTACCTCACCGGCGCCATGGAACTGCGCGGCAGCCTCGCCGAGGCCGCGCCGGACACCGTCCACCCCGACCTCGCGATGGCACTGCCCGTGGACCACCTCATCGACTCGCTCGCCATCCGTATCGACGGCCCCCGGGCCTGGTCCACCACCCTCGCCCTCGACCTCTACCTCCCCGACGAGGACCGCACCTGGCAGCTGACGCTCTCCCACGGGGCCCTCACCTACGTCAGTGCGCCCGGTGTCCCCACCCCGTCCGAGGAACGCACCCCGGATCTCACCCTCACCCTCACCAAGCCCCAGCTGCTCGGTCTGCTCAGCGGCGAGGGGCCGGGAGAGGCCGCACAAGACGGCGAGACGGGGGCACTGCACCAGTTCCTGGGCCTGCTCAGCACGCCGCACCCCACCTTCCCCGTCGTCACCCCCTGACGGAGAACGCGCCGTCCGGCCGGCCGCCGTCAACCTCGCGCCCCGGTCCGCTGCCACCACCGCACCGCGGGACGCCGCGGCTGGGGCAAACTGGGCCGGTGGCGAGCAACATTCCCGAGGAGTCGACCAGCTTCGTCGGCCGGCAGGCCGAACTGCGGCGGATCGACGACGAGTTGACGGAGCACCGGCTGATCACGCTGACCGGCCCCGGTGGCGTGGGCAAGACCCGGATCGCGATGCGGGCCGCGCGTGCGGCCGCGGCCCGGTTTCCCGACGGGGTCTGCTGGGCCGATCTGTGGCCCTTGCAGGGGGACGGGCTGCTGGTGGCCAGCGTCTGCGATGCCGTCGGCCTGGCCGACCACACGGACCGGACACCGGTGGCCGCGCTGTGCGAATGGCTCGCCGACAAGCGGCTGCTGCTGGTGCTGGACTCCTGCGAACACCTCGTCGACGCCTGCCGTGACCTGCTCGGGGATCTGCTGACCGCCGCCCCCGCCGTGACCGTGCTGGTCACCAGCCGACAGCCGCTGGACATCGTCGGCGAGTGGACCACCGAGATCGGCCCGCTGCCGTACACCGGCGACAACGACGCGCTGGCCCTCTTCACCCAACGGGCCGGCACCGCGGCCCCCGGACTGCGGCTCACCACCCCGCTGCATGCCCAGGCCGCAGCCGTCATCTGCCGCCGCCTCGAAGGCATCCCACTGGCCCTGGAACTGGCCGGCGCCCAGCTGGCGCACAGCTCCGTCGAGCACATCGCCGAGCGGCTCACCTCCCGCTTCGACACCCTCGACCCCGCCGACGGCCCCGTACGGCTGCCGCGGCACCGGACGCTGCGCTGCGCCATCGGCTGGAGCCATGAGCTGTGCGCACCGCTGGAACGGCTGCTGTGGGCCCGGCTGTCCGTCTTCCGGGGGACCTTCGACGAGGAATCCGCCGGTGCCGTGTGCGCCGGGGGACCGCTCACCGGGCCAGGAGTACGCAGCACCCTGGCCGCCCTGGCCGCCAAGTCGGTGCTCACCCGCGAGGGCACGCGCTTCCGCATGCTCGACACCCTGCGCGAGTACGGCCGGATGTGGCTGGCCGAACTGGGCGAGGTGACCGCCCTCGCCGACCGGCACGCCGCGCACTTCGCCGACTTCGGCCGCCGCGCCGAGCTGGGCTGGCTGGGCCCCGAACAGGTCAGCTGGTACCGCCGGGTCGCCGACGCCCATGTCGATCTGTGCACCGCACTGGACCACCTCCTGGTCACCGACCCGGAACGCGCCCAGCAGCTCAGCGCCTCGATCGGCCTCTTCTGGAGCTGCTGCGGCCATCTGCACGAGGCCCGCGAATACGTGGCCCGGGCCCTGGCCGCCCGGCCGGAGCCGAGCCCGGCCCGCACCCGGGCGCTGTGGGCGCTCGGCGTCGCCGTACTGCTCCAGGGCGATCTGGCGCTGGCCGACGCCCTGGGCCTGGAGTGCGCCCGTGCGGCGCAGGCGTCCGACGACGCGGAGGCGGTACTGGCGGCCGGCTACCTCATCGGCCTCACTCATCTGATCGCCGGCCGCCCGATGTCCGCGCACACCGTCGCGGAACAGGTGCTGGGCCCGCCGCCCTACGACCCGTTCGAATCTCCCGGGCGGCTGCGCTGCCAGCTCGTACAGATCTTCGCGCTCACCGGACTGGGTGAGCTCTCCCGGGCCCGTGTCGAGGCGACCGCACTGCGGCGCGGCTGTGTGGAGCGCGGCGAATACTGGACCCGCTCCTACACCGACTACCAGCTCTCGCTGATCTCGCTGCTCCAGGGCCGCCCCGAGGAATCCGCGGAGCACGCCCGCGCGATGCTCTCCGCCAAGCAGGGCATCGGCGACAAATTCGGGATCGCGCTCGGTCTGGATCTGCTCGCGGCCGCGGTCGCGGCCCAGGGCGATGGTGCGACGGCCGCCCGCGTCTACGGAAGCGGCCAGGCCATCTGGCGCACCGTCGGGCATCCGCAGCGCGGCACCCCGGAGCTGCGCGCGGTCCGCGAGGAGTGCGAGCAGCGGGCCCGCGCGGCGATCGGCGACGCGGCCTACGCGGAGCTCTTCCACCGGGCCAGCGAGGAACGCCCGGGGACCTCGCTCGCCCGGATTCTGGCGGGTGACCTCTGACCGGCGGCGTTCCCCGCTTCAGGGCGCGGGGTCGGCGGCCAGCGCGTACAGCAGCTCGTAGGCGGTGGTGATCATGTGGCAGCTACGGCCGCGGCGGGTGGCCAGCGCGACCAGACCGGTCCGCGACGCCGGGTGGTACCCCAGGAACGCCTGCTGGCCGAAGGTCGCCCCGACATGGAAGAACAGCGGGCCGCGCGCGGCCGGGTGCTGATACCAGGTCAGGGTATGGGTGTCGCGCTTGCGCAGGCCCCGGCGCAGCAGCGGCACCTGCACCTCGCGCAGCGGCCCGGCCAGCGGGGTGTCGTCGGGGGAGAGGTGCGCTTCGAGGTAGCTGAGCAGATCGCCGGGGGTGGCCCGGACCGAGCCGGCGGCCATGAACGCTCCCATGTCGGCGCTGCGCACCGGCGTCACCCCGTTCGTCCGGTGGCCGATGGCGTCGGTGCCGGTGGTGCCGGGGCCCAGGGTCGTGTCCTTGAGTTCGAGCGGTTTCAGCACCCGGTCGGTGAGCAGGGCGGGGTAGCCGGCGCCCGCGGCACGGGACATCGCCGGGCCGAGCAGCGCCAGCCCGAAGTTGGAGTAACGCCAGCGGGTGCCCGGCCGGTGCCGTGTCCGGGTCCGGGCGAAGGTGTGCAGCAGCCGCTCCGTGTCGTAGCGGGCATAGCCGTTGGCGTACGGGTGCACCAGCGCCCCGGCGATCAGATCGGCGGGGATGCGCGGCAGTCCGGAGGTGTGGGTGGCCAGATGCCGCAGGGTGATCCGGCGGGAGTTCGGATGCGGCAGCGGCAGCTCCGGCAGATGCATGGCGAGCGGATCGTCCAGGGACAGCACACCGGACCGGGCCAGATCGGCGAGCAGCAGCACGGTGAAGGTCTTGGACAGCGACCCCAGCTCGTAGCGCAGGGCGTGCCGGGGGGTGGGCGGTGCCATGGCCGAACCGCCGGTCATCACGGTCCGCCGGCCGCGCCGGGTGACGGCCACCACGATGTCCGGGGCGTCGATCAGGGTGACCGCGTCCGCGAGACGGTCGGCGAGCCCGGCTCCGGGGCGCTCGGGGCTCATCCGACGGCGGACAGGGCCCGGGACGTGGCCATCGCGGAGGCGAACGCGGCGACCAGAGTGGGGTGGTGGACCAGGTCGAAGACCCGTGCCGCGTCGCCTTGCGGCATCCGGCGCTGGATGGGCATCGCGCCCGTGGCGGACTGCGCGGCGGCGTAGCGCTCCCACAGCTCCGCGTCCAGGGTGGGCCGCGGCAGACAGGCGTCGACGACCAGGAGTTCACCGAGCAGATCCCAGTGTTCGAGGTCCGCCCAGTCCTCCATCCAGGCGGGCAGATACCGCGTCAGATAGTCGGCGATGGCCGGCGGGATGTGCTCGGGGGCCTCGCCCCAGTTGGTGAGGTGGAAGACGGTGTGGGTGAGGTCGTAGGCGATGTGCAGCTGCACCGTCCACGGCTCCGGCAGCTGCCCCAGCCAGGTGCGCGCCACCGCCTGGTCGAAGTCGCTGCTGGGCGGCAGGCCCAGCTTGCGTTCCGCGTTGAGCACACCGAGCCGCCGGTTGGGCATCATCTCCAGCGCCGTCCAGGTGGTGGTGCGCCGGCACACCTCCAGCGCGGACTCCAGCCCCGGATGACGGTGGCCCAGTTCGTGGAAGGTCGCATAGACCTCCAGGGGCACCGGGGAGAGCGGCTCGTCGTGCTGGAGCCGGGCCAGGACGTTGCCGCCGTCCAGCAGTTCCCGCCAGGTGAAGTCCAGCAGCTTCCCGGCCCGCTCCTTCTGCCGGGAGCCGGCCACGCCCTCCCGGAACAGCACCTGCATATTGAGTGCCAGCTCCCCGATGGGCTTGAGCCGCTCGACGACCGCGCCGTTGCTGGCGAAGTCCTCAGGGGTCAGCCGGAAGTGCTCACGGTGGTCGTCGAGCCAGGTCAGGGCCCGGTCGCCGACGCGGTGCAGCAGGGCGGGGGATGCGGCCGTCACGGTCACGGGGCAGTCTCGCTTTCTCAGGGGGTCCGCCCGCCCGCCGTCGCCGCGTTCCCGGCCGGGGGACCGGCCTCGGCCTCGTCGGAGGCGATACGCGCGAGGGTGGCGGCGAACGCGGTCACCAGGGTGGAGTGGTAGCAGGCCGTGAACGCCTCGGCCCGGTCGCCCGTCGACGGTGCGGCACCCAGCTCGGGCACGCTCCCGTCGGCCGCCTGTGCGCCGGCCAGCCGCTGCCAGGCCGCCGCATCGTAGGGGGCCGCGGGCAGACAGGCCGTCACGGCCAGCAACTCACCGACCAGGTCCCACAGTTGTTCCGCCAGCCAGTTCTCCAGCCAGGCGGGGACCCACAGCCGCAGATAGTCGGCGAGTTCGGGGGACAGCCGCTGCCGGTTGCGCCCCCAGTCGGTGAGGTGGAAGACGTCATGGGTGATGCCGTACGCCGCCTTGCGGTCCAGCGCCCAGGGCTCCGGCAGCCGGCCGAGGCCGGTCAGGGCGAGCACGGCACCGAAGTCGGCGTGCTGGCGCAGCCCGATCCGCCGCTCCGCGTTGAGCACGCCGAGCGTGCGGGTGTGGTCCTCGCGGGCCACCCGCCAGCCGCGCAGCCGCGTCATGGTCTCCGTCAGCGCATCTGCGTCGGCATGGCGCAGCCCGGCCTGGGCGAAGACGCCGTAGAGCTCCACCGGATAGGTCGCGAACGGCTCACCGCGGATCAGCTCGGCGAACAGCTCACCGTCGCGGGTCTCGTTCCAGGCGAACGCGAAGAGACCGCGGGCCGTCTGCCGGACGTCGTCCCGCGGGTGCAGCACTCCGATCAGCTGAGTGAGTTCGGCCAGCTCACCCAGGGGTTTGAGGGTCAGATTCGGATCGGCGTCCGTGGTCACGTTCGAGGGCAGGCGGAAGAACGGGCGTGCCTCGTCCAGCCACCCCAGGCTGTCGCGGACCATCCGGTCCAACAGCCCGGGGTCGCCGCCCCGGCCCCCGGTCACCAACCCCGTCCGTAGAAACGCTGGGCGGCCGCGACATGCAGCGCCACCCGGGGGTCACCGCCACCCATCTGGCGGACGAACGCCAGCCCGCTGTCGAGCCCCAGGCTCTGCGGGGCCTCGGGCAGCCGTGCCAGCCAGCGGCCCAGGCCGGCCGCCTGAAGCCAGTCCCGGCGGCGGACCGCCCGGACGAAGCCGCGGGCCAGATCGTCGGTACGGGTGGCCAGCTGCTCGGTGAGACCGGGCGCCAGCCCGGGCAGCGCGAGCGCGGCAACCTGGGACACCCGGTGCGAAAGCTTGGGCCAAGGATCATGGTCGACCCAGCCGGCGGCCGCCTCGGGCGGCGACGGCCAGTGCTGTGCGCTTCCGGGGAGAAACGCCTGCGAGGCCTCGACCAGGCCCCGGTAGCTCCACACCGAGACCTCCGAGGCATCCGCTCCCGGCGGATAGGCCGCCAGTGCCTGCCGGACCACCGCTTCGTCGTCCGCGCCGATGGGCGCGCCGAACTGGTCCATGGCGTACGGCGCGAGCGCGTCGGCGCCGAGCACCCGGATAGCGGCCGGAGTCAGCGCATCGCTCTGTCGCAGAATGCCGGACAACGCATAAGGGTCGCCCTCACCCCGCAGGGCGAGGGCGACCCCGGTTGCGGCATCGGCGATCACAGCGCTCAGCGGGACTGCTCCCTGCGTCTGTTCAGCCAACGCTTTCCCCTCAGCCTTAGCGAACGTCAGTCTTGGGCCGGGGGGTGGGGGGCGAGATCAGGAGCAGCGCGGCCAGCAGCAGCGCACCTCCACACTCGCGGGTATCGCGGAAAACACCGTCGGCCTCGGCGGGTTCAAGCAGTCCCTCGACCTCGGCGGCCAGGGCGGCCGTCTCGACCGGCGCTGTGCGATCCGTAACCATGCGATCAACTCCTTCGACGAATGGGATACCAGATTCACATCGGCCCAATTCGGGCGCAAGAGGAGAAATGGTGCAAATTATAATCTTTCGGGTTGGTGTGATGGGTGTTCAGGGGGCTCTCCGCACACCAACTCCCTTGTCGCGCAAGGCGGATGGCGTCTCATTCGGCTCGGCAGGCGGCGGTATGGCGCGCTTGCGCCAAGAGTGCGGAAGACCCGCTGATGGCGGATAGGACTGCTCTGTTCGGATGTCCCCACCCGACACGGACGGCCCCCCGAGGGCGACGCCGGAGCGGGCCCCGGGGGCGGAAGCGGGGGCCGCCCGCTCGCTCCGGTGGCCGTACGGCCGCCTCCTCCCTGAGTCCGGTGCAGGCCGCCTTCCTCCGCATGGGTGACCCGGCCCCGCCCTGCGAGGGATGTCCCGGGCCACGGGCGGCAGCGATCTTGGGAGAGCACAGCCAGTGACCGCTCCCCGGGTCGCCGAAGGCCCACGCCCTCCGCATCGGCCCGCGTGAGGAAGAGGAGCCTCCCGATGCCCGCTCGCACCATCCTCACCACGCTGCACGGCAGGCCGGTGCCGGCCGTGCCCCGCTGGGCGGCGCGGACCGCCTGCGCCATCACCCTGCTCGCCCTGCCCTCTTCTGGATCGCCTACCTGCCGCTCACCGCCTGGAGCCCGCTCCTCGGCCTCCTGACGGTGCACTATTACCGGCGCCGCCGCTCCGCCCCCGGCGGACAAGACAGGCCCTAGAGTGCGGGGGTGCCGACGACGTACAGCATTGGTCAGGCAGCGGGGCTGCTGGGTGTGAGTTCGGAGACGGTCCGCCGCTGGGCCGACGGTGGCCAGCTGCGGATGGAACGGGACGGTGCGGGAAACCGCGTGCTCGACGGGGTGAGTCTGGCGGCGTTCGCCAAGGAGCGCGCCGCGGGTCTGCATCCGGTGCCCGGCGAGGTGCTGACCTCCGTGCGGAACGCGTTCGCGGGGATCGTCACCCGGGTGACCCTCGACGATGTGATCGCCCAGGTCGAGATCCAGTCCGGACCACACCGGGTGGTGTCCGTGGTCAGCCGGGAGGCGGTGGAGGATCTGGGGATCGAGGTCGGGGTGACTGCCACCGCCCGGGTGAAGTCCACCCATGTGCACATCGACCTGACGGGCGACCGGCGCTGACGGACGGACCACCGGCGCTGAGCCGCCCGTCCGTGCTGCGCCGACCGGGTCGCCCGGCCCACCGCGCGCCGCTCAGCGGCAGAGCAGCGCCGCCTGGAGATCCAGCTTGTGCTCCAGCCGGGACAGATCGCGGCCGGTGAGCAACTCGATGCGCTGGATGCGGTAGTGCACCGAGTTCACATGCAGCTGGAGCGCCGCGGCCGTCCGCGCCCACGACCCGTGATGCGCGAGGAAGACCTCCAGCGTCTCCAGCAGCATCCGCTGCGAGCCGTCGCGCGCCAGCGGACCCAGCACCCGGCTCCGGAAGGCCGTACGGACCTCCTCGGGAACCCCGGCGAGCAGGGCGGCCAGGGTGCCCAGGTCCTCGACAGCGGTCACCCGAGCCCTGTCCGGGGCCTTCGCGCGCGCCACCGCCAGCGCATAACGTGCTTGTCCCAGCGCGGAGTTGAGGCCCTCCGGGGTGCGTACCGGGCCGCTGACCCCGGCGTGCAGCGGTATCTGCGGCCGGCGGGCGTACAGCGCGGGCCACAGCTCGGCGAGCGACAGCCGCGGCTCGGTGCCGGGCTCCGCCGGGACGACGGCGACCGCCTCACCGCTGGGGAGCTGCCCGGTCGCACCCGGCTCACCGGCGGAGTGCCGTAGCGCCGCCGCCAGCGCACTCACCGCGTGCCCGCTCTCCTCGCCGACCGTCGTGGCCACCACGACCCGGTACGGACCGGAAGCGGACAGCCCGCAGGCGCGCAGCGCGGCCTCGAGCGCCGCACCATCGGCCGGGTGGGCCGCGGCGAGCGCCATGAGTGAGTCGAGCTGGAGGAGGTCGTGGACGTGCATGTGCGGGCTCCTTGGGCGGCTGCCGGGCACTGTCCCGGCACCTCACATTCACCAGGCGAAAACGAGTTCTCGTATGGTAAATGCCAGAAGATCAAGGTCATAGTTCTGTTGGGTGGTCGGCCGGATATGCCGCCCCCGGCGCCCTCTTGCCTCACGTCAGCGAGGGGAAAGCCCGCAACAGGCTCGCATCCGTGGTTCACGAATGCGTCGGTCGGGCATCACAGGGACGCAGCCGTCGCGTGGATCGCCTCAAGGAGGTCTCGAATGAGCCGACCCGGCCCGCCGTCCCGCACCACCGCCGTACGCCCGCTCCCCGGGGAGGCTCTCCCCGCCGGCCAGCGGCGCTTTCTGATCCGCGGTCAGCTGCGGCGCCCGCTCGCGCTGACCGTCGCGGATCTGCGGGAGCGGTGGCCGCAGCGGCGGGCCGAGGTGGTCTTCGACTGCGCCACGAACGGGCCGCAGCACCACACCTTCGCGGGGCCCCTGCTGCGGGAGGTCATCGACGCTGCGGGCCCCGCCTTCGACGCCCGGCGGCGCAAGGACCGCTCCCGCTATCTGCTGGCCGTCACGGGCGGGGACGGGCACCACGCGGTGCTGTCCTGGGCGGAGCTCGACGCGGACTTCGGCGATGCGCCGGTCCTGCTGGCCACGGCCATGGACGGGCGGGCCCTCGACGCGGCGGGCAGTCAGCTCGTGGTGCCCTCCGACCGCTGCGGCGCGCGCTATGTCAGCGCCCTGACCGGTATCTGGTTCGGGACCTGCGCCCCGCCCGAGGCGGTGCCCGAGCCGTCCTCCGGCGATCTGGTGGACAGCTCCTGATCCCCCGTCACCGCAGGGCTTCGGGGGTGGCGCGGGCTCAGGAGGCGGCGAGTGCGATCTCGGTCGACTTGATCAGTGCGATGACCTCGGAGCCGGCGTCCAGGCCGAGGTCCTCGGCCGCGTCCCTGGTGATGGCCGCGGTCAGCTCGCCGCCCGCGACGGCCACCTTGACGCCGGCCATCGCGCCGCCGGTGGCCACCTCGGTGACGGTGCCGGGGATCTGGTTGCGGATGCTGAGGCCCTCGACCGCGCCGGTGGCGAGCGCGACCTCGGTGGACTTGATCAGCGTGCGCACCGCGGAACCCGCCTCGATGCCCAGCTCCCGCACCGCCTCCCGGGTGATGGCGGCGGTGATCTCCTGGCCGCCCACCAGCCGGACCTTGACGGTCGCCATGACCTCGCCGGGGGTGACGGCGGCGACGGTGCCGGGAATCTGGTTACGGATGCTCAGGCTCATGGACATGCCTCACCGGGGGAGGGGGATGGAACGTAGTGGGGGAGATGCGGGCGTAACTCCCGCTCCGGTCCGCACTGTAGTCACGGTTCGGGTGGCCGCCGGGATGCCTTGCGGCGCCGGACGGGTGTCCGTAGGTGCCGGATGGTGTCCGTGGGCCGCGGCCGGAACGGAGCAAGGTGAGCCCCCTCCACCTGGGCCGGGGCCGACTGCCAGACCTTGTCCTTTCCTCCAAGGTGACTGGCATTTGCTATAGAGCATCGCTCCATTGGTTGCAGATGCGAGCCAATGTTGCCTATCTTGTCGCACATGCAGTCCTACACGATCGGCCAGGCCGCGCGGCTGCTGGGCGTCAGCCCCGACACCGCGCGCCGCTGGGCGGACGCCGGCAAGGTCGCGACCCATCGCGACGACGGCGGCCGCCGCCTCATCGACGGCCGTGATCTGGCCGCCTTCTCCATCGAGGTGGCGCAGAACGGCACGGGTGAGGACGACGCCTCGTACACCTCCGCGCGCAATGCCTTCCCGGGCATCGTCACCGCCGTCACCCTCGGCGATGTCGCCGCCCAGGTCGAGATCCAGGCCGGTCCGCACCGGCTGGTCTCCCTGCTGACCCGGGAAGCGGTGGAGGAACTGGGCCTGGAGGTCGGCATGCAGGCCACCGCCCGCGTGAAGTCCACCAGCGTGCACATCGACCGCACCTGACACACCGATGTAGCACCACAGCCGATCCGCGACCACCGTCCCCACCGGCCGGCCGCCTCATCTCAGCGGCGTCGCCCGTCCACGGCGCGGCTTTTCCCATCCGCTAGGACGACCCCCGTCGTTCTGGGTTCCAAGGAGTCCCGCCACATGTCCCAGCTCTTCACCGCGCGCCGCGCCACCGCCGCGCTCGTCACCGCCGCGCTGCTCGTTCCCCTCACCGCCTGCGGTGGCAACGACGACGGCACGAAGGACAAGGGCGCCGAGAAGTCCGGCGGCGCTGCCCCCAAGGCGGAGCTCACCGTGCTCGCCGCGTCCTCGCTGACCGATGTCTTCAAGAAGGCCGGTGCGGTGTACGAGAAGGAACACGCCGGCACCAAGGTGAACTTCTCGTTCGCCGGGTCCCAGGAGCTGGCCGCCCAGGTCCGGGAGGGGGCCCCCGCCGACGCCGTGGTCACCGCCGACACCAAGACCATGGACGGCATCAAGGTGGACGTCGGCAAGCCCACCGTCATCGCCAGGAACCGCCTGGTCATCGTCACCGGTGAGGGCAACCCCAAGAAGATCGAAAGTCTCCGGGACCTCACCAACAGCAAGCTGAAGGTCGTGCTCGCCGCCTCCCAGGTGCCGGTCGGCCGCTACAGCCAGCAGGTTCTTGACGCGCAGAAGCTGCACGTCAAGCCGGTCTCCGAGGAGCCCAATGTGCGGGCGGTGCTCAGCAAGGTCGAGCTCGGTGAGGCCGACGCCGGGCTGGTCTACAAGACGGACGCCGCCACCGCGCCGAAGAAGGTCGATGCCGTCGACATCCCCGACGCGCAGAACGCCGTCGCCTCCTACCCGGCCGCGACCCTGAAGGCGTCCCAGCACACCGCTGCCGCCGCCGCGTTCGTGAAGTGGCTGAGCACGCCCGAGGCGCAGCAGATCCTTCAGCGGGCGGGCTTCCAGAAGCCGTAATCCGGCCGGGCGCGCACGGGACTGTCCAGCTCGGGGGAGTGGACAGCCCCGGGCGCGCGCCGCCGGGCCCGCCCCGAGCCGAGGAACCCCGATGAGACGCACCCTCACCCCGCCCCCGGCAGGCAGGTTTCGCGCGCCCGGTGCCCGCACCCCCGTCGTGCTGGCCGTGCCCGCGCTGGTCGCCGTCGCCTTTCTGCTGCTGCCGCTCCTCGGCATCCTCGCCCGCACCAACTGGGGCGACCTCGGCACCCACCTCACCAGTCCGGGTGTCCTCGAAGCGCTCCGGCTGTCGCTGCTGGTGTCCTTCTGGGCGCTCGGGCTCGCGCTGCTGCTGGGCGTTCCGCTGGCCTGGCTGCTGGCACGGGTCAGCTTCCGCGGCAAGGCGCTGGTCCGTTCGCTGGTGCTGCTGCCGATGGTGCTGCCGCCGACCGTCGGCGGTGTCGCGCTGCTGCTCGGCTTCGGCCGCCGTGGTCTGCTCGGCCCGTGGCTGGAGGGCACCTTCGGCATCGTGCTGCCGTTCCACACCTCCGGCGCGGTGGTCGCGGCCACCTTCGTCGCGATGCCGTTCCTCGTCATCAGCCTGGAGGGCACGCTCGCCGGACTCCGGCCCGGTTACGAGGAGACTGCGGCCTCCCTCGGGGCCTCGCCCGTACGGGTCTTCTGCACCGTCACCCTCCCCATGGTCGCCCCCGGCCTCGCCGCCGGCGCCGCGCTCACCTGGGCCCGAGCGCTCGGCGAATTCGGTGCGACGATCACCTTCGCCGGGAATCTGCCCGGCACCACCCAGACCCTGCCGCTCCAGGTCTATCTGCTGCTCCAGGACGCCCCGGAAGCCGCCACCTCGGTCTCGTTGCTGCTGCTGGCCATCGCCATGGCCGTACTGATCTGTCTGCGCGGCCGCTGGACCGGCGCCACCAGCACCGGCCGCGTGGCCCGCCGGGTACCCGCCCCCGACGACACCGGCGCCGAGCCGCCCGCCGCAGGCGCCGAGGAGCCCGCCGCACCGTCCGCGGCGCACCGGGAGCGCTGGCCGCTGCACGCCGAGGTCACCGGCTTCAACCGGCTGACGCTTGACGCCGACCCGGGCACCACCATCGCCGTCGTCGGCCCCAACGGCGCCGGCAAGACCACCCTGCTGCGCGCCCTGCTCGGCCTCACCCCGCGCGCCCGCGCCGCGCTCCGCCTCGGCGACACGGACGTCACCGCGCTGCCCCCGCACCGCCGCGGCGTCGCCTGGGTCCCCCAGGACGGTGCGCTCTTCCCGCATCTGAACGCCCTGCACAACACGGCATACGGGCTGCGCGCCCAGGGCACCCCGCGCGGTGACGCCCGCCGCACGGCACAGCAGTGGCTCGACCGGCTCGGCGTCGGCCACCTCGCGCACCGCAAGCCCGCCCAGCTCTCCGGCGGACAGGCCCAACGCGTTGCCCTGGCACGGGCGTTGGCCGCCCGCCCCCGTCTGCTGCTGCTCGATGAGCCGCTCGCGGCGCTCGACCAGACCACCCGCGCCCGGGTCCGGCACACCCTGCGCAGCCATCTCGCAGAATTCGGCGGCGTCTGTCTGCTCGTCACCCATGACCCCGTCGAAGCGGTCTCCCTCGCCGACCGGGTCCTCGTCCTCGACGACGGGCGGGCCCTCCAGGACGCCCCGCCCGCCGAGGTCACCCGGCACCCGCGCTCGCCCTGGGTCGCCCGGATGCTCGGCCGTAACGCCTGGCCGGGCACCGTCACCGGCGACGTCATCGCCCTCACCGGCGGCGGCCGGCTGGTCATCGCCGACCCGCTCCCCGACGGTGCCCGAGCGCTGGCGATCATCGCCCCCGAGGCCGTGTCCGTACACCTCGACCGGCCCACGGGCAGCCCCCGCAACGTCTGGCCGGGCACCGTCCGCGAACTCACCTCCGCGGGCAGCCGGCTGCGGGTCCTGATCACCTCGCCCGAGGTGCCCGACCTGGTGGCCGAGATCACCCCCTCGGCGGCACTGGAACTCGGCTTGGCCGACGGGGTGTCCGTGTGGACCAGCGTCAAGGCCACCGAGGTCTCCCTGGTGACCCTCTGAGCGCGCCGGCGGCCGTCAGTGCGCCGTGGGCGCCGGTTCCAGCACGAACACCGGGATCTGCCGGTCCGTCTTCTTCTGGTAGTCGTCGTAATCGGGGAACGCCTCGACGGCCCGCCCCCACCACAGCGCCTTCTCCGTCCCGGTGATCTCACGGGCCGTCATGTCCCGGCGCACCGGGCCGTCCTGGAGCTCCACCCGTGGATCGGCCACGACATTGTGGTACCAGACGGGGTGCCGGGGCGCGCCTCCCAGGGAGGCCACCACCGCATACGTCCCGTCATGCTCCACCCGCATCAGCGGGCTCTTGCGGATCTTGCCGCTCCTGGCGCCCCGGGTGGTGAGGATGACGACCGGCATCCCGCGCATCGTCGTGCCTTCCTTACCGCCCGAGGTCTCGTACAGCTCGACCTGATCGCGTACCCACTGCGCCGGGCTCGGCTCGTACTCACCCTGAAGAGGCATGCGGTCCGTCCCATCTCCGTAGACAACGTGACTTCGCTCGCGGCCGGGGCGTCGGCGCCGCCCACCACGGTCCTGACGATCGCTCAACAACCAGGGCGGGCGCAATCTTCCGGGCTCCGCCGTCGTGTCCGCGCGATCCCCGGGTGTGCCTCTCGCGCGGGGCTCCGTACGGGTGGCGATCGGGATGGCGGGCCAGGCGGCACCGCTCGGCCATCTCCTCTCCGGGCTGCTGGCGGTCTTCGGCCGGTTCGCCGAGTCCGGCTTCCGGAGCCTGACCGGGGTTCATGTGCCCTGGGGGGCCTGGGCGACGGCTGGTCTCGTCGCGGTCGGTGTCCTCGGGTGTCTCAAAGTCGCCCTCAGCGCCAAGGTGCTCGCCCTCGCGCTCGCCCTCGAAGTGCTGATCCTGCTGGTGTTCGAGGCCGCGGTGTACGCGCACGGGGGCGGGCCGGAGGGCCTCCGGTTCGGCGCGCTCTCCCCGGCGCACCTCGGCACCGCGGGCACCGACGGCACGACGCCGGCCACCGGCGGCTGCCCCGGGACGCCTCATCGGTGCTACGGGAACAGCCGGACCGGTGGCCGGCGCAGGTGGTCAGGCTGCCCGTCCGCCGGACCGGCGGACGGGCAGACCGGGGGTCAGGACACCAGCTCCACCTCGCGGGCGCTCCGGCGGTGCTGCTCGGCCCAGTTCGTCAGCGCGGCGCCGCAGGCATGGTCGAGATGGCGCAGCCCGCTCAGGTCGAGCTCCACGTCGCGGTCCGCGGGCAGTGCGTCGAGCTGGTCGAGGATCTTCGGCAGCCGCAGGAACGTGGCGTTACCGACGGCCCGCACCTGCACCGGCTCCGTCGTGTCCTCCGGCGTCTGGACCTCCAGGTGAACATGGGAGGTTTCCCAGGCCGTCTTCGCGACGGCCAGCAGCAGACCGATGAGCACCCCCTCGAACATATTGACCGTCACGATCGCGATCGCGGTGACCAGGAGGACGACGGCCTCGCCGCGGTGCTCGCGCCACAGCGGACCCAGCGCACGCAACGGGATGAGCTTGCAGCCCGCATGCACCAGGACGCCCGCCAGCGCGGCCACCGGAACGACACCCAGCGCGGCCGGGAACGCCGCGGCGAACACCAGCAGCCAGACACCGTGCAGCACCCGCGACGCCTTGGTCTTCGCGCCCGCCTGCACATTGGCGGCGCTGCGGACGATGACGGCGGTCATCGGCAGGGCACCCAGGACACCGCAGACGGCGTTGCCCGCACCCTGCGCCATCAGTTCCTTGTCGTAGTCGGTCTTGGGCCCGTCGTGCAGCCGGTCGACCGCGGCGGCGCTGAAGAGGGACTCGGCGGAGGCGATCAGCGCGAAGGCGAGGACCGTACCGATCACACCGACGCTGCCGAGCCGGCCGAGGTCGTCGAGGCCGGGGGGCTGAATCGCGTCCAGCAGCCCGCTGACCTGGACCCGGGCGACGGGCATGTCCAGCGCCCACACCGCGGTGGTGGCGAGCGCCACCGCGGCCAGTGGCGCCGGGAGGACTCGTGCGGCGGGCCGCCAGCGCGGCCACAGCACCAGGACGGCGATGGTGCCGGCACCGATGGCGAGCGCGGCCAGCGCGTCCTGCGACCCCGCGGTGGAGGTGACCAGGCCGGGGAACCCGCCGATGTTGGCGAGCCCGCTGCCCGGCGCCTTGGTGTCCGTGAGGGCGTAGAGCTGCCCGGCGATCAGGACCAGGCCGATACCGGCCAGCATGCCCTGGACCACGGCGACCGAGATCGCCCGGAACCAGCGCCCCAACTTCAGTGCACCCATGACCAGTTGGAGCACACCGGCGGCCAGTACCAGCGCACCGAGCGTGCCGAGGCCGTACTCCTTGACGGCTTCGAAGACCAGCACCGTCAGACCGGCGGCCGGCCCGCTGACCTGGAGGCTGCTGCCGGGCAGCAGACCGGTGAGCAGGCCGCCGACGATACCGGTGACCAGGCCCAGTTCGGCCGGGACGCCGGAGGCGACCGCCACCCCGACACACAGCGGGACGGCCACGAGAAAGACGACGAGGGAGGCGGTGAAGTCCGCCCGGAAGGAGGTGAAACGCTTCATGAGATCCGGCCCCGCCATCAGAGGGGGAGGAACAGGTCGGTGGCCGGGTGATGCGCCGCCACCATGCCGGTGTGGACCTCGTAGAACCAGCCGTGCAGCGTCACCTCTCCGGCGGCCAGCCGCTCCTGTACACAGGGGTAGTCGCGCAGCCGGCTGACCTGTTGGCGCACATGCTGCTGGACCGCGGCGGCGACCGTCGGTTCCTCGTCCCTGGGCAGTTCGTCGGACAGCGCCTGCGCCAGCCAGTCCCGCACGGCCGGAGCGCCGGTCAGGTCCTCGCCGCGGGCCTTGGCGCCGACCGCGCCGCAGTGCGAGTGACCGCAGACCACGATGTCGGCCACGCGGAGCACGCGCATCGCGTACTCGATGGTCGCGGCCTCCGCGCAGGCCGCCATGTCGTCCTGGTACACGGGCACGGCATTGCCCGCGGTCCGGAGCTCGAAGAGTTCACCGGGCTGTGCGCCGGTGATCAGGGACGGTACGACACGGGAGTCGGAGCAGGTGATGAACAGGGCGAGGGGCGACTGGCCGGCCGCGAGGCGGCCGTACGTCTCTTGTTCGTCGCGGCCCTCGGCGATACGGGCCATCAGGCCCCGGGCATGCTGGATGAAGGTCTCCACGAGGAGGTCTCCTGCTGATGAGGGTTGCCACTGTGGGGTGGTGGCGCGAAAGGTACGAGGTGCGCTGGTGGGGCAGGCCACCACGGCGCCCTCAGCAGCGGAAGACGCAGTGGAGAAGCGGGATTTCGACCGGTCTGGAGGCGGCCTTGGTGGTGCTGCCTGCCGTGGGGTCACCCGATGCCGGGAGGGTGTGCGGCGCCGCGATACCGCTGAGCGGTGGCAGCGGACGGCCGGTGTGGTGCGGGACGCCGGTGGCGGTCCGGACGGTGCGCCGGGGCTGGCCGCGCTCGGCCGCGCGCTTGGACTTTTCCTCGGTGCTGTCGTAGCTCGGCTTGACGGCCGGCAGGGCGCTCGCGGACTTCGCGGAGGGCGCGCCGGAGAACGTCGCCCGGTCCATGTCGGGATCCGCCGCGCTGCCCAGCAGGAAGGTCAGGATCACCATGACGGCGAGCAACGGCGTGCGGAACCGACGCAGCACCGGTGTGCCCTGCATGCAGGTGTCCTTCCGCATCGTTGCCCCCCGTGGCTCGTTCACACGGTCCACCCTGCCTTTACAGTGCAGCATCCAGGTTTCCGGCGTGATAACGAGAAATGACGCCAAGTTTCAAGATGCCCGCAATCTCGATTCGGGCACATCTGTGTGACGAACGGATGTTCATTTAGGTTCCCGCTCCGCGGGGGAAGTTGCCGGAGTGGTGTCGGCGTGGAGAGGCCGGCGGACAGCCCAGGCGACCACGGGCACGATCGCCAGCGAGAGCACCGCGCCCGCCAGCGCCAGGGCCGGATAGCCGCCCAGGACGACGACCAAACCCGAGGACATGCCGCCGGCCGCGCCCGCGAGGGCGATACCCACATCCACCAGGCCCTGGGCCGACGCGCGCCGGGCGGGCGGCAGTGCGTCGGTGACGATGGCCGTGCCGCTGACCAGCCCGAAGTTCCAGCCGAGGCCGAGCAGTACGAGTGCCGTGGCGAGCGCGGGAACGGAGTGCGGCGGGGCCACGGCGGCCAGGATCCCGGCGGCGGCCAGCGTCAGCCCCGAGGCACCGGCTATCCACTGCCGGCCGAGGCGGTCGACCAGCAGCCCGGTGAGCGGGGACGGCAGGAACATCGCCCCGACGTGCAGGGCGATGACCAGCCCGGCCGCCTGGGTGTCATGGCCGTGCGCCTGCATATGGACCGGCGTCATCGTCATGACCGCGATCATCACGAGCTGAGTGAGGATCATGACCGTGGTGCCGATGACCACCTCGCGCCGTCGCGGCTGGGCGTCCGGTCGGTCGACGGTCTCCTCGGCAGGGCGCTCGGCGGTCTCCGCGGCCTGGGCCGCCGCCAACTTCTCGGCCAGCCGCAGCGGATCGGGCCGCAGCAGAGCGGCCAGGGCCACCGCCGCCGACCCGAAGGCGGCCACGGCCAGCAGGAACGGCCCGGCGAGACGGGGGATGCCCCAGGAGTGCGCGACCTCTCCCGTGAAGGTCACCAGGTTGGGGCCGACCACCGCGCCGAGTGTGGTGGCGAACAGCACCGTGCTCACCGCCCGGCCGCGCCGCTCGGGCGAAGCCAGATCCGCCCCGGCGTAGCGCGCCATCAGATTCGTTGCGGTGCCCGCCCCGTAGACCAGCAGGGACGCGAACAGCAGCAGCGCACTGCCGACGGCGGCCGCCACGACGACCCCGAGGCTGCCGAGCGCCCCGACGGCGTACCCGAGCGCCAGCCCGGGGCGGCGGCCGTAGCGCCGGCAGATCTGGCCGATGCCGAGGGCGCCCAGCGCGGCCCCGGCGGTGAACAGCGCACTGGGCACACCGGCCAGTCCGGTCGAGCCGAGCATCTCCTCGGCGAGCAGCGCCCCGACGGTGATTCCGGCGGCGAGGCCCGCGCCGCTGAGGATCTGCGAGAACACCAGGACGGCCAGAATCCGCCGCTGTTCGGGTACCTCGTGGCCGGCCGTTACGTCGTTCCGGTCCGTCATGATTCCTTTCGGTTCCTGCGGGTGCGGGCGGGCTAGGTGGTGGCCGCCATCGGTTCCAGGGCCGCGATGGCCTCGAGCGACAGGCCCATCTGCTCGTGGAGGAAGCGCACGATCGTCCAGTGCGGCAGCGCTCCCTCGTCGAACGGGCCGAACTCCTGGCAGTACAACGGGATCCAGCGCAGGGCCTCTTCGAGGGCCTGCTCGCGGCCCGGCTCCTGCTGGTAGTCCTCATAGGCGATGCTGCGGTGCTCGATGAAGAACTGCCCCGGCAGCCGTTCCTCACACAGTGCCCGGTATTCGCGGGTCTGAAGGATGAGGTAGTGCCAGATCTCGTCGATGTCCTGCTCGACCGGCAGGAAGAGACCGCTGAGCCGGTCGTGGTGCCGGGAGACGAGATAGAGATAGCGCAGACACTCGGTGACCTGACGCTCCACGAACTCCCGCGGCGCGGCGGTCTTCTCGTCGAAATACGTCACCACTTCGGCGTGCAGCGCCGCACCGAGCAGTTCCTTGAGGTCATCGGCGGATATCCGCGGCTGGCTGGTCATGCTTCTCCTGTCCGAGTGGCGCGGACGTCCGGGGAACGCGGACGTCCGGTGGGTCAGCTGCCGGTCGTGAGCCAGGCGTACTTCCCTGACTTCCCGATGGGGAGGTGCGTACGGTGTGCGAGCCGGCAGCGCCGCCCGGTCAGTTCACCGATGCCCTGTTCCAGCGCCGAGGCATGGGCGAGTTCGACGGGCGCGCCGTGGAATGTCGTGTACTCCAGCTGCGCTTCGGCATCGCCGGTCAGCTGCAACTGGTACCCGAAGACGTCCGGGGAGGTCTCAGCGATGCACCGGTCGAGGTCGCCCTGGGCGACCGGCCCGTGCGGAGTGCTGAGCAATTCCTTTTCCCGGCCGCAGAATTGGGCGATCTTTCCCGGATCGGGCGAACCGTCCAGGGTCCGTACGCAGTCGCCGGAGCGGTAGCGGATCAGCGGCATATAGGGATTGCGCACGCTCGTCACGATGAGCTGGTAGATCGTGCTCCCGTCGGCGACCGGCTGGAGCTCGACGCTCATCTTGTCGAGATGCGGCCAGTAGGTGCCGCGGCGGTCGCTGTAGTAGAGGTACCCGAGCTCGGTGCTGCCGAAGAGGTCGATGACCGGGCAGTCGAAGTGCTGGTGCAGAAAGCGCCGGACGTTCGCCGGGGTGTATTCGTAGGCGTGGATGATGCTCGCGGGCGGCGGGAAATCGTCCCACAGCCCCCACTCGCCGACCTTTCGCACCAGATGCGCCAGGTGATAGCTGGAGCAGTCGAGGTGGTACCAGCCGCGTGGATGCGCCTGGCGGGCGGCCCGGATCTCCGCGAGCATCCGCACCACCTCGTCGCGCTCCCACAGTGCCGGGTCCAGCCGCAGATTGACGTAGCAGGTGCGCTCGTCGAGCCGGCGGTCGTCGAGGGCGGGGACCGGATCCGGTGTGGTGCCGCGCCGGGCGGCATTGACCCGCGCCACATGTTCCGTCGCGAGCACCGTGGTCAGGGACACCCGCCGGCAGCCGGCGTCCCAGGTCTCGGCGATATCGGGGTGTTCGCTCCACAGCTGGTAGTAGGAGCGCAGCAGGAAATACGGGGGCCGGATGATCTGCATCCGGGCGTGGTGGGTGCCGGTGGAGAGGACGAACTCCGCCTCTCCGGACTCCAGCGCCGCGGCCAGCCGGGGCGTCATCCAGTTGTCGGGAAAGCCGCGCGCGATCTCCGGCTTGTCGAGCAGCGGGAAGTGGCCCTTCGCCAGCGACTCACGGTAGATCGGTATGTCGCGGATCTGCTCGATGACCTCGGCGGTCGGCTGACCATCCATGGAAATCCTCGTCGTTGCTCGGGATGCGGTGCACACGGGGAATTCGGGCGCGAGGCCCGGGAGCGGGCGGCGGTGGCAGGGGTGCTCACCGCCGCCGGCCCGCTCCCGGGCTTCTGGGTGGCGCGAGGGTCAGGAGATGCAGCCGGCCTTGGGCGCGGCGCTGATGCAACCGGCCTTCGGGGCGGCGCTGATGCAGCCGTTCTTCGCCGCCTGCTGTGCGGAGTTGGCGGCGATCCAGTTCTGCCAGACGTTGTCCTGGGCCATCTTCTTGATGAGCTGCTCCATGGGAACCTCCGAGAAAGAGTGCGGAAGACGGACGGGGCACACGGCGCTGACCTGCGCTGATGCCACGCAATGAAAGTAAAAGTATGACCAAGCACATGTCAATTAAAGGCAATGTTCTGGTCCTCGGTTGGGTGGCCCGTGCGCCAACTTTGGCGGGATCCCGACGAGATGATCACCGACGGAACTACCTGATGCTCCATCAGTTGGCGGCTGTGCCCGATGCCGCAGCCCCGGCATCTCGGGCGCCGCATTGCGCCGCACGGCGGCCGTCGATCGGGTGACCCCTAGCGCGGCTCCGGAGCCCGGCGGCCACGGGTGCGGGACGATCCAGCCATCCGCCCATCGGTCCCAGCTCCCGGGGAGTCTGCTGTGCGCATTCTGCTCATCGCCGGCGCGTTCAACAGTCTGACGCAGCGCGTGTACGCCGAACTCGGTGACCACGGACACCAGGTGAGCGTGGAGCTGGTGACGCGGGACACCCCGCTGCCCGAGGTCGTACGCCGCCATGGGCCGGATCTGATCGTGGCGCCGATGCTCAAGACGGCCATCCCCCGGGAGGTGTGGTCCGCCCACACCTGTCTGATCGTGCACCCCGGGCCCGTCGGCGACCGGGGCCCCTCCTCGGTGGACTGGGCGGTGCATCTGGGCGCGGACCGGTGGGGCGTCACGGTGCTCCAGGCCAACGACGAGATGGACGGCGGCGACATCTGGGCCGCGGCGAGCTGTCCCGTCCCCGGCGTGGGCAAGAGCGACCTCTACCGCAACGAGATCGCCGATGCCGCGGTCGAGGCGGTCCTGACGGCCGTCGCCCGTGTGGCGTCCGGCACCCACCGCCCGCAACCACAGAACGAGCTGTCCGACGCTGCGAAACCCGGCCGCCCCCGGCCCCCCTTCCGCCAGGATCTGCGCCGGATCGACTGGCGCTCCGACTCCACCGACACCGTCGTCCGCAAGCTGCGCGCAGCCGACTCCCAGCCCGGCGTACGGGACGAACTGCTCGGCGGCATCTGGCATTTGCACGGTGGACACCCAGAGGACACCCTGACCGGCCCGCCGGGCGAGCTGCTCGCCACCCGATGTGGCGCGATCTGCCGGGCGACGGCCGACGGCGCGGTATGGATTCCGGAGCTGCGGCCGCCCCGCACGCCGGGGGAGCCCGGCACCCTCAAACTGCCCGCCACCCTGGCGCTGGGCGACCGCCTCCCGCCGCTCCCCGAAGTCCCGGCCCCGCTCGACGCCGGTGACGGCCCCCGGACCTGGAGCGACATCCGGTACCGCGAGGACGGCCCGGCCGGCTTCCTGGAGTTCTCCTTCCCCGGCGGCGCGATGAGCACCGACCACTGCCGGCGGCTGCTCGCCGCCTACCGCCACGCCTGCGCCCGGCCGACCTCCGTGCTGGTCCTCGGCGGCCGCCGGGACTTCTTCTCCAACGGCATCCATCTGCATGTCATCGAGGCCGCCGCCGACCCCGCCGAGGAGTCCTGGGCCAATATCAACGCCATGGACGATCTGGTGCACGCCGTCCTGACCACCACCGACCGGCTGGTGGTCGCCGCGCTCGGCGGCAATGCCGCGGCCGGCGGGGCGATGCTGGCCCTCGCCGCCGACGAGGTGTGGTGCCGCGCGGCCGTGGTCCTCAACCCCCACTACCGGCTGATGGGGCTCTACGGTTCCGAATACTGGACCTACACCCTCCCCGGCCGGACGGGCCCCGAGGTGGCCGGGCAGCTCACCGCACGCGCCCTGCCGGTCACCGCCGCGACCGGGGCGCGGCTCGGCCTGGTGGACCGGATCCTCGACTGCCCCGCACAGGACTTCGCCGCGCAGACCGCCGGGCTCGCCGTCCGGCTGGCCTCGGCGTCCTCGACGCAGGCCCGTATCGCCGCGAAGAAAGCCGACCGGGAACGCGACGAGGCCCACCGCCCGCTCGCCGCCTATCGCGAGCTCGAACTGGCGCAGATGCACCGCATCTTCTTCGACCCGGACCAGCCCTACCACGCCCTGCGCCGCGCTTTCGTCCGCAAGGAACCCACGGCGGCGACCCCCGAGCACCTCGGCTCCGCACCTGCCGGGACCTGAGGGCGCGCGGCAGCGGGCCGGCGACCGACCGACGTGGCCGGTCGCCGGCCCCGCTGCCGCGCGAGCCTCAACAGCGGCTACCGGCCTACGAGACGGGCTGGTACTTGTATCCGATCCCGAAAACCGTGCTGATGGAGTCGCGCAGGCCGGGGCCCAGGCGCCGGCGCAGCCGGGCGATATGGACATCGACGGTGCGGTTGCTGGACTGGCAGCTGGGCCAGACGGCGGCCATCAGCTGCTCCCGGGTGAAGGCGCGCCGGGGATGCAGCACGAGGTGGGCCAGCAGGTCGAATTCGAGGCGTGGCAGGTCGAGTTGGCGGCCCCTGATGAAGACGGTCCGGGCCGCGGTGTCGATCCGGATCGGCTCCGGACGCGGCCGGCCGGCCGGTGGTCCATCGGCCGGTTCCGCGCGCGGGGGCGCCAGGATGATGTGGACCTCGTCCGACGGCAGCCGCTGTACCGATACGGGTTCCAGGTCGTGCAGGGTCAATTGCCACTTGCCGTCAGGGAGCCGGTCGACCGCCAGGGGTGGCCCTTCGCCGGGCCCGGCTGTGGGCGGCCGGCCGAAGTCGGCGTCCGGTCGCAGCGCAAGCGGGGTCGTCGAGGAGTTCATTAACATGATCTGGGCCCATTCCTCTTGCAAAGCAGGCGTGTACGGACAGACATGGCGGTGCTCGACGTGCAGGGGCGCTGAGGTGCTGCCGCAGTGCTCGCGGCGCGGTCCGGTGTGTGGCGGGTGGCGACCCAGGCACTTGTGGTGCAGGTCCGCCCATCGGGGTCGATCGCTCCGTTCGCGCCGTAAGAACGCTCGCGCCCATGCCCGTACCCAGCCATGACGTGGTGTGAAGTCACGGCCTCCGGTCCAGACGAACGCTACATGTGATCGCGCGCTTCCGGAAAGTAGCATCCGCTAATTCGGTTGCTCTTGAGCCGAATTTGTGATGCGCGCTCCCAACGCGGGCGGCGGCCCGGCGGGTTGGGGCCGGGGGTGCTGCTCCGTTCAACAAGTGCACGCTCTGCGATGGGGCGTGGGCGGGTCCGGGTGGGGGCTCGCCCCCCCGGGGCTTGGTGACCGCCGGGGCCCTCTCCTGGCGCGTGAGTGCGCCGCGAGGTAACCCGCGGGATACGGAGGGGTAATCGGCAGTGACGTGCACTTGTGGAGGGCCGGCAACCCTGTGAATATGCCAAATAAATGGCCCGTGACGAACGAACCGGCAATGTGGAGGGCTTCTGAAGGCCGGCCGAGAAGTTGTTTCCGTTTCAATCTCATCGAGACTAAAAGGTGCGGAACCAGATATTCCAGGCGGCTTGTTTTCGTAATGAGTTGAGGATGAGTAGGGTGTGGCCGCTGTCACTTGACCGGTGGCAGGGGTCCAGCTGAATTCGGCGCAGCTGGAATGCCGTGCGGGGGAAGACGCCTTCGTGACCGGGAGGGGACCATGGCGGCCGGCTCTTTCGAGGGGCAGTACGTATGGAGTCCAGCGGCCGATGACCGGGCGCTGGCGCGCGCGTGTATGGACGTTCGGGCCGGACGGTACTTGAGCGCACACGAGGTTCTCCGGGAAGCCCGGGAGGATTTCGAGGTACGGGCCCACCGGTCGCTGGTACTGGCGTCCGTGGCGGCCGATTCGGACCTGGCCGAGCGCTGGCTGGCCGAAGAGCCGGGGCCGGATGCGGCGCTGCTCTGGGCCCGGGTGGCGATGCTCCGGGCCCTGCGCATGGCCGACGCCGGTGACCGGCGGCAGGGCGCCCTGGCGCGGATAGCGCAGTCGGCGTGTGAGCGGGCCGCCAAGCTGCTCCCCGACGACCCCACCCCGTGGGTGGCCCAGCTGGCGCTGACGCGCCTCGACCGTCCCCAGGACCCGGCCCCACAGGGGCTGCTGACCGCGCCGGCCGGCCCGTGGTATCTGTTCGCGCACATCCTCCGGCTCGACCCCTGGCACCGCGAGGCGCACCACCGCTTTCTGTCGTTCTTCTTCACCCGCTACGGCGGTTCGTCCAGCGCGAGCTGGGACGTGGCCGCGTTCCTGAGTCAACGGGCCCCGGCCACCTCGCCACTGCGGCTGCTGCCGCTGGTGGCGCTGGTCGAGGACTACAACCCGTCCGCGCTGCTCGCGGACCACACATGGGAGCAACCCCAGTGGATCAGTGCCGCGTTGAGCATCTACCACCACTGGTTCCCGCGGGTGGCCGGTTACCGCTTCACCCCGGTGCTGGATCTGGCGTATCTGGCACATGCGCTGTTCATGGCGAAACATGAATTCGAGGCGCGGGAAGTCTTCACCGCCATGGGACCCTATGCCTCGCGGATGCCCTGGAGTGCATTCGGCGATCCCGAGGAGCAATTGACAAAGGCCAGGCGTTCGTGCGGGCTCCCCGTTCCGCACGGCGGCTGATTCACCGGTGCGCATGATGCGGCATGAATTCCTGCCGCAAAGGCGCCCCGTTCTGCATCACCCGTTCGAACAACCCAGCCCCATCCATTCACCTCCCTGATTCCCCCCAGAAAGGTTTTGGTTGTGTCCGAGCGTATGTCTCCAGCTCGCTCGCAAAACCCCCACACGGCAGATCCCCTCACCCTTGACGACGATGCCACGCTGCACGCCATGGGCTATCCGCGGAAACTCACCCGCAGATTCCGCGCGTTCGACAACTTTGCCATTTCCTTCACCATCATCAACATCATTTCCGGCATCTTCTCCTCCTTCGGTTTCGGGATGAACGCCGGCGGCCCGCGGATCCTGATCTTCGGCTGGATCGGCGTATCGATCATGGTGCTGTTCGTCGGCGCCGCGATGGGCGAGATCGCCTCCGCCTACCCGACCAGCGGCGCGCTCTACTTCTCGGCCGGCAAGCTGGCCAAGCGTCACCAGGGCGCCTGGTCCTGGTACACGGGCTGGCTGAACTTCGTCGGCCAGGTCGGCGGCACCGCCGCCACCAACTTCGCCGCCGCCACCTTCATCCAGGCGTTCCTCACCATGCAGTGGCCGTCCTATGAGGCGACACCGCAGCAGACGGTCGGCATCACCGCGGCCATCCTTCTCCTTCAGGCGCTGGCCAACACGTATACGGTACGGCTGGTCGCGGTGGTGAACCGGATTTCCGTGTGGTGGCTGCTGATCGGCATGGTGGTGATCGTCGGCGCGCTGACCCTGATCCCCGACCACCACCAGTCGCCCTCGTTCGCGCTGCACTTCGTCAACAACACCGGCTTCACCCAAGCGATTTACGGCGGAATGCTGGGTCTGCTCGTCACCAGCTGGACCTTCACCGGTTTCGACGGCAGTTTCCACATGTCCGAAGAAACGGTGAAGGCGACCGTCAACGCGCCCAAGGGCATCATGCGCGCGATCAGCTGCTCCGCGATCACCGGACTGATCCTCATGCTCGCGCTGGTGTATGCGATCCGTGACTACGGGCATGCGGTGAGTGCCGATGCGCCGCCGGTGCAGATTCTCATCGACGCGCTCGGCCAAAGCACCGCCAAGTTCCTGCTGTTGATCGTTATCGGCGCCATGCTGTTCTGCGGCCTTGCCAACATGACCAGCAATACCCGGCAGATCTTCGCCTTCTCCCGGGACGGCGCGATGCCCGGCTCCCGTTGGTGGCATTCGGTCTCCGCACGCACCCGGACGCCCGTCAAGGCCGTCTGGCTCGCCGCGGCCTGCCCGCTGGTGCTGGTGCTGCCCGGCTGGTGGTCGCACACCGCCTTCACCGCGGTGGTGAGCGTCAATGTCGTCGGGCTGTTCCTCGCCTACGCCGTGCCCATCTTCCTGCGGCTGCGGCTCGACGACTTCCAGGCCGGCCCGTGGAACCTCGGGCGCTACGGCAAGCCCGTCGCGGCGATCGCGGTGACCTGGATCCTGATCAGCAATGTGCTGTTCATGCTGCCGCAGGCGTACCCCATCACCCCCGCCTCGTTCAACTATGCGCCGATCGCGCTGGCGGTGGTGTTGATCATCGCCACCGTGTGGTGGTTCGCCACCGCCCGGCAGCGCTTCCAGGGGCCGGTCAGCTACGGCCGCCCCGACGAGGTCGCCGCCATGGACCTGATCTGACGCCGGCCGCGGAGGCGGGCGGGTCCGGGCCCGCCGGAGGAGCTGCTCCGGCGGGCCCGCCCCGCCCACCACCCGGCACGGCCCCGCACGATCCCCGTTCACTCGCCCCCTGACCCCACCAGAAGGGACGATCACCCGCATGCCCACTCTCGGCAACGCTCCGGATCCACAGCCCGTCACCGGCGAACTCACCGTCAGCGCCGCCTCGTTGGAGGACTGGCACGAGGTGGCCCAATGGGCCGCCGACGAAGCGTGGAACCCCGGACGCGGCGACACCGCCTGCTTCCACCCCCTCGACCCCGCCGGCTTCTTCGTCGGACGCCGCACCGGACGGACCGTCTCCGCGGTCTCCGTCGTCAACTACTCGGACGCCTATGCGTTCCTGGGCTACTACCTCGTCCACCCCGACCACCGCGGACAGGGCCTGGGCCTCGCCACCTGGCGGGCCGCCTTCCCGCACGCCGGTGCCCGGACCGTGGGTCTCGACGCGGTCCCCGCCCAGGAGGACACGTACCGGCGCGCCGGGTTCGCCTCCGCCCACGAGACCGTTCGCTACGCCGGACGCGCCCTCGGCCCCGGCGCTCCCACCCCGGACGTCGTCCCCGTCACCCGGGCGCATCTCGACGCGGTTGCCGACTACGACCGGCGCTGCTTCCCCGCCGGCCGCCGTGCCTTCGTCACCCGCTGGCTGACGGCCCCCGGTCACACCGCCCGCGTCTGTCTGCGCGACGGTGCGATCGTGGGCTACGGCGTGCTCCGGCCGGCCCAAACGGGGCACCGCATCGGCCCGCTCTTCGCCGACACCACGGCGGCCGCCGAAGCGCTCTTCGACGCCCTCGCGGCGTCGGTCGACCCGGCCGACGAGCTCTGTGTCGACGTCCCCGGCCCCCGGGACGCCGCACACACCCTGGTCACCTCCCGCGGTCTGACCCCGCGGTCGCACACCGTGCGGATGTACAACGGCCCGGTGCCCCCGGTGGACGAGGAGCGCACCTTCGGCGTCACCAGTCTCGAACTCGGCTGAGGGACGGCGTCCGGCGTACGCGGCCCGCGGCCTTCACCGGTTCCCGCCCGGCACGGACCGGGTGGGAACCGGGGCGGTCGGCTCAGGCGCCGACCGTGCCGTCGATGGCCTCGCGGAGGAAGTCCGCATGGCCGTTGTGGCGGGCGTACTCATGAATCAGGTGCAGCATCACCAGGCGCAGCGAGACATGCTCGCCCCAGCGGGGCTGGTAGCCGGTGACATCGAGCGAGGCGGCCTCCTGCTCGATGCGGCGGGCGTGCGCCACCTCCGTCTGCCAGGCGTCGAACGCCTCCGCGCCGTCGGCCGTGCTCGCGTCGTACGCCACCTGGAAGTCGCCCTCGGCCGACCAGACGAGCGGGATGTCCTCGCCGTTGATCACCCGGCGGAACCAGGTGCGTTCCACCTCGGCCATGTGCCGCACCAGCCCCAGCAGGGAGAGCGTGGAGGGCGGGCTCGACTGACGCCTGAGGTCCTCGTCGGACAGGCCCTCGGTCTTCATGGCGAGCGTGGCCCGGTGGAAGTCGAGACAGGAGCGCAGGGTCTCCCGCTCGCCGGCGCGCAGGAGCGGGGAGATGCGTTCGGTGGTCACGGAGGGTTCCTTTCCAGGCGAGCTCCCGTGGGCAGGGCTCGGCCGGTGTGGGGGCGAGGAGCTGAGAGGCGTCCTGGTCGTGGGAGCCGCCTTCGGGCGCGGGGGCCGGAGGAGGGCCGGCGGCCCGTGGAGAGCCTCTCGGAAGGATCCCCCTGAAGTTCTCCGGAGCGTGCCGGTGAGGCGGCGGTCGACGTGATCTTCCCGGGGGCCGCGGGGCGCCGCAAGGGGTTTTTACCGCGGTCGCACCGGATCGACGCTCAACTCCGCCTGCCAGACGGCCTGTTACCACGCGGACGACGGCAGCCGTACAGACGCCGACGGCCGGCTCCGCGGCGGGCGCGCACCAGCCCATCACCGCGGAACAGGCCGTCCTCCGTGCGCCCCGCCCGCTGCTCAGCCGGCAGTACTCAGGGCAGATACCGCTCGATCGCGCCGGGTCCCTCCTCAGCGATCAGACGCCTGGCCCATTCCAGGCTCTCGGGGGTGGGTTCGCGCCCGGACGCCTTTACCAGGTCCTCCGGGTCATAGGGCCGCTCGCTACCGGTGTACAGCTGAGTCGGCCGCCGCTCGGCCGCCTGCTCCCTGCCATTGGTCGTCACAGGGTCCTCCTCTGTCCGCGCCCGCCGAGTCGCCGGGACCTCGCTTGGTTCCATCATGGGACCCGCTCCGAACACCCGCACGATGTGCGCCGGGCCGGCCCCGGCCCCCGCGCCCGCCGGCCGGTCACCGGGCCGGCCGTGGAGCCCCGGAATAGTGCGGCGGAAACGCCTGCTCCGTCCAGATCGTCTTGCCGTACGGCGTGTAGCGGGTACCCCAGCGCTGCACCAGTTGCGCGATGATGAAGAGCCCCCGCCCGCCCTCGTCGTCGCTGGCGCTGTGCCGTAGGTGGGGCGAGGTATGGGCGGTGTCGGACACCTCGGTCAGCAGGGTCCGGTCGCGCAGCAGCCGCAGATGCAGCGGCCCCGCGGCATGCCGTACGGCATTGGTGACCAGCTCGCTGACCACGAGTTCGGTCGCGTAGGACAGCTCCGAGAGGCCCCACTCCCGCAGCTGCCCGGTGGCCAGCTCACGGGCCTTGCCCACCGCGGCCGGCTCCGCGGGCAGCTCCCAGGCCGCCACCTGCCGGGCATCCAGCTCGCGGGTGCGCACCAGCAGCAGCGCCGAGTCATCGGCCGCCGGACCGTCCGGCAGCAGCTCGGCCAGTGCATGGTCACACAGCTCGTCCAGCGGACGGCGGTGCTCGCCCAGCACCCCGCCGAGGATCCGCAGCCCCTCGTCCACATCCCGGTCACGGGCCTCGACCAGCCCGTTCGTGAACAGGGCCAGCAGACTGCCGACCGGCAGTTCGAGCTCCAGGGACTCGAACGGCAGGCCCCCAAGGCCCAGCGGCGGGCCCGCTGGCAGATCCGGGAAGGAGACCCCGCCCTCCGGGTCGACGACGGCCGGTGGCAGATGCCCCGCCCGCGCCATGGTGCAGCGCCGCGACACCGGGTCGTAGACCGCGTAGAGGCAGGTCACACCAGTGGCCACATCGTCCGTGCCGAGATCCGTGCCGACCGTGGCCGCCTGCTCCTCGGCGGTCTGCTCCACCAGGTCGTCCAGCCGGGCCAGCAGCTCGTCGGGAGCCAGGTCGAGCCGGGCCAGGGCGCGTACGGTCGTCCGCAGCCGCCCCATGGTCGCCGCCGCCTGGAGGCCGTGGCCCACCACGTCACCGACGACCAGGCCGACCCGGGTACCCGAGAGTCCGATGACGTCGAACCAGTCGCCGCCGACCCCGGCCCGGTCATCGCTGGGCAGATAGCGGTAGGCCAGATCGACCGCGGACGGGGACGCCAGATGCTGGGGCAGCAGATCGCGCTGGAGGGTCAGCGCGGCGGTGTGTTCCCGGGTGAAGCGGCGGGCGTTGTCCAGGCACACCGCCGTCCGGGTGACCAGCTCGTCGGCGAGTTCGATCTCCCCCTTGTCGAAGGGCGTCATCGGGGCGCTGCGCCGGAAGGTGACCAGTCCCATCGGGGTGCCGCCGGCCCGCAACGGCACGACGATGGTGTTCTCCTCGCGCACCATCCCGCCCGAGGAGAGGCTGCGGTACTGGAGCGAGCCGGGCGGGTACTCGACGCGGTGCGGACTGGACGGGGCGCTGTCCGCCCCCTCCTGGACGGAGCGGGAGGCGACCCGCACCAGCGTGGGCAGCACCCCGCCGGCCGGCTCCGGCTCGTCGCCGTTGAGTGCGGACTGCATCAGATCGACGGTGACGGTGGTCGCGAACTCCGGCACCGCCACCTCGCTGACCTCCCGGGCGGTGGCGGTCATATCGAGCGTGGTGCCGATCCGGGCGCCGGCCTCCACCAGCAGGTTCAGCCGGCGCTGCGCCTGATAGCGGCCGGTGATGTCGAAGGCGTCCTCGCACACCCCGAGCACCTGCCCATGGGTGTCCTGGAGCCGGTAATAGGAGCAGGACCAGACGTGATCGGGCCCTGGGTCGGAGGGCTGCTGGCCGACGAAGTGCAGATCGAGGATCGGCTCCCCGGTGTCGATGACATGGTGCATCACCGCGTCGAGCGTGCGCGGATACCCCTCGGTCACGAACTTGCCGTCCGGATACAGCTCATCGGCGCGGGCACCGAGGAACTCCCGCAACGGCAGCCCGACCTCCCGGATATAGGCGTTGTTCGCCCAGGTCAGCCGGAGGTCGGTGTCGTAGATGCCCAGGCCCACCGGGGACCGGGTGGCCAGCCCGTGCAGCATCGCCTGGCGGGACTCCCACATCCGGTGGGCCTCCAGTTCGGCCGCCACCAGGACCCGGGCCGGCTGGGGGCCGGGGCCTTCGGACACCTTGGCGAGCGGGCAGAACGCGGCCGCCATCCGCACCAGCCGGCCGTTCCGGTGCCGCACCGTGAGCGCTCGGCCGCCGCTCGGCGCGTCGTCCGGTACGTCTCCGTTCCTGACAGCGGGCGGAACCAGCCGCTCCAGGGGCTGCCCGACGATCTCCTCCGGCAGATAGCCGAGGAGCCGCCGGGCCGCCGGGCTCCAGCCGATGATCACGTCCTGGGCGTCCAGCACCGCGGTGGCCGCCCTGGCGACGTCGAGGGGACCACGGAAGTCGGCGCTCTCCGCCGCGTTCCATGCGTTCATGGCATCAGCCCAGCCCGGTTCGGTAACTACAGCATCGAGCCTGATCAAGACCGGCACAACCGCGCTGCCGCAGGGGGACGCGCCCTTGGTGCGGCCCCGCTCCGTCGCTGGCAGAGTGGGAAGGGGCGCTGAGCAACAGGAGGCAGATGTCATGTCGGCCCATGGGCCCGTCCCCGCGGTACGCGGCGCTCCGTGCTGGGTCAGCCTGATGGCCCGCGACCTGGAGGCGGCGCAGCAGTTCTACTCCGCGGTCCTGGGATGGCGGTTCCGCCCGGCCAGCCTCGGTGAGGAGTTCTGCATCGCGCTGGCCGGCGGCCAGCCGGTCGCCGGCATCGGTGCCCTTGCCCAGAGTTTCCAGGTCGCGGTGGCCTGGACCTCTTATTTCGCGGTGGAGAACGCCGACGAGACCGCCGACAGAATCCGCGAGCGCGGGGCGACCGTCGCCGTCGGCCCGCTCAAGCTCGGCCCCGGACGCGCCGCCCTCGCCGCCGACCCCGACGGCGCCACCTTCGGCTTCTGGGAGGGCCAGACCCTGGCCTGGTCGGTCGGCCGGGGCAACGCTCCCGCCTCGCTCGAACTGCGCACCCGTGACGCCTTCGCCGCCGCCATCTTCTACGCCGAGGTCCTCGGCTGGGCCACCGGGGAGCCGGGCGGCTGCGATGTGACCTACGAACACGACCAGGTGATCGTCAGCGACGGGACGCACGCCGTCGCCAGCCTGCACGGCGGTGGCGTCGAATCCGCCCCGGACCCGCGGGTGCGCCCCCGCTGGCACGTCCACTTCCCGGTCCGCGAGATCGAGAAGGTGACGGCCACCGCGGTGGCCGCCGGCGGAACCGTCACCCCCGTCACGCCGACCGCGGACGGCGAGGGCTGCCAGGCAGTCATCCGCGACCCCGACGGGGGGCTGTTCACGGTCACTTCGACCTGACGCCGACGGGCTCCGAACTGCCACCGGTCCTGGCCCTCCGCCCCTCCGCCCCCGTCAGCGGCCCTTCCGCTCCGAGGGCGGTCGCTATGGTTCCGCCGCACTCAGGGCTCGTCACGCTCACCGGCCCCGCTCTCCTTCGTCGTGGAAGGAGGCGGGGCCGGTCGCGCAGTTGGTTCCCGTCGGTCAGTTCAGGGCGTCACCGCCGCCCGCGCCGGGGTCCTGGGCACCCGCTCCGGGGTCCTGTGCGCCGGTACCGGGGTCCTCGGCGCCCGCACCCGGGTCGCCCGCTCCCGCACCGGCGTTGCCGGCCCCCGCGTTGCCGGCACCGGCGTTTCCCGCGCCGCCGCTTGCGGCGTTGCCGCCGCCCTTGCCGCCGCCCGCGCCGTTGCCGCCGGCCGCGCCGTCGTCGCCGCCTCCCGCACCGGCGTCGCCGCCACCGGCGCCGATCTCCGCGCCGGTGGCCTTGAGGGCGTCGGTGACCGGCTGGAAGAAGGTCTCACCGCCCGCGGTGCAGTCGCCGCTGCCGCCGGAGGTCAGCCCGACCGCCGAGTCGTCGGAGAACATCGCGCCGCCGCTGTCGCCGGGCTCCGCGCAGACGTCGGTCTGTATGAGGCCGTTGACGATGTCGCCGTTGCCGTAGTTGACCGTCGCGTCCAGGCCGGTGACGGTGCCGTCGTGCAGACCGGTGGTGCTGCCCGAGCGCTGCACCTTCATGCCGACGGCGGCCTCCGCGGCCTTGGTGATCTCCTGGGTGCTGCCATTGCCCAGGTCGACCGCGCTCTGCGGCTTCGCGGCGGTGTCGTCGTACTTGACCAGCGCGAAGTCGGTCTTCGGGAACTTGGAGTCGGCCACCGTGCCCAGCGGCTGGCTGCCGCCCTGGTCCGCGGTCCAGGTCTTGGAGTCGTTGCCGCAGTGACCGGCCGTCAGGAAGGCCGGGGCGCCCTTGACCGTGACGTTGAAGCCCAGCGAGCAGCGTGCGTTGCCGCCGAAGATGGCACTGCCGCCGATCGGCCCGGCTGCCTGCCCACCGTCTCCGGCACCACCGCCGTCGCCCGCACCACCGGCCGCGTCTCCCGCGCCACCTGCGGCGTCTCCGGCACCACCTGCCGCGTCTCCCGCGCCGCCCGCAGCGTCTCCGGCGCCACCTGCCGCGTCTCCGGCACCCCCCGCGGCGTCTCCGGCGCCACCCGCACCGCCCGCGGCGCTGCCGGCCGCGCCCCCCGCCGCGCTTCCCGCGTCCCCGCCGTCGTACCGCTTGAACTCACCCTGCGACCGCTTGACGGTCACCATGCCCTCGCCCATGCCGTTCGTGGTCTTGGAGAGGGTGGCCATCTTTGCGCCGGTGACGGTTCTGTCGGCGACCACCACGATCTTGTTGGTCTTCGGGTCGATCGACCAGGCCGTGCCGGGCACCGAGGCGTTGTCGCGCAGCGTCTGCGCACCCGACTTCAGCGCGGTCATGCTGTTGTGCACGACCTTGGCGACGGCGCCCTTGTCCCGGACGCTCCGGGCGTCGTCCTCTGACAGGACGTTCATGACCAGGTGGCCGTTCGAGCTGTCCAGGTACCAGCCCGCGCCGTTGTCCTTGAGGCCCGCCTTCAGGGATGTCGCCAGCTGGGTGGCGGAGTGGGCGCTGAACGTCTTGAGGGCCGCCGGCTTGTCCGTGCTCGCGTTGGCGTTGGGCAGCAGGATCGCTGCGGCCGCGACGGCGGCCACACCGGCGGTGGCGATGGCGCCGGTCCGCAGGCGCTTGTTCACATGTCGGTGGCTCAATTCACTGACCTCCAGGGACGCACAGGAACGGGGCACACGGGAGACCGCGGTGCGTCGCGTCAGCACCCGTGTGTGGTGCTCACCCAGTCCTACGTAGCCCCGTGCACCCCGGTCTCACGGCCACTCAAGCTGTGATGAATTCCGCCGCTTGCGGTGGCGAACGTTTACACTCCCGGCCTCCGCCGGAGCATGACCGCCCTCACGTCCCGGCGGCAGCGGGCGGCCGGAAGCCCGGTGCCGGTGGGGCGTAAAGGGCAGCTGTGACCGTGCTTAAGAAAACCTCGATGGACCGCGCGGCCGAGGTACGGAAGATTTCCCTGACGAAGATCGGGTGGCCGGGGCGGGCCCCCGGCAGGTCACGTACGTACGGGAGCCGCTGCGGTGAAGGCACTGGTCAAGGAGAAGACGGAGCCGGGTCTCTGGCTCATGGACGTGCCGGAGCCGGCCATCGGCCCGGGGGATGTGCTGATCAAGGTGCTGCGCACCGGCATCTGCGGCACGGATCTGCACATCCGGGCCTGGGACGGCTGGGCCCAGCAGGCCGTGGCGGCCCCGCTGACGATCGGCCACGAATTCGTCGGCGAGGTGGTGGAGACCGGCCGCGACGTGGCCGAGATCAAGGCCGGTGACCTGGTCAGCGGCGAGGGCCACCTGGTCTGCGGCAAGTGCCGCAACTGTCTGGCCGGCCGCCGCCATCTCTGCCGCGCCACGGTCGGCCTCGGCGTCGGCCGGGACGGTGCCTTCGCCGAGTACGTGGCGCTGCCCGCCACCAATGTCTGGGTGCACCGGGTCCCCGTGGACCTCGACATCGCCGCCGTCTTCGACCCGTTCGGCAACGCCGTGCACACCGCGCTGTCGTTCCCGCTGGTCGGCGAGGACGTGCTGATCACCGGCGCGGGCCCGATCGGCATCATGGCCGCGGCCGTCGCCCGGCACGCCGGGGCCCGCAATGTCATGATCACGGACGTCAGCGAGGAGCGCCTCGCGCTGGCCCGCAAGGTCGGTGTCAGCCTCGCCCTCAACGTCGCCGAGCAGACCATCGCCGACGGCCAGCGCCAACTGGGCCTGCGCGAGGGCTTCGACATCGGACTGGAGATGTCCGGCCGGCCCGAGGCGATGCGCGACATGATCACCAACATGACGCACGGTGGCCGGATCGCGATGCTCGGCCTGCCGTCCGAGCAGTTCCCCGTCGACTGGTCCCGGATCGTCACCTCCATGATCACGATCAAGGGCATCTACGGCCGGGAGATGTTCGAGACCTGGTACGCGATGTCCGTGCTGCTCGAAGGCGGTCTCGACCTGTCGCCCGTGATCACCGGGCGCTACTCCTACCAGGACTTCGACGCCGCCTTCGACGACGCCGCCAGCGGCCGCAGCGGCAAGATCATCCTCGACTGGACTGTGTGAATTTCTGGCTCGGTTCGCCTCCGGGGCGCCAGAGCCGGTGTCGAGAGACCGACCGTGCTCAGCCCTCCTCCGTCGGGCCTGCGCGCGCTCGGCCTCTCGACACCGGCGCGCCCCTTCGGCTCACTCGCCCACCGCACCCTCAAGGAGAAACCCATGCTCGACTCCGTACGCAACGAACTCCGCGGCACCCTCGAAGAGATCCGCGCCGCCGGTCTGCACAAGCCCGAGCGCGTCATCGGCACCCCGCAGTCCGCGACGGTCGCGGTCACCGCCGGCGGCAACCCCGGTGAGGTCCTCAACTTCTGCGCCAACAACTACCTCGGTCTCGCCGACCACCCCGAGGTCGTCGCGGCCGCCCACGAGGCGCTCGACCGCTGGGGCTACGGCCTCGCCTCGGTCCGCTTCATCTGCGGCACCCAGGAGGTCCACAAGGAGCTGGAGCAGCGGATCTCCGGCTTCCTGGGCCAGGAGGACACCATCCTCTACTCCTCGTGCTTCGACGCCAACGGCGGTGTCTTCGAGACCCTGCTCGGCCCGGACGACGCGGTGATCTCCGACGCCCTCAACCACGCGTCCATCATCGACGGCATCCGCCTGTGCAAGGCCCGCCGCTTCCGCTACGCCAACCGCGATCTGGCCGATCTGGAACGCCAGTTGAAGGAGGCGACCGCGGGCGGCGCCGGCCGCACCCTGATCGTCACCGACGGCGTGTTCTCCATGGACGGCTATGTGGCGCCGCTGCGGGAGATCTGCGATCTGGCCGACCAGTACGGCGCCATGGTGATGGTCGACGACTCGCACGCGGTCGGCTTCGTCGGCCCCGGCGGCCGCGGCACCCCTGAGCTGCACGGGGTCATGGACCGGGTCGACATCATCACCGGCACCCTCGGCAAGGCCCTCGGCGGCGCCTCCGGCGGCTATGTCGCGGCCCGCGCCGAGATCGTCGCCCTGCTGCGCCAGCGCTCGCGCCCGTACCTCTTCTCCAACTCGCTCGCCCCGGTGATCGCGGCCGCCTCGCTGAAGGTGCTCGACCTGCTGGAGTCGGCCGGTGACCTGCGCGAGCGGCTGCACGCCAACACCGCGCTGTTCCGCTCGCGGATGACCGAGGAGGGCTTCGACATCCTCCCCGGCGACCACGCCATCGCGCCCGTCATGATCGGTGACGCGGCCGAGGCGGCCCGGATGGCGGAGCTGCTGCTGGAGCGCGGCGTGTACGTCATCGGCTTCTCCTACCCCGTGGTCCCGCAGGGCCAGGCGCGGATCCGCGTCCAGCTCTCCGCCGCCCACTCCACCGAGGACGTCAACCGCGCGGTCGACGCCTTCATCGGTGCGAGGGCCGCGCTCGGGGGCTGACACGCCCGCGGGCCGCTTCCTGCGAGACTGGAAGCATGATCGAAGCACGACGGCTGCACATCCTCCGTGCGGTGGCCGACCACCGCACGGTCACCGCCGCGGCCGCCGCGCTCTATCTCACGCCCTCGGCGGTCTCCCAGCAGCTGGCCGCCCTGGAACAGGAGACCGGCCACCGTCTGGTGGAGCGCAGCGCCCGCGGCGTCCGGCTGACCGCCGCGGGCGACATCCTGCTCACCCACGCCAACGCCGTCCTGGCACAGCTGGAGCGCGCCGAGTCCGAGCTCGCCGCCTACGGCTCGGGCGAGGCGGGCACGGTGACCGTCGCGGCCTTCGCCACCGGCATCGGCCTGGTCGTCGCGCCCGCACTCACCGCCCTCGCCCGCACCGACCCCGGCATCCGGGTCCACGTCCAGGACGCCGAGGGCGACGCCAGCCTGCTGATGGTCCTCGACCGGCAGGTCGATGTGGCGGTGGCCGTCGAATACCGGGGCGCACCGGGCGCCGACGACCCGCGGCTCACCCGGGTCCCGCTCTACGCCGAGCCGTTCGACGCGGTCCTGCCGCCCGGCCACCGCCTCGCCGATACGGACCGGCTGGCGGTGGCCGATCTCGCCGGCGACCCCTGGATCGGCCCCTACCCCGGCAACCCCTGCCATGACGTGGTGGTCCTGGCCTGCGAATACGCCGGTTTCCAGCCGCGCCTGGAGCACACCTCCGACGACTTCCGCGCCGTCGTCGCGCTCGCCTCGGCCGCGGCGGGCGTGGCCCTCGTCCCCCGCTCGGCGCTGCGCGACATGGACCTCACGGGGGTGGTGGTCCGCCCCGTCGATGATGTGGCCCCCACCCGCCGGGTCTTCGCCGCGGTACGCCGGGGAGCCGAGGAACACCCGCTGTTCCGCCCGGTGCTCGCCGCCCTCCGGGAGGCGGCGGCCTCGCAGGGGTGAGGCAACTGCCGCGACGGCGGGCCGGACCCGCCGTGGCCGCCGGACCCGCCGTGCCCGCGTCGTGCCCCGCCCGGCCGCGCCCGAGGTGCCGCCCCGGACCGGCCATGGCAGGCTCGTCACCGCGGCGGCCCTGGCGGGCGCCGGAGCAGCCCCGGGTCCGAGGAGGCGAGGCGCATGTCGGTCGGCCCGGGCGGCCCGGTGGGCGGAGCGCCGACCACCGCGCCGCAGGACCCGTACGCACTGGTGCGCACCCGCGGATACCTCAAGCTCCTGCTGGTGTCCGGGGTGATCGGCTTTCCCATCTGCGCCGCCGCGTTCGGCTTTCTCGCGCTGGTCCACGAGCTGGAACCGCTGATCTACCACGACCTGCCGCGGGCGCTGGGCTTCGCCGGGACGCCGCTCTGGTGGCCGGTCCCGATGCTGGTGGTGGCCGGTCTCCTGGTCGGGCTGACTGTCCGTCATATGGGCGGCGGGGGCCATGAGCCGGCCGACGGGCTGGCGCTCAGCGGCGCGCCCCCGCTCTCCGCGCTCCCCGGTGTCGTCCTCGCGGCCCTGGCCTCCCTCAGCTTCGGCGTGGTGCTCGGCCCCGAGGCGCCGCTCATCGCCCTCGGCGGCGGTCTGGCCGTGGGCGCCGTACGGCTGCTGAAGCGGGGCCTGCCGGACCAGGCCGCCGCCGCGGTGGGCGCGGCGGGCAGCTTCGCGGCGATCAGTGCCCTGCTCGGCTCCCCGCTGCTGGGCGCGTTCCTGCTGATGGAGGTGTCGGGGCTGGGCGGTCCGATGCTGGGAATCGTCCTGGTGCCCGGCCTGCTGGCGTCCGGACTGGGGGCGCTGATCTTCACCGGGCTGGGGAACTGGACCGGGCTCGGTACGTTCTCCCTCACCCTGCACGACATCCCGGCGGCTTCCGTGCCCACGATCCCGGAGTTCGGCTGGGCCCTGGTCATCGGGCTGGCCGCCGGCTTCGCGGCGACCGGCGTACGGCGCCTCGCGCGGTACCTGAAGGGGCATGTCGTCCGGCACCGGGTACCGGCCACGATGGTGATGGGCCTCGTGGTGGGCGCCCTGGCGGTGGCGTTCGCCGCGGCCACCGGCAAACCCGCCTCCGAGATGCTCTATTCGGGCCAGTCGGCGCTGGGGTCGCTGTTCCGGGACAGCTCCGGCTACACGGTGGGCGCGCTGCTGCTCCTCCTCCTGTGCAAGGGCCTGGCGTACTGCGCGTCGCTGAGCGCCTTCCGGGGCGGCCCCATCTTCCCCGCGCTGTTCCTCGGTGCGGCCGGCGGTGTGGCGCTGTCCCACCTGCCCGGTCTGTCGCTCACCGCGGCCTTCGCGATGGGCGTCGGCGCGATGTGTGTGGGCATGCTCCGGCTGCCGATGACGTCGGTGCTGCTGGCCACGCTGCTGCTGGGGAAGAGCGGTCTGACGGTGATGCCGCTGGTGATCGTCGCCGTGGTCGTCGCGTATGTGGTGGTGCTGCGCCTCACGCCGGCCACCGCGCCGGACCTGCCGTCCGCCGCACCCCACCCCGCCTGACGACGCGGCAGCAGCCCCGCCCGTCAGAGGGAACGCGCGATACGGAAGCCCACGTCATCGATCCGGAAGGTCGGGTGGCTGCGGCGCCGCACCGAGGCCCGGCAGCTCCAGCGCTCGTCGAACCATCCGCCGCCGCGCAGCACCCGGTAGCTGCCGTAGACCTCGGCGTCGTAGACGTCCCAGCACCACTCCCACACATTGCCCAGCATGTCGGACAGGCCCCAGGCGTTGGGCTGCCGTTCGCCGACCTCGTGGATCCGCTCGTGCGAGTTGCCGCGGTGCCAGGCGATGTCGTCGAGCTGCCCGTACCGCGCCTCCGTCGTGCCGGCCCGGCAGGCGTGCTCCCATTCGGCCTCGGCCGGCAGCCGGTACCCGTCGGCGGAGGTGTCCCACTCGATCCGTTCGGCCTCGGTCTCCAGGCGGTACGCGGGCGCCAATCCCTCCTGCGCGGACAGGGCGTTGCAGAACCGGACCGCGTCCCACCACGAGACGCCCTCGACGGGGAGCCGGTCGCCCTGCGCGCTGCTCGGGCGCTCGCCGGTGACCTGGGCATACCGTTCCTGGGTGACCGGACACGGTGCGAGCTGAAAGGGCGCGAGCTCGACCGGCCAACTGCGCCGCGTCCGCCGGTCCGACAGCGTCACCCGTCCCTGCGGGACGGCGACCATCTCGTACTCCGTGCGCGTGTCCATGAGGAGGCGAGCGTACCGTGCCCGCGTCGGCCGGGAGCGGGGTCAGCGGTGCGGGGTCCGGCCCGTCCGGGTCCAGGTGGCCAACTGGCGCTCCGTCCAGGTGTTGATGACCCGCTCCGGCGGGACGCCGCACTCCTCGGCACGGGCACAGCCGTAGATCTGCCAGTCCAGTTGGCCCGGTGCGTGGGCGTCGCTGTCGATGGAGAACAGGGTCCCGGTCTCCAGCGCCAGGCGGAGCAGCCGGCGCGGCGGATCGAAGCGGTCGGGCCGGCAGTTGATCTCCACCGCGGTGTGGTGCTCGGCGCAGGCCGCGAACACCTCTCCGGCGTCGAACTGCGATTCCGGGCGCGGTCTGCCGGTGATCTGCCGCCCGGTGCAGTGACCGAGCACGTCCACCAGCGGATTGCGGACCGCGGCCAGCAGCCGCCGGGTCATCGGGCCCTTGTCCATCCGCAGTTTGGAGTGCACCGAGGCGACCACCACATCGAGCTGCTCCAGCAGCTCCGGCTCCTGGTCGAGTGAGCCGTCGTCGAGGATGTCGCACTCGATCCCGGTCAGCAGCCGGAACGGAGCCAGCCGCTCATTCACCTCCGCCACCAGCGTCAACTGCTGCCGCAGCCGCTCGGCGGTCAGTCCGCGGGCGACGGTGAGCCTGGGGGAGTGGTCGGTCAGCACACACCAGGTGTGGCCGAGGTCGCGGGCGGCCCGCGCCATCGTCTCGACCGGACTGCCGCCGTCCGACCAGTCCGAGTGCAGATGGCAGTCGCCGCGCAGCGCCTGACGCAGCCGCTGCCCCTGGTCCCCCTCGACCAGCGGGCCGCCCGCCTCCTCCTCAAGGTGTGTCAGATACTCCGGCCGCGCGCCCGCGAGCGCCTCCTCGATCACCCGGGTGGTCTTGGGCCCCAGCCCTTTGAGCCGCGCCAGCGAGCCGCTGCGGGCACGGGTGCGCAGCTCGTCGGCGGACCGTGCGCCGATCACCGTCGCGGCCGTACGGAACGCCTGGACGCGATAGGTCACCGCCCCCTGCCGCTCCAGCAGGAAGGCGATCCGCTCCAGCGCCTCCACGGGCTCCACGTACGGCTCCTTCCCGGGGCGCGGCCCCGCAGCGTCCTTCTCACGGTGCCCCACCCGTGGGGCGGCTGCCACCGGGCTGCCGGTGCAGTGGTGCCAATCGCCCATTACCGACGGGTCCGAAGGCGCTCCGTTATGCGGTTATGTCCGTTGTCCGGTTACTCGATCCGTTCCTGATCCGTTTCCGCAGAAATGACATACGGATAGCGCCGATGAGTCCATTCCATACGTTCAGCACCGCCAATAAGGGCCATGAACTCCGGGCGAATCGGGCGCACTTAATGCCCTTGCGGCATTCGGCGCGGTTCCCTCGGAAGCGTGTGCCGGAGTTGTCTGTCCGTATCGCGTCGAGGTGCCGTAAAAATTGGCGGTCTTCAAAGAATCTGCACACCGAATGTGCAGTCGGCACACGCTCTGTGGTGTCGCATTCCCACGCTGACCTGCGGCTCAGCGGTTTGGTGGCGGAATGTCCAGTTCGCCGAACGGACGCTTGCCGAGGTCCCGGAAAAGAAACCGGAGGAGATGTGAAGAAGCTGCCACCAAGTCATGGACGGGCGTGCACGTCAGGTATTTCGACAGGGTGATCTCGCCCGGATCGACGGCTGTCCGATTAGCAGTGCAACGTGCCTGCATGCTTTGATCCTTCGCACTGCGGGAGTCACCCCCCGGTTCCCGATTTCGGGAGCCCGACTGCCGCTGCCGCGACCGGGCCGACCCACCGGACGGTTCGGGCGCGGGTTTTTCGAGATATTCATCCGAAGGGAATCATCATGAACTCCACCCCCCAGGTTCAGACGCAGGAAATCTCCGACAGCGACCTGGACAACGTGTCCGGTGGCCTCGTCGGCGGCGCGCTCGCCGCTGCTGACTCCATCGCCCCGGTCTCGGGCACCGTCGGCACCGCCACCGGCCTGGTCGACGGTGTCGCCGGCACCGACACCGCGGGCGTCGTCGGCACCGCCACGGGCCTGGTCGCCGGTCTCTGAGCCCCTTCTGTGCCGCTGAGCGGCACAGCCGGCTTTGAACGGTGACAACGGCAGGTCGGCGCCCCCTCCTTGCCGACATGCCGGGCCGGCTGCCCCGGTCCGCCCGGACTCCATCCGGGCCCCCGGGGCACCGGCCACCACCCCGTCCGAACCAGAACGTTGCAGTTGAGGGAAGAGTGTCGTGCAGTTCCGCCAACAGGCCCTTTCCAAACTGCAATCGCCCGAGGAAATCGATCTTCCGGTGCGGTTCGCCCGCCCCCAGGGCTGGCTCGTGCTGACCGTCACGGTCCTCTTCGTGATCGCCGCCTCCGTATGGGCGGTGACCGGCACCGTGTCGTCCACCCTCAACGCACCCGGCATCCTCACCCACGGCCAGGGCAGCTACGTCCTCCAGAGCCCCGTCGCGGGCCAGGTCACCGCCGTACTGGCGGAAGAGGGCAAGCGAGTGGCCGCCCACACCCCCGTCCTGAGGGTCCGTACCGCCCAGGGGACCACCGTCGTCCGTACGCTCGCCGCCGGCCGGCTGACCACGATGGTCGCCACCATCGGCTCCGTCGTCACGACCGGAGCCGATGTGGCCTCCGTGGAACGCGTCGCCCGGGCCGACGACCCCCTGACGGCGACGCTGTACGTACCCGCCGAGAGCGGCGCCACCGTGCCCGTCGGCGCGTCCGTCGACCTCACCGTCCAGTCCGTGCCGACCCAGCAGTTCGGCGTCCTGCGCGGACGGGTCAAGGCGGTCGGCCGGACCGCCCAGTCCCGCCAGCGGATCAGCACCTACCTGGGCAGCGGCCAGCTCGGCGAGGAGTTCTCGCAGCACGGCCAGCCCGTCGCGGTCCTGGTACAGCTCGACGCCGCCCCGCACAGCAAATCCGGCTACGCCTGGTCGACCTCCGACGGCCCGCCGTACGCCGTCGACTCCATGACGCCGGCCAGTGGCGCCGTCCACCTGGCCGCGCAGCACCCGATCGATTGGCTGCTGCCGTGACCGCCCCGCACGACTCCGCCGCCCCGCAGCAGCAGTTGCCGCCGCCGGTCCGCGGCCGCCGCCGCTCGGAACCCGCGTCCGGCGCCCGCCGCACCCGCCGGGCCGCGCCCGCCCCGAAGCCCAAGAAGACGAAGACCGTCCGCACCCCCACCGTCCTCCAGATGGAGGCCGTGGAATGCGGCGCCGCCTCGCTGGCCATGGTGCTGGCCCACTACGGACGGCATGTGCCGCTCGAAGAGCTGCGGATCGCCTGCGGTGTCTCCCGCGACGGTTCGCGCGCCAGCAATCTGCTCAAGGCCGCCCGCAGTTACGGACTCCAGGCCAAGGGCATGCAGATGGAGCCGGCCGCGCTCGCCGAGGTGCAGGCGCCCGCGATCCTGTTCTGGGAGTTCAACCACTACGTCGTCTACGACGGCACCGGCCGTCGCATGGGCCGCCGCGGTGTCCACATCAACGACCCCGACAAGGGCCGCCGCTTCGTGGCGACGGAGGACTTCGACACCAGCTTCACCGGTGTCGCCCTGGTCCTCGAACCCGGCGAATCCTTCCGCAAGGGCGGCCGCAAGCCCGGCGTCCTTGGCGCCGTGCCCGCCCGGATGCGCGGCACGACCGGCACCCTGCTGGCCGCACTGCTCGCCAGCCTGCTGCTGGTTGCGGTCGGCGCGGCGGTGCCCGCGCTCAGCCGGACGTATATCGACATGTTCCTGATCGGCAACCAGACCTCGCTGCTGGGGCCGCTCTTCGCGTCGATGGCCGCCATGGTCGCGCTCACCGCGATCCTGACCGGTCTGCAACAGGCCAATCTGCTGCGCGGCCGCATCATCTCCTCCACCCTCACCAGCGCCCGCTTCCTGCGCCATCTGCTCAGACTCCCGGTCACCTTCTTCGCCCAGCGCAGCCCGGCCGACCTGGTCCAGCGGCTACAGTCCAACGACGCGGTCGCCGAGACGCTGGCCCGCGACCTCGCCGCCGCGGGCGTGGACGGGATCGTCGTGATCCTCTACGCCTTCCTGCTGTGGACCTACGACCCCCAACTGACCGTCATCGGCGTGGGCATCGCGCTGCTCAATGTCGTCGCCATGCGGATCGTGATCCGGCTGCGGGCCACCCACACCCAGAAGCTGCGCGCCGACACCGCACGGCTGACCAACACCTCCTACACCGGCCTCCAGCTCATCGAGACGATGAAGGCCACCGGCGGGGAGAACGGCTACTTCCGCCGCTGGGCCGGCCAGCACGCCACCACCCTGGAGGAACAGCAGCGGCTGGGCGTGCCGAGCGCCGCGCTGGCCGTGGTCGCCCCCACCCTCGCCACGCTCAACAGCGCGCTGATCCTGTGGATCGGCGGACTGCGGGCGGTCGAGGGCCATATCTCCATCGGTCTGCTCGTCGCCTTCCAGGCGCTGGTCACCCGCTTCACCGCGCCCATCACCCGGCTCAACGGGGTGGCGGGCCGGATCCAGGACTTCGCCGCCGACGTGGCCCGACTCAAGGACGTCGAGAGCTTCCCCGTCGACACCCTCTACTCGCGCCCCGAACCGGAGGCCGACACCCGCCGGCTCAAGGGCCATGTGACGCTGGAGGACATCACCTTCGGCTACAGCCCGCTGGACAAACCGCTGCTGACCGGCTTCTCCCTGGCCGTCGGCCCCGGCCGGCAGGTCGCCCTCGTCGGCGGCTCCGGCAGCGGCAAGTCCACCGTCTCCCGGCTGATCTCCGGCCTCTACAGCCCCTGGGAAGGCACCATCCGCATCGACGGACAGCGGCTGGAAGACCTCTCCCGCAGCGCGCTGGCCGCCTCCGTCTCCTTCGTCGACCAGGACATCTTCCTGTTCGAGGGCACGGTCCGCGACAACGTGGCGCTGTGGGACCCGTCGATCCCGGACGACGCGGTGATCACCGCCCTCCAGGACGCCGCACTCTACGACGAGGTGATCGCCCCCCGCCCCGACGGCATCCACAGCCGGGTCGAGCAGGACGGCCGTAACTTCTCCGGCGGGCAGCGGCAGCGGCTGGAGATCGCCCGCGCCCTGGTCCGGCGCCCCAGCATCCTGGTCCTCGACGAGGTCACCAGCGCCCTGGACGCCCGGACCGAACAGATCATCATGGACAACCTGCGGCGCCGCGGCTGCGCCTGCGTCGTCATCGCCCACCGGCTGAGCACGGTCCGCGACAGCGACGAGATCGTCGTCCTCGACCACGGGGTGGTCGTCGAACGCGGCCGGCACGAGGACCTGGTCGCCGCCGGGGGCCCGTACGCCGAGCTGGTCAAGGAGCACTGACGTGTCCGTACCCCCGCCCGCGGTCGTGGGACCGGGCGACACCGATGCCGTCACCTATGCGCTGGGCGGCCTCGGCACACCGGTCGACTGCACCGGGCTGCGCAGCGTTCCCCTGGAGGGCCCGTATGTGCTGTGGCTCGTCACGGGCGGCTCGCTGGACCTCTTCGCGGTCGACGCCGCCCAGGAGGGGCACTGGCACTTCCTCGGCCGCCTCGAAGCGGGCACCCTGCTGCTCGGCCCGGTCACGGGCCCGCAGCACACCCTGCTCGGCCGGCCCTCCCAGGACTGCCAGCTGCGCCGTATCCCGCTGCGCGAACTGCCCCGCTACGAGTACGGCGACACCGGGGCGTTTCCGCAATACGGCGCGCAGGGCTACGGCCACGACCCCGCCTACGGCGCCCAGGCCGAGGCGCCCTCCGCGCTGGAGCACGCCTTCGCGCTGGGCACCGCCCGCAGCCTGGGCGTGCTCTTCGAGGCACCGCTCGACGGCCGGCCCGGCGACGAGGCGGTGGCCGACGACGACATCCTGTGGATGCCGGTCCCGCCCGGCACGGTGCAGTACGGGGCCTCCTACAGTGCGGAGGCGGCCGGCGATCTGCTGGTGGACCCCGAGCTGTGGCAGCAGATGGTCAATCAGCAGTACCGCCTGCTGTCCGCCGTCGACCGCTGGATCGAGCAGCTGGAGCGCGCCCACGAGGACCGTACGGCGGCCGGTATCAAGGCGGGCGAAACCGTCCGCGAGCGCGCCGACCAGGCGCTGGTGGCATCCATCGGCCGGGCCGGGCGGGGCAGTACCACGACGGACCGGACCAGCGACGACACCACCTTCGCGGTCTGCCGCACGGTCGCGGAGGCGGCCGGCATCACGCTCACCGAGCCACCGAAGGGCGGCGCGGTCAACGACCGGATCACCCCGGTCGAACGGATCGCGGTCAGCTCGCGGATCCGGACCCGCGCGGTCCGGCTCCAGGGACCCTGGTGGCGGACCAACACCGGCCCCCTGGTGGGCCATCGCGCCAAGTCCGGTGCGCCGGTGGCGCTGCTGTGGCGCCGCGGCCGGTACGAGGCGGTCAACCCGGTCTCCGGGCTGCGGATGCGGCTGGGCAAGGACAACGCCGACGAACTCGAACCGCGCGCCGTCATGTTCTACCGCCCGCTGCCGGAGCGGTCCATGAGCCTGTGGCGGCTGATGCTCTTCAGCCTGCGCGGGACCCGTATGGACGTCCGCAATCTGGCCCTCAGCGGACTGGTGACCGTCGGACTCGGCGCCCTCGTCCCCATCGCGACCGGCAAGGTGCTCGGGGAGTACGTACCGAGCGCCGACAAGAGCCTGATCGTGCAGGTCTCGCTGGCCGTCATGATCACCAGCGTGGTCTCCGCCGCCTTCATGCTGCTGCAGAACCTCACCGTCCTGCGGATGGAAGGCCGTATCGAGAGCACCCTCCAGCCGGCCGTGTGGGACCGGCTGCTGCGGCTGCCGACGAAGTTCTTCACCGAACGCTCCACCGGCGAGCTGGCCAGCGCCGCGATGGGCATCAGCGCCATCCGGCGGGTGCTGTCCGGCCTCGGCCCGGTGGCCGTGCAGTCCAGCACGATCGGCGCGATGAACCTGGTGCTGCTGCTCATCTACAGCGTGCCGCTGGCGCTGGCGGCGATCGCCATGCTGGTCGTCATCGGTGCGGTGTTCCTCGCCATGGGCCTGTGGGAGCTGCGCTGGCAGCGACGGCTGGTCAAGCTCGGCAACAAGCTCAACAACCAGGCGTTCCAGACCCTGCGCGGCCTGCCCAAACTGCGGGTCGCCGCGGCCGAGAGCTTCGCGTACGCGGCCTGGGCCCGTGAGTTCGCCCGCTCCCGGGAGCTCCAGCAGAAGGCCGGCCGGATCAAGAATCTGACCACCGTCCTCAACGCGGTCTACCTGCCGGTCTGCTCGCTCACCCTCTTCATGCTGCTGGCCGGGCCGGCCCGCGGCACCATGTCGGCCGCCTCGTTCCTCACCTTCAACACCTCGGTGACCATGCTGCTGACCGCGGTCACCCAGATCACCGGCGCGTTCGTCTCGGCCGCCGCCGCGCTGCCGATGTTCGAGCAGATCAAGCCGGTGCTGGACGAGAAGCCGGAGGTCCGCGGGGCCAGCGCCCAGCCCGGCGCCCTGTCCGGCGGCATCGAGGCCAAGAAGCTCTCGTTCCGCTACACCGATGACGGCCCGCTGGTCCTCGATGATGTCTCGCTGCGGGTCCAGCCGGGTGAGTTCGTGGCCGTCGTCGGCCCGAGCGGCTGCGGCAAGTCCACCCTGCTGCGGCTCCTCATCGGCTTCGACAAGCCGTCCTCGGGCAGTGTGCTCTACGACGGCCAGGACCTGGCCGCCCTGGACCAGGCGGCGGTGCGCCGGCAGTGCGGGGTCGTGCTCCAGAACGCCCAGCCGCTCACCGGATCGATCCTGGACTGCATCTGCGGCGCCGAGTCCTTCACTCAGGAAGAGGCCTGGGCGGCCGCCGAGATGGCGGGCCTGGCCGAGGACATCAAGCGGATGCCGATGGGTCTGCACACCATGATCTCCGGCGGGGGCGCGATCTCCGGCGGCCAGCGGCAGCGCCTGATGATCGCCCAGGCGCTGGTCCGCCGCCCGCGGATCCTGTTCTTCGACGAGGCCACCAGCGCCCTGGACAACGAGACCCAGCGCATCGTCAGCGACAGCACCAGCCGGCTCAGCGCCAGCCGGCTGGTGATCGCCCACCGGCTGTCCACGGTCATGGACGCCGACCGTGTGATCGTGATGGCGGAGGGCCGGATCGTCGAGCAGGGTGCCCCGGCCGAACTGCTCGCCGACACCGGTGGCCGGCTGCACGACCTGGTGCGGCGTCAGCTGACCTGACAGGGGGATGGGTTCCGGCCTGCCGGTGACCGGCAGGCCGAGCCATTCCCCCGATCCCCGCAAAGCTCCGCATATCGTGCAGGCAGCGAGCGGAGGAAGCGTGACCATGATCGAAAATATGCTCGACGAGTTGCCGCCCGACCGGCGCCGCCAGCTGACCGATATCGCCGTCGAGGTGTCGCTGCCGCGCGCCACCCGGCTCTTCGAGGAGGGGCGGCGGGCGGACCGGTTCTGGATCATCCGCAGTGGACAGGTGGTGCTCGACCAGCACGTCCCCGGGCGCCGGGCGGCGGTCGTGGAAACCCTCGGCCGTGGCGAACTGCTCGGCTGGTCCTGGCTGTTCCCGCCCTATCTGTGGCACCTGGGAGCGGAGACCGTCGGGCCGGTGGAGGCCGTGGAGTTCGACGCCAGGGCGATCCGCGAGCTGTGCGAATCCGACCCCGTCCTCGGCCGGGCGATGTACCGCTATGTGGCCAAGACGGTGGCCGACCGGCTGCACGGCACCCGCACCCGGCTGCTCGATCTGTACGGCCCTCAGGGCAGCGGCGTCGACCCCTAGCCTGACCTCCCCGAGGGCCCTGGTGTCACTTCCGCCAGAACAGGTGGTGCGTGACACCGCTCGGGCTGGGCACGACCTCCAGGTGGAATCGGTCGCGCAACTCATCGGGCGACTCCCAGAGCCGTAGCCCGGACCCCAACTGCACCGGAGCGACCACCACATGCAGGGTGTCGACGAGGCCGGCGTCGAGGAACTGCCGGATGGTGGTGACCCCGCCGCCGAGTCGGACGTCCTTGCCCTGCGCGGCCTCCCGCGCCTGTGCGAGGACGGTGGCAGGGTCGCCGCCGACGAAGTGGAACGTGGTGTCGGAGAGCGTGAACGAAGGACGCTCGTGGTGGGTCAGCACGAACACCGGGGTGTGGAACGGGGGCTCGTCCCCCCACCAGCCGCGCCACTCGTGATCGCGCCAGGGCCCGCGCTGGGGCCCGAACTTGTTGCGGCCCATGATCTCGGCGCCCACATTGCGCGCGTAGTCCCGCGTGAAGTAGTCGTCGAGGCCGCGGCTGCCGCCGGGGTCGGTGCGCATGGGCCAGCTCGCCGTGGCGCCGGCCCAGGCGAACAGCCGCTCGGGAGCGACATGGCCGAAGGGTCTCTCCAGGCTCTGGTCCTCACCGGCACCGATGCCGTCACTCGAGATGGTGAAGTTCTGGACTCTCAGGAGCTGAGCCATGTGTTCCTCCTGTGCTGCCGACAGCGGTGGGCGATCGCGGTGGGGAGACTCTCCGGTCCACGAAAACTCATCGCGGGGTCCGTGGCGGTCACCGCACCAGGGCGTGTCGCTCCCGGCCCCCTCCGCGTGAGGCCGCCCAGGCGCACCGGGTAACTTTTGGCTTGCGCAGGGCTTCCTCCGCCCTCGTCCCGGGAGGAAGGTTCCCCTACCCACCGGGCGTACAGTCGTCCCGGGTCGCGTAGCGTTCCTTCCTCACCCCGAGCGCAGCACCAGCTGTAGGAGTAACCGTTCATGTGGTGGCCCCGTCGTCGTCATGGTCCAGCGCGGCAGGCGAAAGCGCCGCAGCCCACCCGCCACCGGCCGCCCAGCTCCCCGTGGGCCTCGCTCCGGGAGCAGCTGGCGGTCTTCTTCGCGACCTGGTCCGTGACCCGGCTCGTCCATCGCGACCTCGGGCTGTCCGGCGTACGGGACATGCAGGGACTGGTCGACGCGGTGGCCGTGCGGCGCAACAAGCCGATTACGATCACCGAAGTGCCGCTGCCGCAGCAGGTGTCCGGGTTCTGCGCCCGGGGCAAGGACCGTGACTTCATCGTGGTGGATGCCACCGCGAACGAACTGACCCGGCTGCACGTCAGCCTGCACGAGCTGTTCCACCTGTGGGAGGAGCACCCGGCCGAGGACGGCTCGGCCGGCCAGCTCATGACCGAGGAGACCGTGCGGCAGCTGCTTCCCGGACTGAAGACGGGCCCGGTGCTCCAGGTCCTCAACCGCTCGCACTACGACAGCGCTCATGAGCGGCGGGCAGAGGCCTTCGCCACCGTGATGCTCCAGCGCCACCTGGAACTGCGGCGCGACCAGCGCACCACCGGGTTCCTCTCCTCGGCGCTCTCCCACAGGAGGTCCGGTGTCTGAGAGCGCCTCGAACATCGTCTACCTGAGCATCGCGATCATCGACTTCGTGATCGCCGGGTGGAAGTGCCTTGCCTTGCTGCGCGATCCCACCCCGACGCTGTCCTTGATCACGGTGAACTTCGTGGCATCCGGCCTGGTCTTCGCGATGGCCGCACCCGCGGGGTACCGGATGCTGGGGGAACTCACCGGCGTCCCCAGCTTCGCCACCCTCCCCGTCTACATCGGCATCCTGACCTGTTTCTCCCTCCTCCACTTGCTCACCATGCTGTGGGACCCCCGGTTGCGGCAGAGCCCGGCGGCGCTGCGCCGGCGGGTCACGGTGTGGTCCGCCGTGTATCTCGCCGCACCGGCCGTCATGGTCGTCACGTTCTGCTCCGCCGATCTGTCCGGGCCGACGGACCCGCTCAAGTTCAACACCAACTTCGCGGGCGACCCGCTGATCCAGGTGTTCCTGGCGGTCTTCCTCGCCACCCTGGCCTGCGGAACCCTGAACACCTACCGGCGGTGCCGCAAGCTGAACCCGGCGGCCCCCCGGTTCCGGCGTGCGCTGCGCTCCTTCGGCACCGCCATGCTGTTCGTCTTCGGCTATGTGGTCTGCTCCGTCCCGGCCATCGCGCTGGCCGCCCTCGGCAACCACGCCCTGGACACCGTGGGGGTGCTCGGCTCCACCTTCGGCTCGATCGGCGCCCTGATCACCAGCTACGGCCTCTCCGGAGCCGCGGTGGGCGCATGGCTGCGCGAACGCCGGGACATCAAGACACTCCAGCCGTTGTGGGACCTCGTCGTCGAAGGGGTCGACGAGGACCTCGCCTTCAGCGTGGACAGCGCACGGAGCCATCGCCTGGCATGGAACGTGGGATTCAACCTGCACCGCCGGGTGATCGAGATCCTCGACGGGATGCGCGCGCTGCGCCCCTGGGTGTCGCCCCTGCCCGCGGCCGCCGTCTACGCCGCGCAGGAGCAAGAGGCGTCCCGGGGCACCCCCGGCGCCCGGCCGCTCTCGGAGCAGGAGTTGCAGGCGGCGGCCACCGCCGCGGCCCTGCGGGACGCGGCGCAGCGCCTTCAGGCCGCCCGGATCGAGGCGGCGGCACAGGGGCATTCCGGCCATCCCCAGCCGCCCGGGGGACCGCAGGTGGCGCTGCCCGGCGAGGACACCGCGGCATCCGACGAACGCCAGCGGCTGCTGCGCGTCGCCCAGGCGCTCACCGCTCCGTTGGTCGCCACGGCGCTCCAGGTCGTGCGCGTACAGCGGTCCGCCACCGAGGTGGCCGAAGGGCGGTAGTCCGCCACGGCAGACGTGGCCCGCTCCCGCACCGGCCGGGCGTCCTGCCGCTGCCTCCCGGGACGGATCGGTCCCCTCGGCCGCGATCACCTAAGGTGAATCCGCACTCTAGAAAAGGGGTCCGACGATGGCCACGTGGCCGAAGACGCTCGACCGGGCAGGGATCACCGATCCCGCACTGCGTCGTGACTACAGCGAACAGCGTGAGCTGGTGGCGCACTACGCCCGCGCCGAGTACACGGCCGTGCGTCTGCTCCTTCCCGCGCCGCTGGTGCCCGACGTCCTTGCCGCGACCGCGTTCATGCACCACAGCGACAACCTCATCGACCAGGGACCGGCCGAGGAGCGCATCGCCGCGCTCGCCGACTGGGAGAGCCGGGTGCACGCCGCCCTCAAGAGCGGCGAAGCGGACGAACCCGTGCTGCGGACGCTCCTCGACACCATCGCCCGGCAGCCGCAACTCCGGCAGTGCGTCGAGGACTTCCTCGCCGGGGCGCCGCTGGAGGTGCAGACCACGGGCTTCGCCACGGAGCGCGACCTCCAGCACTACATCGACGGCTATTCGCTGCCCGCCTTCCTGCTCATCGCCTGCCTGCTGGCCGGCGGAACGCCCACGGCCCCGTACGTCGCCGGCTGCCGGACGTTCATCGGGGCGAGCCAGCGGCTGGACTTCCTGAACGACCTCGCCGAAGACCTGGCGGGCGGACGCCTCGGCATCCCCGACGAGCTCCTCACCCGCCACGGCCTGACCCGCACCGGCCTGAGCGGCACCGGCCCGACCGGCAAGGACGGCGCTGCCGTTGACGGGCTGCGCCCGCTGCTCGCCGACCAGGTCCGGCAGATCCGCTCGGGCCTGTCGGCGTCGTTCGGGCTGGTGGATCTGGTGCCCGCCCGCAACCGGCCGTTCGTCCGCGCGCTGGTCAGCATCCAGGGCCTCACGCTGCGCGCGGCGGCACGGAAGGGGACCGCGCTGCTCGACGGGTCCGCCCGGCCGCAGGTGGCGGCGGCACTGCGGGTGCTTGCCCGGGAGTACGCGGCGGCGCGTCGTGGCCGTGACACGAAGTCAGCCGTCAGCGGCAGCGGGCCGACGGCGGACAAGACGGCCTGATCCCGGAGGTGGACCGGGCGGACCGGCGGCTCCGGTCCGTTCAGCCGCCGTGCCGGCCGGGGGACGGACGATCCTCGTTCTCCGGCCGGGCCAGGCCCAACAGCCCCTGGATCAGCGGGAAGACCCGGGTTCGGCTCTTGGAGGGCAGCGAGCGCATCCGGTCCGTGAGCTCCCGTACCTCGGGATCCTCGCCCTCGGGCCGGCTCAGCACCTCGGACAGCGCGTCCCGGAGTTCCCGGTCGATCCTGCTGTCGCCGCTGGTGCCGCTGCGCATCGCCAGCCGGTTGATGCCCTTGCCCCGGAGCAGCGCGAGATGGGTCAGCTGCTCATGCGTGGACTGTAGTGCCCGGTACAGCGCCTGACGCTCGGTGGCGGTGAAGAAGCCCGGCTCGACCTCGAAGAACTTCTCCAGTTTCCGGGTGACATCCAGCCCGGGGCTCTTCCGCTTCCCGTTCAGGAGGTAGCCGACCTGGCCGTGGGAGATACCGGCCCCGGCCCCGATCTCGTCGAGGGTGTACATCTTCCCGTCGGGCTTGCGGCGGGTCTCCCGCAGGAAGACCAGGCGGTCCTGGAAGGAGTCCTGTTCGCTCTCGGATTCCTCGCCGGAGTGGTCGAGCAGCGCCTGTACGCGGGAGACCGTGAGGCCGGTGCGGTGCGAGAGGTGATCGATGTCGATGACGTCGCGCCCGAGGTCCAGGTCCCGGAGGAGTTCGTCGATCGCCGCGACGACGGCTCGAAGACCATCCGCCGGGTGCATGTCTGAGGCATCCATGGCGATGGGCGGTCTCCTGGTCGGTGGGCAGACGGGACGGCAGCACGCTCGCAGCCGCTCTGAGGTTAACGGTAGCCAGCACCGTACGCCATGAACGGCACCACAATTGTGTCAAGGTGCGTCTTTCGATGGTCCGTGAGGTCGCCACCAGCACTCTTGAGTTAAACGATTGTTGACAACGTGGCTTTGGTTGAAGGATCCTCACCAGGGCGATGCCGCTGAACGACCGGCGGGCATGTTGCGCAGGGGGCCGCTCACATTTCCCGCACCTCGCAACTGCCGCCCTTCCCGGCGGTGGTGCCGGGCTCCACAGGGGAGAGCCCGGCACCACACCGCCTGTTGGCCGCGCGCGACGCCCCGGGTCAGAGGTGACTCCCGGCCACTTCCCGCTCGTGCTGCGGCACATGCTCGTGACGGGGGAGGAGGAGCGGGGTCATCAGCATGAGGAGACCGGCGATGGCGATCGCGGCGCGGGGGCCGGTGAGGGCGGCCAGCAGGCCCCACAGTCCGGTCAGGGCCGCGGTGGTGGCCTTGCTGGTGACCGACCACGCGGACAGGGTGCGGGTGACCCGGTCCGGTGCCGTTCGGTCCAGCCGGTAGGTGGCGTACACCGGGTTGAACACTCCCATGCAGGTGATCAGCCCCAGCTCGATGGCCATGACGAGCACCAGCCCGGCGGTGCCGGGGCGGACGAGGACCAGCCCGAGCGACCAGCACGCCCGCAGCGTCCCCGCCGTGAACAGGACCTTGTGCTGGCCGAACCGCGCGACGAGCCGGCCGGCCAGTCGGGCGCCGATCAGCCCGCCGACGCAGGGCACCGCGAAGGCGAGACCGTACTGCCAGGGGGCGAACCCGAGCCGGCCGAGCAGAAGGACCGCCAGCAGCGGCGACGTTGCCATGATCAGGCCGTTGACCAGGATGGTGTTGAAGAACAGCGGGCGCAGCGCCGGGTGGGCCAGGAGGTAGCGCCACCCTTCCCACAGGTCCCCGGCCCGGAGCCGTGGGGCACCGGTACGCACGGGCCGTGGCTCCGTGCCGCCGATCGCGCGGATTCCCGCTGCCGAGAGCAGATAGCTGACCGCATCGGCCAGCACGGTCAGCACCGGGCCGAACAGCCCGATCGCGGCCCCGCCGAGCGGGGGACCGAGCACGGTGGCGGTCCAGTTCGTGGACTCGAAGCGGGAGTTCGCGACGAGCAGGTCAGCCGGCCGCACCAGCGCCTTCAGACAGGCGCCGCCGGCCGCGTTGAAGGTGATGTCCGCCGCGGCGACGACGACCGACACGACCAGGAGCTGGACGAAGCTGAGCAGACCGAGGGCGAACGCGACGGGGACGGTCAGCAGCGCCGCGCACCGCGCCAGATCCATCGCGATCATCACCGGCCGCTTGCGGCGGAACTCCACCCACGGGCCGAGCGGCACCGCCACCGCCGCCCCCACGGCCAGCCCCGCGGCGGCCAGCAGGGACACCGCCGCCGGCCCGGTGTGCAGCACCAGCACCGCGATCAACGGGAACGCGTCGAACGCCAGCCGGGTGCCGAACGTACTGACCCCGTACGCCGCCCACAGCCACCCGAACTGCCGCCCCAGCGACCGCCTGCCCCCCACGCCCACCACTTCCTTCGATCCCCCGCTGAACAACTCCACGTTGACCGGATCCATCAAAGCCAGCGGCAAGCCACCCGATCAAACAACCAAACGACCCGGCAGGCCACAACCGCACGTTGTGGGACTACACTGCCGGGCGTGGATCTCACCGCCGTGCGCACCGTCGTCGCCGTCGCCGACGCCGGGCAGTTCCAGGACGCCGCCACCACCCTCTCGGTCACCCAGCAGGCCGTTTCCAAGCGCATCGCCGCGCTGGAGAAGGACCTCGGTGTGCGGCTGTTCACCCGCACCGCGCGCGGCGCCCGGCTCACCATCGACGGGCAGGCGTTCCTGCCGCACGCCCGCGAGCTGCTCCGTGCCGCGGAGCGGGCAGCCGCCTCGGTCCGGCCCGGCAGCCGCGCGCTGCGCATCGATGTGATCGGCCGGCGGCTCTGCCCGGCGGGTCTGCTGCGCGACTTCCACCGCGCGCACCCCGACACCGAACTCGACGTGGTGACGCTCTTCGACGCCGACGCGGCCTTCGCCGCGGTCCGCTCGGGCACCATCGACGCGTCCTTCCGCGCGGTCACCCTGCCCACGCGCCAACTCCCCGACGGCGTCGAGGCCGTCCGGGTCTTCGACGAGCCCATCCAGCTCCTCACCGGGCCGGACCACGTATTCGCCACCGCCCGCACGGTCACCCCCGCGCAGCTCGCCGGGCACCGGATCTGGATGCCCGGCATCGTCGCCGGTACCGAATGGGCCGCCTACTACGAGGAACTCGCCACCGAGTTCGGCCTCACCATCGAGGTGACCGGCCCCGACTTCGGCACCGAACCACTCCTCGACACGATCGCCGAATCCTCCGCACTGGCGACCTTCGTCGGCGCGGACACCCGCCTCGTCTGGCCCGTCGACCAGGACTTGCGACGCGTGCCCGTACACCACCCGACACCGGTCTACCCGCACTCCCTGATCTGGCGCACCGACAACCCCCACCCCGCCCTCACCACCCTGCGCGGCTACCTCGGCGCCACACCGCCCGCCGACCGCGCGGACGGGACATGGACGCCGCGCTGGGCGCGGTGAGCGAGGCCGGGGGACCGGTGGGTACCCCTGGGGGCCGCCGGGGTGGGAGCGGGGCATCCGCCGGCCGGGAAAAGGACGCCTCCTCCCGGAACCGCCCCCGCCACCCGGCCGACTACCTGTGCCGGGTCGCGCCTGCGGCCCGCCGGACGCCGTGGCGGCCGGTGACACGGCCGGTGTACCGGCTGGTGAGGCATAGGGGAGAAGCACCATGCGTCCTTGGAAGTTGTGCGGTGTCGCGGTAGTTGTCGCGGTGGCCGCCACCGGGTGCGGCGGCGGAGCGGGTGGCGGGCCGGACGCGGACCAGGGGGCGCCGGGACAGGGCGGGGCGGGTTTTCCCGTACGGGTCGCCGACTGCCAGGGCGTCGCCACCACGTTCTCCGCCGCACCGCGCAAGATCGTCACCAGCAATGCCGCCGCCCTGGAGATGCTGCTGCGGCTGGGCGCCGGTGACCGGGTCATCGGGACCGGATTCCCGCCCGGCAAGGGCACGTTGCCCGGTGGGCTGGACGCCGCGGCCCGGAAGGTGCCGGTGCTGTCGAAGTCCGTGATCCCCAAGGAGAAGCTGCTCGGCTCGGGCGCCGATCTGTACATCGACTCCTTCGCGGCGATGAAGATCATGGGCAAGGCCGGTGACGCGCCGACCGCGGAGGAGTTCAAGGCGGCGGGCATCAAGCACCTCTACCTGGCGTCCACCGCCTGTGCGCCGATGGCCGAGAAGCCGCAGCGCGATCTGTCCGGTGTGGAGGGGGACATCAAGCGGCTGGGCGCGGTGACCGGCACCGCCGAGCGGGCGGACGCCCTCGTCGCGGGGATGCGGGCGAAGGTCGGCAAGGTACGCCGGGCGGTGGGCGACATCCCGCCCGGCAAGCGGCCGACGTACTTCTTCTTCGACTACGACGCGGGAACCAAGCAGCCGGTCGCGGTCTGCCGCAAGCAGGTGGCCAACGCGGTGATCGGCCAGGCCGGGGCGCGCAATGTCTTCGAGGGCTGTGACGGGGACTTCAAGCCGGTCTCCTGGGAGGACGTGGTCGCCAAGAACCCGGACTGGATCCAGCTCGGGGTCCGCAACCGGGGCGATGCGAAGGCCAACGCCAAGGCGTTCGACGAGGCCGCCGCGTTCCTGAAGAGCTTCCCCGCCACCAAGGGGCTCGCGGCGGTGCGCAACGGGAAGTTCCTGCGGATCGGCTCGGAGCGGACGACGGTCGCCGGGGTCGGTACCGCGGACGCCGTCGAGGAGATCGCGCGCACGATCCACCCCACGCGCTTCAAGGCGGCGCGGTAGTGGCCACGCCGGTCGCCGCTCCGCACGTACGCGAGGAAGGGGACGGGCAGCCCGGCGGGCGACGGACGCCGCGCGCCGGGCTGCTCGCCCTGGGGCTCGGGGTCGCGCTGGTGGCGGCGCTGACCGCGGCGGTCTCGCTGGGCGCCACCGATATCGCGCCCGGACATGTCTGGTCGGTGGTGTTCCGGCGGCTCGGCGGCGCGCCGCCCCGGCCGGGCACCGACGACCTGATCGTGTGGCAACTGCGCGTGCCCCGCGCCCTGTTGGCGGCGCTGGTGGGGGCGGGACTCGGCCTGGTGGGGACCGCGACCCAGGCCCTGGTGCGCAACCCGCTGGCGGACCCGTATCTGCTGGGGATCTCCAACGGCGCGTCGCTGGGCGCGGTCACCGCCATCGTGCTGGGCGTCACGGCCGGCGGGAGCCTGGGGCTGGGGCTCTCGGGGGCCGCGTTCGCCGGGGCGCTCGGCTCGTTCGCGCTGGTGTGGTGGATGGCCCGGCGCGGCGGGGGATTCTCACCGCTGCGGCTGGTGCTGGCCGGTGTGGGGGTCGGGCAGTTCCTGTCCGGCTTCACCAGCTACCTGGTACTCCAGGCCGGGGATGAACAGCAGACCCGTAGCGTGCTGTTCTGGCTGATGGGCAGCCTGAGCGGGGCCACATGGGAGGTGCTGTGGCTGCCGGCCCTCGCGGTCGCCGCCGGGCTGCTGGCCCTCCAGGCGCGGGCCCGTGCAATGAACGCGCTGATCATGGGCGATGAGACCGCGGCCGGGGTGGGCGTGGACGTCACCCGGCTGCGCCGCGAGCTGTTCGTGGTGGCCGGACTGCTGACCGGCGTCCTGGTCGCGGTCTCCGGGGCCATCGGCTTCGTGGGCCTGATGGTCCCGCATCTGTGCCGGCTGCTTCTCGGCGGCGACCACCGCCGGCTGCTGCCGCTGTCCGCGCTGACCGGTTCGCTGCTGCTGGTGGTGGTGGACCTCGTATGCCGTACGGCCATGGACACCCAGGAACTGCCGATCGGGGTGGTCACCGCGATGATCGGGGCGCCCGCCCTGCTGTTCATCCTGGACCGGCGGCTGGAGGAGGGGCGATGAACGTCGAGATCGAGGAGCTGCACGTCGGCTACGCGGGACGGAATGTCGTCGCCGGTGTGCAGCTGATGGCGGCGGCCGGGGAGATCGCCGGTCTGGTCGGGCCCAACGGCAGCGGCAAGTCCACCGTGCTGCGCACCGTCTACCGGCATCTGCGGCCCACCGCCGGCCGGGTACTGCTTGCCGGGGCCGACCTGCGCACGCTCTCCCCGGGCCGGACCGCCCGACAGGTCGCCGCGCTGCCCCAGGAGCGCGGCAGCGACTTCGAGCTGACCGTCCGTGAAGTGGTGACCATGGGCCGTACGCCCTACAAGCGGGCCTTCGCGGGCGACGACCGGACCGACCGGGAGACCGTGGCCCGCGCGCTGGCCGCCGTCGGCATGGCCGGACAGGGCGCCCGCCGCTTCTCCACCCTGTCGGGCGGGGAACGTCAACGGGCGCTCCTGGCAAGGGCGTTCGCCCAGGACCCGGAGGTGCTGGTGCTGGACGAGCCCACCAATCACCTCGATGTACGCCACCAGGTGGAGCTGCTCGCGCTGCTGCGCGCCCAGCGCCGTACCACGCTCATCTCGCTGCACGATCTGAACGCGGCGGCGTCCCTGTGCGACCGGCTGCATGTGCTGCACGCCGGCCGGGTGGTGGCGTCCGGAACGCCCCGGGAGGTGTTGACGCCGCAGCTGCTGGCCGAGGTGTTCGGGGTGCGCGCCGCGGTGACCGACCATCCGCTCACCGGGGATCCGCTGATCGCCTTCGACCACCGGGAGCCGCTGCCCGCCGACGGCGGGTGACGCCCACCCCGCCCCCTCACCCGGCCATGAAGTGGCTCGGCCGCCCCTGGCGGTACACCAGCCGGCCGAGCCGCTCGGCCGCCGACCGGTGCAGCAACTCCCGCCGCCCGTCGGCGTGTTCGAGCACACACGAGTGCCAGGGCGTCAGCCACGCATCGGGCGCTTCGAGCAGCCGGATGCCGAACTTCGCCGAGTCCCGCGGCTGCGGGTGGATGGAGAGCCGGAACGCCTCCGGATGGTGGGCCGCGATCAGCTCGCCCCAGGCGCGGCTGCGCTGCATCACCCCGTACGCGCGCCGCCGGCAGTTGCGCTGTAGTGCCGAACGGGTCCCCGCGAAGGCGACGGAGTCCTCGAAGAGGAATCGGGTGATGCCCTGGTACAGCCGCCGGGTCGGCTCGTCGGAGCGGGTCAGGGACCGCAGGGTCTCCAGGTCGGGGGCGTAGCGCTGGTGGACCAGGGACCGTTTGGCGTCGTGGGACAGCCGCTGACCGTAGACATCCCGCAGATCGAAGACGTCGAGCCGGGTCAGTCCCTCGTCGTGGATCAGTGCGCGCAGTGCGTCGGCATAGGCGTCGATGTCACGGTCCGGCACCTGGATGAGATCGCTGAAGACATGCCCGTCCGAGCAGATGACCACCCGCGCCCCGGGCGGGTGGTGGGCCGTGATCCGGGCGCAGAGCGCGTCCAGGAAGCGCAGGGCCAGCCGTTCGCCCTCGTCGGGGAGGTGGCCCAACACCTTGGCCGGGTTGGGGGACTTGCAGGGGAAGCCCGGCAGGGTGAAGACGATCGGCTCGCCCGCCGCCACCGGGACGGCGAGCCGCCGCAGGTGGGCGGGGAAGGCGTCGGGGGTGTCCCCGTGGCCGGTGTCCAGGGTGCGCCGGTAGGGCAGGAGCGTGGCGAGCACCTCGGCACAGCGGGCCCGGACGTCGGAGGGCGCCACCGGGCACGGGGGAGCCGGGCTGGGCAGCGGCGCCGGGCTGGTCAGCACGCGGCATCGGGCCCGTTCGCACCGGAGCCCGCGTACGGGCAGCCGCCGTAGGTCACCGGCAGCCGGGCGACGCCGCGTGCCAGTACTGCCGGGGTCCATTCGAGCTCGTCCTCCGGGACGGCGAGCCGCGGGTCCGGCAACCGTCTCAGCAAGGTGCCCAGGGCGACCTGGAGTTCAATACGGGCGAGCGCGGCGCCGGGACAGAAGTGGATGCCGTGGCCGAAGGCGAGATGCGGGTTGGGGGTGCGATCGAAGTGCAGGGCGTCCGCGTCGGGGAACTGCCGGGAGTCGCGGTTGGCCGCGCTCAGCGACACGATGACGGAGTCGCCCGCCGGGATCCGGGTGCCGTACAGCTCGGTGTCCTCGGCGAAGAACCGCCAGGTGGTCAGCTCGAAGGCGCTGTCATGACGCAGGAGTTCCTCGACCGCCTGCGGCAGCAGTTCGGGCCGGCCGGCCAGCGTCGCGAGCTGCGCGGGGTGGCGCAGCAGGGTGACCAGCGCCGTGGTGATCTGGTTCGTGACCGGTTCCTGTCCCGCCACCAGTAGTTGGAACACCATCGAATCGAGCTCCTCCTGGCCGAGCCGCCCCGCGTCGCGGGCGGCCACCAGCCGGGAGAGCAGATCCTCGCCGCCCTCGGCGTGCTTGTGGCGGACCAGATCGGCGATGTACTGCTGAAGCCCGCGCAGCCGCGCCTCGTACGCCGGCCGGCCCGGGTCCTCGGGCCCCACGGGCTGGACGACCTTGCCCCAGTCCCGGTCGAAGCGGTCAGCGAACTCCTCGGGCAGTCCGATGACTTCGGCGAGCACCTGGAAGGGGAAGCGGGCGGCGAAGCCCTCGACCAGGTCGGTGCCGCCGCTGCCCGGGAGCCCGTCGAGCAGGGCGTCGGCCATCGCCTGGAAACGCGGGCGCAGCGCCTCGACCCGCTGCGGTGCGAAGGCATCGGTGATCAGCCGGCGCAGCGCGGTGTGCCGTGGCGGGTCCTGGTGGAGCAGATGCACCTGGAGCTGGGAGTGCTGAGGCTCGGGCATGATCGAGGCGCGGGCCCGCCAGGCCGCGTTGCCCCGCGAGTGGTGCTTGCCCAGCCGGGGATCGGTGAGGGCCCGGTGCGCGGCTTCGTAGCCGGTGATGAGCCAGGCGCACACCCCGCTGGGGAAGCGCACCCGGTGGACCGGGCCGCGCTCCCGCAACTCGGCGTACAGGGGATAGGGGTTGCGTTTGTACTCCGGTCCGTACAGCTCGACGGGTTCGGACGATGGGGACACGGTGGCCTCCTCAACGGTGGGGGTCCGGCGCCCGGTTGGCGCGGCGTTGGAGAGGTCGGGCAACGGGCGCGCCGAGTTCCCGCCGGGGAAGGTGATTTCGGCCGGGCGGCAGCGGCGCGGGGGTGCGGGGGACACCGTTCAAACCCAGTTAGTCGGGCGCGGCGGCCGGTGAGTTCCGGCGGCGGAACGGGACAAACCTCACGTACTCACAACCCCCGGAACGGCCGCTGGACGCCGCCGTCAGCTGCCACGATGACGCGATGTCCAGCTCTTCGGCCGACCGCAGTCGGCCCCCTCTTCGCCAGGCCGTCACCCGGCTGCTGCCCGCCCGGTCGGTCATCGGTTTCCTCGCGCTGCTGGTGGTGCTCGGCCTGCTGTCGTACGCGGCCGGGACCGCCGCCGGACCGGTGGCCCCGGGGCTGCGCCCGGCAGACGGCACCCGTACGGGAGAGTCCACACCCACCGACGGCGGGGGCATGGGCGGGATGCACGGCATGGGCGCCCCGGCCCCCCGCCCGGTGCCGGTGGGAGTACCGCGATGACGCCGGAGCCCCGGCCCGGCACCCCGTCGCCGGACCTCGCCCCCGCCCCGGCCCGCAGCACCACCCTCACGATCGGCGGGATGACCTGTGCAGCCTGTGTGGGCCGGGTCGAGAAGAAGCTCGGCCGGCTGGACGGCGTCGCCGCCTCGGTGAATCTCGCCACCGGCCGGGCCACCGTCAGCCACCCCGCGGCGGTCTCCGTCAGCGACCTCATCGGCACCGTAGAGGCGGCCGGGTTCACCGCAGAGCTCCGGGAAGCCGCCCCCGAACCGGCCCCACAGGACGGGCTGCCGCCCACCGGCCGTCAGGACGGCCAGGACGCCCACGACACCCCGGAAACCGCCGGCCCCCCGGACGACGGTGCCCGCGCCGAGCGGCACCGGCTGCTGGCGGTCGCCCTGCTCTCGCTCCCCGTCCTCGTCCTGTCGATGGTGCCCGGCTGGCAGTTCCGCAACTGGCAGTGGCTGTGCTTCGTGCTCGCCGCGCCCGTCGCGATCTGGGGCGCCGCCCCCTTCCACACCCGGGCGCTGCGCGGGCTGCGGCACGGCGCGGCGACCATGGACACCCTGGTCTCCCTCGGCGTCGCCGCCTCCTTCCTCTGGTCCACCTATGCGCTGTTCCTCGGCGGGGCCGGCACGCCCGGGATGACGATGCCGTTCAGCCTGCTGCCCACCGCGGGCGACGGCACCGCCCACGTCTACCTCGAAGCCGCCGTCGGCGTACCGCTGTTCGTGCTGGCCGGACGGCGGATGGAGGCCAGGGCCCGGCGCGGCACCGGCGCCGCACTCCGCGCGCTGGCCGAACTCGCCGCCAAGGACGTCGCCGTACGCACCCCGGACGGTGAGCGGCGCATCCCGGTGAGCCGGCTGCTGGTCGGCGACCACTTCCTGGTCCGGCCCGGCGAACGGGTCGCCACCGACGGCACCGTAGTGGAGGGCAACTCCGCCCTGGACCTGTCCCTGATCAGCGGCGAGAGCCGCCCCGTCGAGGTCGGTCCGGGCGCGGCGGCGGTCGGCGGCGCGGTCAACTCCGGCGGACTGCTGGAGGTACGGGCCGACGCGGTGGGCGCCGACACCCAACTCGCCCGCATCACCCGGCTCGTGGAGGACGCCCAGACCGGCAAGACCAAGGTCCAGCGGCTCGCCGACGCGGTGGCGGCCGTCTTCGTGCCCGCCGTCCTGACCGTCTCGGTCAGCGTGCTGGGCTTCTGGCTCGGTGCCGGAGCCGAGCCGCAGGCGGCGATCACCGCCGCGGTGGCCGTCCTCGTCGTCGCCTGCCCCTGCGCGCTCGGGCTGGCCACCCCGACCGCGCTGCTGGCCGCCACCGGCCGCGGCGCCCAACTGGGCATCCTGGTCCGGGGGCCGGAGGCGCTGGAGCGACTGCGCCGCATCGACACCGTCGTCCTCGACAAGACCGGCACCCTCACCACGGGCCGGATGAGCGTCACCGCCCTCACCCCGCGCACCGGCGGCCTCGGCGCCGCGGCGGCACTGCGGCTGGCCGCCACCGTCGAGCAGGGCTCCGAACATCCGCTGGCCCGCGCCGTCACCGCCCACGCGGACGAGCAGCAGCCGGGCCAACCGCTGCCGCCCGTCGCGGACTTCAGCGCCACGCCGGGCCACGGCGTACGCGGCACCGCGGACGGCCGCCTGGTGGAGGTCGCCCGGCCCGGCGACCTCACCGGTCTGCCGGCCCCGCTGCCGGACGCGGTGCACACCGCGGAGGCGGCCGGCCACACCGCCGTCCTGGTCACCGTCGACGGCACCCCGGAGGCCGTGCTCGCGGTGGGCGACGCGCTCCGCCCCGACGGCTACCGTGCCGTCGACCGGCTGCGCCGCCTGGGGCTGCGACCGGTGCTGGCCACCGGCGACCGGGCCGCGACCGCCCGCGCGGTGGCCGGCCATCTCGCCATCACGGAGATCCATGCCGAGGCCCACCCCGAGGACAAGGCCGCCCTCGTCACCACCCTCAAGGAACAGGGCGGCCGGGTCGCCGTCGTCGGCGACGGGGTCAATGACGCCGCGGCCCTCGCGCTCGCCGACCTCGGCATCGCCATGGGCAGCGGCACCGACGCCGCGATCGGCGCGGCCGATGTGACCCTGGTACGCGAGGACCTCCAGGCCATCGCCGACGCCGTACTCCTGGCCCGGCGCACCCTGGGCACCATCCGCGGCAACCTCGTCTGGGCCTTCGGCTACAACCTCGTCACCCTGCCGCTCGCCGCCGTCGGTCTGCTCAACCCGATGGTGGCCGCCGCCGCCATGTCCGCCAGCTCACTGCTCGTCGTGGGCAACAGCCTCCGGCTGCGCGCCTGGCGGCCGGGCGGCGCCGGCAAGTCCGCCCGCCGCCCGCACAGTCCCCGGGCGCAAGCACGTTGGGAGACCTGATGAAACGGCTGCCCCTCTCGGCCGTCGCCGTACCGCTGCTCACCTGTCTGGTGACGCTCAACGTCCTCGCCCTGTGGACCGCCACCGGCAACGCGGGGACCCCCGCGAAGCTCAGCGTCCCCGAGGGCCGGGTATTCATCGCCGGCGGATCCGAGGCCACCGCCGCGTTCTTCACCATCCGCAACTCCGGTGGCGCGGACGACGTCCTGACCGGCGTCACCGGCCCGGCCGGCCACCGCACGATGCTCAGCCGCACCGTCGACATCGGGCGCAACGCCCGGAGCATGGCGATGGTCGGCGGCGCCACCGTCCCCGCCGGCGCCGCCCTGAACATGACGCCGACCGGCCTGGACGTCATGGTCAGCCCGCCGCCCCGGCTCGCGCCCGGCGACCGGCTCACCTTCACCCTGCATTTCCGCGACAGCCCACCGCAGACCGTACGGGCCCGCGCGGTACGCCCCGGTGACGGGTGGTGAAGCGGCCGGAGCCACGGCGGGGCTCACGGACCGGGCCCGCGCCCGTCCTTGAGCCCCGCCGCCCGCGGGCGAGCGGCCCGTCAGGCCACGGCATCCGCGTAGGCTCGCGGCCCGTCGGCCGTTTCGGCCCGCTCCGCGTCCGTCAGCAGCGCGATCAGCGTCTCCCGGGCGCGCGCGACCCGGGACCGCACGGTGCCGATGGGACAGCCGATCACCCCGGCCGCCGCCGCGTACGGCAGCCCCAGCAGCTGGGTGAGCACGAACGCCTCCCGCCGTTCCGGCGCCAGCGCCGCCAGCAGTTCGGCCAGCGCGACGCCCTCGTCGAACCCGGGCACGCCACGCGGCTGTACCCGTTCCGCGGCCGTCTGCCAGTCGTCCGTCCCGGCCAGCCGGGGCCGGACCGCATGGGACCGGATCCGGTCCACCACGACCCGCCGGGCGATGGTCAGCAGCCAGGTCCGCGCCGAGGACCGGCCCTCGAACCGCGGCAGACTGCGCAGCGCCCGGACATAGGTGTCCTGCACCAGGTCGTCGGCCGCCTGCGGATCCCCGCTCAGATGCGTCACATAGCGCCGCACATCGAGCTGCGTGGCCCGCACGAACTCCTCGACGGCCCGCTCGTCACCGGTACGGGCGGCCAGCGCCCAGCCCGTCACCGCCTCGTCATCCCGCATCCCGCGACCGCCCCTCGCCGCCCGGCGCGGCTTCGGGGAGGATGGACACATGCTCTGCTCGCGCATCCGTACGGCACTCTCCGCCCGCCTCGACGGCGAGGAACTGCCCCCCGGACTCACCGCCCGCCGGCTCGACGACCATCTCGCCGGCTGCCCGGACTGCCGGCGGTGGCACGCGCAGGCACAGGCTCTGACGGCCGGCCTCGACCGCGCCACCGCGCACCCCGAAGACGACCGGGCGGCGGCCGACGCGCTGCTCGCCCGGCTGCGGTCGGCTGCCGTACTGCCGGGTCCGGGCTCCCCCGGCACGGCGGACACCGGTGGCAAACGGGCCGGTTGACCCGGCGGCCCGCGGGCACCCGCCCCCGCCGGCCGGTGCACCTTCGGATGCGGGCAGCGGCGCCACCGGCATCCGGACAGGATTCATCATCTGGAGTCCTTCGCATGATCCGGCCACCGCGCTCCGGCGGGGACCGGTGAAGTCGGAGCCGGGACCCGGGGCGCGTGCATCGGCGCCCGTCCGTCCACCGGCTCGGGAATACGTCCGCGCTGTCAGCCGACAGCCGGTTCCCGCGGGGGACCCCGCAACGACCTCGTATGCGCCAGCAGCAATTGCCGTACCGCGTGCCGCGGCTCCTGCCGGGCGGTGCGGACGGCGGGCCGCGCCTCGGGCAGCACGATCCGCAGGACCAGCACCAGCGGCGCGAACAGCCAGGCCGACACGCTCCGTACGAGCTGGAACGCGGCCCGCTCGCCGCCCCACAGCCAGCCGGCGGCGATCAGGGCGACCAGCAGGTGGACCGCGAGCATGCCGGTCGCGCTGCCGTGCATCCCCGGCATCTGCTGCGCGGGCGCGGCCATGCCGGCCATGTGGTCCATGCCCGCCATGTGGTCCATGCCCGCCATCCGGCCGCCGTGCCCCGTCGAGGGCATGGCCGCCGTCTGCTGATGCATCATCCGCAGCAGCTCGGCGCGGTCAGGTCCCGACGACGGCATCCCCTGGGCGCCGCACAGCCAGCTGTCCGCCCACTGGCGCACGAGCGACCGCTCGCCGCCACCGGAACCGGTGACCGCCTGACCGAACGAGAAGACGGTGTGCAGGGCGGCCTGGGTGCCCACGGTCAGCAACCCCACCAGCAGCGGGCCCCGTTCCCGGCCCGCACAGCACCAGGCACCGGCCGCGGTGCCCACCCAGGCGGTCAGCAGCATCCAGCCGGGTATCACGGCATCCGACATCACCGCGTGGCCCAGCGCAGCGAGCAGTACGCAGACCGCCGCGAACACCGCGGCCCGCAGCCCCCTGAGAACCTGCCCCGCATCCATGACAGGGCCATCGTCGCACCCCGGCTCCACCGCGCGACGAGAGGGGCCCCGACCTGCCGTTTCCAGCGGCGCCGGGGGGCATTTGACGGGCCGCGGACGGGGCGCGCGACTGCCGGCCGCCCCGTACACAGCGGCGTCGCCCGCCCCGATGGCTTCGGGGCGGGCGACGCGAAAGCGCTGACGTGTGGTCAGGACATGTTCTCTTCGGCGTCGAGGTACGCCTGGATCTTCTCGTCCAGCGCGTTGGCCTCCGCACGGGCGCGCTGGGCGGCCTCGTGCTCGCCTTCCCCGTCCAGGCGCGCGGCCTTGGCCTTCAGGTCGGCGGACTGCTGGCGCAGCTCGCTGATGTTGACGCTGATGGCGCCCCCGGCTGCCACGCTCTGCCGGCCGGCGGCCGTGGTAGCGGCCTGCGCCGGCAGCGCCGCGAACAGCACACCGCCGGCCACGGCCGCCGTCACGGCGAGAGCGGAAATACGTCGATACATGAGATCCCCCTGGTTGAAAAATGGGTCGTTACCGGCCAGTAAGGCTACATGAAGTGATCTTGTGCTCCGACCGCGGAGGGTGAGGGAGCGTCGGTGCGGGATGCATCAGGACGTCCCGTCATCCCATCGGAACTCCGGGCGGATCCCACGTTTGATCAGGTCTCGGCCGAGGATCTGAAGCTGAAACATCGCCGCCACGTTCGGTGGCGCGCCGGACGTCCAGCAGGACTCCAGGTCGATCAGCAACTGCGAGAATGTGCGGTTGAATTCGGCCGAGGGGTTCGGTTCGGCAAGGGAATGCCGGAAGTCGTAGACGTCCGGCAAGTCGATGTGAGCTCCGCTGAAACTCCATTTGCCGCCGACCTTCACCAGCCGCTTCTGGAGCCAGAGTTCCTTGAAAAGGTAGTAGTGTGCGAAACTTCCCCGCTCCTCCCCTGACGGCTGGTCGGGAGAATCCTGCACACCCTCTCCTTCGCTCTTGATCCGATCGATCACCTCGATCGCGTCAGCGACGTTCTCAATCCGATGCGAAGAGGGCAGGTCTACTGCATGTGCCTCCGGATCGATCTCGGGACAGAGCGTCTGGAAGGTCATGATGATCGTGTTGTAGAAGGCGCCGATCGTGGCAGGCGTCCGGTCCGCCCGGAACGCGACCGGAGGGAATTCCGGAGTCTCGATCTGCATGAATACCGCGAGCTGATCCTTCCGCAATGGCTTCAAATCGACCGGAAGCTCCTGTGGGATGCCACCGGGTAGCTCGTCGATCGGGTAGTCCGGCACAAAGTCTGCGTGTCCGATCGACGGCCGACCGCCGATAGCGGCCAGGAGGTTTCCGGCCAGCGCGAAGTGACTCATCTCCTGGCTGACGACTTCATGCACCACGCCCTCGACGCGATCCGGATCGCGCTTGACCGACCATTGTGCACACAGGTAGGGCGGGATCGTGGAGAATTCCAGACGCATCGCAAGCTGCAATGCGCCTTTGAGGTCGTCCAGGGACAGCGTGCCTGCTTCGACATACTCTCTTATCGTCTTCACGCGCGCGGTGCCCGCGGTGACAGGATTCATGCTACAGCCCCAGCTTCCTGAGTTCGTCGTCGATGATGCGCTGTGCCTCGGGCGGGACGCCGGGAAATTCGAGCAGCGGCACGTTTCCGATATAGCCGATCGCCTTGAAGCCGATTTCGGTCGTGAAATAACCGTTCAACAGCAGGGACCGGAACCGGACAAAGAAGCTTCTGTCCGTTGCGGTGGTCGACGCGATCTGGTCGACGATCGTGCGCTGCTGGGAACCGTTCAAGTCGACGAACCCGAGCCCGAACTGCCGCTGCGAGGATTCGTCGACCATGGTAAGGCCGGTCGTGATGAGGGTTCTGTCCTTCTGCTGAGTACGGTACGGGGCGCTCACCCAGTCGTCGAAGAAATCGACGATACCCACGGCACCCGGCGCCGGGAATTCGTCGGTACCCGGCAGAATGATGTCGCTGAGGACCGCGATGAGCTTCCGCTGGTGGTCGGAGAGCGTGCGCGGCCAAGGGGTGTCCGGCGTCACGAGATTGGGGTCGGTCCCGTAGCCCTGCGTTGCGGTGTCGAAACCGGAGGCGTCGTTATCATCCATTTGCTTCCCTCATTACGGGTTCCCCCTCATCCGCTCGCTCTCTTCGGGGTACGGCAGGCAGCTGCGATCAGAGTCCGCCGTTCTTCAGCAATTCGACGATCCGGTCCGAACTTCGCGCTGCCAGTGCCAGGATCGTGAGTGTGGGGTTCTTGTCCGGGCTCGATGCGAAGGCGGCGCCATCGAGGACGAACACGTTCCTTACGTCCCAGCACCTGTTGTAGGCGTCGATCACGGAGTTCTGCGGTGAGGTTCCCATTCGTGCGCCACCGACTTCATGGCTTGCTCCGCCGCCCTGGGGCATCGCGAACGCGGCGTTGTCCGGCGCGCCCCCGAGCAGGCGAAATACCTTGTTGAAGGTCTCGTGCATGTGCATGGCTTGCTGGATTTCTGAATCTGCCCATTTCCAATGGAAACGCAGAACTGGAACGCCCCACTTATCCTTCGTCATGGGATCGAGTTCGCAGAAACAGTCCTCGTTCGGGATCATCTCGCCTTCACCGATGAGGGTGACGGTCGTGCCGTATTTTCGCCGGACCTCCGCACGAACCGCGTCGCCGTAGGTCGCGGAACTGGAGGAGATGAGACCGCCGATGCCGGTCGGCGGCATCCTGCGACCCCCGCGCGGCTCGATATGGTAACCGCGCGGAAAGCCGAGGTGCCCGGCGGCCTGCTCATTCAGGAGCCACCACGGCACATAGATGTGTGGCGTAAAGATGCCGTCATCGTTCAACACCGGCAGCTTCTCCAGCAACGGAATCTGTGACGATCGCGCAAGTTCGATTGAATCCATCAGATACTTGCCGACCAGTCCGTGACTGTTTCCGATGCCGTTGGGGAATGCTGCACTTCTTGAGTTGAGCAGAATGCGGACCGACGAGCAGGTTCCGGCGGCCAGTACCACTGCCCTCCCTGTGACCGAGAACTCGGCCCCGGTCTCGCGGTCGTTGTAAGTGACCCCGGTCGCCCGTCCAGTTGCATCGATGTCGACCCGCGACACCATCGCATTGCACACGGTGGTGAGATTTCCGGTCGCCTGAGCGGGGGGAATGAGGACGGTGGTGCTCTGGAAGTTGGACCGGCTACTACAGCCTCGTGTGCACGGAGTGGCGTACAGGCATGCTGCACGGCCGTTCAATGGACGCGTGAGAATGGCCGCCCGAATGGCTGCCACTTTCATCCCCATGTGCTCGAATGCCCGACTGAGAACGATCTCGTGGGCTCGTGGAGGTGGCGGCGGAAGGTGGACGCCGGGGGGCGAGTCCGGGACGTTCTCGATCCCGTGGGCAAGGCCCGTGACGCCAATGTGGCGTTCGACCTTGTCGTACCACGGAGCCAGATCGGAGTATTCGATCGGCCAGTCAACACCCAGTCCGTCACGGGTCTTCGGTTTGAAGTCGTAGGGCCCGAAGCGCAGTGCCACTCTTCCCCAGTGATTGGTGCGCCCGCCCAACATCCGCGGTCGCCACCAGCTGAACGCCTGCGCGGGGTCGGCCTGAGTGTATGGCTCACCAACGAGTTCCGTACCTCCGTCGACGGTGGCGTCGTAGTAGCCCTGTGGCTTGTCCGCAGTCGACGCTGCCCGCAGTGGCGCAGCCTCCGGCGTATTGAACATCGGTGTCTCGGCGACGGGGGCGTAGTCTCGTCCGGCTTCCAGCATGAGGACGCGTAAGCCTGCGGTCGAAAGCTCATGTGCGGCCATTCCACCGGCAGCCCCCGAGCCGACAACGATGACGTCAAACACGGGCATGCTCGGCATGTGGGTCCACTCTTTCACCGGAATTGTGGCGCGCGGAACGGTGACTCCGTCAGGGATTCACTTTCTGTGATGGCGTGATGACAAGTTTTGCAGAGCCTCCAGTGCCTCGCGACTCCGGAGAGCCGTAAGGGCTGTCCCGTAATCCCCGGCGGGCGCACGACGACAGCTAGGGCACCTCGCCGTGTCGTCGGGACCTCCGGATACGCAAACGGGGCGTGGCCGGCGCCACGCCCCGTCGGAATCCGTTGTCCTACGGCCGGGGTCCGATGACCTCCGCGCCGTCCCGGACAGTGATGGCGGCGGCGGGGCAGACATCGGCGGCGTCCAGGGCGCGCTCGTCCGCCTCGATCCGGTCCTTCAGCGGCCGGGCGTACGCGCCGTCCACCACGAAGAGGTCCGCGGCGATGGCGGCGCAGGAGCCCGAGGCGATGCACTGCTGCGGGTCGATCTCCACATGCCAGCTCATCCGGTCACCACCCCACCGGCATGACCCGCGGCCCGCGCACCAGCATCTCGCTCTTCCACACCACGTCACCGGCCAGCCGCAGGTCCGGGAAGCGGGTGATCAGGGCGCCGATCGCCTCCTGGAGCTCCAGACGGGCCAGCGGCGCACCGAGGCAGTGATGGACGCCATGGCCGAATCCGAGGTGCTGAGTACCGGTCCGGGAGATGTCCAGCTTCCCGGGTGCGTCGAAGCGCAGCGCGTCCCGGTTGGCGGCGCCCACCGCCACCAGGACCGGGGTTCCGGCCCGCACCAGCGTCCCGCCGACCTCGACATCCTCCGTGGCGTAGCGGGCCTGGCTCGCCCCGCTGCCCAGCGGCACAAACCGCAGTAACTCCTCCACCGCGCCGCCGATCAGCTCCGGCCGCTCGCGCAGCAGGGCGAGCTGGCCCGGGTGGTCCAGCAGCGCGAGCACGAAGTTGGGGATCTGGGTGGCGGTGGTCTCGTGCCCGGCGACCAGAATGCCCACGCAGAGGTCCACGAGTTCGACTTCGGACAGCCGGTCGTTGACATCCCGGGCGTCGATCAGCGCCGTCATCAGATCGTCCCGCGGAGCCCGCCGGTGCTCCTCGATCAACTGCCTCATATAGGCGCGGAGTTCTTCCATGTTGGCGTCGAATTCCGCCGCGGTGAGGGAACTTGTCGACAAGGCCGCATCGCTCCACACCCGGAACCGCGGCCGGTCCTCGGCCGGCACCCCGAGCATCCGGCAGATCACGGCAACGGGAATGGGCAGGGCGTAACGGTCCACCAGGTCGGCCGGCGGCCCGGCCGCTTCCAGCTCGTCGAGCAGCTCGCTCGCCAGCTGCTTGACCTGCGGCCGGAGCTTCTCGACCTGGCGGACGGTGAACGCCTTGGCCACCAGCGTCCGCAGCCGGGTGTGATCGGGCGGGTCCATCCCCAGGATGCCGCTGTCCTGGCGCCCTTCGGACTGCCGGGGCTCGTCGTGCCGTGCGCCCTCGGCGCGGCTGAAGCGCTGATCACCGAGGACGAACCGGGCCTCGGCGTACCGGGTCACGAGCCAGGCCGGCTCGCCGTAGGTCATCCGGACCTTCAGCAGTCCCGGCCGGCTGCGGGCGTGTTCGTACTCTTCGGAAAGCTCAAGGCTCTCGGGAACATTGAAGGGGTAGGAGAGGGGTGCTGTGTCGGCTGTGGTCAAGGCGACCTCCCTTGTGTAAGCACCTGCTTACATCACGGTAAGCCGCCCCCCGGAGGCGGTCAACGACGCATTGTGGCCGTCCTCGTGACGGGCCGACGAAGAGGAGCGTGGCGATGGCGAAGACCCCGCAGGACGGCACGGCGAACGCATCCCGCCGGGACGCGCAGGGCACCCGGCGGCGGTTGCTCGACGCCGCGTCGGAGCTGTTCGCCGAGCGCGGCTACGAACGGGCGACGGTGCGCGACATCGCGTCCCGGGCGGGGGCCAACCAGGCCCTGTTGTTCCGCTACTTCGGATCGAAGAAGGCCCTGTTCGGAGAGGTGATGGCGCGTGGCGGGCAGGAGCAGCTGCGCAGCACTCCCGCCGAGCGGCTGTTCGAGGTCGCGCTGCGCGGGATGCTGGCCGGCGGCGGCGGGGCGGGCGCCGACCGCTCGCTGGAGGTGTGCCTGCGCTCCATCGGCGGCAGCGACGAGATCGGGGAGGCGCTGCGCGGGCTGGGGGAGGAGTACGCGGAGGTCCTCGCCACGCTCTCCGAGTCCGACACCGGGAGTCTTCGGGCGGATCTGGCGCTGTCCTGGCTGCTGGGAATTGGCTTGATGCGGGTGGTCGTCGCCAAGGAGCCACTGGCGAGCGCCGACCCCGACACGGTCTGCGCACTCGTCGCGGGCGCCCTGGGGAACCTGCTGGAGAACCTGCCGAAGGACGGTCCGGCCGACGGGGAAAGCGCCGGGAATCCGGAGTGAACAGCCAGGTCACGGCGTGGCGCCTTGCCCTGCGTGCTGCGTTCCAGTGACTCTGCGGCGGGTCGCAAGTCGGTGGACAAATGCCCGCTTATCGTCTTCTTTGCAGGAAATATTCATTTTCTGCAAAGTCGAGTGAAGGTGGAAACATGCTCCGTTCGATCCCGCGCGGCCTTGCAGTGGCCGGCCTGACCGCGGCTGCCCTCGTGGTGCCGACGGCAGGCGCCGCCACCGCCGCGACCACGCCCCCCAGTGGCACCCAGGCTGCCCAGTGTGCCTCGCACCGCTGCGAGAAGGGCCACCCCGGCAACCAGCAGCACGACCGCCACCACGGCCGCGTCGGGCAGCGTGGCCACGACGGCTATGACGGCTTCGGCCGCGACCGCCGTGACGGCTACGGCCGCGACGGCGGCTACGACCGCTTCGACCGGGACGATTACGGCCGCCACCACGACCGCTATGACCGCGACCGCTACGGCCGCGACCGCGACCGCTATGACCGCGACCGCTACGACCGTGACCGCGACGGCCGCGGCCTGGGCAGGAACGGCCTGCTCAACCTCGGTCTGCTCGGCCTCCTCTGATACCCGTTCAGGCGGCGCGTGGTGGGCCCGGGGTCTTGACCCCGGGCCCACTGTCTGCGTGTCCGGGGTGGCCGAAGTTCACCCCGTGGCGTCACCACGGGTAACGGCTGGTCAGAAGCGGTATGCCGGGGCGGGATCAAGCCACATTTCATGATTCAACGTTTTTGGTTTCCATATAATCGTTGTCATTGGCCTTGCGTGATGGCAGGATTGTTCCGTCGCATCGTGAATGGGGGATTTGCGACAACGGGGGACGGGGGAAGAGTCCCTTCTGCGTAGCGCGCACCTGACCCGTGCACCGACCAACAAGCCCGTGGGCTTCTCGCTTCTGCGAGCGCAATTGTTTTGTGCTGCCCATTTTCAACGGTTTGGATTCTGGTGATAGCGGAAGAAGTTTATGATCTCGTGCTGGATGATCTCTTCATCCGGCTTGACCAATTAGTTCCCGGCAGTTCAGTCTTCCTCAAACTGGAAGGTCTCAATCCTGCCGGTTCGGTAAAACTCAAAACTGCTGTCGCGCTGGTAGCGGCGGCCGAGGAATCCGGGCGCTGCTTCCCGCGGACCCGGCTGATCGAATCGACGTCGGGCAACCTCGGCGTCGCCCTGGCGATGGTGTGTGCGGCGAAGGGCTACCGGCTGACCTGTGTCACGGACCCCAACTCCACCGCCCAGTCGCGGCGTCTGATGGAGGTCCTCGGCGCCGACGTGGTGGTCATCGACGTCAGGGACGTCCACGGCGGCTATCTCCAGTCGCGTATCGACTACATCGGCGAGCGGCTGCGCCGCGACCCCGACCTGTTCTGGCTGAACCAGTACGCCAACCCGGCCGGGCCACAGGCTCACCGGGACCGCACCGGCCGTGCGCTCCTCGAGGAGATCGGCCATATCGACTACGCCTTCATCGGGGCCGGAACGACGGGCACCCTGGTGGGCTGCGCGGAGTACCTGCGCCGCCACAGCCCCGCCACCCGGATCATCGCGGTGGACGCCGAGGGCTCCGTGACCTTCGGCGGGCCCGCTGCCCGCCGCCACATTCCCGGTCTGGGGACGAGCCGGCGGCCGGAAATTCTGGACACCGGGAATATCGACGAGGTCGTGCTCATTTCCGAGTCGGCGGCCGTGGAGATGTGCCGGACGCTGGCCGAAGAACGCGGGCTGCTGCTGGGGGGCTCGTCCGGCACGGTGCTGTCTGCCGTGCAGGATGCCGCGAAGGAGATCCCGGACGGAAGTGTCGTGGTGGCCATTTCACCCGACTTCGGGGACCGCTATCTGGAGACCATCTATAACGACGACTGGGTAGCGGAACGCTGGCCCGAGAACGTCGGCAACAAGAAAATATCTCAGGCGCCGGCCTGAGTGGGGGGAAATTCCTGATGTTCAACTTTGAGATCGTGGCCGGGGAAACGGTCCGTCAAGTTCTGCACGACAAGCGTGCGGACGTGCTCGGCATTGTCAGCAGCGCCTACCGGGCGCATGAGGCCGGGGACTCCGTCAACCCGGACAGCTACTTCCTCCGCTTTCCGGAGAAGCCGGATTCCCGGATCATCGCGCTGCCGGCCTTCCTGGGCGCCGATGTCCAGCTCGCCGGCATCAAGTGGATCGCGAGCTTCCCGGGCAACACCCGCCACGGCAACCCGCGCGCCTCGGCCGTCCTGCTCCTGAACGACTACGAGACCGGCTACCCGATCGCCTGCCTCGAAGCCGCCAACATCAGCGCCGCGCGCACCGCCGCCTCCGCGGCCGTCGCGGCGACCGCGCTCCGTCCGGACGGCTTCGCCGGGACCCGTATCGCCGTCGTGGGCGGCGGCGTCATCGCCCGCAACATCTGCGACTACCTGAACGTCGCGGGCTGCGCCCCGGACGCCTATCTCGTCCACGACCTCGACGAGCCCTCCGGACAGGCGCTGGCCGACCATGTACGCACCACCCAGAACCGTCCGGCCACCTTCACCGCCGACCTCGACGAAGCGCTGCGCGCCGACACCGTCGTGTTCGCCACGACCGCGCTGGAGCCCTACGTCAGCACCCCGTTCAAGCCCGGCCAGCTCGTGCTCAACATCTCCCTGCGAGACCTCACACCCGAGGTCATCCTGGGCGCGGACAACATCCTCGACGACGTCGAGCACTGTCTGAAGGCGCAGACCTCACCCCACCTGGCCGAGCAGCTGTCCGGCTCCCGCGAGTTCGTGACCGGCACCCTCGCCGGAGTGCTGAACGGCGAGGTGACGCCCTCCGCGGACCGCCCGGTGATCTTCTCGCCGTTCGGTCTGGGCGTGCTCGACCTCGCCGTGGGGGCGTTCGTCCTCGGCGCGGCCCGCAAGGACGGCAACACCATCGAGGTGCCCAACTTCTTCGGGGAGACGCGCCGGTGGTGAATCACAGACCTCTCTCCGTCGCGATCGTGGGCGCCGGATCGCGGGGGCTGGGCGTCTTCGAGCGGCTCGTCGCGCACTGTCTGGCGCAGCCGGTCCCGCTCACCGTCCACCTCATCGACCCGCAGCCCTTCGGTGCCGGTTTCCATCTGCCCGGCCAGCCCGACCATCTGCTGCTCAACACCGTCTGCGCACAGCTCTCGGCCTTCGCCGACGACCGGATGGTCGACGGCCCGGTACCGCTCCCCGGCCCCTCGTTACACGCCTGGTGCCGGGACCGGGACCTGCGGCTGGCCGACGACGGCTACACCGTGCGCGCGGGCGAAGGACGGGAGATCCAGCCCAACGACTTCCTGCCGCGCCGGCTGCTGAGCGAATACCTCACCTGGGCGGCGGCGGAGATCGCCGACGCCGCGCCCGAAAGCCTCACCCTGCGGCAGCACCGTACGACGGCCGCCGACATCCTTCCCGGAGCGTCGGACACCGAGACGGTCGTCCTCGCCGACGGCACCCGGATCGACGCCGACGCCGTGTTCGTCACCGTCGGGCACCACTCGCTCTACGCCCCCGCGGAACCCGCTCCCGACCCCCGGCTGGTCACCCGCCCCTATCCGCTGCCCGAGGCGCTGGACAGCATCGGACCGGGCGAACGGGTCGCCGTCCTCGGCATGGGGCTGACGGCCATGGACGTCATCGCCACGCTGACCCTCGGCCGCGGTGGCAGGCATACGACGAGCGCGCAGGGGATGAGCTATCTGCCCAGTGGGCGGGAGCCGTTGATCGTGCTCACCAACCGCTCCGGGATGCCCTCGCGGAGCCGCCCGCGCCTGCACCCGGGACGGATGCGGTTCGTTCCGCTGGCACTGACCACGGAGCGTCTGGACGCGCTCCGGGCGCGGCGGGCCGACCGGCGGATCGACTTCACCGCCGAGGTGCTGCCGCTCATCGAGGCCGAGATGGAACTCGCCTACTACCGCGTCCTGTTGGGCCGGGAGATGGGCGACGCCACGGACGCGGGGCTGGAGATGGCCCGGCGCTGCGCCCAGGCCGGTCACGAGACCCTGCGCGACGAGCTGCGCGCCCGGTTCGGCACCACCCCGGTGCCCGGGATCCTGTTCGCGAACCTCGCCGACCGGCAGTGGACGGAGTACGCCGCCTACCGCGACTGGTTCACCGCGGAGGTCGCCGCCGACCTGGCCGAGGCCCGCGACGGCCTCGGGGTGAGCCCGCTCAAGGAAGCCCTGGAGGTGCTCCGTGACCACCGCGATGTGCTGCGTGCGGTCATCGACCCGCCGGGAGTCGACGACGCGTCGCTGGCCGCCTTCTTCGGGGAGTTCGCCTCGACGGTGAACCGCCAGGTCATCGGCCCGCAGCTGGACCGGTCGGCGGAGCTGCTCTCGCTGATCGACGCGGGGATCGTCCGGCTCGGCCCCGGCCCGCAGCCGAAGATCGTCGCACCGGCCGGCCAGGGGCCCTGGCGCCTGGAATCCACCTGCCTGGCCGAGCCGTTGCGGATGGAGGTCGACCACGTGGTGCAGGCGCATGTGGCCGAGCCGAGCGCCGACCGGGCGCCCGGGACGCTGCTCGGCACGCTGGTCGCCGCCGGCCGCGTCCGTACCCACGCGCACCGCGGGACGACGGTGCACGGACTGGACGTCACCCGGGAGGGCCAGGGGATCGACCGCACCGGCGCCCCGCAGCCACGTCTGTTCTTCCTCGGGCCGCACACCGAGGGATCCAGCTACTACAACCACTATGTGCCCTCACCCGGCGCGCCCTCCCGTGCGCTGCTGGACGCGGAACTTGCCCTGAGCACCGCTCTGCCGTCACTGATTTCGAGGAAGCGATGAACAACAGCGAGACCTTCACCCCCTGGACGCAGGAGTACCGGCCCGAGACGCGCGCCGCGCAGGGCGACGGCTGGCGCTGCCCGACCACCGGCGCGGTGCCGCCCCCGATCGGGCTGGGCGCGACCTTCGCGCGCGACAGCGAGTACCGTGCACCGGCCGGACTGGCGTATCTGCGGGACCAGGGCACACCGGGGTACGAGCAGGTCGAGCAGGTTGTGGCGGGCCTGGAGGGCGGCTCGGACGCGCTGGTCTTCTCGTCCGGCATGGCCGCCGCCACCGCCATCTTCCAGGTACTGCCGGCCGGTGCGCGGGTCGTGGTTCCGGAGACCATGTACTTCGGTCTCACCAAGTGGCTGCGGGAGTTCGGCACGCCGCGCGGCCTGGAGGTCGTCCAGGCGCCCATGAACGACCTGGACGCGGTGACGGCCGCGGTGACCGCCGCCCCGACCGCGCTGGTGTGGGCGGAGTCCCCGGCGAACCCCACCTGGACGGTGACCGATATCGCCGCCGTCGCCGAGATCGCCCACCGGGCCGGTGCGCTGTTCGGCGTCGACAACACCGTTCCCACCCCGGTGCATTCCCAGCCCTTCGCGCTCGGCGCGGACCTGATCATGCATTCGGGCACCAAGTACCTCAACGGTCACACCGATGTCGTCGCCGGACTTCTCGTCAAGGCGCCGGGCAGCAGCGAGGCCCGGGACGAGATCTGGGAGCGGCTGCGGCTGCACCGCCGGCTGACCGGCCCGATACTCGGTCCCATGGAGACCTACCTCCTGATGCGGGGCATACGGACGCTCTTCCCCCGTATGCGGCAGATCTCGGAGACCGCGATGGCCGTGGCCGAGCACTTCGCCGAGCACCCGCGCATCCGGCGGGTGGCCTACCCGGGGCTCGCCACCGACCCGGGACACGCCGTCGCCGCCCGGCAGATGACGGGCGGCTTCAGCGGCATGCTCTCGCTGCATGTCGACGGCGAGTGGCAGCAGTCCCTGCGGACCGCGAACCACTGCGAACTCTTCATCCGTGCCACCTCGTTGGGCGGCGTGGAGAGTCTGATCGAACACCGCTACACCTTCGAAGGACCGGGTAGTACCTCGCCGAAGGACATGCTGCGGCTGTCCATAGGTCTGGAGAGCCCCGCAGACCTTGTCGCCGACCTCGAACAGGCCCTGGAAAAGGCCGCGAAGGAAGACCGTTGAGTTCCAAGACACCCACGCCCCACCCCGATGCCGCACCGCCGGGTTCCGCCCCGCCGGAGCGCGCGGAGCCGGCGGAGGCGGCGGACGGGTCCCCGGCACCGGGGGCCCGGCCCGGCCTGTTCCGTGACGCCTCGCTGTCCGCGGTCCTGGCGGGCTTCGTCGCCGTCGTCGTGTCCTACTCGGGCCCGCTCGTCATCGTGCTGGCGGCGGCCTCCGCCGGACATCTGAATACCGCTCAGACCAGCTCCTGGGTCTGGGCCATCTCCATCGGCAGCGGGCTCACCTGTATCGCGCTGAGCCTGCGCACCAAGATGCCGGTCATCACCGCCTGGTCGACACCGGGCGCGGCCCTGCTGGTGACCAGTCTGGGGGCGTACTCCTACGCGGAGGCCATCGGCGCGTTCATCGTCACCGGTTTGGTGATCACCCTGGTCGGTCTGACCGGAGTGTTCGGCTGGCTGATGCGGCAGGTGCCCACCGCCGTGGTCTCCGCGATGCTCGCCGGCATCCTCTTCTCGTTCGGCACCGGGGTGTTCACCTCCCTCAAGACCGCGCCGCTCATCGCCGGTTCGGTGCTGCTCGCCTACCTCCTGGCGAAGCGGTGGCTGCCCCGGTACGCCGTCCTGGTCGCCCTGGCGGCGGGCGTCGCGGCCAGTGCGGTCAGCTCCCGGCTGGACATCCACCTGGACCGGATCGAGCTGGCCAAGCCGGTGCTGACCACCCCGGAGTTCTCGCTCGCCTCCCTCATCGGCATCGCGGTGCCGATGATCCTGGCGACGCTCGCCTCGCAGAACGCACCGGGCATGGCCGTGCTCACCGCCTCCGGCTACCAGCCCAAGGACCGCCTCCTGATCGGTTCCACGGGTCTGGTGTCCACGGCCCTGGCCCCGTTCGGCTCCCATGCCATCAACCTCGCGGCGATCACCGCCGCCATCTGCACCGGCCCCGAGTCGCACCGCGACCCGCGGCGGCGCTATGTGGCCGGCGTCTCCTGCGGAGCGTTCTATCTCCTCATCGGAGCCTTCGGTTCCACACTGGTGGTGCTCTTCGCGGGCCTCCCCAAGGAACTGGTGGCGGCGGTCGCCGGCGTCGCCTTGCTCGGTGCGCTGGCCGGCGGGCTGACCGGCGCGGTGAAGGAGGAGAAGGACCGCGAGGCGGCCCTGATCACCTTCCTCGCCACCGCCTCCGGCCTCACCCTCTTCGGCATCGGCTCCGCCTTCTGGGGCCTCCTCTTCGGCGTCATCGCCCACCTCGTCCTGACCCGCTTCCGTAAGCCCACGGAAGCCACCACGTGAGCCGGGCCGGCCTGGCGCCGGCCGCGGCCACGACATGACCGGGACCCACATGGGCCGCCGGGCACCTTTGCGTGTCCGGCGGCCCGTGCGGGACGGACGGTCATCTCCCGCTCGCCGTACAGCCGTTGGGTGAGCGCGGCCCGGCCCGCGGTGAGCTTCGGCCGGTCGGCTAGCTAGAGCCGGTCGCGGCTTCGATGTGGGCGAGTTGGGCAGCGAGGATCTCCTCGAATGCGGCGCGGCGGTCCGCGCCGAGGGGGCGGACGTCGCGGGCGAAGTGGGCCAGGGCCGGGAAGCGTTCGGGATCGGCGCCCAGTACCGCCACGCGGAACAGCTCCATGCCCTGTTCGTGCTCCTGCGGGGTGAGCGTGCCGGCCCCGGCTTCGGAAGCGATCAACGCGGAGATGAGGACCACGATCCGGTGGTAGCGCACCGGGATCTCCTCGTCGGGCAGTCCCGACGCCCGCAGCGCCTGTAGTACCTCTTCCATGACCAGCCGCGAACCGGTGCCGCTCGACGCGTAACGTCCCCAGACCGCGGCGAGTTGGGGCTGCTGACCGAAGGCCTCTCGCACCCGCAGGGCCAGGGCCGTGATGCGCTGCTTCCAGTCGCCCTCGGCGCGGTGGCCGTCCATGGCGGCCAGCAGAATCCGGTCGGCGACCGCGCGCAGCAGTTCGGTCTTGCTGCGGAAGTGCCGGTACAGGCTGGACGAATCGGTCCCGAGGGCCGCGGCCAGCTTGCGCACGCTGAACGAATCCGCGTCGCTCGTGCGCAGCAGCTCCGCCGCCGCATCCAGGATCTCTTCGGTCGACCAGCGCCTTCGGCCTGCCATCTTGCTCCCCTCGCCGGACTTCAGCCTAACCTATGCACTTGGTGTTGCACGCACTGCGTGCATAATGAGGACATGGGCCTGCCGGGCGCCTGGCAGGAGGCCGGGCCGGCATGCCACTCGTGCCCTGTTATCCGGGGTCGGGCGACCGATGTGCAGCTCGCCCCGGGGAATACGAAAGGACGCATGACGTGACGAATCCACTGGATCCCGCGGCGCTGGACGCGGCCATCGAGAACGTCCACCGCGCCGGCCTGCCGGGCCTGTTCGCCGAGGTGCGAGACGGCGACCAGGTCTGGCGCGGCGCCGCCGGGGTCGCCGATGTCGCCACCGGCCGCCCGGTCACCGCCGATATGCGGCACCGCGTCGGCAGCATCACCAAGACCTTCACCGCCGCCGCGGTCCTCCAGCAGGTCGAGAGCGGCCGGATAGGGCTCGACACACCGATCGGCCGCTATCTTCCGAAGCTGGTCCCCGGAGAACGCGGTGCCGCGATCACCGTCCGGATGCTGATCAACCACACCAGCGGCCTCGCCGAGTACCTCCCGTATGCCTATCCCTCCCTCAAGGCGTGGCCCGCCTTCGCGGACACCCGGCCCCAGAGCCTGGACGACCACCGGCTCACGCGGTTCGACCCGATTGAACTGATCGAGATGGGGGTCACCGCACCTGCCGTCGGCGCCCCGGGCGGTACGCCGGGGGTGTACTCCAACACCAACTACCTGCTCCTCGTCCAACTCCTGGAACAGGCGACCGGCACCACGGCCGAGCGGTACATCACCCGGAACGTCATCGAGCGCGCCGGGCTCCAAGACACCGAACTCCCCGCCGGACCGTACGTCAACGGGCCGCACTCGCAGCTCTACGAGGCGTGGTTCGGCATGATCGACCCGCCACGCGATTACAGCGTCTACGACATGTCATTTGCGGGGCCGTCGGCCTCGCTGATCTCCACCGTCTCGGACCTCAACCGCTTCTACGGCAGGCTGCTCGCCGGGGAGATCGTCAGCCCGACGTCGCTGGCGCAGATGCAACGCACTGTCCCGGTCGTCTCCCAGGAGGGCAGGACGATCGACTACGGCCTCGGCCTGCACCCGATGGAGGGGCCCGGTCAGGGCACCTTCTGGGGCCATGGCGGCACGGTCTGGGGTGGTGGAGCGCTGGCCATGACCCGTGCCGACGGCAAGCGGCAGATGGCGGTCGCGGTCAACATGCAGCGGTGGAACAGGCTCGACTCCGCCGGCAGGCCGCAGCCCCATCCCATCGACGACGCACTGGCGACCCTGTACCGCGTGGCGATGTACGGCTGACCGGGCCGGCGAGAGCCGCCGTCACCAGCGACCACGAGACCCCCAACGGGAACAACGAACGCATCCGCACCACATGGTTCGACCCGGCCAACTCCGCGGCCCTGACCCGTGCACTGGACGGGCTCCTCGCCGACCTCACCTAGCCACGTCGGCAGGGCCGGCTGACCGGCCGGGTCACCCCTCTTGTCCATACGGAGGTCCGGCTTGTCCGTACGGAGGTCCGGTCACGACGTACCGGACCCCGCACCCTCCTGCTTCAGCTGCGTCACCTTCCGGGGGAGCGGACCCGTGCCGTCGGTCGGCGGGGGAGAGGCGTCGGACGGGCCGGTGCCCTGCTTCAGGCTGTCGAGAATGGCCAGCCCCTGGCCGACGATGCCGGAGACGATCTCGTTCAGCCCGTCGGAGCCGTTGAGCACGGTCAGCCGGGCGCCGGAGAGGCCCTCGGCGGCGGACTCGGCGAGGACCGGGAGGTTCTCGACGGTGCGGTTGGCGGCGATCAGTTCCTGGTTGCCGTCCCGCAGCGAGCCCGCGAGGGCCGTGTTGGCGTCGGCACGCGCCTGGGCGACGGTCCGTTCGGTGTACGCGCGGGCGTCCGCCTCGTACCGGACCTGGTCACGCTGCGCCTCCGCCAGGGTGCGCAGCCGGTACGCCTCGGCGTCCGCGGGGCGGCGTACCTCGGCCTCCAGCCGCTGGGCGGCGAGGTCGGCCTGCCGCTGGGCCAGCGCGGTCTGCTCCTCGATGACCTCCTGCGAGGCCCTGGCCTGGGAGAGCGGGCCGGCCTGTGCGGCCCGGGCGTTGTACTGCTCGGTCTCGGCGAGGAACCCGGCCCGCTTGATCGCGGTGTCCCGCTCGTACTCGGCCTTCAACGCCGCCGCCTGCTGCTCGCGTTCGGTCGCCTCCTGGTCGGCCTTGGCCTGCGCGATCCGGGCAGTGCTGGCCACCGCGGCGGCGTGCGGGGCTGCGAGATTGGTGATGTAGCCGGAGGTGTCGGCGATCTCCTGGATCTGAAGGGCGTCGACGACGATGCCGAGCTTCTCCATCTCGGAGTGGCTGCCGTCCTTGACCTCCTGGGCGACCCGGTCCCGCTCCCGGATGATCTGCTCGACGGTCAGTCCGCCGACGATCGAGCGCAGATGACCGGCGAAGATCCGGCCCACCAGCTCTTCCATGGTGGCCTGCTCGGCCAGGAACCGGCGCGCGGCGTTGGCGATGGACGTCTGGTCGTCCCCGACCTTGAAGACGGCGACTGCCCGGACGCCGAGCCGGATGCCCTGCTGGGTGACGCAGTCCTCGGAGATCTCCGCCTCGCGCAGCGACAGCGACAGCACGCTCGCCTTCTGTTTGACGGGCATGACCCAGCAGCCATGGCCGGTGACGATACGGAATTGGGCGTCCCCGGCCCGGCGCTTCGAGCCGGAGATCAACAGCGCCTCGTTGGGCGCCGGAACATGCCAGAACAACATCGGAAGGCTCCTGGTCCGGTGCGGCCGGCCCCGGTGGGGGTGCGGGCCCGGCCGCGGGAAAAGGGAGTGCTCAGGTGGCCGGCCACGGTCGGCGGGACCGCCGGGTCACGCGGGCAGCGGCGCGACGATCACCGACCGCGCCGAGGTGTGGTCCACCACGATGACCTGCGTGTGCCGGGCGATGGGCTCGTGGGACCAGGCGGCGAAGGCCTCGGTGCCGCCGCGTACGGGCAGCAGCACCTCACCCGGGCCGTCGGTCGGGATGGAGACGGTCACCCGCCCGATCACCCCGATCGGGCTGAAGTCCGTGTCATCCGTCGCGCTCACCCGGGCTCCGTCGCTGGTCAAAGCCGCTGTCGGCGCAGCCGCCGGACAGCGGGAAATCCTCGACAACTCAACGGTACTCCGGCCGGGGTGCCGCCCGCGTCGCCGGTCCGGTGGGCGCCGCGGACCGGGTTCAGGCGTCCAGACGGGCGGGCCGGGCCGCCGGGACCGACGGCTTTCGCGGGGGCAGTACGTCGGGCGCACGATGGGGCCGGAGGGCCGTGAGGGCGATCTCGGTCTCCTCCATCAGCGCGCGGTAGGAGACCAGGCGCTGCCACTCGGGATCGGCGACCCCGGGCACCGTGGCGGCACGCTCGGTCCACTGCTTCACCAGCCCGGCGTACACCGGGGTCTGCCGGATGACCTCCGCGGTGATCCACCGCGGCATCTGCCCGGGGCGGGGGAGGGACGTCGGTCCGTGACCTGCGACGGTGCCGGAAGAGGGGACGCTCATGGCCGTAGAAACGATTCTTCGACGCTGGGGTCACTGCGTATTTTTGCAGCCGTCCGTACTTCCGCCAGGCAGGCGGGGACGCATCTCCATCGAATATCACCTTATGCAGTGATCTATAGCCGGGAAGCGGTCCAATCCGGACGAAGGAACGTTGTCGCAGTCATGGAACCGAGGGAGTTGTGGGAGCGCCACGCGGTACTCGCACAGGCGTTTTGCAGCAGCGATGACGAGGTCCGCCGTACACAGGGACTCCTCGACGAGGCCGAGGCCCGCCGTTCGCGAACCCTGGCCGCCTTCGCCGTGACCGTGGGCAGCGACGCGGTGGTGGCGGATCTGCTCGGCCTGGACGAACGCGAAGTGCGGCTGGCCCGGCGCACGGTGGGCAAGGAGGACGCCCGCGCGGTCGCCAAGAGCCTGCTCGCCCAGCCCCCGTGCGAACCCGCCCCCGGACTACAGCAGCCCGCACCACAGCAGCCTTCGCCACCGGCCCCCGCGGCGCAGGCGCCCACGCCGCAGCCCGCCCAGGCGGCCGCCGCGCCGGGACCTGCCGCGCATGTCGCGCCGCCGCCCCAGCCGGGCCCGGCCGCCGCCCCCCAGCCCTCCGAGCCGGCCTGGGCCCCGGCGCTGGACGCGGTCCTGATGAGCAGCTGGCACAACGGAGTTGACCTCACCGCCCTGGCCACCGAACTCAGTCTCGACGTCCGGCTGCTGGTGGCCCGCGCACAACAACTGTCCGCAGAGAGCCGCCCGATGCCGCCTTCCCCCTCGGACCGCACGGGACGGCATCGCCGGCTGGTCAACGTCCCGCCCCCACAGCCGGAGGCTTCCCCGCTGACGTGGCGCGAGCGACCACAGCACCCCCCACGGGAGCACTACGAGCAGGAGCCCTGGAAACAACAGCCGTACCAGCATTACCCGGACCAGCAGCAATACCAGGAATACCGGGTGTACGAGGAACACCAGCAGTATCAGCAGCCCACCCAGCCCACTTGGGATGCCAATGCCATCACCGCCGCCCAGCACGACTGGGACGGCATCCTCAGCCAGTGGGAGGCCACCGCCGCGCCCCAACCACCCCTCTCCGCACCGGGGCAGGGCGGCGGGTGACCGGACGGCGCCGCCGGGCCTGATGCCGCTCGATCCTGACGTCGATTACAGTGGGCGCCGAGCCGTGACTGGCGTTTGGGTGGAGTACCACCGGGGAGCGGCTCGGCCATCCACGGCCGGTGCCGCGCGCCTGGGCGATCCCAGCCGGGATCCGCTCCCGGCATGTCGCGCTGCCCGCCGCCACCACGACCGCGGAGCTGGTTGAGACGATCACCGCGCTGTCGAACGACCCCTCGGTGCACGGCATCCTGTTGCAGCACCCGGCCGGCCCGCACATCGACGAGCGCGCCGCGTTCGAGGCGATCGCCCCGGAGAAGGATGTCGACGGCGTGACCTGCCACTCCTTCGCCGCGATGAGTTTCGGCCTGGACGGCTTCGCCTCCTGCACGCCCGGCGGCATCCTGCGGCTGCTGGATCACTATGACGTCGACCTGGCCGGCAAGCATGCCGTCGTGGTCGGCCGCAGCGCGATCCTCGGCAAGCCCGTGGGGATGCTGCTGCTCGGCCGCAATGCCACCGTCACCTACTGCCACTCCCGCACCACCGACCTGGCATCGCTCACCAAGGAGGCCGATGTGCTGATCGCGGCCGTCGGCCGGCCCCGGTTCCTGGGCGGTGCGCACATCAAGCCCGGCGCCGTCGTGATGGACGCCGGCTCCAACCCGGGCAACGTCGGGGATGTGGACTTCGACGCGGCACGCACCCGCGCCGCCCTGCTCACCCCGGTCCCCGGCGGCGTCGGCCCGATGACCATCGCCACCCTGCTCACCCAGACCGTCGACGCCGCGGCCGCCCAGCTGAACGCGGTCTGACCGCCGGCGCGGTGCGTATGCGGCCGGGCACCAGGTGGTGATCTCCGGCCGCCGGCCCGAACCGCTGCATCGAGTCCGCGGGGCAGCGGGGCCGCGAAGCCGCCCGGTGGAGCGGTGCGGACGGTGACGCACGGGCGCGGCGCGGATCGGCCGCGCCCGGTGCGTCCGGTGTCAGTGCAGTGTCAGTGCAGCGTTCGCAGCATCGAGGCGTCGAACGGCACCAGGGCGTCGGTGCGGCCCTCGAAGATCTTGGCGGCCCACTCCGGGTCGCCGAGCAGCGCCCGCCCGATGGCGACGAGGTCGAACTCGTCCCGCTCCAGCCGGTCCAGCAGCCGGTCGATGTCGGAGACCCCGGCCTGTTCGCCCTGGAACGTCCCGAGGAACTCGTTGTCGAGACCGACGGAGCCCACGGTGAGGGTCGGCCGGCCGGAGAGCGTCTTGACCCATCCCGCGAGATTGAGGTCCGAGCCCTCGTATTCGGGCAGCCAGTAACGGCGCGTCGAGCAGTGGAACGCGGTGACTCCGGCGTCCGTCAGCGGCGCCACGATCTCCTGGAGTTCGTCCGGCGTCTCGGCCAGACGGGCCTCATAGTTGCCCATCTTCCACTGGGACATCCGGAAGAGGACCGGGAAGTCGGGCGAGACCGCGGCCCGGCAGGCCGCCACGATCTCGGCGGCGAAACGGGTACGGGCGGTGCGGCTGCCGCCGTAGGCATCGGTCCGCCGGTTGGTGCCCGACCACAGGAACTGGTCGATCAAGTAGCCGTGCGCACCGTGCAGTTCGACCCCGTCGAAGCCGAGCCGCTCGGCCGCGGCCGCCGCCTCGGCGAACGCCGCGATGACCTCGTCCAGGTCCCGCTGTGTCATGGCGTGCCCGGACGGGGTGCCGTCGAGGGCGAGGCCGGACGGGCCGGACGGCGGGGCGTCGGGGAACGGCGGTGCGCCCGCTTTACGGGCCATGCCGACGTGCCACAGCTGCGGCATGATCGTCCCGCCCGCCGCATGCACCGCTGCCACGACCCGGCTCCAGCCGTCGAGTGCGTCCGCGCCGTGGAAGCGGGGGACGGCGTCGCTGGTTCCGGCGGCGGGGTGCCGGACGTAGGTCCCCTCCGTGATGATCAGGCCGACGCCGCCGGCGGCGCGGCGTGCGTAATAGTCCGCGACATCGGCGCCCGGGACACCGCCCGGCGAGAACTCGCGGGTCATCGGCGCCATGGCGATCCGGTTGGGCACGGTGCGGCCGCCCAGGGTGAAGGGACGGGAGAGCGTCTGGGCCGCGCGGGTGGCGGCGGCGCTGGCAGTCACGTGTGGGTCTCCTTGGAAGAGAACGCGGGCGCGGAACGCCGCCGGCCGGCAGACGTTCCGCTGTTCCGAACACACCACAGCGCTGCCGTCATCCGCTCTGTACTGTCTGCTGCGCCACAGTTGCCGCCCCGCGGTCGCCGCCGCGCCGCAGCCATCGGACCGCCACCGTCACCCGCAGCCGCCCGCTGCCGCGTCGCACCGCCGGCCGGGGTCAGGTGCTGACCGGCTGGGTGGCGCGGGCGAGTTCGCGGCGGAGGCGCATGAAGGGGCGGGGGCGGTTGAGGGCCAGGACGGCGGTGGTTCGCCCGTCGCGTTCGTAGCAGGCGAGGAAGCTGCGGTCGTCGGGCGAGCCCTCGACGATCCGCGGGGTGTCGGTGGGCAGTCTGCGGCCGGCGAACTGGATGCGCACGCCGTACTGGTCGGACCAGAAGTACGGCAGGCTCCGGTGGGTCGCGACGGTGCGGCCGGCCAGCAGGTTCTGGACGGCGACCGCGGCCTGTTCGGTGGCGCTGGTCCAGTGTTCGGCGCGGGTGCCGTCCGCCCTGGCGACATCGCCGACCGCCACGATGCGGGCCTGCGGAGTGACCCCGCCCGCGTCGCAGCACACCCCGTCGTCGAGGGGGAGTCCGGAGCCTTCGAGCCAGCCGGTGTGGGGGCGTACCCCGATGCCGACGACGACCACGTCGGCGGGGAGCAGCCGGCCGTCGGCCAGCTCGACCGCGGTGACCCGGTTACCGGCGCCACCGTCGTGCAGGCGGGCGACACCGGTTCCGGTGCGCAGGGCGACGCCGTGGTCCGCGTGGAGGGCGGCGCAGATCTCGGCCATCGCGCCGCCGAGTTGGGGGACGAGGGGGAGTGGAGCGGCTTCGACCACGGTGACGTCATGGCCGAGCGCGGCGCAGGACGAGGCGACCTCGGCGCCGATGAAGCCCCCGCCTATCACCACGACCCGGACCGGGCCGCGGGTCAGCTCCGCGCGCAGCGCCTGGGCGTCCTCAAGGGTGCGCAGGGTGTGGGTTCCGGCGGGGGCCGGGCCGGGGAGGCGACGCGGGGCGGCGCCGGTGGCGATCACCACACCGTCGGTGGTCAGGGACCGGCCTTCGTCGAGGAGTACCGCGCGCCCATGGGTGTCGAGCCCGGTGGCGCGGGTGCCGAGGAGCCATTCGGCGTCCAGTTCGGCGATCTCCTCGGCGTCGGCCAGGGCCAGTTGGCCCTGGTCAGCGGTGGCCCCGGTGAGGAAGCCCTTGGACAGCGGCGGGCGGTCGTAGGGGCGGTGGTGTTCCTCCCCGACGATCACCAGCCGGCCGTCGAATCCCTGGGCGCGCAGGGCCCGCGCGGCGTAGAGGCCCGCCAGCGAGGCCCCGATGACAGCGACCGACTTCATGCGGCGGTGCCCTCCTCGGCGGCGTGGTGGACGTAGATCATGCCGTTCTCGACGGTCACGGGGTGGGTGCGCACGGGCCGGCGGGCGGGCAGGCAGGTCGCCGCTCCGGTGCGCAGGTCGAACGAGGCGGCGTGCAGCGGGCATTCGACCAGGCATCCCTCCAGCCAGCCGTCCGAGAGGGAGGCGTCCTGGTGGGTGCAGGTGTCGTCGATGGCGTACAGCTGCCCGTCGGCATGGAAGACGGCGATCGGAGGTGCGGTGTCGATGCGTACGGACTCGCCGGTGGGCAGGTCGGCGAGCGGGCAGACAGGAATCACAGGACCCCCCTGTTACTGTTCGGTATCATCGAGTTTCGCTTTGCGCACGATGAGGCGCCATGCGCAACAGAATCCAGCCGGGGAGCGGATGCGTCAAGCGGTCCCCGGAAATGCCGACCCTTCGAATCCCGGCCCGCGGCCGGGGTGCCAGGTGGTGAGATCCAACAGATGACGGACAGCGTGGAGGGGCGGGCGGAGGCCAGGCCGCCGAAGCAGCCGGGCGGTGTGCAGTCGGTCGACCGGGCGGTGACCGTGCTGGAGATCCTGGCCCGGCACGGCGAGGCCGGTGTGACCGAGGTCGCCGAGGAGTTGGGCGTCCACAAGTCGACCGCTTTCCGGCTGCTGGGCGTGCTGGAGAACCGCGGGCTGGTCGGACAGGAGCAGGAGCGCGGCAAGTACTACCTCGGGGCCGGGGTGCTGCGGCTGGCCGGTGCGGCGGCCGTACGGCTGGACATCTCCCAGGAAGGCGCGCCGGTCTGCCGGCAGCTGGCTGCGGAGCTGGGGGAGACGGTCAATATCGCGGTGCTGGAGGGCGACGCGGCGGTCAACGTCACCCAGGCGCGCGGCCCGGCCTCGGTCACCGCGCAGAACTGGCTCGGCCGGCGTACGCCGCTGCACGCCACCTCCAGTGGCAAGGCGCTGCTCGCGTACCAGCCCAGAGCGGTCCAGGAGGCCGTGCTGGCGCGCAAGTTGCCGCGGCTCACCGAGCGGACGGTCACCTCGGCGGCCGCGCTGCGCCGTGAGCTCGCCGACGTGGTCGAGAAGGGTTTCGCGGTGGCGATCGAGGAGCTGGAGCTCGGGCTGCGGGCGGTCGCGGCGCCGGTGCGGGCGCCGGACGGCTCGGTGATCGGGGCGATCAGTGTCTCGGTGCCCGCCTACCGGCTGGCCGAGGAGCGGCTGCCCGAGGTCGTCAAGGCCACCGTCTCCGCGGCCGAGGAGCTGTCGCGGCGGATGGGGTACGCCTGTTGAGGCGATGACGGGTGCGGGTGGTGAAGGCGGGGCCGGGGCGGACGTTCCGGCCCCGCCTTCGTGTCCGGGTGCGCGAGAGGTCCATTGCCAAGAGGTGGCCCGTACCTCTTGACGGTGCCGATCCGGCGTTCCCACTATGTCTCTCATCGCGCAACCAGTCGTGCAGTGCGCAACACGGAGGGGTAGGGCATGCCACACCACGTCCATGCCGTCGTCGCGGCGAAACAAGGCGCACCGGTCGAGCCGCAGACGATTCTGGTACCGGACCCCGGCCCGGGAGAAGTGCTCGTCGCCGTGCAGGCCTGCGGGGTCTGCCACACCGACCTGCACTACCGGGAGGGGGCGATCAACGACCAATTCCCCTTCCTCCTCGGCCATGAGGCGGCCGGGGTCATCGAGTCCGTCGGCCCCGGCGTCACCGATCTCGCGCCGGGTGACTATGTCGTCCTCGCCTGGCGGGCGCCCTGCGGCAGCTGCCGCTCATGCCGCCGCGGCCGGCCCTGGTACTGCTTCGACTCCCGCAACGCCACCCAGCCGATGACCCTGTTGGACGGCACCCCGCTCGCCCCCGCGCTCGGCATCGGCGCCTTCGCCGAGAAGACGCTGGTCGCCGCCGGGCAGGCGGTCAAGGTCGACCCGCACGCCCGTCCCGAAGCGGCCGGTCTCATCGGCTGCGGAGTGATGGCCGGTTACGGGGCGGCGGTGCACACCGGCGGGGTCGGGTCCGGGGACACCGTCGCGGTCATCGGCTGCGGCGGGGTCGGCAACGCGGCGATCGCCGGGGCCTCGATCGCCGGCGCGCGCCGGATCATCGCGGTCGACATCGACGACCAGAAGCTGGACGGCGCCCTCCGCTTCGGCGCCACCCACACCGTCAACTCCCATGGCACGGACCCCGTCGAGGCGGTCCGCGGACTGACCGGCGGCCACGGTGCCGATGTGGTGATCGACGCGGTGGGCCGCCCCGAGACCTACCGACAGGGCTTCTATATGCGGGATCTGGCCGGCACCCTGGTCCAGGTCGGCGTCCCCGACCCCGATATGCGCCTCGAACTGCCGCTCATCGACCTCTTCTCGCGCGGCGGCGCCCTGAAATCCTCCTGGTACGGCGACTGCCTGCCCAGCCGCGATTTCCCCGTGCTCATCGACCGCTACCTCAGCGGACGGCTCGACCTCGACGGATTTGTCACCGAGACGATCGGCCTGGACGAGGTGGAGTCCGCGTTCGACAAGATGCGCGACGGCCGGGTACTGCGCTCCGTCGTGCTCCTGTAACGGCGTCACAGTCACCCCAGTGGACCACCCCGACCAGCAGGAGGAGGGACATGTCCCGTACGCCCGCCCCCAGTTCCCGTGTGGTTGTCATCGGTGCCGGCATCGTCGGCTGCTCCCTCGCCGATGAGCTGACCGCCCGCGGCTGGACCGATGTCACCGTCCTCGAACAGGGCCCGCTGCCGGCCCCCGGCGGCTCCACCTCGCACGCTCCCGGCCTGGTCTTCCAGACCGGGCAGTCCAAGACCCTGACCGAGTTCGCCGCCTACACCGTCCAGAAGTTCCGCTCCCTCGATGTGGACCGGCTGTCCTGCTTCAACCCGGTCGGCGGTCTGGAGATCGCCACCACCGAGGCGCGCTGGGCCGATCTGCACCGCAAGGCCGGACTCGCGGCCTCCTGGGGCGTCCGTGGTGAACTGATCGGCCCGCAGCAGTGCAAGCGGCTGTGGCCGATGCTGGACGAGGCCACGCTGTACGGCGGTTTCCACACCCCCGACGACGGGCTGGCCCGGGCCGTGCTTGCCTGCCGCGCCCAGATCACCCGCGCCGAGCAGCGCGGCGCCCGCTTCCTGGACCGGCACACCGTCACCGGGATCGAGCGGGCGGACGGCCGGGTCACCGGCGTCACCACCGACCGCGGCACCTTCCCCGCCGACCATGTCGTCTCCGCCGCCGGCTTCTGGGGCCCGGTGATCGGCGCGATGGCCGGGGTGGACGTACCGCTCCTCCCGCTGGCCCACCAGTACGCCACCACCGCACCGCTGCCCGAACTCGCCGGCGTCAACGACCCACGGGAGGAGGCGAGCAAGCCGATCCTGCGCTTCCAGGACCGCGACCTCTACTTCCGCGAACACACCGACCGGATCGGCATCGGCTCCTACGCCCACCGCCCGATGCCCGTCGACCCCTTCACCGTCGCCGCCTTCGACGACTCTCCCGTCATGCCGTCCTCGCTGCCCTTCACCGCCGAGGACTTCGCGCCGAGCTGGCAGGACAGCGTCGGACTGCTGCCCGCACTGGGCTCGTCCCGGGTGGCCGAGGGCTTCAACGGCGTCTTCTCCTTCACCCCCGACGGTATGCCGGTGCTCGGCGAATCCCGCGAACTGCGCGGATTCTGGCTGGCCGAGGCGGTCTGGGTCACCCACTCCGCGGGCGTCGCCAAGGCCGTCGCCGAGTGGATGACGGACGGCCGGCCCGCCACCGACATCCATGAGTGCGACCTCTACCGCTTCGAGGACGCCCAGCGCTCGCCCGCCTACATCGCCGACCGCGGCGCCCAGAACTTCATCGAGGTCTATGACGTCATCCATCCGCTTCAGCCCATGGAAGCGCCGCGGCCACTGCGCACCAGCCCCTTCTACCCACGGCAGCAGGAGCTCGGCGCGTACTTCCTGGAGGGCGGCGGCTGGGAGCGCCCGCACTGGTACGAGGCCAACGCCCCGCTCACCGAAGGGCTCCAACTCCCCGAGCGCGACGCCTGGTCGGCCCGCTACTGGTCGCCGATCGCCGCTGCCGAGGCCCGGGCCACCCGGGAAAAAGTCGCCCTCTACGACATGACCCCGCTGCGCAGACTGGAGGTCACCGGTCCCGGCGCCCTCGCCTTCCTCCAGCGCATGACCAGCAACAACCTCGCGAAGAAGCCCGGCGCGGTCACCTACACCCTGCTCCTGGACGAGACCGGCGGCATCCGCTCCGACCTCACCGTCACCCGGCTCGCCCCGGACCGCTTCCAGGTCGGCGCCAACAGCCCGGCCGACCTCGACTGGCTGCTGCGGCACGCCCCCGACGATGGGGGCCCCTCCCGCTCGAGCGAAGCCGAGAGTGGGGGAGTCCAGGTCCGCGACAGCACCTCCGGCACCTGCTGCATCGGCGTCTGGGGCCCGCTCGCCCGCGCCCTGGTCCAGCCCCTGACCCGCGACGACTTCTCGCACCAGAACTTCGGCTACTTCCGGGCCAGGCAGACCTGCCTCGGCCATGTCCCGGTCACCGCCATGCGCCTCAGCTACGTCGGCGAACTGGGCTGGGAGCTGTACACCACCGCCGATCTGGGCCTGCGCCTGTGGGACACGCTCTGGGAGGCCGGCCAGGAGCACGGGGTGATCGCCGCCGGGCGCAGCGCCTTCAACAGCCTCCGCCTGGAGAAGGGGTACCGCGCCTGGGGCCACGACATGACCACCGAACACAACCCCTACGAGGCCGGGGTCGGCTTCGCGGTCCGCCCCGCCAAGGGCGACTTCGTCGGCCGGGCGGCGCTGGCGGGCCGGAGCGAGGACACCGAGTCCCGCAGGCTCAGCTGCCTCACCCTCGACGACCCCGCGGCCGTCGTCCTCGGCAAGGAACCCGTCTGGGTGGACGGCACCCCGGCCGGCTATGTCACCTCCGCCGCCTACGGTTACACCCTCGGCCGCGGGATCGCCTACGCCTGGCTGCCGGCCACCGCGGCGGTCCCCGGCACCGCCGTACACATCGAGTACTTCGGCGAGAAGATCCCTGCCACCGTCGCCCAAGAGCCCCTCTTCGACCCGCAGATGGAGCGGATCCGCAGGTAGCCCCGGCCCCGCCCGCGGTGCCGGTGATCCGCTCGCCCTCCGTACGCAGAAGGAGCAACCGCATGGCTCCCACTTACGACGTCATCGTTCTCGGCCTCGGCGGAATGGGCAGCGCCGCCGCCCACCATCTCGCCGCCCGGGGCGCCCGGGTCCTGGGCCTGGAGAAGTTCGGTCCGGTGCACAACCGCGGCTCCAGCCACGGCGGTTCCCGGATCACCCGCCAGTCCTACTTCGAGGACCCCGCCTACGTACCGCTGCTGCTGCGCTCGTACGAGCTGTACGAGAAGCTGGAGCGGGACAGCGGCCGGGAGATCGCCACCCTCTGCGGCGGGGTGATGCTGGGCCGACCCGACAGCCGGACCGTCCGCGGCAGCCTGGAATCCGCCCGCCAGTGGGACCTCCCGCACGAGATGCTCGAACCCGGGGAGATCCGCCGCCGCTTCCCGACCCTGACCCCCGCCGAGGACGAGGTCGCGCTGTACGAGGCACGGGCGGGTCTGGTGCGGCCGGAGTACACCGTCGCCGCGCATGTCCAGCTCGCCGGCCAGGACGGCGCCGAGCTGCACTTCGAGGAGCCGGTCACCCGCTGGGAAGAGCTGCCCGGCGGCGCCGGGGTCCGCGTCCACACCCCCGAAAACACCTACACCGCAGGCCAGTTGGTGATCTGCCCCGGGGCCTGGGCGCCCCAGCTGCTCACCGACCTGGGCGTGCCGTTCACCATCGAGCGACAGGTCATGTACTGGTTCGCCCCGCGCGGCGGCACCGCGCCCTTCGTCCCCGACCGGCACCCGATCTACATCTGGGAGGACGACCGGGGCGTCCAGATTTATGGCTTCCCGTCGATCGACGGCCCCGACGCCGGCGCCAAGGTCGCGTTCTTCCGCAAGGGCACCGTCTGCACCCCGGAGACCATCGAACGCACCGTGCACGACCATGAGGTACGCGCCATGGCCGAGCAGCTCGCCCCGCGCCTGCCCACCCTCCCCGGCCGCTTCCTCAAGGCCGCCACCTGTATGTACTCCAACACCCCCGACGAACACTTCGTGATCACCCGGCACCCCGCGCACCCGGAGACGGTGACCGTCGCCTGCGGCTTCTCCGGGCACGGCTTCAAGTTCGTCCCGGTGGTCGGCGAGATCGTCGCCGATCTCGCGCTGACCGGAGCCACCGCGCACCCCATCGAGCTGTTCGACCCCCGCCGGCCCGCCGCCGCGGCCGTTTGAGGAGAGCCTCCATGACGACCACGCCCACCGAGTCCTCGCCGGCGGCCACCATGCCCGCGACCGCTGCCGCCCCGAGCCTGATCGCCACCCTCGCCGGACACCACTACACCGACCCCGGGATCTTCCGCCAGGAGCAGGAGATGATCTTCGAGCGGCTGTGGTTCTGTGCGGTCCGCAGCGCCGACCTGGAGAAGCCCGGCGCCTTCCGCACCGTCCGGATCGGCCGGGAGAGCGTACTGATCACCCGCAACCGCGCCGGTGCGCTGCGCGCCTTCCTCAACATCTGCCGGCACCGCGGCGCGCAGCTGTGCACCGAGGAGTCCGGCGAGGTCCGCCGCAACCTCCAGTGTCCTTATCACGCCTGGACCTACGACCTCGACGGCCGCCTGGTGGCCGCCCCCAACCTTCAGAAGATGCCGGACGTCGACCGCAGCGAACGCGGACTGGTCACCGTGCCGCTCCGTGAGTGGCTCGGCTACGCCTGGGTGTGCCTGGCCGACGAGCCGCCGTCCTTCGAGGACACCGTGATCGGCGCGGCCGTCGAACGGCTGGGTGACGCCGCCTCCCTCGACCGCTACCGCACCGAAGGGCTCGCCCTCGGCAAGCGCCTCACCTATGACGTGCGCGCCAACTGGAAGCTCATCATCGAGAACTTCATGGAGTGCTACCACTGCGCCACCATCCACCCCGAACTCACCGAGGTGCTCCCGGAGTTCGCCGACGGCTTCGCCGCCCAGTACTACGTCGGGCACGGCGCGGCCTTCGCCGACGAGGCCACCGGATTCACCGTGGACGGCACCGACGGCTTCGGCCGGCTCCCCGGCATCGAGGACACCCAGGACCGCCGCTACTACGCCATCACCGTCCGCCCGCAGGTCTTCGTCAACCTCGTCCCCGACCATGTCATCGTCCACCGGACGTTCCCGATGGCCCCCGACCGCACCGTGGTCGAATGCGACTGGCTGTACCTGCCCGAGATCGTTGACTCCGGCGCCGATGTCTCCAAGTCCGTCGAACTCTTCCACCGCGTCAACGCCCAGGACTTCGACGCCTGCGAGCGCACCCAGCCGGCCATGAGCTCCCGCGCCTACCGCGACGGCGGGGTGCTGGTGCCCAGCGAGCATCACATCGGCGCCTTCCACCAGTGGGTCACCGACCGCCTGGCGGGCGGGGGCGGCTGACCGGCTCACTATCGGCGTTGACCGGCGGGTCGGGGTCGAGGACGTCCTCGCCGTACAGATCCTGCACCCAGTTGTCGTGGTAGACGGTGTCCAGGTAGCGCTCGCCGAGGTCCGGGGCGATGGCTACCGCCGTGCGGTCCTGTGCGTGGTGCCGGGTGAGCCAGTCCGTCGCGCCGCTGACCACGGTGCCGGTCGAGCCGCCGAACACGAAGCCGCGTTTCGCCAGCCGGTGACAGGTGCGGATGGTGTCCGCCTCCGCGACCCGTACCACGTCGTCCACATAGGACTCGTCGAGCAGCGGCGGCTGGACGCTCATGCCCAGGCCGGGGATCATCCGGTGCCCCGCGGTGCCGCCGAAGGTCACCGAGCCGACACTGTCCACGGCGATGATCCGCACCGGCCGGTGCCACTCCCGGAAGTACCGGGCGCAGCCCATCAGGGTGCCGGTGGTGCCGGCGCCGACGAACAGCAGGTCCAGCCGCGGGAAGGCGCGGGCGATGGCCGGCGCCGTCCTGCGGTAGTGCGCCTTCCAGTTGCTCGGGTTGGTGTACTGGCTGAGCCACAGACAGCGGTCGTCGGAGGCGCACAGATTGCGGATGTAGGCGAGCCGGGCGCCGAGGAAGCCGCCGTTGGACTCCTGGTCGGCGACCACATGCACCTGGCTGCCCAGAGCCTCCATCATCAGCCGGGTGGCCAGGTTGCAGCGGGAGTCCGTCACACACAGGAAGCGGTAGCCCTTGCTCGCCGCGATCATGCTGAGCGCCACGCCGAGGTTGCCGGACGAGGACTCGACCAGGACCGTCTCCGGACGCAGGTCTCCGGCCCGTTCGGCGGACTCCACCATCTCGGCCGCGGCCTTCAGCTTGATCGAGCCGGCGAAGTTGAAGCCCTCGCATTTGAGGAAGAGAGAGTGCCCGACGATCGACCGGAGGTCGACATAGAGATCCTCCTCGTTGAACGCGTAGGGCGCGGTGATGACTGGCACGTTGGTCTCCTCAATTGCGGCAGCGCACGGTGGGACGGTCCGTCCGGCCGTGGCCGCTCAGCCGTACCGGCGCAGTTCGTGGAAGAAGCCGTCGACGACCCGCAGTTCCCCGGACCGGACCACCTCGTCGTAGACGTACTTGCCGACGGCGAGATCGAGCACCCCGAGGCCGAAGGGGGAGAAGACGGCGGTCCGGTCCGCGGGCACCGCGATCCGGCCGGCCAGCACGTCGTCCAGCGTGCCGTGCAGGAACTCCCGGTTGCCGGTGAGCTGTTCGGTCAGATGCGGGGAGGTGGCGGCGCGCAGACAGTGCTCGATGTCATCGACGATATTGGTGGCGGTCAGCAGGATCTGCGGGGCGAGGTCGCGCAGCGACACATGCACCACCACCGGGTGGTGGCCGAACCACGAGACCTCGTGGACATGGGGCTGTGGGGCGACGGTGGCGAAGACCACCAGATCGCTGGCGCGGATCAGCTCCTCCGCGCTGTGGTGCACGGTGACCCGCCCGGTGGTACGGCGCTGCTCCAGGTACAGGCGGAAGCCGGCCGCGCTCTCCGCGGACAGGTCGTGCACGCCGATCTCGTCGAACGACCAGCCGGTCCCCTCCAGGAACGTATGGATGTAGCGGGCGATCAGGCCCGCGCCGAAGAATCCGACGCGGGTCGGGCGGCGGCGCCCGCGGCTGAGCCGGTCGGCCGCCGACGCCGCCGACGCGGCGGTCCTGGTCGCGCTGATGATCGAGCTCTCCAGGCAGGCGAACGGGTAGCCGGTGTCATGGTCGTTGAGGATCAGTACGGCCGAGGCCCGGGGGATTCCGGCGGCCACGTTCGGCGGGAAGCTGGAGATCCACTTCAGGCCGTCCACCCGGGTCTCCCCGCCGATGGAGGCGGGCAGCGCGATGATCCGGGACGACGGGCGGTCGGGGAGGTGCAGGAAGGACGAGGGCGGGTTCACCGACTCACCGGCACCGTGCAGGCGGTAGGTGGCCTCGACCACATCCACGATCTCCTTCTCGCGGCCCTCCAGCGCCTGCTGCACCTGGGCACCGGAGATCACCGCGAAGGACGGCGTGGGCGGCGGACCGGGGGGTGCGGACCCGGACGGGGTGGGACGGACGGTGGTCATGGGTCAGTTCACCTCAACGGTTGGTGCGCAGTCGGCCAGGCGCACGGGGTCGGCCAGGGCCACCACCACGTCCCGCGGCCCCTCGAAGGCGTCCCGGCTGTGCGCGCTGCGGACGTTGTCGACGAGCAGCAGGTCACCGGCCTCCCACGGCCGGCGGGCGGTGTGGGCGTCGTAGATCTCGTTGAGCAGCCGCACGACGTCCTCGGCGAGGGGATCGCCGTTGCCGTAGCGGGTGTTGAACGGCAGCCCGTCGGGGCCGTACTCATCGATCAGGTACTCCCGCACTTCGGTCGCCATCGTCCACTCGTTGAGGAACGCGATCTGGTTGAACCAGCAGCGGCGGCCGCTGACGGGGTGGTGCAGCACGGCACTGCGGTGCTGGGTGGTGCGCAGACCCCCGTCGGGCTGCCAGGCGAAGTCGAGGGCGTGGGCGCGGCAGTAGCGCTCGACGGCGTCCCGGTCCCCGGTGCCGAACGCCTGCTCCAGCGTGGCCCCGATCTCGGGGTGGTAGCTGCGGGTCAGCAGCCAGCCCTCCCGCTCGAACCGCTCGGTCAGGGCCGGTGGCAGCGCGTCCAGCACGGCCGCCGAGTCGGCCACCCCGGTGGCCCCGCCGGTGGTGGGGGCGCCCAGGCACGCGAACAGCATCAGCCCGGGGAACTCCAGGGTGTAACTCAGCTCGTGGTGCATGCACATCGGCTGGTTCGGCGGCCACTTCGACGAGGAGTAGACGCCCTCGGCGTAGGTCTCCCGGACGGCGAAGGACTCCCGTTCGGCCAGCGGAGCGACGCCCAGGGCGTGGCGCACGGCGCCGACCCCGTCGGGGTCGCGCATCCCCAGGCCCCGGATCAGCACCGCACCGTGCTCGGCGACGACGGCGCGCAGGGCGTCCCGCCGCTCGGCCGCCCAGTGCGCCGGGCTGTCGGTGGTCCGGACCCGCAGCATCGGAGGTGTGCCCGGTTCCCGTTCCAGTTCGGGCAGGGAGATCGAGAGTGACGACACCATGGTGGTTCTCCTCTCCGTGGCGGCTCGGGACGCAGCCGGCCGTGCGGTGTCGCACCGCACGGCCGGTGCGGCGTCGTTCGGGTGGGGCTGTGGTCGTCCGGCCGAGTCATCGACCTGCCGGGCGAGATCGGCGAGGACCGGATGCCGGGTGAGGTCCTTGACGGAGACCGCACGGCCCAGGGAGACCGCGAGGGCCACGGCGGACAGCGAAGTGCCGCCGCAGTCGAAGAAGTTGTCGTGCCGGCCTATCCGGTCCTGCGGAATGCCGAGCACCTCGGCCCAGGCCGCGGCCAGCCGCCGTTCGGTCGGCGTACGCGGTGCGTGGTAGTCGTCCTCGACCGTGTCGAGGCCGCCGGCGAGCGCCTCCAGCGCCTTCTTGTCGATCTTGCCGTTGGCGGTCACCGGCAGACTCTCCCGCCAGAGGAAGACCGACGGAACCATGTACTCCGGCAGCAACTCGCCCAGCCGGCCCCGCAGGACATCGGCCTCCAGCGCGTGCCGGCCGGAGTAGAAGGCCACCAGACGTTTGCCGTGTCCCGCCCGCTGGGTGACCACGACCGTGCCGTCACCGACTCCGGGCACCCGGAGCAGGGCGTTCTCGATCTCACCCATCTCGATACGGAAACCACGGATCTTCACCTGGCTGTCCCGGCGGCCGAGGAACTCCAGCTTCCCGTCCGGGAGCCAGCGCCCATGGTCACCCGCCCGGAACAGCCGCCGCCCCGGATGGTGCGGATCCGGCACAAAGGCCAGCCGGGTGCGCTCAGGATCGTTGATGTACCCACGCCCCACGCAGACCCCGGAGAAGACGATCTCTCCGGGGGCGCCGAGCGGCACCGGCGCCAGGTGTTCGTCCACGACGTACACCCGCACATTGTTGACGGGGCGTCCGAGCGGCACCCGCTCGGTGTCCGGCACCCCGTCCATCACCTCGTGGTGGGTGTCGTCCGAGGTCTCGGTCAGCCCGTAGGCGTTGACCAGCCGGATCCCGGGCCGGGCCGCGAACCAGCGCTGCACCAGCTCCTTCTTCAGCGCCTCCCCGGTGACCGACACACACCGCAGGTCCGGCAGTGCGCCGGGCCGCTGTGCGAGGGCGGACAGCACGACATCGAGGTACGACGGGACCACTTGGAGCACCGTGGCCCGTCCGCCGCCCACCGTGTCGAGGAAACGTCCCACGTCCAGCACGGCGGCCTGCTCGACCAGCAGGGTCCGACCGCCGACCAGCAGCGCCGAGAGCAGCTGCCACAGGGAGATGTCGAAGCACTGGGGCGCGGTCTGGGCGACCACCTGCCGCTCGTCGATCGCCAGGTCGTCGATCTTGGCGTAGAGGTGGTTGAGCATGCCCAGGTGCTCACACATCGCGCCCTTGGGCTCACCGGTGGAGCCCGAGGTGAAGTAGATGTACGCCAACTGGTCGGGGCCGACCCGGACTTCGGGGTCGCTGTCCGCGGGGCTCGCCGCGCAGACGGCGTCGATGAAGAGGGTCCGGACCCCGGGCAGCGAGGTGAGGGCCCGGTCCAGGCCGGCGGTGCTGCCGGGTTCGGTCAGCACCTGCCGGCAGCCGGCGCGGGAGAGCATCAGCGCGATCCGGCCGGGCGGAAAGTGCGGCTCCACCGGCAGGTACACCCCGCCGGCCTTGAAGATCGCGATGACCGCGGCCAGCCACTCCAGGTTGCGTTCGGTGACCACCGCGACGACATCTTCCCGGCCCAGCCCGCGGGCCAGCAGGGCGTGCGCCAACCGGTTGGCACGGACGTTGAGTTCGCGGTACGTCCACCGCCGGCGCCCGTGCACGGCGGCGACGGCGTCCGGGTGCTCGCGCACCCGCTGCTGGAACAACTCGTGGAACCGGCGGTCCGGCAGCGGCCGGCTCGGCCCGGCCAGTCCTTCGAGCTGACACCGGAGTTCCTCGGCGGAGAGCAGGGACTGCCGCCGGTGCTCGGCGTCCGGATCGGCGGCGAGCAGCGTGAGCGCCGTACGGTAGTAGCCGCCGATCCGGGCGGCGCAGTCCGCGTCCAGGACATCGGTCCGGTACCGCAGTCGCAGCACCTCCCGGCCGTCGTGGCGTACGAGGGCGACCCACAGCACGGTGCCGCCGACCGGACCGCCGTCCGCACCGGGCAGGTCGAACACGGTCTCCGGGGACTCCTCGGCTGGTGCTGGTGCCGGTGCCGGTGCCGGTGCCGGCCCGGATCCGGCGGCCGGGAGGCCCCGGCGCCGCAGCAGCTCCACCTCGGCCCGGCGGGTGTCCAGCAGGAGGGTCCGCCATGCGCCGGCCGCGGTCGTCAGCCGGCACGGCAGCACCGTGCCGCCCCGCTCGGCGAGGTAGCCGGTGGTGACCTCCTGGTCGCCGGACAGCACGGCGAGCACCTTGGCGTGCGCGGCCAGCAGCACCGAACTCAGCGGCATCCGCAGCCGGTCGGCCAGCCGGCGCAGCGCGGCCGGCAGCCGCTCCGGGAGGACCGTCGTGTGCTCGGCGGTACCCGGCACCGGGACGCGGGTCCAGCGCGGAACCCTGGTGTACGCGCCGTCGGCCGGCCCGCCGCGTGCGTGGCGGTTGCGGGCTGTCATGGATGTGGTCATCGGCTGCTACCTCCAGCCCTCGCCGGTGTCCTGGCCGCTGGTCTGCCGGGCCGGATTGCCGCCCCATTGCGCATGCGGCGGGACGGCCTCGCCCTTCATCAGGAAGGAGTCGGGCGCGAGCACCGCGCCGTCACCCATGGCCACGCCGTAGTGGACGAACGCGCCGACGCCGAGCGTGCAGCCCGCGCCGAGCGCGCTGCGGTCGGACTTGAAGGTGCCGTCCTCCTGCGAGTGGCACTGGACGACGCTCCCCGCGTTGAGGGTGCAGCCGTCCCCGATGGCGGCCAGGGTCCGCTCGGTCAGATAGCAGCCGTCGTCGAAGACCCTGCGGCCGATCCGGACCCCCAGCAGCCGCCAGATCAGGTTCTTGAACGGGGTGCCGTTGAAGAGCAGCAGATACGTCTCCGAGGGCACCTTCCAGAAGCGTTCCCGCCGCCAGAAACGCGGATCGTAGATCGAGCAGAACAGCGGGCTCAGCGGATGGAACGCCGTCACGGCCCGTTCGACCAGCACGAAGTAGACGACACCGGACACCAGCACCAGGACGTTGCCCAGCGCGATCGCCAGGGCGCCGAGGGAGTCGTAGAGTTCCGCGGCGAGGGCCACGAGCAGGGTGGCCCAGAAGAAGTAGAGCCACCGCACCAGGAGGTAGAGCCCCATGGTGGCGGCGTTGTGCCGGTTCTTGGCGGCCAGGTGGCGGCGCAGCTGCTCGCCGCTCTTCAGCTGGTCGAAGGTGCTGTCCCGCTGCACCGAGCGGGGAATCTCGAAGCTGGGCGAGCCGAGGAGCCCGACGCCCTCCCGGACCTCGCCGTCGACCGGGACCATGACCTTCGTCGCGAGCAGGCAGTTGTCGCCCGTCTTTCCCCGCGAGGGGTAGGCGATCCGGTTCCCGAGGAAGTTGCGGGGCCCGATCGAGGTCCGGCAGACGCGGAAGGAGGTGTCCGAGAAGTCGGCGTTCATGACGGACAGACCGTCGGCGACCATCGTCCCGCTCCCGACGGAACTCAGGTACGGCGTCTCGTGCTTGACCTCGGTGCCGAAGTTCGACCCGGTCTGCTCGATCCGGGAGAGGTCGTAGCCGAGGCCCCGCAGGTAGTGGACGATGGCGGAGCTGTCGCCGAACAGCCGCATCAGGAACTTCCGGTTGGTGGTGAGGGCGATCAGCCGGTGCACCGTGTAGTGGAAGCCGTACAGCGGATAGACCTTGCCCGGGGTGATGGTCCGGCTGAGCAGCCGGGGGACCGTGGCCTGGAAGAGCAGGCCGAGGGGCACGGCGGCGAAGAAGAGCAGGGACAGCAGCAGGGCGTCCACGTAGAACGTCCCGTCGGCCAGCGCCGTGGGGCCGGGCTCCAGGACCGCGGTGAGCTGCGGCGCACCGGCCAGCAGGATGCCCACGCCGCCGACCGCCAGCGGCACGTACAGCAACAGCACGGTCGCCAGCTGGAGTGCGCTGTGCACCGTCCTGCGCACGGCACCGCAGCCGGCCGGTCCCACCACGCGGTAGTCCACGTCGGTCGGCTGTGCCGGTGATCCGTGCCAGTGTTCGCCGTCCGGTACGACCTGCCCGCTGTGCAGCGACGAGGCATGGCCGAGCTGCGCCCCGTCACCCAGCGCCGTCTCGATGTCGAGCACCGTGGCCTCGCTGATGACCACGTTCTTCCCGAGGACCACCGTGCCCGTCTGGATCAGACCGGCCTGTGCCCGGTAGCAGTTGAGGAACGAGTCCTTGCGGATGACGGTGCCGTCGCCGACGGCCAGCAGATCGGTGCACACCGGCACATTGCGCGAGAAGACCGTGACGCCCCGCCCGATTTTCGCGCCCAGGGCCCGGAGATAGAGCGTGTAGAGCGGCGAACCGACGAACAGCACCAGCGGGTTCGCCCGGATCAGCGTTTTGACGATCCAGAAGCGGACGTACGGCAGGCTCCAGACGCGGAACTGCCGGTGCTTCCACCGCCCGATGAGGACCCACTTCACCAGGACCGGAAGTGCGCACAACAACAGCAGACCGGCCGCGCCGCACAGCACCGAGCGCAGGTATCGGCCGAACATGCCGGACCCGGCGGCGATCCACTCATAGCCCCAGGCCGTGGCGGCCGCGACGAGAGAGGTGTACCCGAGGAACGTCAGCAGTTGCAGTGCTCCGCACAGGACGTACCGCGAGGTGCCCCGGACAGCGGGAGCCGGCGCCGACGGGGGAGTCGGTGCCGGGGGCGAGGAGGGCGGGGACTCGACCGGGAAAGACGGTGGGGAGCCCGCCATTGCCGTGGCCAGTGCCCGGATCGTCGGATACCGGTAGATGTCCTTCATCGAGACCGGCGGCAGGTCGGCTCGCTTCCTGACCCGAGCACAGAAATGTGCCATCACCAAGGAGTCGGCGCCCAGGTCGTCGAAGAAATGCCGGTCCACCGGCGGCTGCCCCGTACCCATGACCTCGGCCAGCGTGCCGGCGAAGGCGGCCTCGATACCCAGGTCAGGGCCGTCCACGCCGCCCCGGCCGGCCGGGGTCTCCTCCGGATACGAGGTCAGTTCTTCGACCGGCTCTCCGACCATGGCGACCTCCCTGACAAGCGCCGACGACCGTCGTCCCGTCACCGGGTCCCGCAGGCGCTCGGTTGGCGTCGCACGGGCAGTTCCTAATGTGTATTCGAGGCCCGCGCGGGTGTGGATTGCGCCAAATGCCCATTTTCTCCTGCGGGGATCTCCCCGTTCCCTTGCGCAAGAGCTCCAAAGCGGGGATGACCTGCTGCTTCGCGCCCCTGGGAGAGCCGGTGTACGGGTGTCGTCCGTATCCCGCACGTCGCTGCACGTGGCTGCACGCGGAGTGGCCCGGTGCGCGCGCCAGGACGGCGCCCCCTCAGCCGAACGGGCCCCGACCGGCTGCGGCCCGCGTGAGGCAACGTCAGCCTGGGAGGGCGCGGCCGATACGTGGCAACGCGTCGACCGCGCTCCATCCCGGGGAACCGGGCCGCACCGGACTGACGAGGGGACGGTCGACACGCTGTGAGGCGCATTCCGCACACCGCACCCGAGGGACCCTGGCCCCCGGAGCGGTCCGCCGCGGACCGTCACGTGGACGATCTGCTCGTGCGGGTCGCCCTGGGTGAGGAGCGGGCGTTCGTCGGCGTGTACGACGCCCTCGTGGTGCCCGTCATGGGCCTGGCCCATCGGATCCTGCGCGATGAGGCGCAGGCTGAAGAGGTGACTCAGGACGTGATGATCGAGGTGTGGCGGAAGGCCGACCGGTTCCGTCCCGAGCGCGGTGCCGCGAAGTCCTGGGTGCTGACGCTGGCCCACCGGCGGGCAGTGGAACGGGTGCGATCGGTGCGGGCCGGCGCGGAACGCGAGCGCAAGGCCGCGCAGCTGGCCCACCAGACCCCGTTCGACGAAGTGGTGGAGGCCGTCGAGGAGCGGGAGGAACGGGCGCAGGTCTACCGCTGTCTGGCCGGCCTCGGGAACAGTCAGCGCCTGCCGCTGGTCCTCGCCTACTACCAGGGAATGACCTACGCCGAGGTCGCCGAGGTCCTGTCCACCCCCGCGGGCACGGTCAAGACGAGGATGCGCACCGGCCTGCGGAGACTGCGCGTCTGTATGGGAGGCGACTGATGTCCGCTGACGAGGATCCGCACGCGGCGGTCGGGGCGTATGTCCTGCACGCCCTTCCGCCCGAGGAGGCGGCCGCCTTCGCCACCCACCTGGCCGGCTGCGACGACTGCACCCGGGAGGTCGCCGACCTGGAGGCCACCGTCGTGTATCTGGCCGAAGCGGAAGCGGTCACCCCGTCCGACGCACTGCGCCGGCGGGTCCTCGACCGGATCGCGACCACTGCCCAGGAGCAGCTGCTCCGCCGCGAGCCGTCCCGGCGCGACGGGCCGCGACTGGACCTGGAGGTCTGACCGGCCGCGACGGCCCTACGCACGGCTCGCGATCCGACGGCCGGGCACCCCGCGGTGTCGGGCGCTGTGGTCCGACCACACGTCCTGTGTGACATAGTTTTTTGCACGGGGCATGAGGGCCGAGCCGGGGAGTTGGGGATGACCGCCGAATGGCGACCTGTGCGGCAGGCGCGTACGCATGAGCTCGTGCTGGAGCGCATCGAGGAGCGGGTGCTCGCCGGTGAGCTCAAGGCCGGGGACCGGCTGCCGCCCGAGCGCGAGCTGGCGCCGGTCCTGGGCGTCAGCCGGTCCGCGCTGCGCGAGGCGCTGCGGGTGCTGGAGACGATCGGGGTGCTGGTCGCCCAGGCCGGACGCGGGCCGGACGCCGGGGCGCGGATCGTACGCAACCCGGACGATGCGCTGGGCCGGCTGCTGCGCCTGCACTTCGCCCTGGGCAGTTACCGTCTGCACGATGTGCTGGAGGCTCGGGTGGTCCTGGAGCGCTCCAGCTTCGAGGCGGCCGCGGAGCACGCCTCGGCGCAGGACCTCGACGAGGCGGAAGCGCTCCTGGAGCGGATGCGCGAGCCCGGCGTGGGGGCCGCCGACTTCAACGACCTCGACACCCGGTTCCATGTCGCCATCGCGCGCAGCTCGGGCAACCAGCTGACCTCCACCCTCACCTCGGCCGTGCGGGAGTCGGTGCGTCCGCTGATCCTGCGCGCGCTGGAGACGGCGGAGGACTGGCCGGCCACGGCGGCGGCGCTGAACGCCGAGCACACCGAGCTGCTGCGACTGGTGCGGGCCGGCAAGGGCGCACAAGCCGCCGATCTGGCCGAGGCCCATATCCGCGGTTTCCACGGCCGGCTGGTCGACGAGAACGCCCCGGCGGAGCAGGAGCAGGAGCAGGAGCAGGAGCAGGAGTAGGGGACGAGGGCTGGGCGGGCGCGAACCGCTGGGCCCGCCCGCCCCCTATACCTCCCCTGCCCCTACGGCAGCATCCAGGACAGCACCGGCAGCGACTGGAGATAGACCAGCACGCACAGGACCGCCAGCATCGCGGCGCTGTAGCCGGCGACCTTGCGCAGCAGGATCCGTTCGGCGCCGGGCAGTTCCACCGCGGTCGCCGCGATGGTCAGGTTCTGCGGGCTGATCAGCTTGCCGACCACGCCGCCCGTGGTGTTGGCGGCCACCAGCAGGGTCGGGTCGATGCCCGCGGTCTTGCCGGCGGTCTGCTGAAGCGTGGCGAACAGGGCGTTCGACGAGGTGTCCGAGCCGGTGACGGCGGTGCCGAGCCAGCCGAGCACGGGGGAGAGCAGGGCGAAGAGCCCGCCCGCGGCGGCGAGCCAGGTGCCGATGGCGAGGGTCTGCCCCGACTGGTTCATGACGTAGCTCAGGGCCATCACGGTGGCGACCGTGGCGATGGCGGTGCGCATGGTGCGCAGGGTGCGTCCGGCGCAGGACAGTCCCGTGCGCGCGGACATCGGGAAGCGGTCGGCGTCCTTCGCGCGGCTGTAGATCAGCATCACCAGGAGCCCGGAGAGCAGCAGCAGGGTGCCGGGATTGGCCAGGACCTCCAGCTTGTAGACGGCGCTGCCCGCGGGCGAGCCGTCGGGGGCGAGGAGGTGGCCGTACAGGCCCGGCCAGTCGAGCTGGACGGCGAGGGAGCCGAGCAACCCGGGTATGTCGAGTTCGCCGACATCGAGCTTGGCGAGCGCGAAGACCGCGATGACCAGGAGGTACGGCAGCACGGCCAGGAAGGTGCGGCGGCGGGTCAGCGGTTCGGCCGTGACCTGGGAGCGCTGGTCGTCCGGTGTCGTGGGGGTCCAGAAGCGCAGCATGACCACCGCGGCGCCGAAGCCGGCGAGCGCGGCGACGACATCGGTGAGCTCGTAGGCGAAGTGGGCCGAGCACCAGAACTGGGCCAGGGCGAAGACGGCGCCGGTGGCCAGCGCGATGGGCCACAGCTGCCGCAGCCCGCGCCGGCCGTCGACGAGGAAGAGCAGCAGCTGCGGCACGAAGAGGGCGAGCAGCGGGCTCTGCCGGCCGATGACCGCGGCGAGGGACTCCGCGGGGATGCCGGTGAGGTTGCCCGCGGTGGTGATGGGAATGGCCATGGCGCCGAAGGCGACCGGCGCGGTGTTGGCGACCAGGACGGTGACGGCCGAGGTGAGCCGGGGCAGCCCGAGCGCCATCAGCATGGCGGCGGTGATCGCGACGGGCGCGCCGAAGCCGGCCAGCGCTTCGAGCAGTCCGCCGAAGCAGAACGCGATGAGCATGGCCTGGATGCGCAGATCACCGCGCCCGACGGCGTTGAAGGAGCGGCGCAGATCATCGAAACGGCCGCTGACCACGGTGAGTTCGTAGAACCAGATGGCCGAAACGACGATCAGCATCACCGGGAAGAGGCCGAAGGCCGCGCCCTGGGCGGCGGACAGCGCGCCGAGCCGCAGCGGCATGCCGTAGCCGAGGACCGCGACCAGGAGGGCGGTCAGCAGGGCGCCGAGGGCGGAGTGCAGCGCGGAGCGCCTGGCCGCCATCAACAGCAGGAAGAAGGCCGCCAGGGGCACCAGGCCCAGTAGCGCGGTGGTGGTGAGGCTGTCCCCGACGGCGGCCACGTCGGGGGTGTAGGCCGCCAGGACAGCGGGCGGAGTGGTGGCCACGGAGTGCTCCTCATCGAGTTCTGCGCGCCGTCCGGCCGGTGGTGAACGTCCGGTCCCGGCCATCGCGGCGCCGTGTGGCTGACGATCGGCCCTCAGTAGTCCATCGAAGATGTCGCATGTCAATAAGGTCGGACCAAACTGCGTCTCTCCTTTTCTCGCGCGGTTCGAGAGGGGTATGGTCGGACCATAAGCGCCAGGGAGGCACTATGCGCATCGCCCTCTTCGCCACCTGTCTGGGAGACACGCTCTTCCCGGAGGCGGTGAAATCGACCGCGGTACTCCTGGCCCGTCTGGGCCATGCCGTGGTCTTCCCGCCGCAGCAGACCTGCTGCGGCCAGATGCATGTCAACACCGGCTATCAGCGTGAACCGGTGCCGCTGGTAAGGAACTTCGCCGAACAGTTCGGTGACCCGGCGATCGAGGCCGTGGTGGTGCCGTCGGGCTCCTGCGCGGGCTCGGTCCGTCATCAGCACGAGATCGTCGCCGAGCGCTACGGGGACGCGGCCCTGCGCGCCGGTGTGGCCGCCGTCCGGACCAAGACGTACGAGCTGTCCGAGTTCCTGGTCGATGTCCTCGATGTGACGGACGTCGGCGCGTACTTCCCGCACCGGGTGACCTACCACCCCACCTGTCACTCGCTGCGCATGCTGCGGGTCGGCGAGAAGCCGCTGCGGCTGCTGCGCGCCGTCGAGGGCATCGACCTGGTGGAGCTGCCCGAGGCCGACGCCTGCTGCGGCTTCGGCGGCACCTTCGCGGTCAAGAACGCCGAGACCTCCACCGCGATGCTGCGGGACAAGATGGACCACATCACCGGCACCGGGGCCGCGGTGTGCACGGCGGGCGACTCGTCCTGTCTGATGCATATCGGCGGTGGTCTCTCGCGCATCAGGTCCGGTACGCGGACCCTGCACCTGGCCCAGATCCTCGCCGCCACCCGCACCGCGCCGCACGTCCTGACGGAGGCCGCCCGATGAGCAGTCCGACCGGCCCCGCGACACAGGGCACCTTCCTCGGCATGCCGGCCGTCCCCCCGCGCTCCCCGTACGGGACCGGCCATCTGCGCGGGGAGCGCAGCTTCCCCCGGGCCGCGCACGACGAGCTGGGCAACGAGCAGCTGCGCCGCAATCTGGGCAAGGCCACCCACTCGATCCGCGCCAAGCGCCTCGCCGTCACCGGCGAACTGCCCGACTGGGAGCAGCTGCGCGACACCGGCTCGGCGATCAAGACCGACACCATGAACCGGCTGCCCGAACTGCTGGAGCAGCTGGAGCGGAAGGTCACCGAGCGCGGCGGCACCGTCCACTGGGCCCGGGACGGCGTGGAGGCCAACGAGATCGTCACCCGGCTGGTGCGGGCGACCGGCAGCGACGAGATCCTCAAGGTCAAGTCGATGGCCACACAGGAGATCGGCCTCAACGAGCATCTGGCGGACCAGGGGATCGCGGCGCTGGAAACCGATCTGGCCGAGCTGATCGTGCAGTTCGCCGATGACCGGCCGTCGCACATCCTGGTGCCCGCGATCCACCGCAACCGCGAGGAGATCCGGGACATCTTCCTCCGGCACATCCCGGGCGTCGACCCCGCACTGGACGCCGACCCCGCCCGGCTCGCGGCCGCGGCGCGCGCGTTCCTGCGCGAGAAGTTCATGACGACCAAGGTGGCCGTCTCCGGAGCCAACTTCGGCATCGCCGAGACCGGCACCCTGGCGGTGGTCGAGTCCGAGGGCAACGGCCGGATGTGTCTGACACTGCCCGAGACGCTGATCACCGTCATGGGCATCGAGAAGGTCCTGCCCCGCTTCCAGGACCTGGAGGTCTTCCTCCAGTTGCTCCCGCGCTCCTCGACCGGTGAGCGGATGAACCCCTACACCTCGCTGTGGACGGGAGTGACGCCGGGCGACGGCCCGCAGGAGTTCCATCTCGTGCTGCTCGACAACGGGCGGACCGCGGCGCTCGCGGACCGGATCGGGCGCGCGGCGCTGAACTGCATCCGCTGCTCGGCCTGCCTCAACGTCTGCCCCGTCTACGAGCGGACGGGCGGCCATGCCTACGGATCGACGTACCCCGGCCCGATCGGTGCGGTGCTCACCCCGCAGCTGGCCGGCATGCACGGCGCCAAGGGCGATCCCAACAGCTCGCTGCCGTACGCCTCCAGTCTGTGCGGAGCCTGCTTCGACGCCTGCCCGGTGAAGATCGATATCCCGTCGCTCCTCGTCGAGCTGCGGCACCAGCACACCGAACAGTCCGGGACGACCGCGGAGAAGCTGGCGATGAAGGCCGCGGCCGCGGTGATGAAGCGGACCGGGCTGTTCACCGCCGCACAGAAGGCGGCCGGGCTCGGACGCCTGCCGGCGGGGCGGGACGGCACCCTCTCCCGTCTGCCCCCGCCGCTCAACGGCTGGAGCGACAGCCGTGACACCCCCGCCCCGCCCAAGCAGACCTTCCGCTCCTGGTTCGCCTCCGCCGAGGGCGCGGCCGCGATGCGGGCCGCGGCCGAAGAAGGCGCCCGGCACACCGACGACGATCCGCAGGAGGCATCGTGACCGCGACCGCACGGGAGACGGTGCTCCGCCGTGTCCGGGACGCCCTGTCCCTCTCCGACGGGCCCGAGGTGACCGTGCCCCGCGCCTATCGCACCGGCCGCGCGCTGCCCGACGAGGAGCGGCTCGCCCTCTTCGCCGACCGGCTCGCCGACTACCGGGCGCAGGTCCGCACCTGCACCGCCGGAACCACCGCGGCGGTGCTCGCCGAGGTGCTGCATGCGCACGGTGCACGGACGATCGGGGTGCCCCCGGGTCTCGATCCGGCCTGGCTGGCCGGGTACGACGGGGAGACGGTGACGGATTCCGCGGAGGTGCCGGCGCCCTCGCTCGATGCGCTGGACGGGGTGGTGACGGGCTCCGCCGTCAGCTGCGCCGAGACCGGCACGATCTTCCTGGACGGCGCCGCCGCGGACCAGGGCAGGCGTGCGCTGACCCTCGTCCCCGATCTGCATGTCTGTGTCGTCGAGCTGTCGTCGGTGCGGACCGGAGTGCCGGAGGCGGTGGCGCAGTTGACGCCGGAGCACCCGATCACGATGATCAGCGGCCCCTCGGCCACCTCCGACATCGAGCTGGAGCGGGTCGAGGGGGTGCACGGTCCGCGCACGCTGGCGGTGGTGATCCGCACCGACCGCTGAGCGGCCGCGGCGTGCCCCGGGGCAGGGCCGCTCTCACGGGGCGGGCCGCGCCGCCCGCCGCCAGGCCGCTTCGCGCAGCAGCCGCAGGCCGTTGAGGCCGACGAGGACGGTGGAGCCCTCATGGCCGAGGACGCCCAGCGGCAGCGGGAGTTCACCGATCAGGTCCCAGAGGACCAGGCCGGAGAGGAACACCGAAGCCAGCACCAGGTTCTGGACGACCAGCCGGTGGGCCGTGCGGGACAGCGCGAGCACGGCGGGCACGCTGCTGAGTTCGTCCCGGACGATGACCGCGTCGGCGGTCTCCAGCGCGAGGTCGGAGCCGGTCCGGCCCATGGCGACCCCGGTGTGCGCGGCGGCCAGCGCCGGTGCGTCGTTCACCCCGTCACCCACCATCAGCACCCGGTGCCCGGCCGCCTCCTGGGCACGCACGGCGCCGACCTTCTCCTGGGGCAGCAGCCCGGCCCGGACGTCCGTGATGCCGACCGCCGCGGCGAGTTGCCCGGCGGCGCGCGGATTGTCGCCGGTCACCAGCATCGGGGTGCGTCCGGTGAGCGACCGGAGATTGGCGACGGTGGCCGCCGCGTCGGGGCGCAGCCGGTCGCCGAGGCCCAGCACCCCGGCCGGTACCCCGTCACAGAGGACCAGCACGGCGGTGTACCCGGCCTCCTCCAGCTCGGTGACGAGGGCGCCGGCCTCCGCGGCGGCCGGATCACCGGCGGACAGCAGCCGGGCCGGGGCGCCGACCGCGATCCGGGTGCCGTCGACGGTGGCCCGTACGCCGGTGCCGGGGGAGGCGGTGAACTCCCCGGCGGCGGGCAGGACCAGGCCGCGGGCGCGGGCGGCGGCCACGATCGCGCGGGCCAGGGGGTGTTCACCGGCGTACTCCGCCGCGGCCGCCCGGGTCAGCAGGGTCTCCTCCGTCATCCCGGAGCCGGACAGCGGGCGGACCGCGGTGAGCCGGTGCGTGCCCGCGGTCAGGGTGCCGGTCTTGTCGAGGGCGACGCGGTCCACCTGCCCGAGGCGTTCCATGACGACGGCGGACTTGACCAGCACGCCGTGCCGTCCGGCGTTGGCGAGGGCGGACAGCAGCGGCGGCATGGTCGCCAGGACCACCGCGCACGGCGAGGCGACGATCATGAAGGTCATCGCCCGCAGCAGGGCGCGCGCCGGATCCGCGCCGAACGCCAGTGGGATCACGAAGACGGCCGGCGTGACGGCCACCATGCCGACCGAGTAGCGCTGTTCGACCTTCTCGATGAACAGCTGGCCCGGCGCCTTGGTCTCGGACGCCTCCGCGACCATGGCCACGATCCGGGCGAGGACGGAGGCATCGGCATCGCGCTCCACCTTGACCCGCAGCGCGCCGGTGCCGTTGAGGGTGCCCGCGAACACCTCGTCACCGGGCTCCTTGATCACCGGCAGCGGTTCACCGGTGATGGTGGCCTGGTCGATCTCGCTGACCCCGTCCAGCACCCGGCCGTCCGCGCCGACCCGTTCGCCGGGACGGACCAGCACGGTGTCCCCCACCACGAGGTCCGCGGCGGCCACGGTCGTCTCACTGCCGTCGTCGGCCAGCCGGGTCGCGGTGCCGGGTGCGAGAGCGAGCAGCCCGCGTACCGAATCCTGGGTGCGGGCGGTGGCCAGCGCCTCCAGGGCGCCGGAGACGGCGAAGATGACGATCAGCAGCGCACCGTCCCGGACCTGGCCGATCGCGGCCGCCCCGAGCGCGGCGACGATCATCAGCAGATCGACGTCCAGGCTCTTCTCCCGCAGCGCCCGCAGCCCGGACCAGCCCGGCTCCCAACCGCCCGTCCCATAGGCGACGGCATACAGCGGACCCCACAACCAGGCCGGTGCGCCGCCGAGTTGCAGCAGCGCCGCGAGGAGGAACGCGAGGGTGGCGGCGGCCGCCCAGCGGGCCTCGGGCCGGTCGAGGAACCGGGTGCGGCGCGGGGCGTTCCGATCGGCCGTGGGGGTCTGGGGCGGATGGGGCAACACGGCAGAAGGCATGCCGGAACAACCCTTCGCGGGCGGGGAAACGACAGGGCCCCCACCGTACCGGAACAAATGAAGAGGTCTTCATTTATCGTCGTTAGGATGGCTCGTATGGGCCATGGAATGGATGACCACCGCACCACCACCCGCGAGCGTCTGGACGCCGTGGGGGCCGCCGATGTCGCGGCCACCCTCCAGGCCCTGTCCACCCCCTCCCGGCTGCACATCCTGGCCCGCCTTCAGGAAGGCCCCTGCGCGGTCGGTGACCTCGCCGCCGCCGTCGGCATGGAGCAGTCCGCCTGCTCCCACCAACTCCGGCTGCTGCGCAACCTCGGCCTGGTCACCGGCGAACGCAACGGCCGCTCGATCGTCTACGCCCTCTACGACCACCACGTCGCCGAACTCCTCGACCAGGCCCTCTTCCACGTCGAGCATCTGCGGCTCGGTCTCCGTGACGCACCGTCAGGGACGGCGGACGCGGTGCACGGCTGAGGGCCCGCCTACAGGCTCCGGTTGTCCAGCACCGCCACCGCGCGCCGCACCCGGGCGGTCTCCTCGGTGTCCACGTCCCCGACGAGCAGGTCCGCCCGGTCGCCCAGCTGTCCGCGTACGGTCCCGTCGGGGCCGATCAGCGCGCTGTGCCCGACACCGGTCGGCGCCTTGGTGGGGGCCTCCGGATCGGCCTGCGGATCCGGGGCGGCCTGATTGACCGCCGCCAGCCAGACCGTCGCGTCCAGGGCGCGCGCCCGTACCAGCAGGTCCCACTGTGCACGCTTGCCCGGCCCCGCGGCCCAGGCGGCGGGCAGCACCGACACCGTGGCCCCCGCATCGGCGTGCGCCCGGAAGAGTTCGGGGAACCGCAGGTCGTAGCAGGTCGCCAGGCCCACCCGGACCCCGTCGACATCGATGGTCACCACGCGCTTGCCCGGGGCCACCGCGTCGGACTCCCGGAAGCCGAAGGCGTCATACAGATGGATCTTGTCGTAGAACTCCTCGACCTCGGGACCGGTGGCCAGCAGGGTGTTGGTCACCCGCCCGTCGTCCGCCGGGGTGAACATGCCCGCCACCACGGTCACGCCGGTCTCCCGGGCCACCGCCCGCACCCCCTCCGCCCACGGCCCGTCCAGCGGCTCGGCCACCTGCCCGAGCGGGGCCCCGAACCGCACCATGGCCGCCTCCGGAAGGACCGCCAGCCGGGCCTCCTCGCGCGCCGCCCGGCGGACCTGGTCCTGGACGATCGCGAGGTTCTCCTTCGGATCGGTCGTGGCCGTCATCTGGCACAGCGCGATACGCATGCGGATCTCTTCTCTCTCGTGCCGATCGGTGTCTTCGTGGCCTGCTGCGGGCGCCGCCCCGGCCCGTCCCGCCGGCCGGACAGCCCTGTGACCATCCTGCCCGCCGGCCGCCCGGCACCGTCATCAGGCGGGTGTACTCCTCCTCCTTATCGTGCGCCGGACCCCGCCCCGGCAGCACGCCCACGAGGGAACCCCCGCGGTCCCGGCCCCATAGGGCGACGGCGGCAGCGGTGCGACGGCCCCGCCGGCCCTGGCCAGGTACTCATCGGGCACAGCGAGGCCCGGCCCGCGGACATGCGGGCCGGGCCGGCGACTGCCCGCGCCGCCTTGGCAGCGGGAGGCGGGTTTCGGGTCGGTCAGGTGCGGAAGGGGCCGGTGACCTCGTAGGTGATGCCGCCCGAGGAGCTGCCGCTCGTGCCGCGCTGGCTGGAGAAGTACAGCCGGGTGCCGTTGGGGGAGAAGGCCGGTCCGGTGATCTCCGAGCTGGACTGGCCGGTGATCCGCAGGAACGGCGTGACGATGTCGTCCGGGGTGATGATGCAGATCTCCATGTTGCCGCCGTCCTCGGCGACGAACAGGTCGCCGGAGGAGGATCCGGTGACGTTGTCGACGCCGGTCAGCGGGGCGGGGCCGGGGTTGACCAGGTTGTCGTCGTAGGTCAGCTCGTAGGTGCTGTTCGCCAGGTTGAGCTGCCAGACGCGGTTGTCGCCCTTGGTGGTGAACCAGACGGTGTCGCCGGCGTAGTGGCAGCCCTCGCCGCCGTTGAACCGCTTGGCGCCGGAGACCTGGTTGCGGGTCGTGGTGGGCGAGCCGTCCGGGTCGGGCACGGTAGCCCAGGTGAAGGATCCGGACGTGCCGGTGCCGGCAACCAGCACCTGGAGGGTGCCGGCGGACAGGTTGCCCCACGTGGTCGGGACGAACCGGTAGAAGCAGCCGTCGGTTTCGTCCTCGGTCAGGTAGATCACCTGGCGCACGGGGTCGGCAGCGGCCGCCTCGTGCTTGAACTTGCCCATGGCGGCGCGGCGGGTGGCGGCGTTCACCCCCCACGGGTCGGTCTCGTAGACGTAGCCGAGGGAGACCTCTTCGCAGGAGAGCCAGGTGTTCCACGGGGTGGCGCCGCCCGCGCAGTTCTGCCGGGTGTTGGACAGGATGCGGTAGGCGCCGGTGATGGTGCCCGAGGAGTTGAACTTGACGGCGCTCGCGCCGCCGCTGGGGTTGATCTCTGAGTTGGAGACGTAGATCCAGCCCGTGCCGTCGGCGAAGCAGGCGCCGCCGTCGGGGGCGTTGTGCCAGGTGTAGGAGGTGCCGGAGACGGCCTGGCTGGAGCGGGCGATGACCCGGCTGCTGAAGCCGCTGGGCAGCTGGATGCCGTTGGCGTCGGCGGCGCCCAGCGCGCCGTACGGGCCGGGGCCGATCTGGGCCGGAGCTGCGTAGGCGGCGCCGTGCATGAGAGTGCCGCCGAAGGCGGCGGCCGAGGTGCCGATGACGGCTCCGCGCAGGAAGGTACGACGTTCCACATTTACTCCTTCATCAAAGCACAGCGGAAAATGGGGAGTTGCGCGCCTTGCCGACTGGTCATCGGGGAGAAACCTAGAGCCGCCGCACCTGGCCGATCAGGCCCGGACACGTGAACTCTTCCGGGCCGACCGGTGGGTAGGTTTTGCGTCGAAGCGATCAGGAACCCATCAAGTGAACGACCGGTAAACCCTCCGGACCACGGACGAACCTCCGCCGATCGGGAGGGCGGGGACGGAAGCCGTCGACCGACGGCACTTGCCCTGGCACTACACGTCAACGGGCCGGGCGGGTGTCCCGAAGGGGGACGCCCGCCCGGCCCGTGCGGACCGGAGGGTCCGGGGTGCCGCGGTGCGGCGAGGGCTCAGACCGTGCTCAAGTCACCGCCCGTGCCGGCGATTTCCTCCGGGCGCAGCAGTGCCGCGAGGCGGTCGGCCGGGAGCAGTCCCTGTTCCAGGACGAGTTCGGCGACGCCGCGTCCGGTGGCGAGTGCCTCCTTGGCGATCGCGGTGGCGGCGGTGTAGCCGATGTGCGGGTTGAGGGCGGTGACCAGGCCGATGGAGTTCTGCACACTGGCCAGGAGCGTCTCGGTGTTGGCGGTGATGCCCACCACGCAGCGCTCGGCGAGGGTGCGGCAGGCCGCCCCCAGATGCGTGATGCTCTCCGAGAGGGAGTGCAGGATGACCGGCTCGAAGGCGTTGAGCTGGAGCTGGCCCGCCTCGGCCGCCATGGTGATGGTGACGTCGTTGCCGATGACCTCGAAGGCGACCTGGTTGACGACCTCGGGGATGACCGGGTTGACCTTGCCGGGCATGATGCTCGAACCGGCCTGCACCGGCGGCAGGTTGATCTCCGCGAGCCCGGCCCGCGGGCCGGAGGACAGCAGCCGCAGATCGTTGCAGCTCTTCGAGAGCTTGACGGCGATGCGCTTGAGGACACCCGACAGATGGACGAACGCGCCGCAGTCCTGGGTGGCCTCGACCAGATTGGCGGCGGTGACCAGCGGCAGTCCGGTGAGGGCGGCCAGGTGGGTGCGGGCCGCCTCGGCGTAGCCCTTGGGGGCGTTGAGGCCGGTGCCGATGGCGGTGGCGCCGAGGTTGATCTCGTGGATGAGCAGGACCGCCTCCGCCAGCCGGCTCTGGTCCTCCTCCAGCATCACCGCGTACGCCGAGAACTCCTGGCCCAGGGTCATCGGCACCGCGTCCTGGAGCTGGGTGCGCCCCATCTTGAGGATGTCGCGGAACTCCTCGGCCTTGGCCGCGAAGGCCGTACGCAGGACGGCCATCGAGTCGAGCAGTTCCCGGACGGCGATGATCGTGGCGACGTTGACGGCCGTCGGGTAGACGTCGTTCGTCGACTGGCTCAGATTGACGTGCTCGTTGGGGTGCAGATGGCGGTAGTCGCCCTTGTCATGGCCCAGGATCTCCAGCGCCCGGTTGGCGATCACCTCGTTGGCGTTCATGTTCGTCGAGGTCCCGGCGCCGCCCTGGATGACATCGACGACGAACTGGTCGTGCAGCTGCCCGCCGGACCGGATCTCCCGGCAGGCGGCGGCGATCGCGTCGGCCCGCTCGGTGTCGAGCAGTCCGAGGTCCTCGTTGGCCCGGGCCGCGGCCTCCTTGACGGCGGCGAGCGCGTTGATCAGGTGCGGGTAGGTGGCGATCGGCGTACCGGTGATGGGGAAGTTCTCCACGGCGCGCAGGGTGTGCACGCCCCAGTACGCCTCGGCGGGTATCTCCCGGTCGCCGAGCAGATCGTGTTCGCGGCGGTGGCCGGCGGAAGTCATGGTGCAGCGGGTCCTTTGTGAGGTGGAGCAGAGGGGGAGGAGGCCGGGCGGGTGGCCCGAGCGGGGAGGTGATGGAGCGTCAGGTAGCCTGCGGAGCAAGGATGTTCGTCGCCCGCAGGGCCCCGACCGGGGCGCCGCCCCCGATGACAGGTGCGGTGGCGAACGGGGCGAGGAGGCCGGGGTCGATGCCGCAGTGCGCCAGGGCCGCCGCCGTCACCGGCATCCGGGCGCGGTCACCGCCGTCGGCGATCTTCACACCGACCGCCCGCCCGTCCGGCAGGGCCGCGATCTGCACGCCCTCGAAGCCGTCCTTGGCGAGCAGCCCGGGCACCGCCCGCACCAGCCGGGCGACGTCCCGCCGGCTGCCGGACACCATCTCCGGGTGTGTGCGCATGGCGTGGGCGACCCGGCCCTCCTCGGTGCCGGGGGCGGCCGTCGCCAGCCGGGCGGCGGCCCGGGTCAGCCCGTGGAGGGAGACGGAGAACAGCGGGGCGCCGCAGCCGTCGACCGTGACCCGGGCGATGCCCTGGCCGGTGAGGTCCTCGACCGTCGCGGCGAGTTCCCGCTGCAACGGGTGGCCGGGATCGAGGTAGCTGTCCAGGTCCCAGCCCCGGGTGCGGCAGGTCAGCAGCATGGCGGCGTGCTTGCCCGAGCAGTTCTGTGCGAGCCGGGTGGGCCCCAGACCGCGCCGGATCCACTCGTCGCGTACGGCGGGGTCGTACGGCAGATCGGGGACATTGCGCAGTTCGTCCTCGGTCAGCTCGCCGGCGGCCAGGATGTCCCGGGCCGTGGCCAGATGCCGCTCCTCGCCGGAGTGGCTGGCCGCCACCAGGGCCAGCGCCGGATCGTCCAGCGGCGGCAGGCCCGCGCGCAGCAGGCCGACCGCCTGGACCGGCTTGAGTGCCGAGCGCGGATAGCACGCGGCCTCGATGTCGCCCGCCTGGAATGCCACGCTCCCGTCGGCCGCCAGCACCACGACGGAGCCGTGGTGGACGCCCTCGACGATGCCTCCGCGCACCACATGGGCGACGGGGACATGGGCCGGTTCGCGGACCGCGGGCGGTGCGCCCGCGGTGCGGTGCGGCGGCAGGGTGGTGCTCTGACTCATGATCAGTTCTCGGTGCTTTCGGTGCTGTGGGGGTTGTCTGTGCCGTGGGTGTTCTTGGTGCGCTGAGCGGGGGGTGTGGTGTCCGGGTGCTCGCCGCGTGCCTGTGCCGCCGCGGCTTCCTGGAGCGTGCCGACCCGGCCCCGTACCAGGAACCAGCCGCCGACCAGTGCGGCCACGATCAGCGGCAGCGACAGCACGGTGGTGCGGCCGGCTCCGCCGTCGGCCCACATCAGCACCAGGACGCCCGCCAGGAAGGCCAGCGTCACGCACTCGGTCCACGGGGAGCCGGGGAGCCGGTAGCCGGGGCGGACGAGCTGCCCGGCGCGGGCCTTCCGCCAGAAGAGCAGATGGCAGAGCATGATCATCGCCCAGGTGCTGAGGATGCCGATCGCCGCGAAGTTCAGCACGATCTCGAACGCCTCGCTCGGCACGACATAGTTGAGGCCCACGCCCAGCACACAGATCCCCGAGGTGAGCAGGATGCCGCCGTACGGGACCTGGCTGCGGCTCATCACGCCGGTGAACCGCGGCGCGGAGCCGGACATCGCCATCGAGCGCAGAATGCGCCCGGTGGAGTAGAGGCCGGAGTTGAGGCTGGACATCGCGGCGGTCATCACGACGAGGTTCATCACGCCGCCCGCGGCCGGTATCCCGATCTTGGACAGCACGGTGACGAAGGGGCTCTCCCCGGCCGAGTACGCGCTCCAGGGCAGCAGCATCGCCAGCAGGACCACCGAGCCGACGTAGAAGACGGCCACCCGCCACATGATGGAGTTGATCGCCTTCGGCATGATCTTCTCCGGCTCCGCGGTCTCGCCCGCCGTGACACCGACCAGCTCGACCGACGCATAGGCGAACACCACACCCTGGATGACCAGCAGCATCGCCAGGGTCCCGGTCGGGAAGATGCCGCCGTGGTCGGTGACCAGCGAGGGGCCGGGGGAGTGGCCGCCGACCGGGTGCTGGGTGACCAGCAGGAAGATGCCGATCAGCATGAAGACGACCAGCGCACCGACCTTGACGATCGCGAACCAGAACTCCAGCTCGCCGAAGATCTTCACGGAGATCAGGTTCACGGTCAGCACGACCGCGAGCGCGATCAGCGCGATCACCCACTGCGGTATGTCGGAGAACATGCCCCAGTAGTGCGTATAGGTCGCCACCGCCGTGATGTCGGCGATTCCGGTGGTCGCCCAGTTCAGGAAGTACATCCAGCCCGCGACGAACGCGCCCTTCTCGCCGAGGAACTCCCGGGCGTAGGACACGAACGCACCCGAGGACGGCCGGTGCAGCACCAGCTCACCCAGCGCGCGCACCACGAGGAAGGCGAACAGACCGCAGAGCGCGTACGCCACGGCCAGCGACGGTCCGGCACTGGCGAGCCGGCCGCCGGCGCCGAGGAACAGGCCGGTGCCGATGGCCCCGCCGATCGCGATCATGTTGATGTGCCGGGACTTCAGGGACTTCTGGTAGCCGGCGTCACCGGCGTCCACATGCCCGCCCGGCTGCCGCTGCGCGGCGTCCTGCGAGGTGCTCTGTTGTTGCTGCCGTTCCGCCTGCCGGAGGGATTGCTCGCTCACGCGTGATCCTCGTCTTCCGTGGAGGGGTCCGTGCGGTGCTGGGACCGCACGATGGTGGTCAGCGTCGTCTCGACGCGGGCGAGGTGGTGCGCCATGGCTTCCACCGCGTCGTGCTCGGAGCGGTCGACGAGTGCCTCGACGATCGCCCGGTGTTCCCGGTTCGACTGCTCGCGCCGGCCGCCGAGCTCATTGAGGAAGGCGGACTGGCGGGCCAGCGCATCCCGGATCTCCTCGATGACCCGGCGGAAGACCGGATTGCCGGCCGCCTGGGCGATGGCGAGATGGAAGAGGCTGTCCATCGCCACCCACGCGGTGGTGTCGGTCTCCTGCTCCATCCGCTCCAGCAGATGGTTCAGCTGATCGAGGTCCTCCGTCGTGTGGCGCACCGCCGCGTAACCGGCCACCGGGATCTCCACATGGCGACGGACCTCGAGCAGGTCGCTCGCCGCGTAGTCGCCGAAGGTCGGGTCCGCCACGGCGCCGGCGGAGATGACGAAGGTGCCCTTGCCGGTGCGCGAGACCGTGAGCCCCATGGTCTGGAGCGCCCGCAGCGCCTCCCGGAGCACGGGTCTGCTCACTTCCAGCCGCCGGCAGAGCTCCGCCTCGGAGGGGAGCTTGTCCCCGACCGCGTACTCGCCCCGCTCGATGGCACCGCGCAGATGGTTCAGGACCGCTTCCATCGCGCTGATCCGTCGGGGCATCTCGCCAGCTGTCTGGCTGTCTGACAGGTTCACCCCGGGATCGTCGAGTCCAGCCGGGGGAGCTGTCAAGGGGTGCGGCGCAGATCATCTCCGGATGGAGCCGGAGTCCGCGCCACTCCCTCCCGCTTCAGTTCCGCTCCGTACCGCCTCCGCTACTGCGGGTGGGGCCATGCCTCGTCACGCCGTCCGCCGTCGCGGAAGTCCAGCATGTAGAAGACCTTGTCGTAGCGGCGGCCGCCCATCGCCACGAAGTCGGGCAGCCGGCCGTATTCACGGAAGCCGAGCGACCGGTAGAGGGTCAGTGCCCTGGTGTTGTCGGCCCGGGCGTCCAGCGTGAGGACCTCGATCCCCGCGTCCCGGGCGTCCTCGACCAAGGCGCTGGTCAGCGACCGGCCGAGGCCCCGGCCATGGGCCTCGGAGGCCACCGCGATCTTCTCCAGATCCGCATGCTGCCGATTGGTCGGCCGGGCATAGCGCAGCCAGTACCCCAGCCCGACCAGCCGCGGGCCCGCGTACGCCGCCCGCAGTGCCCCGTCCCCGGTGTGTGCGGCACGCAGGACACGGTCGGCCAGCTCCGCCACCTCGCTCCGTCCGGGCGGGTCGACCCAGCCGAGCGGTGCGCCGCCGTTGACCAGGTCCGCCAGGATCCGGTGGGCCGCCTCGGCGAAGTCCGCCGCCCGGTCCGCGTCGGCGGCCAGCTGGCGGGCGTCCAGGATCTCCGGCCCGGGGTCCGTTCCGTTGGCTGTCGTTGCATTCATGATCGGCAGCCTAGGGGGCGGCCGGCGCCCGCTGCCATGGAGCGGCGGAGGGGGCAACTCCGGCTGCGGCCAAGGGGGATGGATGCCCCGGGGGAGCCGGACGGGCCCTGCGAGCGGCGACTGTGGGTCGGCGTCCGGCGGACGGGACGGTCAGTGGGTGCCCGCCCAGCGGTAGCGGTGTTCGGGGCGCCCGGTGTCCCCGTATTTCAGGGTGAGGGTGATGTGGCCGCTGCGTTCGAGGTGCTTCAGATAGCGCTGGGCGGTGGAGCGGCTGACGCCGGCGCGTGCGGCGACCTCGTGGGCGGACAGCGGGTGTCCGGACGCGCCCAGGACCCGGCGGATCAGGTCGACGGTCGCGGCCGAGTGGCCCTTGGGGAGCTCGGTGTGCGGGGCGTCGGTGGTCCGGAAGGCACCGAAGATCCGGTCCACCTGTTCCTGGCCGGCGTCGCCCCGGCCACCCAGTCCCTCGACGGTCCGGCGGAGCGCCGCATAGCCGTCGAGCTTGGCGCGCAGCCCGGAGAAGCCGAACGGCTTGACGAGATATTGCAGCGCCCCGGAGCGCATCGCGTCCTGGACCGTGCCGACGTCCCGGGCCGCGGTCACCATGATCACGTCGGTGCGGTGGCCGAGCTGCCGCAGCCGGCGGACCAGGCTCAGGCCCGTCTCGTCGGGAAGATAGTGGTCGAGCAGCACCAGATCGACATGGGTGCGCTCCAGTGTGGCCAGCGCCTGGGCGGCGGTGTGTGCGCGGCCGGTGACCCGGAAGCCGGACACCTGGGACACATACGCGGCATTGATCTCGGCGACGTGGAAGTCGTCGTCCACGACCAGGACATCGATCATCGTGCGGTTCCGCTCCCCAAGGGTCTTCGCTTCCGTGACTCCATTCGTTCCGGCCGTTCCGGGCGCTCCATCCGCTCCATCCGCTCCGGACACCGGGGTGCGCCCCGCACCGAGGCGTCCTCCGGGGCGAGGGCCTCGGGCAGGACGACGGTGAAGACCGCACCGCCGCCCGCGCGGGCGGTCACCCTGGCCATCCCGCCATAGCGTTCGGCGAGGCGGCGCACCAGCGCCAGGCCGATGCCCCGGCCGCGGTGGAAGGCCACCGGGCCCGCGGGCGCGCCCTCCCCGGGGACGGGCCGGGCGGCCTTGGTGGACCAGCCCTCGGCGAAGATCCGCTCCCGTAGCTCCGGTGGCACGCCCGGCCCGGTGTCCGAGACCCGCAGTACGGCGGTGCGGTGCTCGGCCCGCAGCTCCACCTCGACGAACGGCTCGGCGCGGCGGCGCTCCGCGGCGGCGTCCAGCGCGTTGTCGAGGAGGTTGCCCAGCACCGTCACCAGGTCGCGCGGGTCGACCACGGCGTCGGGCAGCAGCGTCGATGGTGACACCCGCAGGGAGACCCCGCGTTCGGCCGCGATCGCCGCCTTGCCGACGAGCAGCGCGGACAGCAGCGGATCGGACACCCGCTCCGCGATCTGTTCCGCGGACGCCCGCTGCGCACTGGCCACTTCGGTGACGAACTCCACCGCCGTCTCGTACCGGCCGAGCTCCAGCAGCCCGCGCACGGTGTGCAACTGGTTGGCGTGCTCGTGGTCCTGGGCCCGCAGGGCGTCCAACAGCCCCTGGGTGCTGTCCAGTTCACGCCCCAGCAACTCCAGCTCGGTACGGTCCCGCAGCGTCACCACCGCCCCGCCGTCCTGGGTCGGCATACGGTTGGCGACCAGCACCCGGCCGCCGCTGACGGCCAGCAGATCCGGGCCGGCCACCCGCCCGGCCAGCACCTCGGCCGTCCGGCCCGGCGGCAGCACCTCCTCCAGCGCCCGGCCGGCCGCCCGGGCGTCCAGTCCCAGCAGCCGTCCGGCCTCGTCATTGACCAGCCTGATCCGGCCGCGCCGGTCGACGGCGACCACGCCCTCACGGATACCGTGCAGCATCGCCTCGCGCTCTTCGAGCAGTGCGGAGATATCGGCGAACGCCACCCCGTGCGTACGGCGGCGCAGCCGGCGGGAGAGCACGATGGCGGCCAGCACTCCGACGGCCAGCGCGGCGCCCGCGTACCGCAGCAGCTCCGGGATGGTGCCGAGCAGCCGCTCCCGGACGCTGTCGTAGGCGATCCCGACCGACACCGCGCCGACGATCCGGCCGCGGTCATCGCGCAGCGGCACCTTGGCGCGGGCCGAACGCCCCAGCGTGCCGGTGTCGATCTGCCGCACCTGCCGTCCGGCGAGGGTCCGGCTCGGGTCGGTGGAGACATGCCGGCCGATCTCCGCGGGGTGGGTGTGCGACCAGCGCACTCCGCGGGTGTCCATCACCACGATGTACAGCGCGCCGGTCGCGGTACGGATCCGCTCCGCGTCGGCCTGCACCGGCCCGTGGGCGTCCGGCGCGGTGGCGACCAGCTCCCGGGCGAGGTTCGGGTCGGCGGCGGTGGTCTGGGCGATGGACAGGGCCCGGCGCATCGCCTGGTCGTCCAGCTCGGCGCCGAGCGGGGCGAGGAAGAGACTGGTGGCGAGCACCATGACCCCGGTGGTCAGGGCCACTTGCGCGGTCAGTACCTGCGCAAAGACCCGTCGGGGCCAGCGGATCCGCATGGGCTCTCCCTTGTCTCCGGCCCTCCGCACCCGTGCGGAACCGAAACTTCCTTTTTCTTGTGGGGTGCCGGCACCGTAAGCCGTGCGTGAGCACCTGTGTACCCCCTGGTAGCCCCTTAGTGGTTCTAGCGTGAGCAAAATGAGCACAACAGGGTTTGCGCGCAGAAAGGCGGCTTGCGCCCACAAGGCTGCCGTTGCGGCCCGTATCGCTCCTAGCCTCGCGGCCCATGAGTAGCCACACGAGCCCCGCGATCGAACTGCGGGGTACGAGCAAGGCATTCCGGACGCCCTCGGGGGCGCTGCACACCGCCGTCCGGGATCTGGATCTGGTCGTCGAGCGCGGTGAGTTCGTCGCGGTCGTCGGGCCCACCGGGTGCGGTAAGTCCACCACGCTGACGCTGGTCAGCGGCCTGGAGGAGCCCACGGAAGGCGAGGTGCTGGTCGGCGGTGAGCCGGTCCGCGGCATCGGGGACAAGATCGGGTTCGTCTTCCAGCAGGACGCCGTCTTCCCCTGGCGCACCGTGCTGTCGAACGTGATGGCCGGCCCCCGCTTCCGCGGCGTACCCAAGGCCGAGGCCCGGCGGCGGGCGCGGGACTGGCTGGCCCGGGTCGGACTGGCCGCCTTCGAGGACCGCTATCCGCACCAGCTGTCCGGCGGGCAGCGCAAACGGGTCGCCCTCGCCGCGACCTTCGTCAACGACCCCGAACTCCTGCTCATGGACGAGCCGTTCTCCGCGCTCGACGTCCAGACCCGGGCGCTGATGTCGGACGAACTGCTGGAGCTGTGGTCGGGGACCGGCGCCTCCGTCGTGTTCGTCACCCACGACCTGGAGGAATCCATCGCCCTCGCCGACAAGGTCGTGGTCATGACCGCCGGCCCGGCGACCGTGAAGGAGGTCTTCGAGATCGGTCTGCCGCGCCCCCGGAAGGTCGAATCGGTCCGGCTGGAGCCGAGGTTCATCGAGATCTACCGGGAGATCTGGTCCTCGCTCGGCGAAGAGGTCCGGATCACCCGCGAGAGGGGTGCCGCAGATGCCGCCTGAGACCGTCGCGCCGGCCAAGTCCCCGGCCGGCGCGGGCCGTACGGTCCGATCCCGGGCCAGAGAGCGGGCCGCGCGCCGGCACACCTTCCTGGTCCACGGCACCCGGGTGCTGCTGCTCGTCGGGCTGCTCGGGCTGTGGGAGGGGCTGGCCCGGGCCGCCGTCATCGATCCGTTCAACTTCTCGATGCCCTCGAAGATCTGGGACCAGATGAGTCAGTGGGCGCTGCACGGCACCCCGCAGGGCTCGCTGTGGGAGCAGATCTGGTACACGCTCTACGAGGCGCTGCTCGGCTGGGTGATCGGTGTCATCGGTGGTGTGGTGCTGGGGATCGCGCTCGGCCGGATCCGCTTCCTCGCGGATGTGCTCGGCCCGTACATCAAGGTGCTCAACGCCCTCCCGCGGATCGTCCTGGCCCCCATCTTCCTCATCTGGTTCGGCCTCGGACCGGCCTCCAAGGTCGCCTCCGCCGTCGTCCTCGTCTTCTTCCCGGTGTTCTTCAACGCCTTTCAGGGCGCACGGGAGGTCGACCGCAACCTGGTCGCCAACTCCCGGATCCTCGGCGCGAGCAACCGCCAGGTCACCCTGTACGTGGTGATCCCCTCCGCCACCTCGTGGATCTTCACCAGCCTGCACGTCAGCTTCGGCTTCGCGCTGATCGGCGCGATCGTCGGTGAGTACATCGGTGCGACCAAGGGCCTGGGCCTGCTGGTCTCGGCGTCCCAGGGCACCTTCAACGCGGCCGGGGTGTACGCCGCCATGGTGATCCTCGCGGTGGTCGCGCTGCTCGCCGAGGGGCTGCTGGCCTTCCTCGAACGGCGGCTCTTCCGCTGGAAGCCCGCCGATACCGCGGGCGGCCGCTGAGCCGTCCGGCCGACCCCGCGGGCGGCCGCCGAGCCGAACCCACCCATCCGTTCCCACCTCACAAGGACGTGACTCATGCGTACCGCACGGAAGTTCCCGGTCGCTCTGGCCGCCGCCGGCCTCACCCTGACCACCCTCACCGCCTGCGGTGGCGGCACGTCCGGGGCCGCCGCCTCGGACGACGCGAACGGCAAGATCAAGATCATGGTGGGCGGCCTCGACAAGGTCATCTATCTGCCCGCGAGACTCACCCAGCAGCTCGGCTATTTCGAGGACGAAGGCGTTCACGTCACCCTGCTCACCGAACCGGCCGGTGTGCAGGCCACCACCTCGCTGGTCTCCGGCGACGTCCAGGGCGTCGTCGGCTTCTACGACCACACCCTCGATCTTCAGGTCAAGGGCAAGCAGGTCGAATCGGTGGTACAGCTCGCGCACGCCCCCGGCGAGGTCGAGGTCGTCTCGAACAAGGCGGCCGGCGAGCTCACCTCGCCCAAGGACTTCAAGGGCAAGAAGCTGGGCGTCACCGGCCTCGGCTCCTCCACCGACTTCCTGACCAAGTACCTCGCGGTGAAGAACGGTGTGCAGACGAACGAGTTCACCCCGGTCGCGGTCGGCGCCGGCCAGACCTTCCTCTCGGCCCTCCAACAGGGCTCGATCCAGGGCGGGATGACGACGGATCCGACGGTCGCCCAGGTCGTGGACAAGAACCTCGGCAAGGTCCTGCTCGATATGCGCACCCCCGAGGGCTCACAGAAGGCGCTCGGCGGCCCCTACCCGTCGTCCAGTCTCTACATGAACACCGACTGGGTGAACAGCCACAAGAAGACCGTGCAGAAGCTCGCCAACGCCTTTGTGAAGACCCTCAAGTGGATGTCCACGCACACCCCTGAGCAGATCGCCGCGAAGATGCCCGCCGACTACGCCCAGGGCGGCAAGAAGCTCTACGCCCAGGCGATCAAGGACACCCTGCCGATGTTCACCGAGGACGGGGTGATGCCGTCCGACGGGCCGGCGACCGTCGAGCGTGTGCTGAAGGCATTCAACCCCAACCTCAAGGACGCCACGGTGGATCTGAAGAAGACCTACACCACCGAGTTCGTCAAGAAGTCGGGCTGACCGGGGTGGACGCGGCCAACCCGCGACGGCTCAGACGAAGTTGATGTCGGCCCGGCTCAACAGCGGATCCTCCACCAGCTGCCACAGCGGCACGGCGAAGTTGCCGAAGCCGTAGCGGCCGCCGAAATGCAGGCCCAGGACCCGGTGGTCGGTGAGGTCGATGACGGGTGAGCCGCTGTTGCCGCCGAGCGTGGAACAGTCGTGCTTGATGACGTTCTGGCCCGGCACCAGCTCCGTGGTGGTGCCGGGCTGAAGCCGCTTGACGTTGTAGATGTCCATGAAGATCCGGCGCATCGACTCCGGCTCGTTGCGCCGGCCGTCGTACGCCGGATAGCCGACGCAGTACACCGGGCGTCCGGGCAGATCGGCGGGCGCGTCCGCGGCCACGGCCAGCGGCGCGGGCAGCGGCCCGCCACCGGCCGGCGGCGCGACCCGCAGCAGGGCCAGGTCCACGTCCTCATGGATGCCCAGCACCTTGACGACGTCATAGGCCGGGCCGCCGCCTGCCGCGTCGCCGCCGTACTCCTCACCCATGTCGAGCCGGGCGCTGATGCCCTGCTGAAAGGTCCAGCCGGTGCCGTCGCCACGGGCGAACTCCGCCGCCACATGACGGTTCGTCAGCACCACGTCCGGGCCGACCAGGAACGCCGTACCCAGCCAGTCCAGGCTCAGATGCCCGGACAGCTCGACCCGGCCCACCCGCGCGAGCGACTCCCGGATCGCCGCCCGATGGCCGTCCAGCACCGCCCAGTCGCCCTGCTGCGGCGCGAAGTCATGGTTCTGGACGAGGATGGCGGGGCGCCCTTCGAGCAGCACGATGGCTTCCATGCCGAAGGACTCGTCGTCGTCGATCTCGTCCGCCCGCCCCTCGGCGAGCTTCTCCAGACCGCTGGCGCCCGCCGACAGCACCCGGGCCCGCTCCTGCTGGGCGAACTGCCCGATCTGTCCGGCGGGCAGCTCCTCGGGCGGCAGCTCCTCCAGGGATTCCGGGATCTCCCAGCTCAGCCCGTCCTTCACCCTTGCTGCGACCTCCCGCAGGTCCGAGAAGACCTGCTCGGGACCGGCCGCCACCGGTGATCTGCGCCGACTGTGCATCTCGCCTCCTCAGCCGCGCTGGGCGGCCTGTTGCGCCGTCTCGATCTCGGCATGGAGACCGGGGCTGCTGGTCTGTAGATGGCGCATGACGCTGCGCATCTGGGTGCCGACATTGACGAAGGCCGTCGTCCTGCCCTGGAACTGCACGTTCTCCACCCGCCGGGTCCCCCGGTGGAGCGCCACCACCCGCCAGTCGTCCGTGAAGACCGGTGACCCCGAGGACCCGCCCCGGGTGTCGGTGAAGTAGCGGACATCGGTCTCGTCCGCCTCGTAGACGAGGTTGTTGCGCAGCGCGACCCGCTTCGGCTGGCCACCCGGGTGCTGGATGATGTTGACGGCCACATAGTCGCCGCCGGTGACCCGCAGCGGCTCCGCCGCCAGCTTCAGCACCGGCCGCGCGGGCTCGGCGGCCAGCCGCAGCACGGCGTAGTCCAGCTCCGCGTCCGCGGCGACGAGTTCACTGACGGTGGCCTCCTCCGTCTCCACCTCATCGGTGTCGAAGTCGAACCGGGCAAGGGTGTGCTGGGCCTGGAGGCCCAGATCCCCGGCGTCGGCGAGCGGCCGCCCCGCCCCGGTCCCGGCCCTGGCGTTGACCACATGGTGGTTGGTGACCAGCAGATCCGGAGCGATCAGCCACCCCGTACCGGAGTGCGGGAAGCCGTTCGGCTGGAGCGGAGCGCCCCCTTGGTACGGCGGCACCTTGAGCCGGGCCACCGCACCACCCGCCAGCTCACCGCCGCGGAGGAAGCCGATCGGCACCGTGTCGTCCCGGTGGACGATCTGTTCCTTGATCTCCGCGGTGGGGGAGGGCAGTCCGGCCAGCACATCCGGCTCACCGCCCGCCTGCCGCGCCACATCGTCCAGGGCCTTCTGGAAGACGGTGAGCGGGGTGGCCTCGGTGGTCTCGGCGACGGCGTTGCGCAGCCAGATCTCCAGCGGCACCGAGCCGTCCACCAGCCGCTCCACCCGGTTCATCTCGTTCAGGTCGGAGTGCGCCTGCCGGCCGGGCGCCGGATGCAGCGGCAGCGTGCTGCGGTAGCGGGGCATGATGCCGTCGAGCAGCAGCGGCCGGACGGTGGGGTCGGCCAGCCCGGTCTCCACCGCGGCGTCCAGCACCTGGCGGATCTCATCGGGCGAGAGATAGGCGGTCATCGGTCCTCAGGCCCCGCGGGGCCGCTCCCTTCGTCCTGCGCATGGCCCCCGTGCTCCGGCCCGGGGGCCGCGTGGCTCGCCGTACGGGCACCGGTGCCCGCGCCCATGGCCGCGGCCACCCCGGCGACGATCTCCCCGCTCTTGTCGCGTACGGCCAGCAGCCGCCGGGCGAGCGTGTCGAGGGTGCCGCGGTCCCGGGCCAGCCGCAGGATCCCGGTGATGCCGGTCGGCGCGCCGCCGGCCGGCTCCCGGGACGGACCCGCGGCCTCGTCCAGGATCTCCATCACCCGGCCCAGCAGCGCCGGTTGCCGGCTGGTCGCGCGGCGCATCGCCGCGCCCAGCGTGTCCAGCGTCTCGTCGTCGGCCGGCAGCCCCACCACCTCCAGCGCATGGTCGAGGGCGCCGGGGGCCCGGTCGTAGATCTGTGAGGCGACCGCGCGGACCAGCACCGGCCGGTCGGCGAGCACGGCATCGGGCAACATCCGCAGCCGCTCGGCGAGTTGACGGTCCGCCTCCGGGTCGGCCCCGTCGGCGCCCGCCGTCAGCCGGGCGCGGGCCAGCAGCGCGCCCATCGCTTCGAGGTCCTGCCCCAGACCGACCGCGACATCCTCCGCCACCCGCAGCGCACGGCCCGCGCTCTCCAGGTCACCCGCCTCCTCCGAGAGCCGGGCGGAGAGCAGCAGCAGCTCCAGCCGGCGCTCCCCGCAGCCCGCGCGCTCCGCCCCGTCGATGGCGTCCGCCGTGGCCCGAAGGGCCTCCTCCCGCCGGCAGAGCCGGTTGAGGGCCTCGGCGAGCAGCGCGTGCAGAGGGCTGCACGGGGTCCAGGGCTGTCGTCGGCCGAGCCGGTCGAAGGCCGCCTGGGCGTAGCCCTGCGCCAGCAGATCCTCCACCTCGCGGGCCGCGATCCGTTCCCAGTCCTCCTGGTCGGCGCCCGCCGCGACCTGATCGGGAGTACCGCCGCCGAGCCTGGCCGTCAGCAGGCCCGCGGCGCGCGGCGTCATGTCCTGCTGCGCCCCGACCAGGAACCGCTCGACGCCCGGCAGCCACCGCTCCTCCACCGAGCGCGGGTTCTCATCGAGCCGCAGCCGGTGGTAGATCTCCTCGGCTCGCGCCTCCAGGCCGTCGCGCGCGGCGTAGTGCTCGACCGCGCGCCGTTCGACCTCGCGCATCACGTCGGTACGGTCGCCGCCCGGCAGCCGCAGCATGATGGCGCGGACATCGCTGCGGTAGCGCACGGCGTCCGGGCGGGCCGGCTCGACCATGTCCAGCCGGCCGAACTCCTCGAAGAGCGCCCGGGCTTCGTCCGCCGACGCCACCTGGAGCCCACAGGGTTCGGCGAGCACCTCCTTGATGATCTCGGGCGTGATGAACCGGAGCACCAGCCCGGGGCGGGCGAGCCGGCGGACGTTCTCGTCGGTGATGTGGCTGAGGATGCGGTCGTAGAGAATCCCCTGGACCAGCAGCTGGTCGACCCGGCGGAAGACCTGATGACGGCGTTCGGGCAGGCTGCGGATCAGCTCGCAGGTCCGCTCGGCCCCGGCGCCCGCGAGGATGGCGGCGCGGGCGGCCAGCTTCAGACTGAGCGGGTGGCCGCCGACCCGGTCCGCCAGCGCCCGTGCCACCTCCGGGTCCTTGACCCCGCAGGACGTCAGCAGACCGACGGCCGCCTCCGGATCGAGTTCACCGAGTTCGATGTCGAGCGACTCGACGGTCTTCGCCGGATGCTCGACCGGCGCCCTCCCGGAGACGATGAGCCGCATCCGCGGATAGACGCTCTGGAACGAGAGACCGATCGCCACCATCCGGCCCACCACCGGCGATCCGCGGTACTGCGCCTCCTCGAACGAGTCGACGACCAGCGCGAACGGCGGGTCCTCCGGATGCTCCCCGTCCTTCCGCTCCGCCACCGCCCGCCGCAGCACCTCGGCGAGCCGGCGGATCAGATCCGTCTCCCGTCCGGCGGCCAGCGACTGGAACTCCTGCGAGGAGCGGCGCCCCAGCACGGCCCGGGTGGTGGCGAGTTCATGCAGCTGAGTCACCCGCTCCTGCCCCTCTCGCTGGCTGCGCGCCCCGCCCTGACACTCGTGCGCCAGCGCGTCCAGCTCGGTGCGGTGCGCCGGGAACTGGATGCCGAGCTGCCGGGCCACCTCGGCGATCAGCGTGAGCGGTTCCTGGATCGAGAGGGTGGGCCGCTCGAAGTCGATATAGGCGAACGGGAAGCAGCCGGCCGGGTGATGGATGCTGTCGAGCACGAACTTGGCGAGCAGGGTGCTCTTGCCCATCCCGCCGGGCCCGTGCACGACCAGCGCAGGGACCAGCCGCGGGTGCTGCTCGGGCTGCGCCCCGGCCGCCGCGGGCCCGCCGGGCGCGACGACATAGTCCCGTAGCTCCGCGAGCTCGCGGTCGCGCCCCTGGAACGGCGACCGTACGAGGCGCTCCAGGGGGTCGAGCAACCGGGCCCGCTCCAGGGTGAGCTGGAGCTCCGCGGTGTCCGGCAGCCCGGTCGTGCCCGGGACCCGCGAGAGCCACAGCACCGCCTGGAGGGCATCGGCCAGCTCGTCGGTGGTCAGCCGGTCCATCGCCGGCGGGTGGCCGGAGAGGTAGGCCAGCGCGAAGCGTTCCGGGCCGGGTTCGCCGGGGAGCTGGTCGAGATGGCACTCCAGGAGGTGCCGGGCGGCCGCGGGCCCGGCCAGCCCCCGGAGCGTCCGGTCCCGGAGATCGGACTTGAGGGACCACCCGGCCTGGTCCTGCATCCCCAGGGTCGTGCAGTCGTCGACCAGTTCCAGGACCGCGCCGCCGGTGGCGTCCTCCTCGCCGGGCAGCCGGAGCCGCTGGGGATCGAAACGGCTCAGCAGACAGACCGCCTCCCGGTAGGCACGGCGGGCGTCGGAGACCTCCGGGGTCCGCTCCTCGTCCGGGTGCAGCTCCGCGCGCAGGCGGGCGACGAACAACTCCCGTGCCGCGGCCGGGTCCAGCGGGCGGTGGTCAGAGGGACTGGTAGACACGGATGGCCCCCTCCGCTGCCGTGCAGAGCTTGCGCATATAGCCCTCGCGGTCTGTCCCGTCCGTCCCGTCCGCCCCGGTGGCGCGCACCACCTCTTGCACGGCCGCGTCCACGAGCGTGGCGATGGCGGATTCCCGGAGCTGTCCCGTACCGAGCATCTCCGGTGGCGACTCATGGAAGGCCTGGTCGAAGAAAGTGCGCAGATCGTCGGGTTCGGCGATCCGCGCGGTGTCCCAGGCCAGATTTCCCCGCAGGTCGTAGGGGAGTTGACGCATCGAGCGCCCGTATCCGAGGAGCACCAGCCGGGGCGCCTGGTCGCCGCGGACCGCGGCGTGCTCGTAGATGGCCATGCCGAGTTGTCCGATGAAGTCCCACACATCGGAGCTGGGATCGAGCTTGTCGCATTCGTCGAGGACCAGCCAGAGCCGCTCCTCGACGGCGGTGGCCCGGCCGGCCACCCAGTGCGCGGCCTCGTCGATCGACGGCAGCGCGTCGTTGAGTTCCGTGGGATTCAGCGGTGCGGCGCTTTCCTGCGGATCGGCGACGAAGTCGGCCAGCCGCCGTACGACCTTGGCGGCGGTGGCGGTGTGCGACAGGGTGACGCGCACCGGACGGAATCCCGCGTGCTGGCCGATATGGCGGAGGAAGTTGTAGGTGTACGACCTGCCGCTGCCCGGCTCGCCGTCGACCAGCAGAATGAACTTATCGGGGTCCGCGACGAACCGGCGCAGGGTCTCCCGCAGGTCCTGGCGGTCGATGAAGGCCTCGGCGCCGTTCTTCAGGACGCAGGTACGGAAGTTGTCCCGGTCGGCGTGGGCACCGAAGTCCTCCCGCAGCCGGGCCAGGAATTCCTGCGCCTTCACGATGTCCGGAAGCACGGCCAGCCGGTCGATGGTGGTGAGGGCCTCGACGAGCCGCAGCTGCCGCTGGATGTCCGTGCGGGACTGGTACACGAGGGTGCGGGCGTTGTCCGAGCTGATCTGCGTCAGCCGCAGCTCGCCGATGAATTCCGGCGGGAAGCCGTACTGGGCGAGCTGGGTGTGCGGATCGGTGGTGTCGAGCAGATAATTCCGCGCCCACGTGGTGACCAGGTCCCACTCCGTTTCGGTCAACGGCATACCGCACCTACCCGGTACCGTCGAAGATCCGCTGAACCGGTGCCCGGACCTCGTGCTGCGACAGATATTCGCTGATGCCGTGGTGATTGCCGCTGTCATTCGTGACCAGCAGATCGGTGACCCGCTCCTGCGGGGCGTACTCCGGCCGCAACGTGTGGTCGAGCGCCACCAGATCCCGCAGGTCCGAGGCGTTGCGCCAGGCCGCGACCCCGGCCGGGACCGCCGGCGGCCGCGCCAGATGGTCCTGCACCTCGGTGATCGCCAGCGGCGATCCGACGGTGACCAGCAGCTCCACCTCCCGCCCCTGCTCCATCAGCACCTCGTAGGCGATGATCGTGCCCAGGCTGTGGCCGACCACCACCAGCGGGCCGCCGTCCACCTCCGCCAGCGTCTCCTTGACCACCTCACGCATCGCCGGCCCCGCCCCGCCGAAGAAGTAGGCGTGCACGTCCTTGAAGGCGTGCTTGACCAGCAGCCGGAACACTGCCGTACGGCCGGACCGGGGCAACGGCAGCGTCTCCAGCGGCAGCTCCGCACCGGGCTCCTCGGGCTCGCCGGCCCGTGCCAGCGTGTCCGCGAGATACGTCATGTTCCGCAGCCAGTCGACCAGCGCGCTCTCATCGGCCCCGGCCCGCCCCTCCAGCGCGATCTCCCCGGCCTCGAGCCGCGCTTCCCCCAGCGTGCGCGCCACGAAGTCCTCCGGCGGCTCCGTCGCGGCCCGGTCCAGGGCGGCCGGCAGCTCCTCGATCGGCTCCGTACGGCCGTCCAGCGGATCCGGCCGCAAGTCGGGCAGCGGCTCCGGATAGCGCACCGGGGCCCAGTACGCCATCCGCGACGCCTCGGCCATGTCCCGGCCGAACAGCGCGGTGTCCCACTGGGACTTGAGCAGTTCCGTGCGGACCTTGTTCCCGTTCCCGTGGACATAGACGACCCTGGGTCGCATCGCTCGCGCCTCCCGCCTCAGCCGCGCCGCAGCACGATGTCGTCGTACGACGCGAGCCGCTTCCAGCGCTCGTCCGGCGCCCAGGTGACGGGCATCAGATCGACGCCGGGCAGCGGCCCCAGGTCCAGCGAGGTCAGCTCGGCGACATCCTTCACCGGCACCTGGAACGTCCGGAACGCCCCCAGCGGCGGCGGCGCGCCCGCCTGCGCCCCGGCCAGCGCCCGCTCCGCGTCCCGGGTCAGATCAGGGCTCTGGTCGAGCACGTACCCGGTCGCCGCCAGCGCGCCGTCCTGGAGGAACGCCGCCACCTTCCAGAAGCGCAGCGGCACTTGCACGCCCCGGTACGGCGGATCGGAGTCGTGCAGTACGGGCCCGGTCAGTACGGCGAGCTTGCGGTCGAAGTCGGCGGCGTGGTCGAGCAGATAGTTCTCCAGCCCCTGCCACAGCTTCTTGCCCTGGTTGAAGACATCCGCCTGCGGGGCCGCGTTCGTGTAGTGAAAGGTGTCCTCATTGGCCTGGTCCGCCTCCGCGGCCGCACCCCACACGGGGTCGAGCCGGCGCACCAGATGCCCCTTGTCCAGCGAGTTGTCGCGGTACACGTCATTGCCCGTCTGGTGGGCCTTGTCCAGCCGCGGATCGAACTGCCAGCTGCTCTCCCGCGGCACATGATCCAGCAGACGCTCACCATCGATACAGACCGCGGTGGCCACCGCCATCCGCCGGTCCGGCCGCAGCACCACGGTGAAGTGGGTGTACGGCAGCACCACCGTCGCCACCTCGGGGCGGCTGGGCAGCGGCAGCGGCACCGGAACCCCGAGGAAGTGCTCGTCATAGCCCGCACGGTCCGCCAGCGGCGGCCGGGAAGTGGTCCCGGCCGCCGCGCCGGCGGCTCGTGGGGAGTCTGAGGGGATCATGGGATTAGCGCTTCCCGGTGGTGCGGACCACCGATCGGTGCCCACCTCGAAGCCACTCGAACAGCCGGGCGTACCGGCGCCGCTCCGGCCCCGGCGGGCCCGTTCAGGCGGTTGGGCAGGGCGGGGCGTTCGGACGCCGACGGGCCACGGAACGCATCCAGGCGTCGCCCCCACCGCGCGCTAAGGATTTCCCATGGCCGACGGGTCGTTCCGGGGCGGCTGCCGCGCCTTCCACCGCGACATCGTGCGCAACATGCCGCCCACCCAGAGCCCCGACTTCTATGTCTCCGGAAGGCCCGGCGACGCCGTTCTGGAGCAGCGGCCGTTCACGGTGTGAGGGGACGGGGAGGCCGGGAGACGGCGGTCGGGGGAGGCTTACGGAACACGGCGGACGGGACGCGCTCTGGAGGCGCGTCCCGTCCGCCGTCTCTCGGTGTGCTTCCGCCCTCGGGCGAGCACGCGCGGCCTTCAGTCGGCGGGGTAGATGTCTCCGCTGGCCATACCGCTTTCCTGCTCGCTCTGGGACTGGAGCCTGCGTGCCTTCTCCCGGAGCCGCTTCTGCTCCTCCGGGTCACCGGCCCGCTCCGCGGCCGCCTGGAGTTCCTGGGCCTTGTCACGCATCTGCTGGATTCGTGCGCGTGATTCTCCTGATGCGCTCATGATCTGTCCTTGAACGGTGTATGGAGAGCTGCCCTTACCAGCTAATCAGGGTCGACGGCCCTTGGCACTCGGAAGTCACGCTCCGTACGGTCGGGTGTCCGGGCGTAATTCCCGGAGCGGAACAGGCGCCGCTCGTGTCCTTTCCCGGCGTGTCCGGAAACGCAGCGAATCCGGCCGGGACGTGACCGCCGACCGCGGCACGCCCGGGTATTTCGGCGTGTCTCCACCGGATGGCCTTCCTGAATGGCGAGAACGACCCGTAGGGACGTTGGCTGAAGCACAGCACGCTCACAGTCCGCCGAGTGTCAGCGCTTCTGGTGTTTGACGCTCCCCTCGTTCAGTGGAGTCCCTCCATGTCATCCGAACCAGCTCTTTGTGGGGGCGACGCCGACCTGTCCTCGACAGAACCCGGCGAGCACTTTCCGCCCATGCCCCCTGAGAAAAACTCGGCCCGCACCCTTCTGTGGGAGGCAGTCACCCAGCGGCCCTTGGAGGAAGTCGCCGCCCTTGTGGAACGGCTCAAGCGCAGTGGCGACGTTCCCAACCCCGGCGACGAAGCCCTGCGCATGGCGGTCGTTTCCCGGCCGGTGAGCGAGGTCGCCGCGCTCTTCGACCTGCTCAAGGCCACCCCGCACACCGCGGAATCGAGCCATGACGCCCTGCGCGCGGTGGCCGTCGACAGATCCGTGGAGGAGGTCGCCCAGCTGATCGAGCTGTTCGACCGGGACGGCGGCCCCGACGTCCCCGGCCTCGTGGAACAGTTCCCGCCCGGCCCCGGTGGCCCCGGGGGCTTCGGTGTGCCAGGCGGCCTCGGCGGCCCCGCTGACCCCCTCGAAACGGAGCGCACCGCGTCCATGCACGTCCTCGACCCCGACGTCCGCCCTCTGGGCCGCGACGGGCAGCCGCTGTACGGCGCGCAGAGCGAATCCCCGATGAATCAGCCGCCCAGCCGTCCCCCGTGGGCCCAGCGGTCCGCGGGCACCATGCCGCAGGGCGGTCCGCGCTGGGCCCCCGCGGACGAGGCGCCGCGCCAGCCGGGCTATGCGATGCCCGGCGTGCTCCAGTCCGTGCTGCGCTGGCCCGCGGCCCTGGCGCTGGCGCTGTGCGGGCTGAGCCATCTGCCGGTGCACTCGACGCATCTCCAGGGCGCCCAGGCGACCGCCGGGCTCTCGATGGCCATCGCCATCGTCTACCTGCTGCTGGCCGGCTGGCTGGCGATGCACGACACCGCCCTGGTCTGGACGGTGAGTGCCGCCGCAGCGATGATCATCATCGCCCTGCACGCCCTGTCCCGGGCCGGGGTCTTCGCTCCACTGGGCAGCGGGCTGGGCGACACCGGCATGTGGCCCGAACTCCTCGCGGTGGGGCTGGCGATCGTCAGCGCCGGGCTCGCGGGTGCAGCGCTGCTCTACCGCCCGCGCCGTATGGGCGCGGCCGCCGCGGGCGTGTGACTGCCGACCGCACACCGCCGCTCAGGGCGCGGGCCGGGACCCTCACATGGGTCCCGGCCCGCGCCCTGGTCCGTGTGACGGCGGCTCATTCCCGGTCCGAGTAGTGGTGCAGCACCCAGACGGGCAGCGCGAACCAGCAGAGCATGAACCAGGCGACGAGTCCGGCGACGATCCAGGGGACGGCGGTGTCGTCCATCGCGATGCGCAGGATCAGCAGCAGTGCGGAGGCGACCGTCGCCAGGAGCAGCACGATCCCGACCATCGACAGGCGCGCGGCCCAGAGCACGGTCTCCGGCTTCAGCCGGTGCCCGGTGACCAGCCGGTGGAAGGTCACCGTCCCGATCAGCGCGCCGGTCGTGGCCGCCCCGAGCAGAACCGTCACCACGTAGATGGTCTGGTCGGTCTGACTGAGCGTGGGGAAGCGCGGGGTGAAGGCGACGGTGAGCAGGAACCCGAAGAGGATCTGCACCCCGGTCTGGATGACCCGCACCTCTTGCAGCAGCTCGTTCCACCGCCGGTCGGCACGCTCCTCGGCCGACTCATGACGTCCTAGCGAGGTGTCACGCGGACCCAGTGGAGTCACCCGGACTCCTGCTGCCGCTTGCCGGTACGGAACGCCAGCTCGTTGGCGTCCACCTCGATGCGTACCTCGTCCCCGTTCGCCAGGGCGCCGTCGAGCAGCAGCCGCGAGAGGATGTTGTCGACCTCGCGCTGGATGGTGCGCCGCAGCGGCCGGGCCCCGTATTCGGGCTGATGGCCGCGGTGGGTGAGCCAGTCCACGGCGCCGGGGGTGAACTCCACGGCGATGTCCTGGGCGTGCAGCCGGCGGCGGGTCCCGTCCAGCAGCAGCTCGGTGATCTGGCGCAGCTGGTCGTCGGTGAGCCGGCGGAAGACGATGATCTCGTCGAGCCGGTTCAGGAACTCCGGGCGGAAGTGCTCGCGCAGGGAACTCAGCGCCCGTTCCCGCGCCCCGTCGCCGGCCTCCGCCCCCGAGATGTCCGGGACGAACCCGAGCACCCCGCGACCGCCGCTGAGCGCATCGGAGCCGAGGTTGCTGGTCATCACGATGACGGTGTTCTTGAAGTCGACCGTGCGGCCCTGGGAGTCGGTCAGATGCCCGTCGTCGAGGACCTGGAGCAGCATGTTGAAGACATCGGGGTGGGCCTTCTCCACCTCGTCGAGCAGCAGCAGCGAATAGGGGTGGTGGCGCACCGCCTCGGTCAGCTGGCCGGCGTCCTCGTGGCCGACGTATCCCGGGGGCGCGCCCACCAGCCGGCTGACGGTGTGCCGCTCCTGATACTCACTCATGTCCAGCCGCACCATGCGCTCCTCGCTGCCGAACAGCGCCTCGGCGAGCGCCCGGGCCAGTTCGGTCTTGCCCACGCCGGTCGGGCCGAGGAAGAGGAAGCTGCCGATCGGGCGGTCCGGGTCGGCGAGTCCGGCCCGTGAGCGCAGGATCGCGTCGGAGACGGCCGTCACCGCGTCGTCCTGTCCGATAACCCGGGTGTGCAGCCGTTCCTCCAGCTTGAGCAGCCGCTCCTTCTCCTCCTGGGTCAGACTGCTCACGGGCACGCCGGTCTGCCGCGACACGATCTCCGCGATGTCCTCCGCGGTGACCTGCACGATGTGGCAGTCGCTCGGCGGCTCCGCCTGACCGGCCTCGATCCGCGCGGTGAGGTCCGCGATCCGGTCCCGCAGCTCGGTGGCCCGTTCGTACTGCTCCGCGGCGACCGCCTGGTCCTTGTCCCTGACCAGCTGCTCCACCTCACGCTCCAGATCGCGCACATCGGTGGCCTTGGCGCCCGTACGGAGCCGGACCCGGGCGCCGGCCTGGTCGATCAGGTCGATCGCCTTGTCGGGGAGGAAGCGGTGGGCGATGTAGCGGTCCGAGAGCTCGACCGCCGCCACCAGCGCCTCCTTCGTGTAACGCACCTGGTGATGGGCCTCGTAGCGGTCCTGTAGTCCGCGCAGGATCTCCACCGTGTCGGAGACGCTCGGCTCGGGCACCAGGATGGGCTGGAAGCGACGGGCCAGCGCGGCGTCCTTCTCGATGTGCCGCCGGTACTCCTCCAGCGTGGTGGCGCCGATGACATGCAGTTCCCCGCGCGCCAGGGCGGGCTTGAGCATATTGCTCGCTTCCAGGGAACCGCCGTCCCCGCTGCCGCCGCCCGCCCCGACGACCGTGTGGAGTTCGTCGATGAAGACGATCAGCGAGTCGGGGTGCGCCCGGACCTCCTCGATGATGCCGTTCATCCGCTCCTCGAAGTCACCGCGGTAGCGGGTCCCGGCGACCACCGCCGTCAGGTCCAGGGCGACGACCCGGCGCCCCGCCAGGGTCTCGGGAACGTCCCCGTCGGCGAGGCGCTGGGCCAGGCCCTCGACGATCGCCGTCTTGCCGACCCCGGCGTCGCCGACCAGCACCGGGTTGTTCTTCCCGCGGCGGGAGAGCACCTCGATGGTCTGCTCGATCTCCTCGCCGCGGCCGATGACCGGGTCGATCCGGCCCGCGCGGGCCAGGTCGGTCAGATCGCGGCTGTATTTGTCGAGCGTCGGGGTGTCGTGCTTCGGTGCGGCGCCGTGCTCGGAGCCCGGGTGCGGGGCCCCGTGGCCGGCCTGCGGGGTGCTCTGCGGCTCGAAGTGGGCGAGGTTGAGAATGCGCCCCGCCGCCGAGTCCGGATTGGCCGCCAGGGCGTCCAGCACATGCTCCGGGCCGATGTACGAGGCACCGTTGTCCCGTGCCAGCTCGTGCGCGCTCAGCAGGGCCCGCTTGACCGCGGGCGTCACGGCGACGCTGGACTGTTTCGGGCCCGAACCGGCGGCCCGGTCGATCTCGGCCGCCAGCGCATCGGGGTCCGCCCCGGCGTGCTGGAGCATGCTGCGGGTCGGTTCGGACGCCAGGGCGGCCCGCAGCAGGTGCTCGGTGCCGAGCTCCGGACTGCCGTGCTCGGCGGCGTAGGCGGCTGCGGAGGTCACCAGATCCCGGGTGGGGGCGCTCATCATGCGCGCGATGTCCGCCTGCCGGGGCTTGCCCTTGCCCTGCTCACCGCCGGCGGACTGCGCGGAACCGAAGAAGCGCGCGAGGAAGTCACCGAACGGGTCCGGGCCGTAACCCTCCGGACCCATGAATCCATTGCTCATGTGTGTCCGTTCCGCTGTCACGGCGGTACCGCGACATGCTGCCTGGTCGGGTGCCTTGTGCTGTTGCCTCGTGGCTCCTGCCCTGCCGGGTGCCCGGGGGAGGCGACGCGACACGTCGTACGCGGCCCCACTGCTTCAGGATCAGGGCCAGCAACTCCATCCGCACCCGGGCGACGGGAGCCGGGCGCCCCCGCCCGGTGCCCAACGGCGGACCACGGCGTCACATCTCCTTGTGGAGACGGGTCAGATCGGCGGTCAGCGCGTCGAGCCAGATCACCGAGTCGAGCAGCAGCGCGGCGGAGACGGCGCGGGTCTCCGTTTCGGGGCTGTGGTGCGGGATGGCCGGAGCGATCGCCAACAGGGCGCGGATGTCGAGCGGTTGCGGCTCGTCCCGGGGCGTGCCGTCGTCGCTGCAGAGGTGTTGGGCGAGGGACCGGTAGTCGGACGCCGTCCGGTCGGCCGCGTGCCGCAGCCAGGCACCGACCTCCGGCGAGGCGATCCGGCCGGGGCGGCCCGGCAGCAGCCGTTCACCGCGCCGCGCGTCCTTCCCGGCGACCAGCAGCGCGGGCCAGTCCGGCTGTACGGCGTCCTCCCGCGGCTCGGACTGGTACTGGGCCAGGCTCTCCTGCGCGAGGACGAGAGCCCGGTTGAGGGCGAAGAGCTCGGTGCTGCCGGAGCGTTCGACGACCCGTGTGGTGGTGTGCCCGATGGTGTCGGCGATGGCCGAGCACAGCGCGGCCATGCTGCGGCGCACCTCGCCGCTCGCGCCCCGTGGCCAGGCCACCAGCCCGCACGCCAGCCCGATGAGGCTGCCGACCAGCACATCCACCAGCCGTACCGGCGCCAGCTGCCAGGTGACGGGGGAGACCTGGGCGAACAGCGTGGCGACGACCAGGGTGAAGCCGCCCTGCGCCCAGGCCAGCCCGCGCAACGGCCCCGCGGTGAACGCCACCAGCATCACCACGGGCAGGACGACGGCGTACACCGTGTCCCGGTCGTGGACCAGCGCCAGCATCCCGCCGGCCAGCACCGCACCGACCAGCGTGCCGGTCAGCGCCTGCCGGACCGCGGACCGGGTCTCCAGGCTGGTCGTACGGGTCAGGGTGAGCGTGGCCAGCAGGACCCAGAAGCCGTGCTGGAGGTCGAGGAGCCCGGCGATGGCCCGCGCCGCGGCCAGCCCGAGCGCGAACCGGCAGGCATTCTGGAAGATCACCGAGCGGGGGGTGAGGTGCATGGTCAGCCGCTGCCACCACAGCTCGACGGCGCCGGCCCGGGCGTAGGCGAAGGTGTGCCCGGCGGGGTTCCGTTCGACGGTCCGGTCACCGAGCACCAGCCGGGTGGCCAGGACGAGGACGACGGCACAGTCGGCGGCCTGCACCACCTGCGACCGGCGCCGCAGATAGACCAGCCGGTCATCGGTGCTGAGCCGCTCCAGGGTGTCCACGGCCCGGTGGGCCCGGACCGGGGCCAGCTCCTCCTGGAGGGCCGTGGCGGACGGTCCCTCGCCGGGCCGCAGCCGCTTCGTCCGCTGCCGCAGCGCGCCCGCCGCCCCGCGGGCGGCGACGCTGATGCCCTCCAACAGCGCCACCGTCTCCGGCTGATACTTCCGTTGTGGCCCGGCCCCGGTGTGCAGGGCGTCCAGCCGGGACAGCAGGGTGCGGACGGCCTCGGCGGCGTGCGCCATGGCCTTGTGGGCGACGCTGGGGGAGGCGGGCCGGTCGGCGGGCGGCACACAGGAGGGACGCAGTTCCTCCCCGGCCGTGCGCGCTTCGGCGAGCGCCTGTACGGGAGGGGGCCCGCCGTGGTGGTCCGCCAGGCGCGCGGCGGCATCCGCGGCGTTGGCCAGCAGCCGGCGGAAGGACGGGGTGTCCGGTTCGGGCATCACGAGGCGCTCGCCCAGGGCGAGCAGGACCGCTCCCAGCAGGAAGCCGGACAACCGCTGCCCCAGGGTGTCCGGGGCGTACGGCGGGAAGCACGGCAGGATGTAGAGCAGCTGCATCCCCGGTGCCGCCCCGGCGATCCGCGGGCCGGTGGTCCCCGCGTACGCCACCATGAAGCCGATGACGAGCATGCCGACGACGGCCGCCCAGGTCTGGACGGCGAGCAGGGTGCCCAGCGTGATCAGTACGAGTCCGGCGGGGAGCGCGGTGAGCACGGTCGTGGCGCGCTGCCGCCCGGAGCCCGGAATCCGGGCGAGCGCACCGAGCGACACCACGGTGAAGGTGGCGTAGACCGACATCACGGTCAGCCCGAGCCCGTAGCGGCAGAGATAGAAGGCGGCACAGGAGGCGACCGTCACCCGGACCGCGTTGCCCACCACCGTGTGGTGCCCCTGCACTCCGTGTTTGCCGTGCTCCAGCAGGTAGCGCAGCCTGCGCAGCCCGGCCCTGACGGGCCCGCCGGCCGAACGCCGCGGCCCGGGCCCCGGGGAAAGCTCCTGCTGCGAACTCACCTTTCCACTATTGGCCAGCGGATCCGGGTCCGCACCGCGTGACGCCCGCCACCCCCACCCCTCCTGCCCCGCAGCTCCCGCTACCGCGCCGAGCCCGCCTCCCCGCGGTGTTACCAACCGGCATAGCTCTAGCAGGAATGCCAAGAAGCGGCACGGGAGTTGGCGCCGAGCGGTGGGGCGGGGGAGGGACGCGGACCGTAGGATGCCGCACGTGACGGAGAAGAGGGCGGACGCCGCGGACACCGGCGATGCCGAGCGACCGGCGCTGCCGGCGACCAGTTGGGCAGTACTGGGCCTGCTCTCCTTCGGCGAGGAGCTGTCCGGCTACGACCTGAAGAAGTGGTCCGACTGGTCGCTGCGCCTCTTCTACTGGAGCCCGTCCTTCAGCCAGATCTACGGCGAGCTGAAGCGCCTGGAGAAGGCCGGATACGTCACCGCGCGGATGGTCGCCCAGGAAACCGGCAACCGCGACAAGCGCGTCTACGTGATCACCGACGCCGGAATGGCGGCCGTGCGCCACTGGGCCCGCGAGGCACCCGTGGAGCCCCCCGTCCTCAAGCACGGTGTGATGCTGCGGATGTGGCTGGGCCACCTGCTGGAGACCGACCGGATGCGCGACGTACTGGGCCAGCACCGCGCGTACGCGGAGACCATGCGGCAACGCGCCGAGGGGGACGCCGAGGACACCCGCGACGAGGAGTCCTGGGCCTACCCCGCCCTCGTCCTGAAGTGGTCGGAACGCTACTACGCCGCCGAACGGGACCTGGCCGACGCCATGCTGGCCGATTTGGACGAGCGGGAGCGGCGGCGCTTTTAGGGGTGCGGCGGCGCGTTTAGGGGGCCGTGGCGTAGTTGGCGTGTCAGCAGGCAGGATCGCGTCATGAAGATTCTTGTACTTGGCGGGACATGGTTCCTGGGGCGAGCTGTTGCTGAGGCGGCACTTGAGCGTGGATGGTCAGTTTGGACATTCAACAGGGGCAAATCCGGCGCTGCACTGGAGGGGACACGTGAGGTTCACGGGGACCGCAGGGTGCAGGAAGATTTGGTGGCACTCGCACAGAACGGGCCGTGGGATGCCGTGATCGACACCTCAGCCTCCGAGCTCGCGCCCCGAGACGTCCTGGCTGGGGCGAAGGCGTTGGAGCCCGTAGCAGGTAAGTACGTGTACATCTCTACGGTCAATGCCTATCGGGGCTGGCCGAACGAACCATTGACGGAGTCTTCAGAGATTCTCGATGGGCCAGCTGGTGCCGACGTCGACTACGGTCGTCTGCCCGCGAACTGGGATGGTCCGGACTGGTACTACGGGCGGCAGAAAGCGGGGGCTGAACGGGCATCGCTGACAGTCTTTGGCGCAACTCGCGTGTCGATTCTCCGCCCGGGTGTGATCTTGGGGCCTGGGGAGTACGTGGGGCGTCTTCCGTGGTGGTTGCAAAGGGCAGAGAAGGGCGGGGCAGTCCTCGCGCCCGGCGAGGCAGACAAGACGATTCAGCCAGTGGACGTCAGGGACGTGGCCGCTTTCGCACTTGATCAAGCTGCTTCGCCGGGCGGGGCCGCATTCAACGTGACGGCGCCCATTGGCCGCGAGACGATGAGCGGACTCCTCACGGCTTGTCTCGAAGTTACTGGGCGGGCCGGTCACCTAGTTTGGGCGCCCGACGACCTTCTGATCGAGCACGGTGTGCAGCAGTGGACTGAGTTGCCGCTTTGGCGCACTCATGCAGGTGTGTGGAGCATCGACTCCTCTGCTGCGCAAGCGGCCGGCCTGCGGTGCCGCCCCTTGGCGGAGACGGTCGCTGCTACGTGGGAGTGGCTGCGGGGCGGTGGTACACCGGTTGAACATCCCCGTTGGGCCGAGCACGGCATCTCGATGGCAAAGGAAGCCGTGATCCTCGCGAAGCTGGGGAGATAGCCGTCAGATCTCGATAGCCAATGGTGCGGCAGCTCCCAGTTTGTGTGCTGCTGCCGCCGCACTGAACTCCTCGATGCGTTCACCGAGCGTGCTCGCTTCGGCTGCACCAACGAAGTCGGGATGGCAAAGCCCGGAACGCACCGCGGCCAGGCGTTCCAGCGTCCCGGCGCCACGCCATTCGGTGGGCACGGAGAAGACAGGCTCAAGGGCTTCATGAGCGCCGTCGAGTTCGCCGCGAAGCAGCCGGGCGCGGGCGAGATCCACGGAAGCCTGGGTGGAGACGAGCAGTGGTCGCTGGTCCTCTGGCCTGCTGCTCAGAATATGCAGGGCACCGATTGCTGCTGTCTCAGCGCCCTCAGCCTCGCGCATCAGCAGAAAGGTAGTGGCGTTGCTCATAGCCACACGGTCGCTCGGGAAGCCGAACTCGCCACCGATGTCATCGTGAAGCTCATCTCGTGCCCCCGTGTTCTGCTCAAGAGCACTGCGTACGGCACACTCTGCCGCCCGACGATCCCCCAAGTGCCCGTAGGCGCGACCTTCGATGACGGACAGGCGTGTGCGAGCAGTGTCGCCGATCCCTCCGAAACTCTGAGCAGTGTGAACGAGCCGGACAGACTCCGAGGGACGACCGCCCCAGTACGCCAGGAAGGCGAGCGCGCCGTGAGCGTATGCCTGGAGCGGGCCGTGCTCAATGACCTGACCGTAGAGTGCTGCGGTTCGCGACAGCGACACGGCAGCAGGAAGAGACCCCAGATCGAAGCAGATCGCTGACAGAAGGGCAGCGGACTGTCCTGCTGCGAGGTACCCGCGCGTCCGCTGGCGGGGTACTTGGGTCCTTTCCAGCAAGGACTGGGCAATGTCCAGGAGTTCCTTGGCGCGCCGGTAAACCTCGATCGGCGACGTGCGGTTGTAGCCGCGGGCCAGCGCCACGACATCGTCGTTGAGTTGGTCGAGCGTCATGTCCGGAACGCTGAGAGAAGCAGCGTCACCGGCATGTGCGGCAGCATCCCGAGCAGTCATCGCAAGTTCACTTTCGTTGAGCGCAAGTACGTGATTCCCAGGTGCATCCCGGGGCAGCTCGGTCGGCGGATTCAAGAGCAGGCGTGCGGTGTACCCGAACATGTGCTCCAAAACCTGCGGCGCAGGCTGGTTCGGGAGTCCCTTGACGCGCCCTGAGGTCCATCGACGGAATGTCTGCTCCTCCACCGTCGCGGTAGAAGGGGGCTCACCGGCTGCTGCGGATACTTCTTGGGCGGCCTTCTCGTAAGCCCGTCTGAACACGTCGTACGTCCATCCCCGCTCCTGAACCAGCACTTGGAGCAGTGTCCGCGCGTTCATGGCCGATGTTCCTTTCCAGCCGATCCGTTCGTGGTCGGTCCCCTAACGGCTGGGGCCCACAGCCACTATTGCCCAACTCGATGCACCGATAGAGACCTTGAGGGCAAGTGAGGCCCAGATGACGTGTCGGTGATACCCGTGTCACCCGGTGTTGTATGAGGTGGCATCTGTCGTGACATGGCGGTTCCTTCGCGGCGACGACAATCTTGGTCTCCCCTCGCCGTCCCGGATTCGCGTCTCGAAAGGGCCGGCGCAGGTCCGTCCATTGGGGAATCGGCGTCAGGGCGATGGAGGAGCCATGGCCGTCATGGCAGAAGCAAGCACTCAGCAGTACCGACAAGAGCTGACCGTTCAGCCGCAGAACCTCGAACACATACGCCGGATCGTCGGCGCGTACCTCCGGTACTGGGGCAGGGGCGAAGCAGTCGAACGCGCTGCCATGGGCGTGACGGAGCTCCTTTCCAACGTGCACAAGCACACCGGATCAGCTGCCTGCGTTCTCCTCCTCCAGATCACGCCTTCGGGTGTGCGCATCGTCGTCAGCGACGAAAGCCAGGATCTCCCGGTCGTCCGTGAACCGAACTGGTTCGCCGAGAGCGGGCGGGGAATGTTCCTGCTCAGCAAGACGGCCGACGCTTGGGGCGCTGAGCCCACCTCGGACGGCAAGCACGTTTGGTTCGAGATCCGGGCCTCCAACACAGGGGCCGCATGAACATCACATCGACTCGGGCGTGGCTCCTGCCCGCCCGCGAGGCGTACGACTACGAAGACGTCCGTGCGCGTCTGGCAGACCCGGACCTCGCCGACGCCGGCGTCGTAGCACGGAGCGCCCTCGTCGGTCGGCGCGCCGCCGGCTCGCCTCGTCAACGGGCTCCACAGCCCGGCCCCCGTCGATGACCGACGAGCTCAGTCCATCAACTCCCGCCCGCCGAAAGGTGCGTGACGGCCCGGACGGCGGGCGGGTGCACCGCCCGCTCAGCAACCCCTACCTCTGGAGGCAACGTGCTCACACCGACCACGTTCCGCAGCGTCGAAGGCGCCTACCTGGCGCTGCTCAGGCTGGCGACGAAAGAGCCCGAGCATCAGATCTCCGCGCGCGGCAACGAGGCGCGTGAGGTGATCGGAGTCCAGTTCCGGCTTCCCGACCCCCGCCAGCGACTGCCGTACCTGGCGGTGCGCAAGGCCAACCCTGTCTTCCATTTCGCCGAGGCGCTCTGGTACCTGGCCGGCCGCCGGGACCTGGAAATGATCGGCTACTACGCGCCGTCGATGCGCTCCAGCTCCGCGGACGGCGTCAACCTCGGCGGCTCCGCCTACGGCTACACCCTTTTCAACCCGGCCTCCGGCGACACAGTCTCGCCGTTCGACCGGGTGCTGGAGCTGCTGCGCACGGAGACCAACAGCAAAAGGGGTTACCTCCCGGTCTTCTCGGCCGCCGAGCTGGCCGTCAGCGACAACCCCGATATGGCGTGCTTAGCCGGACTGCATCTGCTTGCCCGCGGTGGAAGCCTCCACATGGTGTGCAACATGCGGGCCAACGACCTGGACTGCGGTCTGCTGTCCGACGTGTTCAGCTTCACGATGATCCAGGAGTACGCGGCCGTACAGCTCGGCCTGGAGCTGGGGACCTACACCCACACCATCGGCTCGGCGCACGTCAACGACCGCAACGCAGAGCGCGTCAAGAAGGTGCTGTACGAGGCCGATGCCCGGCGCCACCCGCAGCACTTCCCGTTCCCGGCGATGTCGGCCGAGACCACGCCGGCCACCATCGCTCGGGTCCTGGAGCACGAGGAACTGCTGCGCACGAACCAGGCCCAGTACAGCGCGGAGGACGTCGCGGGCCTGGACGTGGACGCCTACTGGCAGCAGGCCGTGCTGCTGTTCGAGGTGTACCGGCAGATCTGGCACGAACAGGCCGAATCCGTGGGCCGCGATGTGCTGGATGCGCTGCACCCCGGTCTGCGGTGGCTCGTCGGACACCGCTGGCCGGCCTGTGCCACCGCCGGGGGCGAGCAGTGAACCGGAAGCCGTGGAGCGGCGGCGTAGTCGAGGGAGTCGACTTCGACCGCTGGTCGGTCGTCCTGTGCAAGCCGGACGCGGTGGAGCGCGGGCTCGTGGACGCCGTGCTCGAACGGATCGCCGTTGCTGGAGTCACCCTCACCAGCCGCCGGGACCTCACCGCGCAGGCGTGGCAGGCCCACGTCCACTACTGGGATCTGCTGGTGGACGCGGACTGGTTCCCTGACCGGGACATCCCGGCATGCCTGGACGCGATGTACGTTGGCCGGCCCGTCACGGTCGCGCTCGCGTACGGCGAGCCAGGGGTCCACAGCCGTCTGCGGCAGGCCCTCGGGCACTTCGACCCCACCGAGGCCGCGCCCGGCACGATCCGCGGCGACCTCGGCGACGACAGCCTCGAAGCCGCCCTCACCGAGAAGCGGCTTGTGCGCAACCTCGTGCACACCTCGGACGACGCCCAGGCCGCGCGCCGTGATTTCGGCACCTGGTTCGGTGCCGGCCGCCGCGAACTGCTGGCGCACGTCCCGCTCCAGACCACACCCACTGACGCGTGACTCCCTTCGCCCTGCTCTGGAGGACCATATGAACGTCCCCGTAGCCCCGCACGGCCGCGTTCTGCCGATCTTGTCCCCGCAGAAGATCCGCGGCCTGAAGCCGTCGCTCGCCGACGTGATCGAGTACCGCAAGTCCGGCCTGAGCCTCAACTGGATCGTCGGCTGCCCGCTGGAGTGCGGGTACTGCGTCCGGCACCTCTTCGAGAATTTCGAGATGAAGGTGCCCCGGCGCCTCATGAGCGATGAGGAAGCCGTCGCCAGCCTCGTCCACCACAAGTACTTCGAGCCCCACCGCACTCCGATTCAGCTCCTGAACCGCGCCACGGACCCGATGCTGCCCGTCGTGAAGCCGCACCTGTTCAACGTGCTCCGGCACCTGGACGACCAGGGCCTGACGAATCACTTGTTGATCATCACGCGCTGGCGCATCGAACCCCAGGACTGCGCCGTACTCAACTCCTTCAAGAACCTGCGACTGACCGTCCTGGTCACTCACTCAGGCATCGACAACGAGAAGATCGAGCCCGTCGACTCCAACATCGCCGCGACCAGCCTGCGCACCCTGTTCGACCACGCCGAGCGGTACCGCACCGTGCTGTACTGGCGGCCGATCGTCCCCGGCCTCAACGACAGCGACGCGCACCTGGAGCGTGCCCGCGAGCTGTCCGCGCACGCGCACGCCACCGTGTTCACCGGCCTGTTCTTCCGCAAGGAGATCGCCGCCTACTACGAGGCGCACGGCCTGCCGCTCCCGTACGAGGACACGGCCCGACGCAAGATCATGCCCCAGGCGGCCGAGAAGCGAATCCTCGACTACTTCCACACGCCCGAACACGTCACCGCCCCCTGGGGAGCACTTTTCCGCAAGACGAGCTGCGCCGTGGCCTATGCCCACGGCGAGGCCGACTACAACGGCCACTACGGCATCAGGGAACTCTGCAACATCTGTCCCCAAGAGCAGCTAGCCCTCTGCCGATCGGCCTGGCGCAAGCCCGATCTTGCCGAAGTTACCGAGGACGCGCGGGAACTCGGCGCGACGGGCACGGTGGAGGTCACCGAGCACGCCATCATCGTCGAGGGACTGGACGAGCCGCCGCGCTACTTCCTCCAGCACGGCTACGGCTACCAGTGCCACGACCGCGCCAAGCCTCACCACTACCGCCAGCACGGCCGGGCCCCCATCGGCTGGAAGGCGGAGAACGGAACCACGACCGCATGAACTTCTCCTCCTGGCCCGAGCTTCTCGTTGTCGATGTCGAAGGCAACGGCACCAACCCGCCCGACTTGGTTGAGGTCGCCGCCCTTCCCGTACGCGACGGGCATCCGGACAAGAGCACGGCGGGAGCGTGGCTGACCAGGCCGCGCCACCCCGTCACCCCGGTGGCTGCTGGTATCCACGGGCTGACCAACGAGCGGTTGGCGAACAAGCCGAGCTGGGAGGAGATCGCCGACCAGGTCCACGGGCTCCTGGGCACTTCATGGATCTGCGCCCACAACGCGCACGTCGACTACAAGGTCCTCGCCGCGCACCTCCCGCAGTGGCGGCCGACCGGAGTGCTCGACACTCTCCGGCTGGCCAGGGCCACCTACCGCGGCCTGCCGAAGTACTCCCTCGACGCCCTCATCGAGCACGTCCAGCCGGACCTGACCCACGTCCCGGCCCAGCGGCACCGGGCCACCTACGACGCCTACGCCACGGCGCAGCTCCTGATCGCCATGGCTGCCCACTACGACACCTGGGACCAGCTCGTCGCCGCGGCCGTGCCGCCCGGCCTGCCCGGTGCCCCCGAACCAGCAAAGGACCCCACGCTGTGGTGACACAGAAGCCCATCTGCATCGGAGTGCTCGGTACCCACTCCACCGGCAAGACGAAGCTGTTGCGGCGGATCGAGAGGGAACTGCGCGGCCACGGGCTCACCGTGGCCCGCGTCCGCGCCGCCCTGGAGCACCGCGGTGAACGCCTGCCCAGGCTGGAGAACGAGCGGCTGCTGCTCCTCGCCTCGACGCAACTCCCGAAATACGACCTGCTCCTGGCCACCGTGCTGGATGAGAGGGTGCCGGTCGATGAGAGCCACGACTACGACGCTGGATACCGCCGCCTGGTCGACCGCCACACACACGGCCTTCTGGCCGGCGAGCAGATCCCGCATCAGCGGGTCACCAGCGACTCCGGAAGCCAGACAAGCGCCGTCGGGAGTGCCCTTCAGCTCTGCCTCCGGGAGGCCGCCGTATGACCACCACGCCGCCCGCGGGCACCATCACCATCGCCGGAAAGGTCCTCTCCCGGCTCGGGATCGGCACCATGCGCCTGACCGGCCCCGGCACCTGGGGTGACCCCGAAGACCGAGACACCGCGCTCAGCGTCCTTCGGCATGCCGTGCACACCTACGGCATCACGCACATCGACACCGCGGACGCCTACGGTCCCCACACCGTCGAGCACTTGATCAAAGAGGCCCTGTACCCGTACTCGGAAGATGTGCTGATCGCCACGAAGGTCGGCCTGCTCCGCCCCGCCCCGAACGTGTGGGTACCGCACGGCCACCCCGCCTACCTCCGGGCCTGCGTCGAAGCCAGCCTGCGTCGCCTCGGCGCCGAGTCCCTGGATCTCTGCTACCTCCACCGCATCGACCCGCAGGTACCGATTGCCGACCAACTCGCCGTCATGCAGGCCCTACAAGACGAAGGAAAGATCCGGTACATCGGCCTGTCAAAGGTCACCCCTGAGGACATCCGCATGGTGAGCAAGGAACTCACCGTCGCGGCCGTGCAAAATGTCCTCAACATGATCAACCGCTTTGACCCCGCGCTGGAGCTCTGCCGGGAGTTGCGTATCCCATACGTTCCCTACCGGCCGTTCAACGCCGGCAGCCTGGCCCGTGACAACGGAGTCCTCACCCCGCTGCACTGGCTGCTCAACCTCGGAGATCATGTCGCCCCGATCCCCAGCACCAGCAAGCCAGAGCATCTCGAACAGATCGTGGCCGCCGCGACGGTCGGGGCCCGCTGATGCCGACGATCACGGCACCCCTCACGTCGACTGAACGCAGCAGCGCACCCTCGCGGAAAACGGCCCCGTACGAGAACTGGCGACCGCCGGTCATCGGGGTTTCCTTACTCGTCCCCGTGGGGCCTGACGCTGTCGTGGTCGCTGACCTCCTCGGCAGCATCACGCTACCCACCGGATTGGTGCAAGACGGGCAGACTCCCGAGCAGGCCGCGCAGGACCTTCTTCGCGGAGGTCCAGGCGAGCTACGCATCCTGCGCCGCGTCGCCCTGGCCTGGCAGCAGACGCGCCGCAGGAAGGTCATCACGCACGTGCTGGCGACTGCGCCTCTGACCCGCGCGGCCGTCGGGAACCTGGCCTACCGCGACCCTCGGGCGAACGTGCGCGTTCTGCCCACCATGCGCGTCCTCAAGGACCTCAACGAAGTCGGAAGGCTACGGGCCTTGGTTGCGCTACAGGCCCTCGCCACCGGCGAAACGGCATATATCGAAGGGGGAGTTGTGCACCCCTCCGCACCGCCAAGCCTCACTCAAAGCACATGACGGCGTCCTCGAAGAGGCACACAAAGGGGGCACGCCTCCCTCTCACCCCGTGAGGACCCGGGCGCGGCAGTCGGCCGGGGTGCCCCAGGCGTCGCGCAGGGGGCGGGCCTTGCGGATCCAGAGGGAGAGGTCGAGTTCCTCCGTGTAGCCGATGGCGCCGTGCAGTTGGAGCGCGGTGCGTGCCGCGGCGTACCCGGCCTCGCCTGCCGCGACCTTCGCTGCCGCCACCTCCCGGCCCGCCGACGCGGCGCCGGCCGCCAGTGCCAGGGCCGCCGCGTGGACCAGCGGCCGGGCGAATTCCAGTCCGATGAGGGTGTCCGCCAGCCGGTGTTTGACCACCTGGAACGAGCCGATGGGTACCCGGAATTGGGTGCGCTGCCGGACGTAGGAGACCGTCGCCGCGAGCAGGGCGCGGCCGAGGCCGAGGGACTGTGCGGCGGTGAGCAGCCGTGCGACCTCGGTGGCGTGCGTGGCGGCCGCGGTCACCGCGGGGCCCCGGGCCAGCACCGTGCCGTCGAGCGGGCGGGCCAGCCGCCGGGCCGGGTCGAGGGAGGATTGGACCGGGCCGTGGGTGTCCGTACGGGAGGCCGTGTCGCCCTGGATCACGAGGACGGCATCGGCGGCGTCCGCGTCCAGGGCGAACGGGGCCGGGCCGACGGCGTCCGGGGCGTGGCGGGCCGGATCGGCGGCCTCCGTGTCCAGGGCGTACGGGCCCGCCCCGGCGCACAGGCTGAGGACGGCCCCACCCGAGGCGATCCGCGGCAGCCATTCCCCGGCCTCCGCGTCCGCGTCGAGCCGCGCCAGGAACGCGGCCGCGGCCACCGTCTCGACCAGCGGCCCGGGGACGGCGTGACGGCCCAACTCCTCAAACGACACGGCCAGTTCGACCGGCAGCAGACCCGACCCGCCGTGCTTCTCCGGGACGCCGAGGCCCCACACTCCCGCCTCGGCGATGCGCGTCCACAGCGCCCGCCCCGGCCGGTGGTCGCCGGCCGCCCAGGCCCGGGCCACGGCAGGGGTGTCGGACGCGCCCAGCATGCCGTCCAGTGCGTGTGCGAACTCCCGCTGCTCGTCGGTCAGGAGGAACCGCATCAACGGCGTCCCTTCGGCAGGCCGAGCAGTCGCTCGGCGATGATGTCGCGCTGGATCTCGTTGGTGCCGGCGTAGATCGGACCGGCGAGTGAGAAGGTGTAGCCCTCGGCCCAACTCCCGTGTGCGGGCGCCTCGTCGGCGTCGTCGGCGAGCATTCCGCACGGGCCGAGCAGGTCCAGGGCGGTCTCGTGGAGGGCGAGGTCCAGCTCGGACCAGAAGACCTTGTTCAGGCTCGACTCGGCGCCGAGGTCGCCCGCTTTGGGCTGTGCGCGACCGGGTGCGGCCCCGTCGTCGGCGGTGAGCCGGGAGGCATGGGCGTAGGTGAAGAGCTGGTAGGCGCGGGCGCCGATCAGGGCGTCGGCCACCCGGTCGCCCAGCGCCGGGCCGGCCTCCTCGGGGGCCTCGTGCCACAGCGCGGCCAGTCGCTCGGCGGCCGCGGTGAAGCGGCCCGGACTGCGCAGCGTCAGCCCGCGTTCCTTGCCGGTGGTGCTCATCGCGATCCGCCAGCCCTGGCCCGGCTCGCCGATGACGTCCGCGTCGGGCACGAAGACCTCATCGAGGAAGAGTTCGGCGAAGGCGGGCTTGCCGTCGAGGCGGCCGATGGGGCGTACCGTCACGCCCGGCGCGTCCAGCGGGAACATCAGATAGCTGAGCCCCTGGTGCGGCCGGGCGGTGTCCGGGTCGCTGCGGAACAGCCCGAAGGCGCAGTTGGCGAACGCGGCGCGGGACGACCAGGTCTTCTGCCCGCTCAGCAGCCAGCCGCCGGCGGTCCGTACGGCGGCCGAGCGCAGCGACGCCAGATCCGACCCGGCCTCCGGCTCCGACCACGCCTGCGCCCAGATGACCTCGCCACGGGCCATGGGGCCCAGCACCCGGGCGCGTTGCTCCTCGGTGCCGTGCTCGAACAGGGTCGGGGCGAGCAGGCTGATGCCGTTCTGGCTGACCCGCCCGGGGGCGCCCGCGGCGTAGTACTCCTCCTCGAAGAGCAGCCACTGCCAGAGCGAGGCGCCCCGGCCGCCGTACTTCTCGGGCCAGGAGACGACCGACCAGCGGTCCGCAGCGAGTTGGTGCTCCCACTCCCGGTGGGCGGCGAAGCCTTCCGCGGTCTCCAGTGACGGCAGCGGGGTGGTGGGTACGTGACCGGCGAGCCAGGCGCGGGCCTCGGCCCGGAACTCCTCCTCGGTGGCGCTGAATTGAAGGTCCATCAGGCATCCGCCTCCGGTGGGCAGGGGAGTGGCCCGGCGCGCGGGGGCGTCTTGTCGTGGGCAGCGGGCATCGCCATCGCGCTCCTTCTCTAACAAGTGTTTGGTAGGTTAACGTAGCGCCATGAGCAGCGTCGAGGCCCCACCGCCCGCCTCCCGCGCTGTTCCGCGCCCGGACCGCCCGGACCCTGACCGGCCCGGAGACCATCCGCTGGAGGCTCGCGTATGACACCGCCCCCGTACGTGCCCGGCCACCATCTGCTCGACGGCCGGACCGCCGTCATCACCGCGGCCGCCGGAGCCGGTATCGGCGGCGCCACCGCCCGCAGGTTCCTGGAGGAGGGCGCCCGCATCGTCATCGGCGACGCCCATGAGCGCCGTCTGAAGGAGAGTGCGGCGGCGCTCGCCGCGGAGTTCGGCGCCGGGAAAGTGGCCGCGCTGCCCTGCGATGTCACCGACGAGGGCCAGGTCAATGCCCTGCTGGAGCTGGCGGAAGAGCAGCACGGTCGGCTCGACATCGTGGTCAACAACGCCGGGCTCGGTGGCACCGCCGACCTCGTCGAGATGACCGACGCGCAGTGGAGCAAGGTCCTCGATGTGACGCTGAACGGGACCTTCCGCTGCACCCGGGCCGCCCTGCGCCGGATGAAAGCCACCGGCGACGGCGGAGTGATCGTCAACAATGCCTCCGTCGTCGGCTGGCGCGCCCAGCGCGGCCAGGCGCACTACGCCGCGGCCAAGGCCGGGGTGATGGCGCTGACCCGGTGTGCCGCGATGGAGGCCGCCGCGTACGGCGTCCGCGTCAACGCGGTCTCGCCCAGCCTCGCCCTGCACCCGCATCTGGTGAAGGTGACCACCCCCGAGCTGCTGGCGGAGCTCACCGAGCGTGAGGCGTTCGGCCGCCATGCCGAACCATGGGAGGTCGCCAATGTCATCGTCTTCCTGGCCGGCGACTACGCCTCGTACATGACCGGCGAAACGGTGTCCGTCAGCTCCCAGCATGCCTGAGCCGCGGCGGCCGGACCCGGTACGCGCCCCCGCCGGGTTCCGGTGCCCGCCACCGGCCGGGCGTGGGCGCACCGTACGGCCGCCGGCGGTCCGCCGCCCGCACCCGCCGACGGGACCGCCTTGCGGAACCGGCCGGCCCCTCCGCAGAATCTGACCAGGGAGACCACCATGTCCGAGGCATACATCGTTGACGCGGTCCGCACCCCGGTCGGCAAGAAGGGCGGCGGGCTCTCCGCCGTCCACCCCGCCGATCTGGGCGCCCATGTACTCACGGCGCTGATGGCACGCAGTGGCGCCGACCCCGCGGCCGTCGAGGACGTGGTCTTCGGCTGTCTGGACACGGTCGGACCGCAGGCCGGGGACATCGCCCGGACGTGCTGGCTGGCCGCCGGGCTACCCGAGGAGGTGCCGGGCGTGACGGTGGACCGGCAGTGCGGCTCCTCCCAGCAGGCCGTCCATTTCGCGGCCCAGGGCGTCCTCTCCGGCACCCAGGACCTGGTGGTCGCGGGCGGCGTACAGAACATGTCGCAGATCCCGATCGCCTTCGCCAGCCGCCAGGCCGCCGCCCCGCTGGGGCTGACCGACGGTCCGTTCGCCGGCTCGGAGGGCTGGCGGGCCCGCTACGGCGCGGCGCCCGTCAACCAGTTCCACGGCGCCGAACTCATCGCCGCCAAGTGGCAGATCTCCCGTGCGGAGATGGAGGAGTTCGCGCTCCGTTCGCACCGTCGGGCGGTCCGTGCCATCGACGAGGGCCGCTTCGACCGCGAACTGGTCGCCTATGGGGACGTCACCACCGACGAGGGGCCACGGCGCGGCACCTCGCTGGAGAAGATGGCCGCCCTGCCGGCGGTCGTCGAGGGCGGCCGGCTGACCGCGGCGGTCTCCTCGCAGGTCTCCGACGGCGCGGCGGCCATGCTCCTGGCCTCCGAGCGGGCGGTGGCCGACCACGACCTCACCCCGCGCGCCCGTATCCACCATCTGTCGGTGCGCGGCGAGGACCCGATCCGGATGCTGTCCGCACCGATCTCGGCGACGGCGTACGCGCTGAAGAAGGCGGGCATGTCGATCGGTGACATCGATCTGACCGAGATCAACGAGGCGTTCGCGCCCGTGGTGCTGGCCTGGCTGAAGGAGACCGGCGCCGATCCGGAGCGGGTCAATGTCAACGGCGGTGCCATCGCGCTCGGCCACCCGCTCGGCGCGACCGGCGTCCGGCTGATGACGACGCTGCTGCACGAACTGGAGCGCACCGGCGGCCGGTTCGGCCTCCAGACCATGTGCGAGGGCGGCGGCCAGGCCAACGTCACGATCATCGAGCGGCTCTGACGGCCCCGTACGACGATCCCGTACGAGACCCCGTACGACGACGACCCGCAGACGACGACCCCATGCACCTGCTGTGGCCCGGCCGGAACCCGCTCCGGCCGGGCCACGCCATCGGTCCGCAGGCCCGCAGGCCCGCAGGCCCGGTACGGCCCGCTCAGCCCGCCGCGCCCGGCGGCAGCCCGGCCAGTGTCCGGCGCGCCTCGGTCATGATCCGGTCGACGAGTTCCGCGCACGACGGCAGATCCTCGATCACCCCGGCGACCTGGCCGGAGGCCATCACCCCGAGATCGGTGCGCCCCTCGACCATCGACGCCTTGAGCAGCATGGGGGTGTTGGCCGCGAGCAGCACCTGGCTCCAGGAGAGGTCCTTGCCATGGCGCATCGCCAGGCCGTCACGGACCATCTGAGCCCAGCTCAGGCCGGACAGTTTCCGGAACGACGCGGCATGGCGCACCGCCCGGAGCAGCGTCGCGGCGCGCCCGGACCGCTCCAGCGTCTCGACCAGCTCGCTGCGCAGCATCCGGTGCGGCAGCCCGTCCACCTTCGTGGTGACGGTGATGTCCTTGACGGCCGCCGCCAGATAGCGGGCCTGGACGGCCGGCGGCACGGTGCTGTCGGACGTCAGCAGGAAGCGGGTGCCCATCGCGACCCCCGCCGCACCATAGGCCAGCGCCGCGACCAGACCGCGGCCGTCGAAGAAGCCGCCCGCGGCGATCACCGGGATCCCGACCGCGTCCACGACCTGCGGGAGCAGCACGGTCGTGGCGACGTTCCCGGTGTGCCCGCCGCCCTCCCCGCCCTGGACGACGACCGCGTCCGCCCCCCAGGCCGCAACCTTCTCGGCATGGCGGCGGGCCCCGACGGACGGGATGACGACCACCCCCGCGTCCTTGAGCCGGGCGATCAGCTCACGGGAGGGGGCCAGGGCGAACGAGGCGACCCGTACGCCCTCCGCCACGACGAGGCGCACCCGCTCCGCCGCATCCCCCGCGTCCGCCCGCAGATTGACCCCGAACGGCGCGTCCGTACGGGACTTGACCTCACGGACCGCCGCCCGCAGCTGCTCGACGGTCATGGTGGCCGAGGCGAGGATGCCCAGCGCGCCCGCGTTGGCCGCGGCGGAGACCAGCCGGGGCCCGGCCACCCACCCCATGCCGGTCTGCACCAGCGGGTGGCGCACGCCGACGAGCCGGGTCAGCGGGGTCTCGATTCCGGTGGTGGCCGTCATGCCGGCGGCACCTCACGGTCGCGCAGCCCGTCCGGGTCGAGGACCGTACGGATCAGCCGCAGTTCCGTGGCGGTGGGCTCCCGGGTGCACGGCACCTCGGGGGGCCGGGCGAGCGGGAACCCGGTGGCCGACTGGACCTCCTCGGCCGTCACCCCGGGATGGACGGAGGCCAGCCGCATGGTCCGGTCCGGGGTCTCGAAGTCCAGGACGGCGAGGTCGGAGACCACCCGCGGAATGCGGTGGTAGCGGGTCGCGGACGGCCCGGCGGCGGCCGCGCTGTCGTAACCGACCCCGCTGATCATGTCGACCTTCTCGACGAAGACCCGCCGCGAATGCTTCGGCACCCAGTAACTCACCGGATTGTTGAGGGTGTTGACGGGCGCGCCGCGTACCCCGAGCAGCTGGCGGGCGGGCTGCTGCCAGTCGCCGATGCAGGAGATGTTCTGGTTGCCGAAGCGGTCGAGCTGGCTCGCGCCCATCATCACATGGCGTCTGCCGCCGGTGACCATGGTGAGATGCCGGCGGTACGGCAGCCAGCCCTCGGCCTTCCCGTCGAGGCCCACCAGCGTCGCCTCGCCGTCGGTGAGCAGCAGATCGGGCGCGAAGGTGTGCTTGGCGAGCCGGGCGCCGATCGACGGGATCCGGCCCATCGGGCTGGCGAGCACCTCGCCGTTGTCGCGCCAGGCGTCGGCGCAGGCGATCACGCAGTACTCGGCGCGGGTCGTGGTGGTGGTCGGGCTCACGTCTGCTCCTCGTGCCAGGTCTCGACCGCGGACTGGTAACTCTTCTCGTCCCCGCGCAGGAACCGCTCGGCGAACTCCGGCCAGGGCGTGGTCGCATACAGCTTCTGGAATGCCTCGTCACGGCCGTAGTCCGGGACACAGGAGGTGAAGTGCGCGCCGTGCGGGGCCTCGACGACCCCGGTGACCGAGTGCCGGTTCACCAGCAGGGTCTGCGGGGCCGCGCCGGCGAAGTCGTCCACGAGCCGTTCGCAGGAGAGATAGGCGCGGTCCGCGGCCTCGCAGAACAGATCGTCGAAGTACGGGTCGGGGCCCAGGTACTGGCCGTTGCCGAGGCGGTCGGCACGGTTCAGATGGACCAGCGCGGCGTCCATGCGCAGGGCCGGCACGGCGACCAGGGTCTCGCCGTCCTCATACGGTGAAGTGACGGTACGCAGACCCGGGTTGACGCGCATCACGTCCGACCCGATACCGGCCCGTACGGGCAGGAACGGCAACCGGTTGGCGGCCGCGTGCAGGCCCCACATGAACATCGCCTCGTCGATCTCCATCAGCTCGAACGCCCCGCGCTGCCGGGCCGCGCGGAAGTGCGGTTCGAGCGGGATCGAGTCCAGCGTCGCGAACGCCGCGACCAGCTTGCGGATCCGGCCCGCGGCGGCGAGCAGGCCGACATCGGGACCGCCGTACGAGATCACGGTGAGATCGGTGATGTCGGAGCGGAGCAGCGCCCGCACCAGCGCCATCGGCTTACGGCGCGACCCCCAGCCGCCGATGCCGAGGGTCATCCCGCTGTGCAGGCGGCCGACGACCTCCTCGGGCGTCATGGTCTTGTCGGTCATCGCTCAGCCCTCCCTGTCCGGTGCGCCGTGCGGCGTCCCGAAGGTGTTGCGGACGCGGTCGGCGACCCCGCTGAGGTTCGCCTCGAAGGTGAAGCCCTGCTCGAAGCGGTAACTGCGCCGCACGTCGACGGGGTCGATGCCGTTGAGCGCGGCCTTGGCGAGTCGCAGGAGACTGCCGTCCTTCTGCGCGATCTCCCGCGCCAAGTCCCGTGCGGCGCTGTGCAGTTCGGAGCGCGGGACGACCTTCCAGACCGAGCCGTGCGCATGCAGCTCGGCGGCGGTGGCGGTGCGCGAGGTGTAGTAGAGCGCGCGCATCAGATGCTGGGGGACCAGCCGGGCCAGATGGGTGGCCGCGCCGAGCGCGCCGCGGTCCAGCTCCGGCAGCCCGAAGGTGGCGTCCTCGCTCGCCACGATCGCGTCCGCGTTGCCGGCCAGGCCGATGCCGCCGCCCAGACAGAAGCCGTGCACCGCCGCGACCACGGGCACCTCACAGGCGTACACCGCCGAAAAGGCCTCGGCACAGCCGTGGTTGGCGCCGATCAGGACGCCATGGCCGCCGGCCGCGGTGTCCCGCTGCATCTCCTTGATGTCGACGCCCGCGTTGAAGCCGCGGCCCGTAGCCGTCAGGACGACACAGCGGACGCCGGGGTCGTGGCCGGCCGCGCGCACCGCGTCGGCGAGGTCGTACCAGCCCTGTACGGGAAGGGCGTTGACCGGAGGGAAGTCGACGGTGATGACGGCGACGCCGTTGTCCGGTGTGGAGGTGGAGACACCCATGAGGCGATCAGCTACCTTTCCACCAAGCGTTTGTTAGGTAGCGAAGCTAGCAGCGGAACGCGCGCTGCGGGAGGGGTGCTGAATGAGCCTGACCCTCGATCTGACCGGACGGGTGGCCGTCGTCACCGGTGGCACCCGGGGCGTCGGCGCCGGCATCGCCCGGGCGTTCCTTCAGGCCGGCGCGGAGGTCGTGGTCTGCGCCCGCCGGCCACCGGACACCCCCGTCACCGCGGCCGGCCGCACCGCGCACTTCCGCCCCCTCGACCTGCGCGACCCGGCCGCCGTCCGAGCCTTCTTCCCGCAGGTCGCGGCGGCGCACGGCGGGCTGGACTGCCTGGTCAACAACGCCGGGGGCACGCCGTACGGGCTGCTCGGGCAGACCGCCGCCGAACGGCACACCCGGGTCGTCGAACTGAACCTCCTCGCGCCGCTGACCGCCTCGCTCGCCGCGTACGAGCTGCTGCGCGATCGGCCGGGCGGCGGCTCGGTCATCATGATCGGCAGCGTCAGTGGCACCCGCCCCTCGCCCGGCACCGCCGCCTACGGCGCGGCCAAGGCCGGCCTGGACCAGCTGGCCCGCTCGATGGCCGTCGAATGGGCCCCCAGGGTCCGGGTCAACACCCTCGTCCTCGGCATGGTGCGCACCGAACTCGCCGCGCTGCACTACGGGGACGAGGCGGGTGTCGCTGCCGTCGGCGCCACCGTCCCGCTCGGCCGGCTCGCCGAACCCACCGAGATCGGCGACGCCTGCGTCTTCCTCGCCTCCGACCGTGCCGCGTATCTGACCGGCGCGAGCCTGCTCATCCACGGCGGCGGCGAGCGCCCCGCCTTCCTCGACGCCGCTACGGTCAACCACCCCGAAGCCCCCGATGTCCCCGAAGTCCCCGAGGAGATCCGCCATGACGGAACAGGAGACCTGACATGACCGGCACCGGAATCTGCGCGGGACGCGTCGCCGTCGTCACCGGAGCGGGCCGCGGCCTGGGCCGCGCCCATGCCCTGGCACTCGCCGCGGAAGGAGCGGCGGTCGTGGTGAACGACCTAGGGGTGGCGCCCGACGGAGCCGGCGCCTCGGCCGGACCGGCCCAGCAGGTCGCCGACGAGATCCGCGCCCACGGCGGCCGGGCCGTCGCCCACACCGGCGACATCACCACCACCGACGGCGCCGCCTCCCTCGTCACCACCGCCCTGGACACCTACGGCCGCCTCGACGCCCTCATCAACAACGCCGGCTTCCTGCGCGACCGGATGCTCGTCAACCTCGACGAGGACGACTGGGACGCCGTCGTCCGGGTCCATCTCAAGGGCCACTTCCTGCCGTTGCGGCACGCCGCCGCCCACTGGCGCGCCGAAACCAAGGCCGGCCGTACGCCCGACGCCCGGATCATCAACACCGGTTCGGGCGCCGGGCTGCTCGGCAGCGTCGGCCAGGGCAACTACTCCGCCGCGAAGGCCGGCATCATCGGCCTCACCCTCGTCGCCGCCGCCGAGATGGCCCGCTACGGCGTACAGATCAACGCGATCGCACCGGCCGCCCGCACCCGGATGACCGAGCAGACCTTCGCCACGACGATGGCGGCGCCCACCGACGGGAAGTTCGACGCGATGGCCCCGGAGAACGTCTCCCCGCTGGTGGTCTGGCTGGCGTCCCCCGGCAGCGCCGGAGTCACCGGCCGCGTCTTCGAGGCCGAGGCGGGCCGGATCACCGTGATGGAGGGCTGGCGCCCCGGCCCCACCGCGGACAAGGGAGACCGCTGGACACCCGCCGAGGCGGGCGAGACGACCCGCAAACTGCTGGCCGCCGCGGAGGTCCCGCAGCCGGTGTACGGGGCACGGTGACGGGGCCGGTCGGACGCGAACTAGCCGCGGGACAAGGGGTGTTGGGTTCCGTCCCGGGAGCCAGGTGAACGCTAGGCTGCGACGATGGACCGAGTAACCGGCATGCCCGAGACTCCCGCCCAGCCCGCAGATCCGGCCCAGGTGAATGACTACGACAGCTTCGCCGAGGCGTACTCGGCGGACAACGAACACAACCTCCTGAACGTCAGGCGCCATCCTCCACCGCCACGCTTCGCGCCCGCAGCCGTGGCCGGCGGATGGCGAATAGGCCGAAGGCGCCGAGGAAGGCCAGTACGGACGTGCCGCGGAGGACGGCCTCGATGGCGGGGCCGTCGGCGGCCGCGGTGGTGGGGGAGCCGCTGACGGCCTCCAGTACCGTTGCCGCGATCGTCACGCTCACCGCGCCGAACAGCACCAGCGACGTCAGCACCAGACCCGACGCCGCGCCGGTTCGCTCCGCGGGGACATGCGCTTGCGTCGCCACATTCGTCAGCGCCCACCCCAGCCCGATGCCCACTCCGCAGATCACGAAGACCACCGCGTACCAGCCCAGGGGCCGCACCCAGGTCAGGGCCAGCAACCCGGCACCGCTGGTGAGCATGCCGCAGGCCATCAGGGTCTCGGCGTGCCAGCGCAGCGCCAGGTGTCCGGCCCGGTAACTCGCCGCTCCGACGCCGCAGGAGAGGGCCAGGAAGATCAACCCGGCCTGGGACGGCGACAGCCCCCGTGCCTGCTGTAGATAGAGCGCCGAGAGCACCGCGATCAGGCAATAGACCACATTCGACAGCGAGCCCGCGAGAGTGATCACGTCGAACTTCACATTGCGGAACAGCGACAGCTCGATCAGCGGCTCCGGCGCCCGCCGCTCCACCGCCACGAACAGCACCAGGAAGGCGACCCCCAGCGCGAAGGTGGCCAGCGTGGGTGCGGAGGCCCACCCCCAGCCCGGCCCCTGGTCGACGGCGAGCATCAGACACGCCAGGCCCAGGGCGACGGTCGCCGCACCGGGAAGATCGAGGCGGCGGGTCGCCTGCGCGTCGCGGCTCTCGGGGACGAAGCGGAGCACCAGCAGCGTGGCGGCAAGGCACACCGGCACATTCAGCAGGAACACCGCACGCCAGCTGACGTGTTCGGCGAAGACACCTCCCACGAACGGCCCGAGGGCGGTGCCGATGGAACTGAACGCGAGCACCGTACCGACCGCGGGCCCCTGCCGCGCGTCCCGGAAGTAACTGGTCACCACCGCCACGGACACCGGGAAGATCAGCGCCGCACCGGTCCCCTGCACCACGCGCGCGCCGACGAGCCAGGGGGCGTTCTGTGCGGCGCTGCACACCACCGACATGACGGCGAACACAAGCAGGCCGATCACAATGACCCGCCGTCGCCCGTGCACATCGGCGGTCCGGCCGCCGACGATCATCAACGCGCCGATGGCCAGCATGTATCCACTGATCAGCCACTGGAGGTCGGTCGACGAGGTCCCGAAGTCGCGGGCGATGACCGGCAGCATCAGATCGAGTGCGAACCAGTCCATCTGCACGATGAGCATGGACAGCGCGGCAGCGGCGATCACTGCCCGGTCCTGGCGCGAGAAGGAGCCGTCCGAAACGGCCTCCTCGACCTTGTTCGCCACGCGCACTCCTCTGCGTTCCGCGGAAAGTGCCGAGCGGTCATGCGGGTGCGTCTGTCTGCATCTCCGTCTGCGGCTGCGTCGTGGCTGGGCGCGCAGTTCCCCGCGCCCCTTCGGGCGCACCACCCGCCGGTCCGCGCAGCCGTTCCGCTCCAGGATAGAAGTCGGTGTCCGGGGCCGCACGGCGGCGGAGTCGTGGGTCGCGTCCTGCTTGGCGGCGCCTGGTGTGGCCTCGGGAGTCAGTCCGCTGACGGTCTCAGGCCAGCGGCCTCGGCGGCGCGGGTGAGGAGTTCGATGAGCATGTCGGAGGTGAGCCGGCCGGTGAACGTGTTGCGCTGGCTGGGGTGGTAGCTCCCGAGCACCTGGAGTTCCCGCCGCTGCCCGGTGGCGGGCAGGGTCAGCCGCACCCCGTGGCCGAACGCGGGGCGGGGCCGGGGGAGCGGCCATCCCGTTTCGCCGAGTACGGGCAGCAGCGCCTGCCAGCCGAAGGCGCCCAGGGCCACGACCGCGCGCAGGGTCGGGCTGAGGAGTTCCAGTTCTGCCGACAGCCACGGCCGGCAGGTACGGCGCTCGGCGGGCGTCGGCCGGTTCTCCGGCGGCGCGCAGTGCACCGGTGCGGTGACCCGTACCCCGTACAGCTCCAGTCCGTCGTCCCGGTCCGTCGCGGTGGGCCGGGAGGCGAGGCCGACCGCGTGCAGTGCGGCGAACAGGAAGTCGCCGGAGGCGTCCCCGGTGAACATCCGGCCGGTGCGATTGCCGCCGTGGGCGGCCGGCGCCAGTCCGACGATGGCCAGCGCCGCGTCCGCCGGCCCGAACCCCGGGACGGGGCGGGCCCAGTACTCCTGGCCCCGGAATGCCGCGCGCGGCTGGGCGGCGGTCTCCTCGCGCCAGGCCACCAGCCGGGGGCAGGCCCGGCAGCGGACCAGCTCCGCATCCAGCTCCGCGAGCCTCCCGCAGCGCCCCGCGTGATAGGCGGGGAAGCCGCTCTCGTCCGTGCCGGGCGGTGATCCCGCCGCCCCGGATTGCTCCATGTCCCCACGCTAGAGGACCCGGGACCCGCAGTCGGTGTCTCCGCGGCGCGACTGCCCGGACGGCACGACTGCCCGGGCCGGCACGGCGGCGCCCGGCCGGCCCGGCCTCACCACGGCCGCGACCTGCGCCACTCCACTTCTTCGGGCGTCATCGGGGCGAGGATGCGGTAGACATCGCCGATCCGCAGATCGTCCGGTGTGGCGTACTTTCCATGGGCCCGGATGACCCTGACGGATACCTGCGAGGTGGGCTGCCAGTAGACGCGGTAGTACGGCGCCTGCGAGGGAAAATCCGGAACCTCTACGAGGGGGGTGCCGCGGTTCTCCAGCAGCCTGCGGAGTTTCTCGAAGCGCAGCCTGCGGTCGAACCGCCCGTACCGGGAGCGGAGATTTTCCCCGACGATCTTTCCGCCCCGCGCGAGCCGGTGCACCTGGAGGGTGAAGTGGTGGCCGGTCCATGGGGCGTCGGCGAATGCGCGCTGCCAGGAGAACTCCGCCAGACCGTAGTCGCGCCACATGTAGGGATCGTCGGCATCGGTCGGGGGGTTCTCGGCGTACTCCGTGCCCAGGACCTGGGTGACCTCGTCGGGGGAGGCCGTCGGCGGAGCGCCGAGCAGCGTTCCGGTGGTGACCACGTTCAGGTAGAACGCGAGGGAATAGGGGGTCAACTGCCGCTCCTGGAAGGGGAAAGGGGAGCCCTCATGACCGGCTGCGGAAAGTGCGCTGCCGCCGGCCCCGTCAGGCGCGTGACGGAGACGGGGCAGATGGCCGCCATCAGGCAATTGTCGCAACGTGACATTGTACGCTGGCAGTTCGCGGCAACTCGGAGGAGCACGATGGGTGAACTCAAGCATCGCAGCCTGATCACCGCTCAGGAGCGGCTCCGCGATCAGGTCGCCCATCAGCTGCGCGCGGCCCTTGTCGCGGGGGAACTGCGCCCGGGATCGGTCTACTCGGCGCCGGGGCTCGCCGCGGACTTCGGGGTCTCCGCCACCCCGGTGCGGGAGGCGATGCTCGACCTGGCCCGGGAGGGGCTGGTCGAACCGGTCCGCAACAAGGGCTTCCGGATCACCGAGGTGAGCGAGCGCGACCTCGATCAGTACACCGAGATACGGGCACTGATCGAGGTGCCGGTCGTCGGCCTGGTCACCCGTGCCGCCGGCCGCGCACAGCTGGAGGCCCTCCGCCCGGCCGCGCTGGAGATCGTCGCGGCGGCCCGGGCGCACGACCTCATCGGCTATCTGGAGGCCGACCGCCGCTTCCATCTCGAACTGCTCGGCCTCGGCGGCAATGACCGTCTCGTGGAGACCGTGGGCGATCTGCGCAAACGCTCCCGCCTCTACGGCCTGACCCGTCTCGACGAGCGCGATCAGCTGCTGCCCTCCGCCGAGGAGCACGTGGAGCTGCTCGAGGTGATGCTGACCGGCGATGCCGAGGCGGCCGAGTCCTGTATGGCCCGCCACCTCGGTCATGTCCGCTCGCTGTGGGCCGGCGACGGGGACGAGCCGCTGGTGCCGCGGCCGCACCTGCCGGGCGTACGCCGGGCCTGAGGGGCCGCCGGCTCGGGCTCCTCAGGAGAGGAGGCCGGCCATCCACTCCTCCACACCGTCGGCGGTGCGCGGCAGCGCCGAGGACATCAGCCGCGCCCCGTCCGCCGTGATCACCAGATCGTCCTCGATACGGATGCCGATACCGCGCAGCTCGCGCGGCAGGGTCTCGTCGTCGGGCTGGAGGTAGAGCCCCGGTTCGACCGTGAGGACCTGACCCTCCGTCAGCACGCCGTCCAGATACTGTTCCGCGCGGGCCCGGCCGCAGTCGTGCACATCGAGGCCGAGCATATGTCCCGAACTGCACAGCGTGTAACGCCGGTACAGACCGCTGTCGGGGGCCAGCGCCTCCGCCGCCGGGACGGGCAGCACACCCCAGTCGGCCAGGCCCTCGGCCAGGACGGTCACACAGGCCCGGTGGAAGTCGCGGAAGCTCGCCCCCGGTTTGAGGGCGGCGATGCCCGCGTCCTGCGCGGCGAGCACCAGCTCGTACACCCGGCGCTGCACCGGGGAGAAGTGCCCGGACAGCGGCAGGGTGCGGGTGAGGTCCGCGGTGTAGAGCGAGTCGGTCTCCACGCCCGCGTCGAGCAGCAGCAACTGGTCCGGGTCGAGCGGACCGTCGTTGCGGATCCAGTGGAGCACACAGGCGTGGGCGCCGGCGGCGGCGATGGTCTCGTACCCGGTGCCATTGCCCTCGGCGCGGGCGCGCAGCTGGAAGACCCCCTCGATCCAGCGTTCCCCACGGGGGTGGCGCAGCGCGGCGGGGAGGGACCGTACGACGTCCTCGAAGCCGGTGACGGTGTGATCGACGGCCTGCTGGAGCTGTCCGACTTCCCAGGCGTCCTTCACCAGCCGCAACTCGCTGAGCACGCAGGAGAGTTCGGGATCGCGGGAGGCCACCCGGTCGGCCGTGTGGTGCACCAGGTCGTCCAGGTGGGCGCAGCGGATGCCGGTGAGCCGCGCGGCCTCGGTGAGGTCGGGGCGGCGGCCCACCCAGAACTCGCCGTATTTGCGGTCCCGGTAGAACTCCCCGCTGCCGTCCCGCGGTGAGCGCGGCCGTATGTACAGGACCGCCTCGCCGTCCGGCTCCAGCACCAGCACATGTCCCGGCTGGTCCTCGCCCGTCAGCCCGGTCAGCCAGGCGTAGGCGCTGTGCGGCCGGAAGCGGTGATCGCAGTCATGGGAACGCACCATCAACTCGCCTGCGGGGACGAGCAGTCGCTCGCCGGGGAAGCGGGCGGTGAGCCGGGACCGGCGGTCGGCGAAGAGCGCGAAGCCGGGGACGCGGGAGCCGGCGGGGAGCGGGGTGGTGGCCCACTGGCCGGTCATGAAGTCGGCGAGGGCGTCCGAGACCGGCAAGTCATGGCTTCCGGTGTGGAGTTGAGTGGTGCGCGAGGTCATGTCGACGCCTCCGGGAAAGGTGGGTTCTGAAGCCTTGTCAGTGCAATTTCACATTACTATGTTATAGGTCACACCTCGTGGAGTGAAGGCCAACGCCCCACCCCCCCCACAACCCCCCACCCCCTCTCGGAGGTTCAGGTGTCACATTTGCCCACACCGCGCAGGATCCTGCTGGCCGCGACACTCGTCACGGTCCTCGCCCTGCCGGTAGTCCAGTCGGCCCAGGCCGCGCCGCACGCGTCGGCCACCCCCGCACAGCAGCTCGGTCAGCGGGCTGCCGGACCCACCCCCAACCCCTTCGACCAGGTCCAACGCCTCGCCAGGAAACCGAAGTTCACCCCGGAACCCGCGCCGGCACCCCGCTCACTCACCGAGCGGGGCCGGATACCGGGCCCGCAGACCAGACCCGTCGCCGCCCTGCCGCGCGGCTCCAGATCCGCCGTCGCCCCCTGCACCCTCGACGGCATCACGGGGCTCGGCCCCGAACAGTTCGCGGACTTCCTCGCCGACCCGGCCGTCACCGCCGACGACTGTCTGCGCAGGCTCGTATGGACCTGGGACGGCCGGCTCGTCCCCGTCATGTCCGATGCCCATGTCCAGGCCGTGGCCCGTCGTATCACCGGGCTGGCCGCCGCCCATGACGGCAAGAACTCCAGCCATCTGTACGAGATGTTCACCTATCTGCACGCGGTGGCCTACCAGGACTTCTCGCACGACGAGATCGACCTCACCGACGGCCCCACCGTCGACACCATCCGCCGCGCGGTCGACGCCTTCGCCGCCGCGGCCCGTACCTTCGACGTCACCCGCACCAACGCCGACACCCTGCGCGAAGCCCTGGACGCCGCCAGCGCCCCCGGGCTGCGCCAGCATCAACTCGGCCTGATCCGCAAGGTCCTGGCGACCATGGACGCGTCCCATACCGCCACCCACAAGGACCCGGCATGGGGGAACGCCGCCCTCGCCGCGCTCTCCGTCAACTACCTGGGCGTCTACCCCGGCAACAAGGACACCGCCTTCCAGGCCGCGGTCACCAACGACTCCGGCTACCGCGCCGTCTTCAAGGGCTTCGTCGGGTACACCCACCTCAAGGGCACACCCAACGCCTGGGTCATCCGCGATGCCCTCCTGGAGTACGGCCGCTTCGGTGAGATCGCCGCCCTCAAGCCGGGCATCATCACCGACCTCGGCGCGCTGCTCCCCACCACCGTGCAGAACTACGGCGAGGGCAGCGAGCCCTGGGCCAAGGTGGCCACCTGGCTCAACTACTTCGGGGCCTGTGCCCCGTACGGGGTGTGCAAGTCGGACATCGAAAAGCGGATCTTCCCGCGCACCTACTCCTACGACAACGGCGCCATCAAGGTCCGCACCGCCCTCGACCGCGCCACCGTCGACCAGCTCTACTATGCGTCCAAGCAGGTCAGGGCGCAGTTCCACCGGGTGGTCGGCACTACGGAACCGCTCGCCGGCGACCCCAACACCACCCTGAACATCGTGCTGTACGCCTCGCGCGCCGACTACGAGGTCTACCACCCGCTGCTCACCGGCATGGGCACCAACAACGGCGGCGTCTACATCGAGCGCGGCGCCACCTTCTACACCTACCAGCGCCGCGTCCCCCAGGACTCCACGCTCACCCTCGAAGAGCTCTTCCGGCACGAGTACGTCCACTACCTCAACGGCCGCTTCGCCGTCCCCGGCTTCTTCGGCGAAGGCCCCTGGTACCAGGGCGACCGCACCACCGCCATGGACGAGGGCAGCGCCGAATTCTTCGACGGCTCGACCCGTGACGACGGGATCGCCGTACGCCGGTCCCTCGTCAAGGGCATCATCGCGGACACCGCGGGCGGCGGACCGCGCATGAGCGTCAACCAGCTGCTGCACGCGACCTATGACGGCGACGGCTTCCGCTTCTACAACTACGCCGGGACGTTCTTCGAGTTCCTGTGGCGCGACTACCCGGCGAAGCTCCAGGAGATGTACCGCCAGCTGCGCGCCGACGACCCGGCCGGGTTCGATTCCTGGCGCAACCGCATGGGGTCCGACCAGGGGCTCCAGCAGCAGTACGACGCCTTCCTCGACGCCCAGATCGCCATCGTCGACGACCTCTACGTACCGAAGACGACCTTCGTCCCCAACGGCTCCCTGAAACTGTCCCGCCCCGCCGACGTCCAGAGCGCCCTCATTGCCGCCACCGGGAGCCGGCCCACCTGCAAGGACGGCGGCGACCCGGCCTACGGCCGGTTCCTGTGCACCGGCCGGATCACCGCCAACCTCAGCAACTCCGGCAGCCCCGACCAGATCTTCAAGGACATGGCGGAAACGGTCGACTACTTCATCCTCGACCGTGCCGAGCCCGCGGCGAACAACTTCGCCGACATGAACTGCTCCTTCGGCCCCACCGAGATCTGGTCCTCGGGCAAGGCCGGCACCGCGGACTTCAGCTGTGAGGGGCCGCTGCGGAGGTGATGGACCCGCCGCCTCCGGTGCCGCACGGCCCGTCGTCCCCAGGGCGGGCCGTGTCCGGAGGGGCACCGAGGATGTCGAAGCTGCCGGTGAGACCGACGGCGTCCAGCGTGCGCAGGAAGCGCGGGTCGGTGATCACCAGGGAGAGCCGGCCGCCGTGCGCACGGGCGCGGCGGCGGGCGCGGCACAGCACCCCGATACCGCCGCAGTCGAGGAAGTCCACCCGGCTCAGATCCAGCACCATGTGCGGACGGTCCCCCGCCGTCACCGGGTCGAGGCGCCTGTTGGTACGCGCCGCGCTGGGGTAGTCCAGCTCTCCGAAGAGTTTGACGACGATCGGCGCGCCCATAGGGCTCTCACGCCTCGGTGTCGTCGACTGCCGCATGGTTCTCACCTGTCCGCACGATTCCGGCCTCCGGGCCGCTGTCACCATGAAAGGCGGCGGACGCGCCGGGCAGGAGGGCCGGGCGGGCCATGACCGATAGGGCCCTTCGGCCCCCTCAGTCCTCGGGCAGGTCCAGCCGCCGGGACGTACCGGGCGCGAGGGTGAACGAGCGGTCGCGCAGATTCACCCGTACCGCGGCGTTCTCGGAGGCCGGCACCGCGATCCGTACCTGCTCGGCACGGATCCGCAGATCGATGTCCCAGTGACGCCGGTAGCGGAAGCGCACCCCGAACTTGGAGAGCTCGCGCAGCGGCGCCGGATCGAGCCAGAGTGCCTGGTCACGGGTCTCCAGCCCGGTCATCCCGCGCTGGACGAAGTCCAGGGTGCCGGCCATCGCGCCCAGGTGGATGCCCTCCGCCGTGGTGCCGCCCTGGACGTCCGCCACGTCCCCGGTCAGGGCCTCCTCACAGTACGTCCAGGCGTCGGGACGCTGCACCCGGGCCAGGACCCAGGCATGGACCAGGGCGCTGAGCGTCGAACCGTGGCTGGTGCGGTGCAGGTAGTAGTCGACGGTGGCGTGCCAGGTGTCCTCGTCGAGGGGGTAGCCGAGCCGGCGGAACACCGAGGCGAGCTCCGACGGGGCGAAGAGATAGCCCAGCATCAGGACGTCCGCCTGTTTGGAGGCCTGGTAGCGGTTGACGGTGTCGCCCTCCGCCTCCAGGATCCGGTCCAGCCGGCGGATGTCGCCGTAGCGCTGCCGGTATCCGTGCCAGTCGAGCTCGGCGAGCTCCCCGTACCCGGCGAACTGGCTGATCACCCCGCGGTGGTACGGGACATGGAGCCGGTGCGCGATGTCCTCCCAGCGCTCGGGTTCCTCCGGGGCGAGCTGCACCTGTTCGAAGAGCTGCCGCTGGTGGGGCTCGGGCAGTGTGCGGCACAGGTCGAGCGCGCGCATCAGTACCCAGGCGGCCGTGACATTGGTGTAGGCGTTGTCGTCCACCCCCGGTTCGGCGGCGTCGGGATAGCCGTCGTGGTACTCGTCGGGACCGACCACCCCGCGGATGCGATAGCGGCCGAGGGAGGCGTCCCAGTCCGCGGCCGCGGCCCAGAAGCGGGCGATCTCCAGCAGCATCTCGGCACCCCTGGTGTGCAGGAACTCGGTGTCGCCGCTGGCCTGTCCGTACTGCCACACGTTGTAGGCGATCGCCGACCCGACGTGGTGCTGGAGCCGGGAGTAGTCGGGCAGCCAGCGCCCCGAGCGCGGATTGAGATGCAGCTGCTGGGTCTCCTCGCGGCCGTCGCCCGCGCTCTGCCACGGGTACATCGCCCCGCTGCGGCCCGCCTCCCGCGCCGCGTGACAGGCCGCGGGCAGCCGCCGGTAGCGGTAGTCGAGCAGCGCCCGGGAGACCTGCGGGAGGTGCAGGTTCAGGAACGGCAGGACGAACAGCTCGTCCCAGAAGACATGCCCGCGGTACGCCTCGCCGTGCAGGCCCCGGGCCGGCACCCCGACATCCAGCTCGGCGGTGTGCGGCGAGAGGGTCTGGAGCACATGGAAGAGGTGCAGCTTCAGGATCCGGCCCGACTCTCCGGGGACCTCCAGCTTGGCCTGCCGCCAAAGGTTCTCCCAGGCGCGGCGGTGGGCGGCGCGCAGTTGCCGGAAGTGCGGGGCGAGGGCCACCGCGTCCACGGCCGTGTGGCGCGGGCTCTCGATCGCCGGGTCGCGGGAGGTGTAGAGCGCCACCGTCTTGTCGACGACCGCGGGGGAGCCGGGGTCAACCGGCAGCACCAGGGTGTGGAACGCCCGCAGCGCGGTCAGCTGCGGCCGGGCCACCCCGTTGTGGCCACCCGGGACCCGGGTCCGGGCGGCCAGCGCGATACGGATGTCCGAGTCGAGGGTGCGGCAGCTCAGCCACACCGTGTCCGGCTGCTCGGCGCCGGTCTCCCAGCCCGTCAGATGCTGGTCCGCCAGACCGCGGTAGCGCGCGACGCCGGCATTGCGGACCGCACCGTCGATCCCGGCCTCCACCTCCACCGCGCCCGACCACCCGTCGGACGCGAAACAGGTGCGCAGCGCGGCCAGATGAGGCTCGCCCATGTGCACCAGACGGCACTGCTCCACGGTCAGCCGCCGGCCCGCCTCGTCCTCGTAGACCGACCAGCGGGTCAGGGTGCCGTGCCGCAGTTCCAGCGTCTGCCGGTGCTCCGTCAGATACGGGTGGTCGGGGGAGAGCCAGGGGCCGGGGGCCGCGTCGGCGGGGCAGATCCGGTAGCGCAGCGGGAGCCAGTTGGGCAGGTTGACCATGTCCTCGTTCTCGACGGAGCGGCCGTCCACGGTGGAGAGGAGCCGGTTGTAGCAGCCGGCGGCATAGGTGCCCGGGTAGTGCACGGGCCCGGAGAACACCTCGGACGCCGCGCCGCGGGTGGCGAAGTAGCCGTTGCCGAGGGTGCACAGGGTTTCCCGCAGCCGTTCCGTGTCCGGGTCGTACCCCTCGTACGACCAGGTCCAGGCATGGGTCATCCGCCCGCTCCCGCCGTCAGCAGCTCACCGGGGTCGGCCACGACCACATCGGCGCCGCGGCGGCGCAACGCGGTGGCGCTGTACGGGCCGGCCGCCCGGTCCACGCCCACCACCAGGCCGAATCCGCCGCGGCGGCCGGCCTCGACTCCGGCCAGCGCGTCCTCCACCACGGCGGTGTCCGCGGGCGGTACCCCCAGCCGCCGGGCCGCTTCCACGAAGAGCGCCGGGTCCGGTTTCCCCGGCAGTTGCAGCCGGTTCGCCTCGTTGCCGTCCACTACGGCCGCGAAGAGCGGGCGCACCCCGGCCGCGGACAGCAGCTCGGTCGCATGGCACGAGGCCGAGACGGCGGCACACGGCACCCCTTGGCGCCGCAGCTCCTCCAGCAGGCGCACGGTGCCGGGGAAGGGGGCCACGGGGTGGTTCCGCAGACGTTCGCTGAACAGCTCTTCCTTGCGGGCCGCGACGGCGCCCACGGTGTCCGTGCCCGGCGCGTCGTCCGGGGCGCCGGGCGGCAGGTCAAGGCCCCGGGAGCGCAGGAAGGCGGCCGCGCCGTCCTGCCGGGACCGGCCGTCGACATGGCGCAGATAGTCGCCCACCGGGTCGAAGGGGCGCTGCCCGCCGACGGCCGCGAGACAGGCGTCGAAGGCGCCCTTCCAGGCCGCGGCGTGCACCGCGGCGGAGTCGGTGATGACCCCGTCGGTGTCGAAGATGACGGCCCGCAAGGAGTGCAGGCAGGCTGCCAGGGACAGCGCGCCGGTCATGGTGACGATTCCGTTCGTCGGTGTCTCTTCCATGGCACCACGGCTGCGGTCCCTGGGCGCGCCGCACGGCCCGCCGCCCGGCGGTGGCCCGCCGTGTCACGTCGCCCGCTGCCCCCAGTGCGGGTCCGCCGCCGCCCACTCCCGCTCCCACTGGGCGTAGCGGTGGCGGTTCAGCAGGGCGCGGCCGGTGCGCTGGGCGCCGAGGAGCAGCAGCCCGGCCGAGGTGCCGGCCACGGTACCGACGGCGATGCTCTCGCCCGTCGCCTGCCTGGGGGTGACCGGGTCGCGTACCAGCGCCCCGTGGCGGTCGAGCCAGGCGGTGGTGCGGTCACCGGCCCGCAGGCCCGGCGACACCGTGGTGACGCCCGTGCGCGCGCTCCCGTCGGCGGCCGTCCAGCGCACCGTCGCGTGGACCCGCGAGCCGACGCCACCGGAGACATCCACCCCGATCCGGGGCGGCGGGTTCTCGGTCAGTACGGCCGATACGGTCTGCCGGCCCTGCCGCTCCAGGCCGGTGCCGTCGTCCACGGCGTGCGCGGCGGCCAGCCCGGCGGCCGGCGCGCCCAGGGCGATCAGCACGGCGGTCACCAGCACCAGCCAGCCCTCCGCCACATCCGAACGCCGCCGGAGCGGGCCGCGCCGCCACGGCCGGAGGAACTCGCTGCGAGCCATCACGCACCCCCTGCGCCTGTGGACCCGACCGTCGCACGCGGCGCGAAGCGGGCAGGAGGGGCCGAACGGCCCTCGCGGGGGGCCGGTCGGGGTCGGCTCGGCGGAGGCGGCGGCCCCGTTCGGCCCTGGTGTGCGCACCGTGGCAGGACGACGATGAAAACACCGCCCGCACCGGACGACCGAGAGCGTGGAGGACGCCATGGGCGACGTACGCGAGTTCTCACCGCAGCGGCCGATCCGGGTGTTTCTGCTCGACGACCATGAAGTGGTGCGCCGTGGTGTGCGGGACCTGCTCGACGCGGAACCCGATATCGAGGTGGTCGGGGACGCCGGCACCGCCGAGCGTGCGCTGGCCCGCGGTCCGGCGCTCGGTCCGGATGTCGCCGTGCTCGATGTGCGGCTGCCGGACGGCGACGGGATCAGCGTCTGCCGGGAGTTGCGGTCGCGGCTGCCCGGACTCGGCTGTCTGATGCTCACCTCGTTCGACGACGACGAGGCGCTGCTGGACGCGATCATGGCGGGCGCGGCGGGCTATGTCCTGAAGGAGATCAAGGGATCCGACCTGGTCGCCGCCGTCCGTACGGTCGCCGCCGGCCGCTCGATGCTGGACCCGGCGACCACCGCGCGGCTGATGCACAGCCTGCGCGGCGTGGACAGCGGCGAGGCGCCCGCGGCGGACGCGCTGTCCGGACTGTCGCCGCGGGAGCGGGAGATCCTCGGGCTGATCGGCGCAGGATTGACGAACCGTCAGATCGCGCAGCGGCTCTACCTCTCCGAGAAGACGGTCAAGAACCACATCTCGCGGCTGCTGGCCAAACTCGGGGTGGAACGCCGTATCCAGGCGGCCGTCCTCGCCGCCCAGGGACCGCCGCCCGCCGTCGGGGAGGCCGGGACGTACCGGCTCTGACCCCGGCAGCGGCTCAGACCGACGGCGCCGCCAGCGGCTCAGACCGACGGCAGCGGCGCCTGCCACAGCAGGAGGGTGCCGCCCTGCGCCGGTGCCGCCAGCGTCATCTCACCGCCCACGCTCTCCGCCCGCTTGGCGAGATTGCTCAGCCCGCTCCGCCGGCCATCGCGCGGCAGACCGACCCCGTTGTCCGTGACGCTCAGGCTCAGCGCCCCGCCACCGACCGCCAGCGAGACCTCGACCGTGGTGGCGTGCGCATGCCGCGCGGCATTGCTCAGCGCCTCGCCCAGCACCGCCACCACATGTTCCGCGAGCTCGGCCGGCACATCGGTGTCGATCAGGCCCTGCATCCGCAGCGACGGGGTGAACCCCAGGGCGCGGGCGGCCTGTTCGACCACCGTGACGGTGCGGGCCCGCAGCCCGTGGCCGGACCGGCCCGGCGCATGGGCGCGCAGTCCGAAGATGGTGGACCTGATGATCTTGATCGTCTCGTCCAGATCGTCCACCGCGCGCAGCAGCCGCTCGCTCGCCTCCGGATGGTCCACGAAACGCACCGCGCTCTGGAGCGTCATCCCCGTCGCGAACAGCCGCTGGATCGCCAGGTCGTGCAGATCACGGGCGATCCGGTCGCGGTCCTGAAGGAGGGTGAGCTGCTCGGCGGACCGGCGTTGGTCGGCGAGTTCCATCGCGAGGGCCGCCTGTCCCGCGAAGGTCAGCAGCGGGCCGGTCTCCAGCTCGGTGAACGGGGGCCGCTCCCGTACCCGCGCCACCAGCAGTACGCCACGGGCCCGGCCGCCGGTGATCATCGGCACGGCGACCGCCGGTCCCAGCCCCATCCACCGCGGCGGCCCCGCCGTGATCCGCGGATCCTGTTCGACCTGGGTGCTGATCAGCGGCTCCCGCACGTCGAGCGCCGCCCCCATGAACGACCCCTGCCGGGGGAGGATCAGTCCGCGGTGCGCCTCGGCGTCGACGCCGGAGGCAAGGGCGACATGCAGCGCCCTGCCGTCCTGTTCGGGGGTCGCGATCACCCCGAGGTCCGCGGTGAGAATCTCCCGCGCCTTGTCCACGATCAGTCCCAGGGCCGCCATCTCGTCCGTCCCCGGCAGCAGCAGCCTGGCGACGATCTCCCCGTTGGCCTGCTGCCACCGCTGCCGGTAGCGGGCCTCCTCGTACAGCCGCGCGTTCTCGATGGCGACGCCCGCCGCCACCGCGAGCGTCGAAAGCACCGTCTCGTCCTCGGCGTCGAACTCGCCGCCGCCCCGTTTCTCGGTGAGGTAGAGGTTCCCGAACACCTCGTCGCCGACCCGGATGGGCACCCCGAGGAAGGAGTGCATGGGCGGGTGGTGCGGCGGAAAGCCGTACGACGACGGGTGCTCGGACAGTTCCGGGAGCCGAAGCGGCCGGGGATGACGGATCAGCTCACCCAGGATGCCGTGCCCCGCGGGCAGCCGGCCGATCGCCTGCTGTTGCGCGTCGGTGACCCCGACCGGCAGGAACTGGGTGAGCCGGGTGCCCTCCGAGACCACGCCCAGCGCCCCGTACTCGGCATCCACGACCACCACCGCCGCTTCCACGATGCGCCGCAGCACTTGAGGCAGATCCAGCTCCCGGCCCACCGACAGCACGGCTTCCAGCAGCAGATTCGCCGGGTCGCCGGGACCCTGCCGCAGGGCGTCGAGACGCTGCTGGAGCTCGTCCGGCAGCGTATCGAGCCGGCGCCGGGCAGTATCGCGCCGGCCGCTTCCGTGGTCGCCCACCATGGCCTCCGCTGGATGGCCCCTCACGCGGGGCGGAGCCGTACTTCCACGGTAGCCGTGGTGCCCTTGCGGGGCTTGTCCCGGCGGCACGGGCCCGCCGCCGGATCACGGAGGACCGGGCGGTCCGCCGCCCGGTTCGCGTCAGGACCTGCACACACCCCGGACCCGGTGCGACGGTGGCAGTAGGGACAAGTCCGCGCCGATCCGAGGAAGGACGTGAGGGCGATGGAGCATCCGCTGGTCGTGGGGACCGATGGATCGGATTCCGCCTTCCGGGCACTCGACTGGGCAGCGGACGAAGCGGCGCGCCACGGCCTTCCGCTGCGGGTCGTCTACGCCTCCCGGTGGGAGCGTTTCGAGGGCGCGGTACCGGCGGACGACGGGGAACGGCCCAGCGAGCAGGTACTCGCCGAGTCCGTCGTCACCTCCGCCGTGGACGTCGCCCGCCGCCGGCAGCCGGAGGTCAAGGTCTCGGGGGAGGTGCTCGCCACCGACGCGGTCACCGCCCTGCTGAACGAGGGGCTCCATGCGACGGCGCTGATCCTGGGGTCCCGGGGACGTGGCGAGATCGCCGGTCTGCTGATGGGCTCGGTCAGCCTGGCGGTGTCGGCTCGCGCCCGCTGCCCGGTCATCGTGGTGCGGGGTGACGTGGCCGGACTGGCGGGCACGCACGGCCGCATCCTCCTCGGCATCGCCGACCCGGCCGGGGAAACGGCGGCCGTCCGCTTCGCCTTCCACGAGGCAGCGGCCCGCCAGTGCACGCTGGAGGCGGTATCCGCCTGGCCCCTCCCGGTACGCGACTCGACCGAGGCCCCGCTGCTCGCCGCGGACGCCCGGCGCTACCACGAGAAGCAGGCATCGGCGCTGCTGGACGAGGCGCTGGACGGCGTGGCCGGGGCGTATCCGGCGGTGCGGGTGCGGCGGGTCACGGTCGAGGGGCCGGCCCACAAGGTCCTGGTGCACCGTACGGCCGCCGCGGATCTGCTGGTGACCGGAGCACAGCACCGCCAGGGCCACTTCGGCCTCCAGCTCGGACGGGTGGCGCACACCGCGCTCTGCCACGCCACCTGCCCCGTGGCCGTGGTGCCGCAGCAGTCCTGAAGCGGGACCGCGGCCCCGCCGTCACCGCTCCAGCCCGGCCGTGTGATCGGGAACGTAGGTCTGGAGGTCCCGGGGCGGCCGCTGATAGCCGGTGGCGGACGGCCGCGGCGGGAGTTCCAGCGACGGCGGGGCGATGTCGTGGTAGGGGACCGTCGACAGCAGATGGGCGATCATGTTCAGCCGGGCCCGGCGTTTGTCATCGCTCTCGACGACGAACCACGGCGCCTCGGCGATATCCGTGTGGACGAACCTGTCGTCCTTCGCCCGCGAGTACTCCTCCCAGCGGGTCAGCGACTCAAGATCCATGGGGGAGAGCTTCCAGCGCCGCGTCGGGTCCTCCAGCCGGCGCCGGAACCGTTGCTCCTGCACCTCGTCACTCACCGAGAACCAGTATTTGCGCAGCAGGATCCCGTCCTCCACCAGCATCCGCTCGAAGACCGGGCACTGCCGCAGAAACCGCTGGTGCTCGGCCGGCGTGCAGAATCCCATGACCCGCTCGACACCGGCCCGGTTGTACCAACTGCGGTCGAACAGCACCATCTCGCCCGCCGCGGGGAGGTGCTCCGTATAGCGCTGGAAGTACCACTGGGTGCGCTCGCGCTCGGTGGGCCGGGGCAGCGCCACGATCCGCGCCACCCGGGGGTTGAGGTACTCGGTGACGCGCTTGATCGTGCTTCCCTTGCCGGCCGCGTCGCGTCCTTCGAAGACCACCACCAGCCGGGCGCCCTCGGTCCGCACCCACTCCTGGAGCTTGACCAGCTCCGTCTGGAGCCGGTACAGCTCCCGCTCGTACAGTGACCGCGGCAGCTTCCCGGGGCCGTTGCCGCCCTGTTTCTCCGCCATATGACGACGGTACGGAGAAAAGCCGCGGCGGGCCTCCCGGCCTCAGGAGTGCGAGCCGAACGGGGCCAGGATCTCGCGCTCGATCCGCCGCCGGACCCGGTCGGTCAGGGCGGAGAGCCGCTTCGACACCCGCGGCCGCACCGCGTGCGGCGACCGGATGTACCGGGCCGTCGCGGGCAGCTCCGCGACATCCGCCACGACCCGCTGCCGGGCGTCCGGCAGCCGGCCCCGCGGGCCGCTGCGCACACCGCCGCGCATCAGCGTCTCCAGCAGCGGCGTACTGCCCGTCGGGAGCGGCTCGTCGGCCAGGCCGAGCACATCGTGGCACCCGGGCAGGCGGAAGACCTGCTTACGCCCCGGGGCGGTCAGCTTCGCCGACGACAGCTTCATCACCGGCCGGCCGTCGTAGGCGACGAGCTTGTACGCCGAGTCCAGGGAGGGCGCGTCGGCGCTCACCCCGACGCGGGTGCCCACGGCGTAGACATCGATCGGCGCGCCCGCCCGCGCCAGGTCGTGCACGCCGTACTCGTCCAGTCCGCCGCTGGCGACGATCCGCACCTGCGGCAGGCCCGCGTTGTCCAGGATCGAGCGGGCCCGCACGGCCAGTTCCGCCAGGTCACCGCTGTCCAGCCGGATGGCCGAACCGTCACCGCGGCCCAGCCCGTTGAGCACCCGGGCCGCGGCCGCGACACCCGACTCGGTGTCGTAGGTGTCCACCAGGAAGGTCACCGGACCGGGGTGGCAGAGCGCGAACGCGGTGAACGCCGCCTCCTCGTCCTCGAACGCCTCGATGTACGAGTGCGCCATGGTGCCGACGGCCGGCAGATCCTCGGCATGCGCGGCCGCCACATTGCTGGTGCCCGCGAAACCGGTCATGGCACCGAGCCGGGCCACCTGGAGGGCGGCGGCGGTGCCGTGGGTACGCCGCAGCGAGAAGTCCACGACGGGGCGGCCCCGCGCGGCGAGCACACAGCGGATGCACTTGGAGGCGATGGCCGTCTGGTGGGTGAGGTGATTCAGCACGAAGGACTCCACCAGCTGCGCCTGCGGCAGCGGCGCGGTGATCTCCATCAGCGGCTCACCCGCCAGCACCACCCGCCCCTCCGGCACCGCCCGGACCTCGCCGGTGAACCGCATGCCCAGGAGCGGCGCCAGCTCGCGCGCCGGCCGCTGCAACGCCTCGGCGAACACCTCGACATCGTCGTGCCCGACCGTGAAACCGGCCAGGAAATCGAGCACGGTCTCGGCCCCCGCGGCGATCAGGAAGCCCCGTTCCGGCGGCAGCGCCCGAACGAAGCAGCTGAAGGTCGCCGGCTGCGTCATGCCCTCGTGGAGATACGAGAGGGCCATGGTGACTTCGTACAGATCGGTGGTCGTCGCATCCGACATGGCCGACTCCTTCCACGGACGGCGAAGCCACCGGCCGGTGCCGCCGCCCGCACCGGGCTCACGCCAGGGCGTCGGTCCAGCCGTAGGCGACGCGACGCTCCCGCCGGGGTGGTGCCGCACCGACCCCTTCGAGGTCGCTGTCGGCCACCCGCAGCAGCTGCCCGGCCAGATCCCGCACCGCACGCCCGGCCGCGATCTCGTCGCCGATCTCCGGTACGTCCCGGTCCTCGGGGCTGCACCGCGCCGTGCCGTGCCCGGTGAGGGTGGTGGTTCCGGTACGGAGCTCCACGCGTGCCTTGGTCGTCCCGTCTTCCTCGAAGAGGTACAGACGGACGGGCCACTCGACTGTCTTTGCCATGGCTTGCCTCCGCTTCCTTGCCGGGGGCCGCCGCCGCGGGACACGGTCCGCACACCCGGCCGGAGCCGCCGGGCCGTCGGCGGCCGAACCCGCTGGATGAGCCCTTACCGTCATCATCCGCCTTCTGCCGTGGCCCGTCCTGGCACGGCCCCTGGGCCGTCACGGACCGTGGCGCACGCTGCCGTGCGGTCATTCATGGGGCACGACGGCCACCGGACACGGAGCGTGGTGGACGACCGCCTGCACGACATGGCCGATCTTGGGCCCCGGCAGCCGGTGGCGGTGCCGGTCCCGGTGCCGGCGCCCGACGACGAGCAGCCCCGCGTCCGCGGCACTGTGCAGCAGCGCCGGCGCCGGGCTCTCCAGCACCACCCGGTCGTCCACCCGCACGTCCGGGAACTTCTCGCGCCAGGTCTCCAGGGCGGCGGCCAGATCCTCCCGCGCGTCCTGCGCCGCCTGCTCGGCGGCGATCGGCTCCACCCCGCCGCCGCGGTTGTAGGCGTACGAGGGCAGGTGCCTGCCATGGATGGCGCGCAGGGTGACGCCCCGCCGTGCCGCGCTGGCGAAGGCGAAGGCGAGCAGCGCCTCGCACGGCTCATGGAGGCTCAGCGCCACCATCACCTCGCCGGCTCCCTCGTTCGCCGTGGAGTCCTGCCGGGCGCGTACCAGGACGGTGGGGCAGTTGGTGTGCACCACGAGCTGGAGACCGAGCTCACCGAGCGCATAGCGTGCTATCGGCCCCAGATCCCGGGAGCCGAGGACCAGCAGATCCGACTGTTCCGCGGCCTCGTGCAGGGCGTCCAGCGGGTCCTTGGCCACCAGCACCTCGTCCACCGGAAGGTCCGGGAAGCGTGCGCGGGCCGTCGCGGCGGCCTCGTCCATCATCCGGTGGGTCCAGTAGTTCTGGTCCTGTCCGGCCTCGGGGTGGGACCTGGGCTCCGGCGCGAGCAGCACCCAGGCGTGCAGCAGCCGCAGCCGCGCATGACGCAGCCGGGCCTCCTCGGCCGCCCAGCGGATCGCGGACAGGGACTCGGGCGTACCGTCCACACCGGCGGTGATGACATCCTTCATGGCTCGCTCCGTTCCTGCGCGCTCGGCGCGTGCGCGCCCACACCTCAAGGGTGCTCGGCCCGGTCCGCACCGGCATGAGCCACTCGGCCCCCATCCCGCCGCCAGAGGACCGCGCGGCCGCTGCCCGGCGCCTTCCGTGCCGTACCGCGGCCCGGACGCCCGCCGTCGCGGCGCGCGTCAGAGCCGTCCGTGCGCCCGTTGAGCCCGCCGCGACAGCGAGTCGATGACCACGGCGATGAGCAGCACACCACCCGTGATCATGAACTGCACGGCGGTCTGGATGCCCATGAGCGCCACGCCCGAGGCGATCGACTGGATCACCAGGACACCGAGCAGCGCCGACCAGGTCCGGCCCCGTCCGCCGAACAGACTGGTGCCGCCGATGACCGCCGCGGCGATGACGTCCATCAGCAACAGGCCCGCCCCCGAGGTCTGGCTGGCCGAGGTGACGCGCGAGGCCAGGAACAGACCGCCGACCGCCGCCATCGTGCCGGACATCATGAAGACCGAGATACGGACCAGATCCACGTTGAGGCCGGTGCGGCGGGACGCCTCGACACTGCCGCCGAGCGCGAAGATCATGCGTCCGTAGCGCGTGCGGCGCAGCACATAGTCGAGGCCGACCAGCACGACCAGGAAGATCAACAGGGCCAGGGGGAGGCCCAGGAACTGGTTGAGGACGAATGCCGAGGCCATCGCGATCGCCGCCAGCACGCCGGTGCGCAGCAGGATCTCGCTCAGCGGCCGGGCGGGCACTCCGGCGGCCCGGCGCCGGCGCGCGTCATGGTACGCAGCGAGGAAGTACCCGGCGGTGCCCAGCGCCGCCAGGCCGTACGCGGCGGCCACATTGTGGAAGTAGTAGCCGGTCAGCATCGCGAGCAGGCCCTTGTCGTCGATGTTGATCGTGCCGTTGGCGCCCAGGATGTAGAGCATCAGGCCGTTCCAGCCCAGCAGGCCCGCAAGCGTGACCACGAACGCCGGTACCCCGACCTTGGCGAGGAAGAAGCCCTGCACGGCTCCGATCGCCATGCCGCCGAGCACCGCGATCAGCAGGGCGAGCCCCTCCGGCACCCCGTGGCTCACGTTCAGCACCGCGAACGCGGCCGCCGCCAGGCCGCTCACCGAGCCGACCGAGAGATCGATCTCGCCCAGCAGCAGCACGAAGACGACGCCCACCGAGATCATGCCGGTGCCGACGATGTCCACGCTCAGATTGGACAGGTTGCGCGGCGAGAGGAAGTTCTCGTTGAGGCTCTCGAAGATGATCCACACCACGATCAGGCCGAGCGCGACCGGGACCGAGCCGAGCTCACCGCTGTGGAATCTGCGCTTGAGGATCTCCAGGGGGTTCTGTGCGCCGAACTCGGGCGTGAGCCGGCGCCGGTCGGCAGCGGTGACCGCTGCGCCGGCCGCCTTGTGCTTCCGCAGCGCCCAGGTCCGGCTCATGGCTCCGCCTCCCACTCCGGTGCCTTGCGGCGGGTCACGGCGTTGTCCGTGGCGCCGGTGATCGAGGAGATGATCTGTTCGTGGGAGGTGGTCGTCACATCGAAGAACCCGTTGTTCCGGCCCAGCCGCAATACGGCGATCCAGTCCGCGACGGCCTTGATGTCCCCCATGTTGTGGCTGATGAGGAGCACGCCGAGGCCGCGCTCACGCAGCTGGTCGACGAGGTCGAGGACCTGCGCGGTCTGTTCGATGCCCAGGGAGGCGGTGGGCTCGTCGAGGAGGACGAGCCGGGGTTCGCCGAGGAGTGAGCGGGAGATCGCGACGGTCTGGCGCTGGCCGCCGGAGAGCGAGGCGACCGGGAGGCGGACGTCGGGCATCCGGATGGCCAGCCGGTCCAGCAGGTCGAGGGTCAGGCGCTCCATCTCCACCTCGTCGAGGACACCGCCCCGGTGGATCTCCCGGCCGAGGAAGAGATTGCCGACCACATCGAGGTTGTCGCAGAGTGCGAGGTCCTGGTAGACGGTGGCGATGCCCAGGTCCTGGGCGTCGTGCGGGCGGGTGATCGGGGCGGGCTGCCCGTCCCACTGGATCTCGCCCCCGTCGGCGGGGTCGACCCCGGCGATCACCTTGATCAGGGTGGATTTGCCGGCACCGTTGTCGCCCACGAGAGCGACGACCTGACCGGCGCGGACCTCCAGATCGACATCGGCCAGGGCCTGGACGGCGCCATACCGCTTGAAGATGCCGTGCAGCGCCAGCAGGGGCGGTGCCGGCCTCGGCCGCCGGAGGGTTGCGCCGGACTCCATGGCTGCCTGCCTTACCTGAGGAGCCCCGCCTTCTTGCAGGCGGACTCGAATTTGGGGGTACAGATCTGATCAATCGTGTACATGCCGTCCTTGATCACGGTGTTCTTGATGTTGTGCACATTCACGGAGATCGGCGTGAGCAGCACGGCCGGGATGCCGCGGTGGGTGGGGCTGTTGACCGTGTGCGTCGTGATGCCCTTGAGCTTCTCGCCGCGGCCCAGCGCGACGGCCATCGCGGCGGCGGTGCCGGCCTCGGGCGCGAACGGCTTGTAGACGGTCATGGTCTGATCGCCCTTGACGATGCGCTGTATGGCGGCGAGTTCGGCGTCCTGGCCGGTGATGGGCGGCAGCGGACTGACCTTGGCGGCCTGAAGAGCGGCGATGATGCCGGCGGCCAGTCCGTCATTGGCGGAGTAGATGCCGTCGATATGGTCCGCGCCGAGCGCCGAAATGGCGGCGGCCATATTGCGGTTGGCGTTCTCCGGCCGCCAGTCGCCGGTCTCGTAAGCCTTCCCGATCTTCACCTTGCCCTTGAGCGCGGCGAGCGCACCCTGCTTGAACCAGGCGGAGTTGGGGTCCGTCGCCCCGCCGTTCATCATGACGATCTGGGCATCGCGCGCCTTGGGGCCGAGCGCCTTGAGCAGCGCCTCCCCCTGAAGCCGGCCGACCGTCGCGCCGTTGAAGGAGACATACGCGGACACCGGCCCCTCGACGAGGCGGTCATAGGCGACCACCGGAATCCCGGCCCGCCGCGCGCTCTCGACCGACGAACGGAGCGACTTGGAGTCGACGGCGTCCAGGATCAGCACCTGCACCCGCTTGGTGATCATCGCGTCCATCTGCTGCTGCTGAGTGGCCACATCGTGCTGTGCGCTGACGGTCTCCACCGTGCACTTGGGGCACAGCCGGTGGATGTTCTGCTCGATCAGCGGCTTGTCGAAGTGGTAGAGGCGCGAGGTGTTGTCCGGGAGCAGCACCCCGATTTTCGGGGCGCCGCCGGCGGCGGACCCGTTCGGCTCCCGTGCCCCGCCGGCCTCCCCACAGGCGACCGGACCGGCCACCAGACACACTCCGACCAGGACGGCAGCGGCACCACGCAGGCGAGCACGCATCTCAGCGCACCTCCTCACCGTTCTGCGGGCCGTCCGTGGCGTCCGGTGTCTGCGCGCCCAGCCGCTCGCCCGGCTCCAGGGTGATCTCGCTCCACACCTGCTTGCCGCCGCTCAGCGGCACCGAGCCCCAGGACGCCGACATCGCCTCGACGAGCAGCAGCCCGCGGCCACCGGTCGACTCCCAGTCCACGCTCGCCGGCTTGACGGGGGCACGCGGCGAAGCATCGTTCACCCCGATCCGCAGCCGGTCCGCGGCCAGCGTCAGATCCAGCCGTACTTCGCCCTGGGTGTGCGCGATGGCATTGGTGACCAGCTCGGACACCACCAGCAGGGCCACGTCCTGCTCCGCCGTCACGCCCCAGGACCGCAGGGTGCGCCCGGTGAAGCGCCGGGCGTGCATCACGGCATCCGGGAGCCGCCACACCGTCCAGCGGACCCGGGTCGGGCGCACCCGCATCCCGTCGTAGCGCAGCACCAGCAGCGCCACATCGTCGTCGCGCCGCTTGGCGCCCCCGAGCAGCGCATCGGCGAGCTGGCCGGCATCGGCCGGATCGGCCGCGGCCAGCGCCGCCCGCACCCGGCGGATGCCGTCCTCCAGCGGGAGGGTGGCCGACTCGGCCAGGCCGTCCGTGAGCAGGGCGAGCACGGTGCCGGGGGCCAGGCCCACCTCGGTCAGCGGGAACTCCCCGTCCGCGGCCACCCCCAGCGGAGGGCCGCCCTCGACCGACAGTTCCTCGGTGCTGCCGTCGGGGAGCCGCAGCAGCGGCGGCAGATGCCCGGCCCGGACGAACCAGGCGATGCCCTCCTCCATGTCCAGGTCCACATAGCAGCAGGTGGCGAACAGATCGGTCTCCATGCCGAGGAGCAGCCGGTTGGCATGGGCGATCACCACATCGGGCGGGTGGCCCTCCACCGCGTAGGCCCTGATGGCCGTGCGCATCTGCCCCATGATCGTGGCGGCGCCGGCGCTGTGCCCTTCCACATCGCCGATGACGAGCGCGACATGGCCGTCGGCGAGCGGAATGACGTCATACCAGTCGCCGCCCACCTCCAGCCCCATCGTGGCGGGCAGATAGCGGGCGACGGCCACCCCGCCGGGCAGCGACGGCAGCTTGCGGGGCAGCAGGCTGCGCTGGAGCATCGTGGCGAGCTCGTGCCCCGCGTCCAGCGCGTGGGCGCGCACCAGGGCCTGCCCCACCAGGCCCGCGGTCGCGGTCAGCAAGGACCGCTCCTCCGGCCCGAAGTGGTGCTCCTCGTCCCAGCCGATCAGGCACACCCCGACGATCCGGCCCTCGGCCGGCAGCGGCAGCACGGCGAGCCCGCCGGGCCCGATGCCCGCAAGATCGGGTTCGAGCTCCGCCGCCGGCGGCCACAGGGCGACATGCCCGGCGCGCAGCACGCTCTCCAGCGTGGGCATCGACTGGCAGGCCGCATCGGGCCACTCGGAGCGCCATTCGGACCGCCACGCGGCGGGCCACGCCGCGGGCTCCGGCGGGTCGAGCACGGACACCACGATCCGGTCGGCCTCCAGCTCGGCCACCGCCACCCGCTGGGCCGCCAGCGGTGCCCGCAGCGCGGCGACCACCACCCGGCTGACGTCCCGGATCGTCGTGGCACCGGCCAGTGCGGCCGACAGCCGCTGCACGATGGAGACCTCGTCGGCGGTGGGCCGCAGATACGAGGCGTCGGCGACCACGCCCAGCATCCGCGTCGGGGCGCCGTCGGCGTCGACCAGCACCCGGCAGCGCAGGCTCAGCCAGTGCAGCTCGCCATTGGGCCGGCGAATACGGATCGACAGCTGCTGGCCGGCGGCCGGCAGCCCGCCCGGCTCCACGATCGACATCAGCGCCGGCACATCGTCCGGCACGGTGCGCTCCAGCAGCGTCTCCACCCGCCGGTCGAACTCCTCCGGACTGATGCCGAACAGCTCCAGCACCTGGGCGTCCGCGTCCATCCGCCCGGTGCGCAGGACCAGCGTGAAGGCGCCGCCCCGCAGGGTGTCCAGCCCGGGGCCCAGCAGGGAGCGGCGCTCCGTCCGCGCCATGACCCGGGCCGCGACGGCCTCCAGCCCCGCGGCCACCTGGTCGGCGTGCAGCTCCAGGAGCTGGCGACGGTCCGGATCGAAGGCATCGGTGGCCTTGTCCATCACCACCAGACACCCCAGCCGCCGGACCGTCCCGCCCAGGGGCAGCACGCACAACGAGACATCGGCCGGGGGTTTCCCGGCACCGTCCCAGGCGTCCGCGCCGGGGCTGTCCGCGGTCCCGCTGAGGTCGTACTCCGCGAGCTCCGCCGGGCTCAGCCACAGCGGGTCGCCGGTGCGGAAGGCCGCGGCCACCGGAGAGTTGCCGGACAGCGGATAGCTCGTCGGCAACCCGTAGGGGACGCCGGAGCCTCCGACCATCTCGGCCAGCTGAAGAACGCCGTCCCCTTCGGCCGGCACATAGACGGCGGTCAGCTCAGCCCCGGTAGACCCAAGGACTCGTGCGGTCACTGCCTGCACCGCCTCCGTACGCCGGAAGCCGTCGTCATAAGCCACGGTCGCCGTATCCGCCCTCGGGGGCCAGGGCGTCCACCCCGCCACCGCCTCATCGGATATGTCGTGAATTACCGTCTTCCCTCCATGGTGCGGCACGCAGGGAGCCGGGAGCTAGTCGGCGCCGCGGTCACGGTGTGTGATCGGGGAAGTCCTCCGCCAGCAGCACGGCGAGGTCGAGGAACGCGTCCTGCGTACGGGACCGCAGCCGGGCGAGATCGATGTCCCGCTGGCTGTCGAGGCGGTAGTCGAAGGGGAGGAACACCATCCCGCCCGGATGGCCGCGGAACTGCTCGGCGAAGTCGTCCCGCCGGGCCGGCCGGTCCGGTCCCGGAAGGCCGGTGACCGCGAGCACGGCACGCTCCGCCAGCTCCGGGTAACCGCGCCTCGCGAGACGGGTCAGCAGCGCCTGTGTCTGCCCCATGCCGCGCTCGGTCATCCGGGTCACGACGACCAGACGGTGCGTCATCGAAAGGGCCGTGTCGGTGACGCTCTCCGTCCGCAGATGGGCCCAGTCCGCGAGGACGACGGAGAAGTGCCGGCTCAGCAACTCCATCAGCCGGCGGTACTCCTCCTCGTACACCGGAACCGGCGTGGTGCGGCCCAGGCCGTGGGTGAGCGCCCGCAGCCCTGCCGGGCCGTTCAGCGTGTGGCGCAGCACCGCCTCGTAGCTGTCGGCCGCGGGCAGCGTACGCAGCAGATTGTGGCGCAGGCCGGCGGTGCCGCCGCGGTTCAGCCGGGCGGCCAGCTCGCCGACCGCGTGGCCGGCGTCGAGCGCGATCACCCGCCCGCCGCGCGCGGCGGCCAGCAGCGCCCCCAGGGCGACCGTGACGGTGCTCCGGCCGACCTCGCCGTCGACGCCGACGACGGTCGTCCGGTAGCTGAACCGCAGCCGGGCCCGGATCAGTTCCAGCTTCCGCTGCTGCTCCGGCCCCATCCGCCGCCGCCCCAGCCGGGGCGCCGGAGCGCCGCCCCGCGACGGCCCGGCCGCCGCCGCGTCGGGCGCCGCGGTGCCGTCGTCCAGCGGGATCTGCGGCCCCGGACGGAACGAGTAGTGCGCGGCGCTCCGGGGGCCGTCCGTCTCACCGGCCTCGCCGCCGCCCGTCCGCAGCTCCGTCGCCATCGGCACGTAACGGGCGAACGCCTCGGCGACCTCACCGGCGGTCGGGCGGCGGCCCGGGTCCTCGGACAGACACGCCGTGACGATCTCGCGCAACGGCCGCCAGGTGTCGCCCTGCCACAGCGCCATGTCGCTCTCCGCGGACACCGGGACATGGTGCTTGTCCCCGAGCCGGCGCAGGATCTGGCCCAGGGACTCGACGTTGTCCGCCATCGTGGGGACGGCTTCCGCCCCGCGGGCCCGGAACTCCCCGTCGATGCCGCACCGGCCCAGCCCGGTCAGCATCAGCGAGCGCCCGACGACATGCACGCTCTGCGGCGTCAGTTCGGGGAGCACCAGCCCCTTGAGGTGGCACAGGTTGACGGCGCTCGCCAGATGCCATCCGTAGGCGATGGACAGCAGGGTGTCGCGGCGCAGCTGGGAGCCGGTGGCGGCCCGCAGCAGGCTGCTGAGCTGCGGTGGCGGCCCGCCCTGGTCCTTCCCGGACGGCCGGTAGAGCTGCATGGCCAGCCACGGCGGCTCATCGCGCGGGCCGGTCGCGAGCAGCAGCGGCGCGTACTGGCCGGCCATCCGCCCCAGCGCCTCCGCCTCGGTGGCGAGCATCGCCGCCGCCTCGTCCGGCGCCCCCGGCCTGATCACCCGGACCGCGGCCTCCTTGCCGTGACGGTCACGGCCCAGGTACACGAGCGAACGCGCGCCGGGCTGCCGGCCGTGCAGGGTGTACGGGCCCAGCCGGCGCGGATCGCGCGAGGTGAGGGGGCGCCAGCCGTCGGGACCCGCGGGCTCGGTGTCGTCGTCCGGCGGCGCCACCTGTACGGAGGCGCCGAGCCGGGCCATCAGCCGCCGCTCCACGGAGGAGAAGGCGCGCGAGCTGGCCGGGAGGTGGTCCATCCCGTCCGGATGCGCGAGCCAGGCGGGGAAGTCGGGGGAGCGCCCGGCCAGTTGCTCCAGCCGGCGGCCGATGTGCCGTCCGGTGCGCAGGAGTTCGGGCGTGGACACCGCGTCCAGGAGCGCCGACTTGGCCCCCTCGGGGAAGTCGAAGATCCGGTGCTGGTCCCGCAGCGGGCCGGCCACCGGCGCCTCGACGGGGTGCATCAGCCCACCCAGGAACACCTCGGCCAGATGGGCGGTGTCCGTGGACCACGGCACCGCGGACTGCACCAGCCGCATCACCGGCACGGAAGCGGGCGCCACCGCGGCGATATGCGCGGCGAGCCGGTACGCCTCGGGCGAGGCCGCCGCGCGGAAGTGCCGCACGGAGTCCGTGCCGTCGCCGGACGGGACGACGGGGCGCCCGGCCGGGGCGTGCAGCAGCGGGAGCTGGACCGTGCCGCCGGTCGAGGCGAGCAGCCGGGACCAGGCCGAGACGGGGCCCGCGGAGGTCTCCAGCACCGGCACCGGCAGCCCGTGGAACGGCGCGAGCTCGGCCGGCAGGACCGGATCGCTGACGCTCCACGAGCCCCCGGCGGCGCCGCGCCGGCGCGTCGTCACCCGCCAGCGGCCGGCCTGGATGCCGGAGCCGCCCCACAGCCGCGGCGGCAGCGCATGCAGCACCGCCACCGGCCCGTTCGCCGCCCAGCGCCCCAGCACCCGGTGCATCCGGCCGTCCCGCCAGGCGGCCCCCATACCGTCGCTCAGCAGCAGGATCAAGGTCTGGCCCGACGGGTCGGCCAGCACCGCCGGCGGCAGCGAGGTGGTGTCCGGGTCGAACGGCCGGCCGCGCAGCAGCGGGGCATCGGGCCCGCGGGTGTCCAGCCCGTGCACATGGACCATGCGGAACGCCCCGACCCGCTGCATCATCGTCCGCCACTCGACGGCGAGCCGCCGCCACAGCAGCATCGACATGCCGTCGTCCACCACGAGCGCGAGGTCGAGCCAGCGTTCGTGCCCGGGCCGCAGCACGACGTCGGGCAGCCCGCTCTCGGCCAGCGCGGCCGCCGTCGCCGCCTCGTCGAACTCCTGGATGCGGGTGGTGGCCCGGCGCTGCCGCAGCGGGCGCAGGGCGCGGCCGATGCCCAGCTCGCCGAGGAGCGCCTTGTTCTCCGGGACCCGCAGCGGGATCGCCGCGCTGGTCTTCGGCGGCAGCGGGAACTCCCGCCGGGGCGGCCGCGGCACCGTCTTGGTCTCCGGCGCGGCGTGCAGATCGCCGCCGAGGTCGTCCAGCGGCAGGACGTCAGGGGGTTCCGCTTCCGCCAGGGCCCCGTCGTCCGGCGGGGGCGGCGGCGGCTCCGGGCACGGCCCGTCGGCCACCGACCGGTGCCCGGGGCCCAACGCCCGTGCGAGCGGCGCCGATTGCGGGCCGGTCGGCAGTCGGCCGGCCAGCCAGAGCGCGTCGAGCAGGGAGTGCCGGTCCAGCTCGACTCCGGCCCCCGCGAAGACCGCGAGCACCTCCCGGAGCCGGTCCGTTCCCCCTGTCATCGCTCAGACGGTCCCGCCGAGTTGGTGCAGCACGGCGTCCAGCAGCCCGTCGGCGTCCAGATCGACGCCGCCGGCGCGCAGGAAGACGGCGTTGAGCAGCTGGTCGGTGGCGAGTTCGCCCGGACCGCGGCGCTGGAGGAACGACCGGAGCAGGTCCTCGACGCCGTCCAGCGCGCCGTCGCCGAGGTGGGCCGCCACGATGGCTCGCAGCCGCTCCTCGTCGGGGGTGGGCAGATCCAGCCGGATACAGCGGCGCAGGAACGCCGGCGGGAAGTCCCGCTCCCCGTTGCTCGTGATCACCACGACCGGGAACTCGGTGCACAGCACCTTGCCCCGCTCCACCGTGACCGGGTCCTGGGAGTCGGCCACCAGCACCTGGATCACCGACTGCGCCTCGGGCAGCCTGGCCAGCTCCGGGATCTCGAAGACGCCCTCCTCGAACACGGTCAGCAGATCGTTGGGCAGATCGACGTCCCCCTTGTCGAGCTCGTCGACGAGCAGCACCCGCGGCCGCGGGCCCGGCACCAGCGCCGTGCCCAGCGGGCCGAGGCGGACGAAGCTGCCGATGGAGGGCTCGGCCTCCCCGCGGTCCCGGCTGAGGGTGGTCTCCCGCAGCCGCCCGATGGCGTCGTAGCGGTACAGGGCGTCCTGGACGTTCGCCCGGCTGTTCACCGGCCAGCGCAGCACCTCACCGAGGTCGAGCTCATGGGCGACCGCCCGCGCGAGCGAGGACTTGCCGGTGCCGGCCGGCCCGGTGACCAGGAGCGGCCTGCGCAGATGAAGCGCGGCATTGACCACGTCGGCGTGCTCCGGAGCGATCAGATACGGCAGCGGCCCGGCGGCGCCGCGCCGCGAGCCGCCGAACCTGCGCCAGGGCGGGGCCTGCGGCAGGGTGACCCGGCGCTGGGTGCCGTCTCCCTGGAACAGCCGCCAGTCGGCGGCCGGTTCGGCGTTCATAGGAGCTCCGTGGGTTCGGAAAGCTGGAGTTCGGGCAGGGCGCGGTCGGGATCGGCCCAGGCCAGGACGGGCCTGCCCGGGTGGTCCGCGGGACGGTGCAGGGTCTTGGCGCGGTAGGAACGGACCTGTTCGGGCAGCGCACGGGCCGGGGCGTCCGCGACCTGCTGGACGGCATGCGAGACCTCGTGCGCCGGACCGCGGTCCCACAGCACGACGGGAACGCCCATGGCCAGACACACCTGGATGATCTCCATCCGGGCCCGTGCGGACACCTCGACCGACACCCGGGCGGCATCGCGCCGGTCGAGCAGCTTGCCGTACACCTCGCGCACTCCGGTGGACGGACCGGTGATGCGAAGGGGGCCGGAGGATTCCAGATGGTCCCAGCGGTGGCGCCAGTCGCTGAGAAAACGCTCATTGCGGCGCAGGAGTTCCGGACAGTGCACCACCAGGGCGTACTCCGCGCCCAGCACCCCCGGGATCAGCCCGTCCGCATCGGCGAACTCCCACTCGTCCACGGGGAGTTCGAGACAGTCACGGTCGAGGAGGACCTCGACGACCGGCCGGACGCCCTCGGGAGCGGACCGGCAGAGCCGTTCCAGGAGCTCGAGCACCGCCCCGGCCGTCTCGGCCGCGCTGTACCGGCGGCCGGTCTCGGTCGGCGCCCGGTGCGGGCCCATGCCGTCATCGGTCCACAGGCGCAGATGGAAGGCGTCCGCACCGGCCTTGACCAGATGCACCAGCAGCCTCGGCGGCCGGGTGCGCCGGCGCCGGCCGAGCGCCCATTCGTCCGCGTCGGCACGGCGCTCCCGCAGCGAGGACGCGGGGAGGCCGAGCCGGGCGGCGACACCGTCGGCCCACAGCCGCAGCCGGGCCCGCTCCGGGGCGGGACACAGCACCGCCACATATTCGATCGCCCGCAGCAGGCCGGGCACCCGAAGTTCGCCCGGCCCGGAACGGCTGTCGCCGGAGAGCTGCTCCAGCCTGCCGAGCAGCTGGGGAAACCCGGCGTCGCAGGGGAGTTCGGCGACCAGCGGCAGCGCGGCCCGTACGGCCTCCGGCAGCAGATCCATGAGCTCCTCCGGCAGCCCGGTCAGCAGGGCCAGCAGCCGGTCGTGCTCCCGCGGCGACAGCAGCCGGGGCACCGCGGACAGCTTCCCCGCCGCGATCAGCGCGGTCACGGCTCCCGGGTCCCTGGAGCGCAGCGCTTCCGTCAGCGCGGCCAGCGCCCGCTCCTCGGTCACCAGGATCCGCGCGAACTCCTCCGGAGACGGGGCGGACCCGTCCGTGGGGTGCCCGAGACCGCAGCGTTCGGCGACCGCCCTGGCGTAGTCGGCCCGGAACATCGGTGCGGGCAGCACATTCGCCAGCAGATCGGCGAGCACGGCCTGCGCGGGATCGTCGTCGCCCACCGGCCGGTCGAGCAGGGACCCGGCACCGGCCGCCCGCAGCTCCGCCTCGATCCGCTGCCACGGGATGCCCCAACTGCGGCGGGTGACATGCCGGGAGTCGTAGACCTGGTCGACGGGCGGCAGCATGCAGGCGGCGACGAGTCCCACCACCGCGCCCTCGGCCTCCGACCACAGGGGGCCGCCGCTGTAGGCGGGCCCGATCGCCATACCGGACAGCGCGCCGTCCAGATAACCGACCCGGCTGTCACAGGTCTTCACCCGGACATCGGCGTACGAGCCGCTCAGCGCGCTGCCGTGCCAGGCGCGCACGGACTGGCCCACCCGCATCTGCCGGAACTCCGGCGGAGCCGGGCAGCATAACGCGGCGCCGACCCTGAGCACCGCCAGATCGCCCGCCCACTCCAGCTCGCCGCGGCCCGGCGGACCGTCGCCCCCGTCGAGCCGCCGCGGCGGGATCCAGTGGACGGTCTGCGCCTCGTGCAGCTGCGCACCGGAGGGGCCGTGGGTCTGTACCCGCAGCGTGACCCCCTCCGGCCGGCGGTCGTCGAAGAGCTCCTTCCCGAGCGCGTCATTGACCACATGGGCGCAGGTGAGGAGGTGATGTGGCGTCAGGACCACGGCCGCGCCCGCCGCTTTGCCGTCCCCGGCATCCAGCACCGACGCCACCCGGAACCGGGGATCCGCCGGATCGTCGGTGCCCGATACGGCGCGGAACCAGCCCATTACTCCGCCCGCTGCGGCTGCCAGGTCGCCGTGATCGTCAGACTCGCATGGCCGTTGGCCCCGACGATGCCGAGCTTGAGATCCTGGCCGACCTGCACCCCGAACTGCACCGACATCTCGTGCGGCGGCCGTTCGGAGGCGGTGACCGCATCATGGATCTCCTGGAGCAGCGGCCCGAGCGGCCGCAGTGTCGTACGCATCGCCGCGACGGCACCGGCTCCGGCCGCCGCGCCGCCACGGGCCACGGGTACGGTCGGGCCCATGCCGTCCGGCAGATCGGCCTCCGGGGACTGCGCCGGGGGTGCGGCCGCGGTCACCGGGGCCAGCTCCAGGCGGACCGACGTCCCGTCGGCAAGGCTGAGTTCTGAGAGTTGGGGCACACCTCCATTGTGCCGATCAGCCGTGCTCACGGCAGCGGAACGGACGGAACGTCCCCGCGGAACGCGGTGGCGCGGTCAGCGGGTGTACGGCTGGATGGACTGGGCATGACGGAACACATTGCGCGGGTCCCAGTGCTCCTTGACCGCCTGGAGGCGCGCGTAGTTGTCGCCGTAGTACAGGCGGTGGGAGGACTCGCCGGAACGGTTCCACTCGGGGTCGTCGAGGTCGGTGTCGGGATAGTTGATGTAGCACCCGTCGGTCACCGGCTCCGGCTGCCCGTCTGCCGGCACACCGGCCGGAGCCAGGATCGGCACCCCGCCGGTGTCCCGGTAGACGTCGCGGTAGAACTCACGGATCCAGCGCAGATGCGGCGCCGCGATCGCGGGGTCGATCTCGGCGTCGAGATAGTCGGTGACCCCGTCGTGGTTGGCGTCCTGGTCCCAGCTCCAGTACGTCTGGTACTGGAGCTTGAGGACGGAACTGCGCTGATAGACCGCGGTGGCACCGCTGTCGGGGAGGTTGATCGCGCCGCCGTACGAGTCGACCTGGAGCAGCGCCTGGGGGTTGTCGTAGCCCTCGGTCGACAAGTGGTCGTAGATGGCGTCGAGTTGCGCTTCGGTGAAACCGCGCCGCATATACGCCGACTTGTACTTGCCGCACTGGTTGTCGCCGGAGCCGTTGAGGGTCTGGGTGGCGGTGAGCCAGGGCAGCCGGGTCGGCACCACCAGGCCGCTCATGGGGGCGTGCTCACCCATCCGCCGGTCCAGTGGGGTGGGCTCGACGTTCAGATCCTGGGTGATCCAGTCGAGGAAGGCGTTCAGCCGCTGCACGCTGTCCGGCCTGGTGGCGTCGAGCTGGGTGATCAGGCCGATCTTGCCGTTGGCGCGCTGGTTCAGCTTCAGCAGGGTGAACATATCGCTGTAGTCGCCGCGGAGGGAGGCCGGCAGCCGGGTGGTGTTCTCGTACTCGAAGAACAGCCCGTAGTTGCGCACCAGCGACTTCAAACGGTCCGGGTACTCCAGGAGTTCCTCCCACGGCCATGCGACGGCGTGCAGCAGGACCTGGGAGGGGGGCTCGGGCAGCCCCTTGAACCAGTACCGGGTGACCACGCCGAAGTTCCCGCCGCCCCCGCCGGTGTGGGCCCACCACAGCTCCCGCAGCTCCGGTTCGGGCGAGTCGCGGCGCGCGATCACGACCTCCGCATGCTGCCCGTCGCGGACGACGACGACCTCCACCGCGTAGAGATAGTCGACGGTCAGCCCGTGCTGCCGGGACAGCAGTCCGTAGCCCCCGCCGACCACATGGCCGCCGGCGGCGACGGAGTAACAGGAACCGCCGGGCAGCGCCACCCCGAAGGGGGCGTAGAGGTGCGTGGCGACATGCCAGTTGTTCGCCCCCGACTCCACGCAGTACGCGCCCATCTCCTGGTCCAGGTAGGCCCGGTCCAGCTGCCCCAGGTCGACGATCACGCCCACGTCGTCCCCGCAGACGAAGTTCTCGTAGCAGTGGCCGCCCGAGCGGACCGTGAGCCGCCGGTGGAGATCCTCGTCGGCACGGTGGCTCGCCAGATACTTGTTGACCGCGGCGGCGACCTCACCCGTCGAGCTGACCACCGACACATAGTCAGGTGTCGCGATGAAGCGCTGGTTGAACCCTCTCCGCAGGGCCTCGTAGCGGGCGTCGCCCTGTCGCACCTCGATCCCGCACTCGACTCCGGCCTGGATCTGATCGACAGCCATGTGACTCCTCTCGTCGCACACTCGAAACGGTGAACTGACAGCATTGCGTAACCGGTGACTACTATCCGTGACGATCGCGGGCGGTGCGAGTACTCGAAAGGCGTCACCTCGTGGATCGGGGTTGACGCTCGCCGTAGGTGCGCGCGGCCCGGCGGCCGCCTCGTCCCCGGTCAGCCGGGCGTCAGCACCGCGGCCCCGTGAACCCGGTCCGCGGCCAGGTCCGCGAGCGCCTCCGGGGCGCGGCTCAACGGGTAGCGGCTGACGGTGACATGGATGCCGATCCTCGCCGCGGTCGCCAGGAACTCACGGCCGTCCTCCCGGGTATTGGAGGTCACGCTGCACAGATTCCGCTCGTAGAAGAGATGGCGCTGATAGGTGAGCGGCGGGATGTCGGTGAGGTGGATACCGGCCACGGCGAGGGTGCCGGAGCGGTCCAGCGCCTCCAGCGCCACCGGCACCAGATCGCCCACCGGCGCGAAGAGAATCGCCGAGTCCAGTAGCTCGGGCGGCCGGTCGTAGGCGTCGCCGGCCGAGGACGCGCCCAGTTCCAGGGCGAGTTCACGGGCCTGCGCGGAGCGGGTCAGGACATGGACGGTGGCTCCTTCGGCCAGGGCGACCTGTGCGGCCAGGTGTGCCGAGGCGCCGAAGCCGTAGATGCCGAGGCGGCCACCGGCAGGCAGCGCGCTGCGGCGCAGCGCGCGGTAGCCGATGATCCCGGCGCACAACAGCGGTGCCAGCAGCGTCGCGTCCTCGGTGTCCGGGAGCGGATAGGCGTAGTCCGCGGGGACGAGGGCGGCTTCGGCGAAGCCGCCGTCGGCGTCCCAGCCGGTGTACACGGAGGCCGGACAGAGGTTCTCGTGGCCCGCGCGGCAGTAGCGGCAGGCTCCGCAGGTACCGCGCAGCCAGGCCCCGCCGACCCGGTCCCCGGCCCGGAACCGGGTCACTGCCGCGCCGGTGGCGGTCACCCGGCCGACGATCTCATGGCCCGGTGCGGTCGACGGGCGGTGCGGGGGCAGGTCGCCCTCCGCCAGGTGCAGATCCGTACGGCAGACACCGCACGCCTCCACCCCGAGCAACAGCTCATCGGGGCCCGGCTCGGGGACGGGGCGGCGGACCGACGCCAGCGGCCCGGAGGCAACCGGGCCAGGGTGCCGGACGGCCCACCCGGACAGGGAGTCCGGGCCTGCATCGGGGGCCATGACTCCAGGATGGCGCCCACCGGGGAGCCGGACAAACGGTGCGCTGCCGGGGCCTGCCGCCGCGCGGCGAATCCGGCCGAGCGGCGGCACACCCCGGCCAACGAGCCGCCGGTGTCCGGGCGCCCGACTCAGCCGATGAGCGTGCTCAGCTTCCGCATCAGCCTGGCGAGCGGATGCCTCTTCTCGGCCGGGGGAGCGGGGGCGGCGGCGGTTTCCGGCGGTTCGACCGGCGGGGGTGCCGGGCTGTGCGAGCGCTGCGCCGGAGGCTGGTCCGTGGGGGGCTTGGCGTGCTTGGTGCGGGTGCGTGCGGCCTCGGCGCGGACGAGCGCGCCAAGAGCGGCAAAGACGTCGAGGGGCATGCCGGATCTCCTGCGGTGGTGGTCCCGAGAGCTGATGACGGCAGGCCGCGGTCGCCCCGGGCCCCGGTGCGGGGAGGGGTGGGCGGATGCGGCCGGGCCCGCTCAGCAGCGCAGGATGGCCACGCGCTTCGGCGATGCGGGGGCGGCGGTGGTGACGACAGCCGTGGTGGAGGCGTTCTCCGACGCGCCGATGGTTTCCTCGACGAGGGAGTCCCCGAGCGCCTTGCCCCCGGCGCCCGTGGGGATCTGATGGCGGAGATGGCAGGCCGAGGCGTCGCACTTACGCCGGACGCCGCTGCCCGGATGCTTCCCGCCGCCCTCGGTGGACGCCAGCACCGGCCCCGCCGGAAGACAGGGCCGCCCGGCCGGGACCGTCACGGCCGGCGGGCCGCTCTGGAGACGGCAGCCGGCCTCGGTCATCAGGGCTTCGTGGGAGCCGGTGGTGAGTGCGGCGTGCAGCAGGGCCAGTAACGCGAGCAACACCAGCACGCGCCAGCCGCCGCTTGCCGCCGAGCGGCCGGTGCTGACGGTGTTGCGCATGCGGATCTCCCAACCCTCTTCCAGGAGGGGATCCCCTGGAAGGGGTGGCGGCACGCCAGATACGCCACAAGGGGCGACAAAACCACCCGTTCCGGCTATCTGCCCGCAACGTGCGCACCGCGCTTCGTACGCATGTCCGCTCTGCGCGCGGTGGGTTGACCGTTGTCGGGGCGGCCCTTCAGCGCCGTCGGCCCGTGGAGCCGCCGTCGGGGTCGCCGGTCGCGTAGCGGCCGTGATAGTGCGAGAACCGCTCCAGCGCGTCCCCGTCCATGCTCCACGGCCAGGGGGTCACCACGCCGCCGGTGGCCCGCAGCGTGGTCCCGGCCTCGGTCGTCCGTCCGGCCTTGATCAGGGCGTACGCCAGCAGGTTGAGATCGGCCAGGGCCGCCGCGTGGGTCAGGAACCCCGGGCCCGGCCAGAAGTGCGCCGCATGGTCAAGGGCCTTGGCGGCGTCGGGCCGCCGCCAGATCTCCCCGGCGCCGAGGGCCATCAGACCGCCGCCGACCACCGCTCGCTGGTGGCTGGCGATGAGCGCGGTGAGCTCCAGCCCGGCGGCGGGGGCATCGGGCGGCATGCCGGCACGGACACCGTCGAGCAGATCCAGGACCAGTGCGCTGGAGCCGCACTCGTCCGGTGACAGATACCCCAGCGCCTGGAGATGCGCCTCGCGGTTCCACGGGTCGCGGGCCTTGATCTCGCGCCAGATCGCCGACAGCTCCGTGGAGGGACGCTGCTCCAGGCGGAGCGTGGCCAGGTACAGGGTCCACGGTGTGGGGTCGGCGGGGAGCATGTCGGCCGCGAGCCGGCAGGTCTCACGGGTCTCGTACAGATCGACGCCGGAGCCCTCCTGCCGCGCCTGCATCAGATCCGACCAGGCGTGCAGCAGCAGCGCGTTCTGGTCCTGCGGGTTGTGCTGCCGCCAGATGCCGGGCAGCGACCGCCCCGCGGCCCGGGCGAGCACCGCCAGCCGGTGGGCCTTGCGGTCCCAGTCCTGGCCCGCCTCGTTGATCACGTCCGCCATCGAGGCCATCACGGCGGTGTCCAGCGAACCACGGGACCAGCACGTCTCGACGCGGCGCCGGACCTGTCCCAGTGTGCGGTCGTCGAGCTCGGGGACCAGGCGGGGAAGGCTGCCTTTGCGGCGTCTGAAGACGGGCATCTGTTCGGGGGGCCTTCCGTTGGTGGGTCGTATACGGAGCTGAGCGGCAGTGTTGCCGAGAGTGGCGCTCAGGCGAGACTACGGGCAGGGGTATGCATAGGCATACCCCTGCCCGTATGGCAGACCGTTCGGTCAGCGGGAGGTGACGGCCTCCTTCTCCGGAGCGCCGCGGCCGAGCCGCTCGCGGACCAGGGAGACCGCGACGACCACGATGGCGAGCAGCACCGACAGCACGACCTGGATCCGGCCGCCGCCCTCACTGTCGTCGGTGAGCATGTAGACCAGCACGAACGAGATCATCGCGATCGTCGCCCAGGTCAGGTACGGGAAGAGCCACATCCGCACGATCAGCTTGTCGGGGTTCTCGCGCTGGATGATGCCGCGCATCCGCAGCTGCGAGAAGCAGATGACCAGCCAGACGAACAGCGCGACCGCGCCGGACGAGTTCAGCAGGAACTGGAAGACCGTGGTCGGCCACAGGTAGTTGAAGCCGACCGCGATGAAGCCGAAGACGACGGAGGCGATGATCGCGGCCTGCGGGACGCCCCGCGAGTTCGTCCGGGCGAAGGCCTTCGGGGCGTCGCCGCGCTGGCCGAGCGAGAAGGCCATCCGGGAGGCGGTGTAGAGGCCGGAGTTGAGGCAGGAGAGCACCGCGGTCAGCACGATGACGTTCATGATCTGGCCGGCGTGCGGGATGCCTATGGAGTCGAGGGCCGCGACGTACGAGCCGTGCTTGGCGATCGACGGGTCGTTCCACGGCAGCAGGGAGACGACCACGAGGATCGAGCCGAGGTAGAAGATGCCGACCCGCCAGATGACGCTCTTGGTGGCCTTGGTGACCGCGCGCTGCGGGTCCTCGGACTCACCGGCGGCGAGGGTGACGATCTCGCTGCCCATGAAGGAGAAGACGACCATCAGCACACCGGTGAGGATCGCGCTGGGGCCGTTCGGCAGGAAGCCGCCATGGGAGGTGAGGTTGGCGAAGCCGGTCGCCGCGTTGTCGGAGCCGGGCAGCACACCGAAGATCGCCAGACCGCCGATGACGATGAAGGCGGCGATGGCGACGACCTTGATGCCGGCGAACCAGAACTCGAACTCACCGAACGAGGAGACCGAGGCGAGGTTGGTGGCGGTGAGCACGACCATCACGATCAGCGCCCAGGCCCACTGCGGGACGGCCGGGACCCAGCTGGTGAGGATGGCGGCACCGGCGGTCGCCTCCACGGCGAGCACCACGACCCAGAAGAACCAGTACAGCCAGCCGATCGAGAAGCCGGCCCAGCGGCCGAGCGCCCGGTCCGCGTAGGCGGAGAACGAGCCGGAGGTCGGGTTGGCGGCCGCCATCTCACCGAGCATCCGCATCACGAACACGACCAGCGCGCCGACCAGGGCGTACGACAGCAGGATGCCGGGGCCGGCCGCGGCGATGCCGGAGGCGGAGCCCACGAAGAGGCCGGCGCCGATGACCCCACCCACGGCGATCATGGACAGATGGCGGTTCTTGAGGCCCGACTGAAGACCTGACTGCTGCGGAGACTGCCCGTGCCCCGGCGGAGCGGGCGGAGCGGCCACGGGGCTGGGGGGAGGTGTAGTCATCTTCGACATCCATTGAGGGTTGGAGGGGTCATGCACGTGGTGACTGCTGGGATCGCCTCGACAGTTGGACGCACGAAAGGGCCGGGTGCTGGTGATGGCGATCGTGGCCCTGACGATGTGCGAAGGCGCGGTGAGTGACCGTGGCCTTCGGATGCCTGCGCGGGTGGGGGAGCGCTTCTTTGCGCCGCCGCGCTACTGCCCGTCCTCCTTGTGAGAGGTGAGCCGCATCACGTCCGGATTGGGATTTGCGTAAGCGTATGTGGCGGTGCGCGGCGGCGTATTTGTGAGACCGGACAAATTCGCCCCCGATGGCTGTCCGTTCGGCTAATGCGGAGAGGCGGAACGGCGGATTCGCCCGGGGACGCACGGAGAGATCCGGCGGCGCCGACGGCTCGCCGAGCCCGTCCCGGCGGGCATCGGGGCGGGGCTGGTGCGGACGGACAACGCCGTCGGCGAAGCCTTGGCCGACGGAACAGACGCCCCGGACCGCCCGCGCTCTAGCGTGAGTTCGGCCCTGGGGCCTGGTGACCGGCCCCGCCGCCGGCCGACGAGCAAGGGGACTCCATGGCCACCCTTCCCTCCGCCCGACAGACCCGGACCGCTCCCGCGACCGCGACCTCACCCACACCACCAGGGGTGGGCGACCGCCGCGCGTCGGAGGACGGAATGTCATGTGAACGGCGCGGTGAACCTCCGGAGTCACACCCCGCGGAACTGCCGGGCGAAAGCGGGGAAGTCATGGCAAATCAGACAGAACGGGACGCCGGGATCGTGGTGATCGGCGCGACGACGCTGGCGCGCCGGGTCTGTGCCTCCCTGGGGGAGAGCGGGCACCCGGTCGACCACCTCGCCGCGCCGGACGACCAGGACCTCCGCCGGGCCCTCGCCACACCGCCGGCCGCCATCGCGGTCCTGGTGGGCGACGATCTGTCCGCGCTCCGCTACGCCCTCGCCGTACGCCATGTCTGCGACTCCGTCCGGATCGTCGTCACCGTCTTCGACCGCACAGTGGCGCAGCAGCTCCGGCTGCTGCTGCGCGACTGTGTGCCGGTCTCGCCCGCCGACCTCCTGGCGCCGACGCTGGCCGGACTGTGCGTCGACCCCGACGCGCTGGCCGTATGGGACGACGGGCAGGGGGCGGTCGCGGTCCGCCCGCGGGAGGACCGGCTGGTGGAGACGGCGTGGCGGGCGAGCCCGGCCGCCCGGCGCCGGGCACTGCTGGGACGGCTGCGGGGGCAGTTGCAGCCCCATGACGCGGACGCCCGGCTGCTGCTCATCGGGCTGCTGGGCATCGTGACCGTCCTGGTCCTGGACTGGATCTGGCTGGTGGGCGTGTTCCACAAGCCGGTCAGCACCGCGTTCCTGGAGGCCGCCCGGGTGGTGGCGGGCGTGGGTCCGGCCGCGCCGCACGACGGCCATCCCGGGTACGAGGTGGTGTCCGGCGTGGCGATGCTGGTGACCGTGGGATTCACCGCGCTGCTGACCGCGGGCATCGTGGACCGGCTGTTCGGCCCGCGGCTGGTCGGAGTCCTCGGGCCGAGGGTGCTGCCGCGGGCCGGTCACGTCATCGTGGTGGGGCTGGGCCAGGTCGGCCTGCGCCTGTGCCAGACCCTGCGGCAGCTGGGGGTTCCGGTCGTCGGGGTCGAGCGCGAGCCCGCCGCCCCGAACCTGCGTCTCGCGCGGTCGATGGGGATACCCGTGGTGCTGGCGCACGGGGAGGACCGTGCGGTGCTGGCGCGGCTGGGCCTGGGGCGGGCCAGCGCGCTGGCCGCCGTCGGCTCCGATGAGCTGGACAACATCGCCGTGGCGGTCGCCGCCCACGGTGTGGCACCCGATATCCGGGTGGTGCTGCGGGCCGGTGAGGACGAGGCGACCGCCGAGACCCGCGCGCTGCTGCCCCTCGGGCTGACCCGCGACATCGTCAGGACCAGCGCGGCTTTCGTGACCGCCCAGCTGACCGCCGGGCGGGCCGGTGCGGCGCCACACCGCGTGGTGGCCGGCACCGACTGCGACTATGTCGAGCTGCCCGGACGCGGTCTCGTCCGCTGGCCCGTCCCGGACGGGGACGACTGCGGCCATGTGCCCGGCGGGGGCGAGCGCGACAGCGTGCGGAGCGCTCTGGGGGCGGGCTGAGCGGCCCTGGGACGCCCGGATGCCCTGGATGTCCGTCCGCGAGCCCGCCTCAGTCCTCCTCGTCGGCGCCGCCCGCGTCGGACGGCAGGCTCTGCTCGGTCCAGAGGACCTTGCCGGTCGGGGTGTAGCGGGTGCCCCATCGCCGGGTGAGCTGCGCGACGATGAACAGTCCGCGGCCGCCCTCGTCGGTGGTCCGGGCATGGCGCAGGCGCGGCGAGGTGCTGCTGGCGTCGGAGACCTCGCAGATCAGGACGTCCTGCCGGATCAGACGCAGGGTGATCGGCCCGGAGGCGTGGCGGATGGCGTTGGTGACCAGTTCGCTGACGATCAGCTCCGTGGTGAACAGCAGAGCGTCCATGCCCCACTCGGTCAGCTGTTGGTCGGCGAGGCCACGGGCGGTGCCGACGACGGCCGGATCGCAGGTCAGCTCCCAGGAGGCGACCCGTTGCGCGTCCAGGGCGTGGGTCCGGGCGAGGAGCAGCGCGGCGTCGTCGGACGGCGGGCCGGTCAGCAGAGTCTTGATCACATTCCCGCCGAGCTCCTTCAGCGTCTCCCCGGGCACCGAGAGGACCCGGCTCAGCCGGGACAGCCCGACCTCGATGTCCTGGTCGCGGGTCTCGATCAGCCCGTTGGTGTAGAGCGCGATCAGGCTGCCCTCGGCCGGTTCCACCTCGACGGCTTCAAAGGGCAGCGACCCGAGGCCGAGCGGCGGCCCGGCGGGCAGGTCCGGGCAGTCCACGGCGCCGTCGGGGCCGACGATCAGGGGCGGCAGATGGCCGGCCCGCGCCATGCTGCACCGCCGGCTGACCGGGTCGTAGACGGCGTACAGACAGGTGGCGCCCATGAACGTCGAGGCCACACTCGGGTTCCCGGCGTCCGCCGCCGGGTCGGCACGGTGCGTCTTGACCAGGCCGATGACCAGGTCGTCCAGACGGGCCAGCAGTTCATCGGGCGGCAGATCCAGATTCGCCAGTGTGCGGACGGCGGTACGCAGCCGCCCCATGGTGGCCGCGGCATTGATGCCGTGTCCGACCACATCCCCGACGACCAGGGCGACCCGCGCCCCGGACAGCGGGATCACATCGAACCAGTCGCCGCCCACCCCGCTCGGCGCGTCCGCCGGGAAGTACCACGACGCCACCTCCAGCGCGGACCCGCCGGTCAGCTCGTGCGGCAGCAGATTCTGCTGCATCACCCGGGCCGCGGACCGCTCACGGGTGAAACGGCGCGCGTTGTCAATACACACCGCGGCCCGCGCGACCAGCTCCTCGGCCAGCTGGACGTCGTCCGCCTCGAAGGGCCCCAGACGGCGGGACCGGAAGAAGGTCGCCGCGCCCAGGGTGATGCCACGGGCCTGCACCGGCGCCACCATCACCGAACGGAAACCGAACTCCCGGATGACGGCGGCCCGCACCGGGTCCTCGGTGACCCAGGCACTCGTGGTGAGGTCCAGGACCGGCTCCACCAGGGACGCGCCCTTGAGCAGACAGCGGGCGATCGGTGACGAGGGGGACCGCTGGACGGCTTCCCCCACGGCCAGAACGGCCTCCGGGCAGCCCTCGTGGACCGACTGCTGACCGCAGCGGCGCAGGGTGGGGGTGCTGTCGACCGGTCCGGGCACCGGCTCCTCGCCCCGGAGAACCGAATCCAGCAGATCGACGGCGACGAAGTCGGCGAGCGCCGGCACGGCGACATCGGCCAGTTCCTGTGCGGTCCGGGTGACATCGAGCGTGCTGCCGATCCGGACGCTGGCGTCGTTCAGAAGGGCCAGACGCTCCTGCGCCCGCCAGCGTTCGGTGACATCGATGACCATGTACCAGAGGCCGATCCGCCGGCCCTGGGGGTCCGACAGTCCGAAGAAGGACGCCGAGTAGGCGCGTTCCTGGTGGGGGTCCGCATAGGTGGGGCTGCGGAATTCATAGTCCATCACCGGCGACCCGGTCCTCAGGACCCGCAGCATCCGCTCCTCGAACGCCTCGGCCTCCCTCCTCGGCAGGATCTCGTGCACCTGCTTGCCGAGCCGCTGGTCCAGGGGGATCAGACGCTCCAGTACGTCGTTCACCCAGACGTACCGCAGGTCGGTGTCGAGCACGGCCATGCCGACCGGGGCATGCGCCAGGAACGGTTCGAGCATCAGCTGGTTCACCCCGCCGCCCGGCACCCGCCACTCCTCCATGGCGAGGACGGACCACCGCTCGGCGCCGGCGCCGTCGAGCACGGGTGTGACCTGCACCGCCAGCTGCACCTCCCGGCCGTCCCGGTGGCGCGCCGCGACCGAGCCGCCCCAGCCGTCCCCCGCCCGGCACCACCGGGCCACCGAGGCCACCCGCAACTCGTCGCCCGGTATCGCCAGCAGCTCCGCGGCGGGGTGGTGCAGGATTTCCGCGGCCGGATAGCCGAGCAGCCGCTCCGCCGCCCTGGTCCAGGCCACGATCCGGCCGTGGCCGTCCAGTTCGGTGGTGGCCGCCTTCGCGATATCGCACGCGCGGTCCGAGGCACCCGGCAGGGCATTTTCCGCACTCATCATCGCCAGCCCGTCAGCTGAATGGAGCAGTATCGCCCAGTTTAGGAGAACGGCTGACTATCGGCGGTGCGGCGGATTCAGGTGCCCGGATACCGGAGCCCGTGGCTCAGCCGCCCGGCGCGGCGTCCCGGCCGGGCCGTCGCGCCACCGGCCGCCGCGCGCCCCACTTCAGCCGGCGGACGGCAGCCGCAGCTGGAGCATGGCCAGCAGCCGCTGATCCGGGCGGCTGAGGTCGAGACCGGTCAGGTCCTCGGCCCGGCGGATCCGGTAGCGCAGCGTGTTGGGGTGCACATGCAGCTCGGTGGCGGCGGCCCGTACGTCACCGAAGGCGTTCAGATAGGCGAGCACGGTCTCGGCCAACTGCCCCTGGTTGCGGCTGTCATGGGTCACCAGGGCGGTCAGCCGGGGGTCGCGCATCTCGGGGTGCGCCGACAGCAGCGCCAGCACCTCGCTGACGAGTACCTCCGCCTGGATGTCCGGCAGCGCGGCGACCGTGGTGGCGACCCCGACGCTCAGCATGGCGTCCAGGATCCGGTCCGCCTCCCGGCGCGACTCGGGAATCTCCCCGAGGCCCGGCACGATGCAGCCGACGGAGCCGCGCAGCGACAGGCCCAGGTGGCGGCCGGCCGCGTCGGTGATCTCCTGGCCCCAGCCGCGCAGCGTGCCGGTGTCGATGCTGCGCGGCAGCTGCGGCAGCAGCACATAGATCCGCGCGTCGACCTGGGTGACCACGGAGCTGCTGTGCCGGGCGGCGGTGTGCACCGAGATCAGGTTGCTGACCTCGCCGCGGGTCAGCTCCGGCGGGGTGGCCTCGGCCGTCCCGTACGAGAAGCCCAGTACGGCGGCCGGGCGGGCCGCGTCCAGGGCCAGATGGCTCGCCAGCGGCTGCGACCCGGTGCTGCCCTCCAGCAGCCCGGCCGCGAGCGTACGGGTCAGTGTCAGGTCGGCGGAGAGCTCCCGGCGGCGGCGTACCAGATGCAGGGCGGCGACCCGGGCCGCGCCCAGCAGCGCCTGGTCCGCGCGCTCGGTCAGTGGCGTGGAGCCCTCCTGCACCCAGATGACGCCCAGCTGCCGTTCCCCGGACCGAATGGCCACCGCGAGCCGCCGGCGGATCCCCAGCTCGGGGTGGGCATCGATGTTGATCACTTCGTCGGAGGTGTGCAGCCGCTGGAACACGCCCCACTCGCGCAGCCGCGACAGATACGCCTCCGGGCCGTGCCACCCCAGGATGGACCGCCGCCGCAGGTCATCGACCTCGTCGTCGTCGGCGGATCGGGAGTAGGCCAGCACGCGGTTGGCGGTGTCCTCGATGCTGACGATGCCGCCGGTGAGGATGGCGGTGGTCTGGGCGAGCGCGAACAGGTCGCCTTCCTCGGCCCCCTCACCGGGGCGCCCCAGTGGCGCACTCTCCAGCGCCGCGCGGGCCAGCGCGTCCACCTGCTCCCAGCGCGCTTCGCTCCGTACGGACAGCAGCGCGATGCCCGCCTCGACGGCGGTCGCAGTGAGCGCCGCGGCCTGCCCGGGAGCGTCCAGCTTGACCGCCACGGCGGCGGCTCCGTCGCGTCCGCCGGCCCGCAGTGCCGGGAACGCCGCGCGCCCCCGGGCTCCTATCGCGAGGATCAGCTCGCCGGGGCGGGCCATCGGCGGGTCCTCGGGGTCGAGCAGTGCGACGCTGCGGATCTCGACGTCCAGCCCGTCGGGCGCGGTCTGGAGCTCCACCAGGGGCTCGCCCAGCGACATCAGCAACTGGCGCAGGCTGATGCCCGTAGGGGGTGGCGGTGCCGCGGCAGCTGGATCCATGATCGGCGCCTCTGCAGGGTTCGGGTGGCCGGGGCTCATGGGCCTGCCGGCTCTCTCGCAGGACGTCCGATCGTGTGCTGTCAAGTACTCGACCGGCCCATGAGGGAGCCACCACCGCAGGTATGAGCCACGCCAACAGTACTGATGCTATCCGCCGGGGCGATCCTGGCCCTGGAGCGGACGAGGCACCGAAGATCCCCTACTAGGGGGCACCCGAGATCCCTTAGGGCGCCGCCTGCTTCTCCGTCGTCTGCTTCCCGGCCGCCTGTTTCCCGGCAGGGGGCGCCGCCCCACCGGTCCGGGGCTCCGCTCTGAACGCCCATGTCATCTTCGGCTCCATCACGCAGCGGAAGACCCGCTGCACCGGCCGTGTGCACAGCAGCGTCACGACCGCTGCGGCGATGAAGGTGACGGCGATGGCGCCCCACGGGGTGCGGACCCAGCCGGTGTCGTACCAGTCCCACCAGCGGGAGCCCTTGGCGAGGAAGCCGTGCAGCAGATAGCCGTAGAGCGTGCCGGCGCCCAGCGCGGTGCACCACATCCGGCGGCCCGGCACCCAGGCCAGGAAGCACGCCGTCAGCACCAGCGAGCAGCCGAACATGGCGAGCTGCATCAGCGCACCGACCCACCACGGAGCGCCCAGGTTCTCGGCGCTGTCCGTGTGGTAGAACCAGGCGTCGTTCATCCGGGGCACGGCCCAGTACGCGAAGACCAGCGCCACCGCCAGGACGGGCACCGCGGCGATCCGCACCGGCCAGCGGCGCACCAGGCTGAAGTGCTCCGCCTTCAGACACATACCGAGGACGAAGAACGGCAGGAATTGCAGCACCCGCTGGAGGTCCAGCTCGGTGCCGACGTCCGGGGACGCGGAAGCCGCGATGGCGATCACGAGGGCCAAAGGCACCGGCCAGCGCACGATCCGCCACAACGGAGCGGTGAGCCGCCAGATGAACAGGGCCGCCAGGAACCAGGTGAGGAACCACGGATCCAGCAGGCTGACCGTGAAACTCGGGATGTCACCGGCCCAGTACCGGAAGAGCGCGAAGGCCGTCTGGAAGACGACGAACGGGACGGCGACACCGGTGAGCAGCCGCTGGAGCCGGTCGCGGCGCAGGTCGAAACTGCGCGAGAAATAGCCGGAGATGACGGTGAAGGCCGGCATGTGGAAGGCGTACACGAAGAGATACAGCGACGCCGCGCTCCGGCTGCCGTGGTAGTACGGCTCCCAGGCGTGCCCGAGCGCCACCAGGACGATGGCCAGGTATTTGGCGTTGTCGAAGAACGCGTCGCGCTGTTTGGCCGGGGAGGGCGGCTTGGCCGGGGCGGGCGGCTTGAACGGGGCGGGCGGCGCCGGTTCGCCCGGGGCGTCGGCGGAGGTGCGTGCCGGGGTGGCGGGCGGCTCGGTGGGGGTGACCCGACTGGTGCCCTGCTGGGCGGAGGACCGGGGAGCGGGGATCACGACACGGCCTCCCAGCAGTCCGTCGGCCGCCGTGGCTCTCTTGCCGTGCTGGTGGAGGTGATGGTCATGGCGATCACGGTGAGCGGCATACCGGCTCCTCGGGTGGACTGCTGCGGACGGGGAGGAGCCCTGCGGCGTGCCGTTCCTCCCCCTGGTCGTCTACAGTGCTGTAGACCGTCGGTGAACTGTAGACGCCGGGACGCGCGGGGCGCACCCCGGCCCGGCACCGCGGAAGCGGCGACACGGCCCAATGCCCGGCCGTCCACGCCCTGTTCACCCTTGGCCCACGGCTCCTTCATCCGTATCGGATCCCGGTGGCCCGCCGCCACTGGATGCCGCAGTCGTGATCCTTCTCTCGCCGGCCCTGCCCGCGGAGCGTCGCGCTTCGGCCGGACCGCGAGCGCGCCAGTACAGTCCCTGTGTGCCGCGGCGCCCCCACGCCCACCGATTCCCCCTCACCCGGAATGGACCCCATGAGCGCGATCAGCATCGGCCAAGCCGTCGTCCTCGGAGCCGTCGAGGGGGTGACGGAATTCCTGCCGGTCTCCTCCACCGGCCACCTCAAGATCGTCGAGGGGCTGATGGGTATCCCGGTCGGCGACAAGGCCGTCGTCGCGTTCTCCGCGGTCATCCAGGTCGGCGCGATCGCCGCGGCACTCGCCTACTTCTTCAAGGACATCGTGCGCATCATGGGCGCCTGGTTCCGCGGACTGCGCGACCGTGAGGAGCGCTACCACCACGACTACAAGTTCGCCTGGTGGGTGATCTACGCGACCCTCCCGATCGTCGCGGTCGGCCTGGCCGCCAAGCCGCTGATCGAAGGCCCGCTCGCCTCGCTCTGGGTGGTGGCCGGCTCGCTGATCGTCGGCAGCGGCGTGATGTGGGCGGCGGACCGGAGGGGCCGCCACAAGCGCGGGGAGGACGACACCTCGCTCAAGGACGCCATGTGGGTCGGCTGCTCACAGATCCTCGCGCTCCTCTTCCCCGGCTTCTCCCGCTCCGGCGCGACCATGTCCACTGCGCTGCTGCTCGACCTGGAGCGGGTCGCGGCCACCCGGCTGTCCTTCTTCCTCGGCATCCCGGCCCTCACCGGCGCCGGGATCTACGAGCTGAAGGACGCCATCGGCACCGGCGCCGCCGTCGCCCCGCTGGCCATCGGCACCGTCGTCTCCTTCGGCGTCGCCTACGCCTCGATCGCCTGGCTGCTGAAGTTCGTGGCCAAGCACTCCTTCAACTCCTTTGTCCTCTACCGGATCCTCGTCGGAGCGCTGCTCTTCGGACTGCTGGGCGCGGGCGTCCTCAGCTGACGGTCACCAGGGGCCCGGCCGACGGTGGCGCCCGGCCGCACGGAGGTCCGGCGCGGCCGCCGCGCCGGGCCGTGATGCCGGGTTGCTGATGGTATGGGTGCATGAGGAGCGCCCGCCCGCGGCGTGCCGCAGTGGCCTGGAGGTGGCCTTGTCGAACCGGGACGGCGCGGAGACGGACCCGGACACCGAGCACGCCGGTGTCCTGGCCCGTTTGCACACGGTGGAAGAGGCCGCCGAGCAGATCGGCACGGCCCTGGACGAGCGGACCACCTGTGCCGAGCTGGCCCGCTTCCTGTGCCGGCACCTGTGTGACGCCGCGGCCGTGGACCTGCTCACCGGGAAGGGCACCGGCGGCCGGACCCCGTCCCCGGAAGCGCTCACCCGCGTCGCGACGGCCGGCCTGGTCAAGGTGCTGGAGGCGCAGTTCCCGGACGGGGACGCGCCCTTGGTGCGGGCGCTGGACGAGGAGCGGCCGGTCACCGCGGCGGCGGTGCTGCCGGGCGGTCGCGCCGTCCAGACCGTGGCCGCGCCGCTCCTGGCGTACGGCCGGCGCTACGGTGTGCTGCTCGCCCTGCGCGCGGGCGGCAGCTTTTCCGGGCAGGAGACCGCCACCGTGCGGCATCTGGCGCGCCTGACCGCCACCCGGCTCGCCCACGCCCGCCGCCATGCCGCCGGGCCATCTCCCCCCCCGGCGGTCATCGGCCCCGAGGGCGCCGCCGGTCTGGTCGACGTCCCCGTCGGCCCGCCCCTGGGCACCGGGGCCGGGGGCTACGAACTCGTCACCCGCGCCCTCACCCCCACAGAGACCCTGCTGATGTTCACCGACGGGCTCATCGAGCGCCGCGCGACGAATCCGGAAGCCGGCTGAACGATCGCGCCGCACGGTGCGTATCTCAGGGTGAGCCGAGGGATTTTCCCCGATTCCCGGCTCGGCCCTGGTTTTGCCTGTGAGCCCGGGCCGCGCGGTCGCTCCGCCTCTGCTACCCCCTGGCAGAGGGGGAGCGACCGCCCTCCCCATAGATGCGGGCCCAGCCGGTCCCATGACGGGACGTCAGCACCGGAACCCCGTATCAGGGGCAAGTGTCCAGGTCAGCGGCGCACTCGATACGCTTTTTCGGCCGCCGCCGGCCGCGGTCCGCCCAGGCCGGCCCATGCCGACTTCTTACGGGGTTTCCATATGTTCGGAATCGTCAGGCCCTGCACCCATCGCCTGTCCCAAGGGCTCAAAGCGGAGTGGATGGCCCATCTGTGCGGCCTCTGTCTCGCGCTGCGTGGCGATCACGGGCAGTTCGCCCGGGTCGTCACGAACTACGACGGGCTGATCGTCTCGGTGCTGACGGATGCTCAGTCGGCCCCCGCGCAGGCCCGCCGCCGTACCGCCGGACCCTGCCCGCTGCGGGGGATGCGGACCGCGTCGGTGGCGAAGGGCGAGGGCGCGCGGCTGGCGGCCTCGGTGTCCCTCGTGCTCGCCTCGGCGAAGATACGTGACCATGTCGCCGACCGGAACGGCATGTTGCGCCGCCGGCCGGTGGCCGCCGCCGCGCGCAAGGTCGCCGCGGGCTGGGACCGGGCCGGGGCGCGCACCGGCGCCACTCTCGGCTTCGACACCGCGGTGCTGGTCGACGCGGTCGACCGGCAGGTGGGCATCGAGGAACTGGCCGGTCCCGGGACGCCGTTGACGGTCATCACCGAACCGACCGAGACGGCGACCGCCGCGGCGTTCGCCCATACCGCCGTGTTGGCGGGCCGGCCGGGCAACGCCGCACCCCTGGCCGAGGCCGGCCGGTTCTTCGGCCGGCTGGCCCATCTCCTCGACGCCGTGGAGGACCGCACCGCGGACGCCACCGAGGGCGCCTGGAACCCGCTCACCGCCACCGGCGCCACCGCCGCGCAGGCCCGCCGGCTGTGCGACGACGCCCTGCACGGCATCCGTCTCGCCCTGCGCGAGGTGGAGTTCACCGACTCCGGCCTGGTGCATGTGCTGTTGGTGCATGAGCTGCGCCGGTCGGTGGACCGGGCCTTCGGCACCGCCGCCTGCTCCCATCAGGGACACGGCGCGCCGGGCCCGTACGGCGGCCAGGGCGGCAACCCCTACGGGAACGGATCCGGTCAGCCCGCCCCGTACGGCCGGCCCCCGCAGTACGGCCAGTCCCCGCAGTACGGCCAGGCGCCGGCCGGCGGCCCGTACGCCCAGGGCGGGCAGCAGCTGAACGGGCCGCAGACCCCTTACCACGGTGGCCAGCAGCCCCCGGGTGGTCCGGGCGGTGGCGACGGCGGCGGCTCGGGCGGTGGCGGCGGTGGGCTGCCGCAGTTCCCGCAGCAGCCGAAGAAGCCCCGTGGTTTCTTCGCCGGCTGCGCGGCCGCCATCGGGCTGTGCTGCACCTGCCGGCTGTGCTGTGCCGAGGAGTTCGAGGGCCCGTGGTCGCGCAAGAAGCGCGAGGGGTGCTGTCACAACTGCGATTGCGACGGCTGCGGGTGCGAATGCCTCGGCTGCTGTGAATGCCTCAGCTGCTGCAACTGCTGAGCACTCGCCTCCGTGGCTGAGCGCTGACCGTGCCGCACTCGGCGCAACGCCTGAGCGCTGACGGCGCCGCACCGGCCGCGGCCGGCTCCCCGCATCGGAGAAATCCGGTGCGGGGCGGCCACGGCACGGTGCCCTGGCCGCCCCGGTCGGTCAGGCGCCCGGCGGCAGGTGGGACGGGCGGCCGGAGCCCCGGGTGAAGCGGTAGCCGGCGATACCGGCGAGGGCCGCGAGCACCCCGCCCACCGCGGTCCAGATCCAGCGGTCGGACCACCAGCCCGAGGACCAGCCGCCGTCCGGCTCACCGAGGGCCGCGGAGGCCCCGGGGGCGCTGCTCTCCTCGGCCTGCGGTGTCGCGGCGGCGGCGCCGGGCACCAGGGGCGCGGCGAGGCTGCCGTCGACCGCATGGGCACCGCCCATGTCCGCCGTGGTGGCGTCGATCTCGGCGCGTACCGGCAGCCCGAGGTCGTCCTTCGGCAGGTCGATGACCGTCAGCCGCAGGTAATAGCTGCCCGGCAGCGGGTCGTTCGCCCACGGTTCCGCCCAGGCGCGGACCGTGCGCAAGGTGCAGGACAGTTCGACGGAACCGGCGTCCGGTGCCGCCTTCCTGGTCTGCGCGCCGTACATACACGCCTGGCGGCGGCGCAGCCCGTCGTAGACATCGAGCTGCCAGGTGGCGGCGCCGTGCCGGGTGGCCTGCGGGAGCGTCACCTTGGCCTTCACGGTGGCGCGCTGTCCCGCGTCGACGGGCAGCACCCAGTAGAGGTAGTCGCCGGTGGAGGCGCTGGCCGTGGCCCGCTGGTCCGGCTTGATGGCGGTGGCGGTACGGAAGGAGGTGCCGGCCTCGGTCGGAGCGGCCGCCTCCGCATCGGCGCCGGCGCTCGTGCTGGGGGAGGGGCTGTCGGCGACGGCGGATCCCGCCAGGCCGAGGAGCCCCGCGCTCGCCAGCACGGCCGTCATCAGGGTGCGTAGAGCGCGCATCAGTTGGTCCTCCAGACGGTGACACGCCAACGGGAGATCCAGCCCCACAGCAGACCGGCCACCAGGCCCGTGAGCACCAGGGCGATCAGGTACCACCAGCCGTGGCCGAGACCGAAGAAGGCCGCGTCGGAGGCGTCGTCGGGACCGTCCACCAGGTCGACGGTCAGTTCGACCGGCAGGCCCGGGTCGGTCTTGACCGAGGCGGGTGCCGAGAAGGAGTTGCTGACCTGGAGGCAGACGGTCTCCGTCGCCGGCTTGTCCGTATCGTCATCGTCCGAGGACGTGAGCGGCGGTTTGGGGTAGCGCAGTCCGGAAGAGATCACATCCGTACGGCCGTCACCGGCCTCCGCACCACGGACGATCTCCCGGCCGTGCACGGTCGAGGCGCGCAGCAGCACCCCGTAGTCGTTGTTGACCGCGCGGTCGGCGGCGATGCTCACCGAAGCCCGCAGTTCCTGGCCGGGCCGGACCGCCACCCGGTACCAGCGGTGCTCGGCGAACTTCTCCCGGTCGGTGTAGAGACCGGCCTTGAGCTCCGGGGCGCCGGCGCACTCCTGGGCGCCCTCGGCCGGCTTCGGAGTGACGACGGGACGGGCGGCGCGGTCGACCAACTGGTGGACGCGGTCCCGGAGTTCCTTGGTGTGCTGGACCGAGGTGTAGGTACCGCCGGTCGCCTCCGCGATACAGCTCAGCTGGTTGCGGGTCTTGGCGTCCGGCAGCAGGCCGAGGGTGTCGACGGTGAGGTGGATGCCCTTGGCGGCGATGTCCCGGGCCACCTGGCAGGGGTCGAGCGGGGCGCAGGTGTCCTCGCCGTCCGTGATGAGGACGATCCGGCGGGACCCGTCGCCGCCCTTGAGGTCGTCGGCCGCGCCCAGCAGGGCGGGCCCGATGGGCGTCCAGCCGGTGGGTGCGAGGGTGGCCACCGCGGTCTTCGCCTCGGTCCGGTCGAGCGGTCCGACCGGGTAGAGCTGCCGGGTGTCCTTGCAGCCGACCTTCCGGTCCTCGCCTCGGTAGTTGGCGCCGAGGGTACGTATGCCGAGCTGGACATCCTCCGGCACGGCGTCCAGTACCTCGTTGAACGCCTGCTTCGCGGCGGCCATCCGGCTCTGCCCGTCGATGTCCCGGGCCCGCATCGAGCCGCTGACATCGAGCGTCAACTCGACCTTGGGGGAAGACTTCGCCGCCGGTTCAGCGGCGACGGCAGGTGTGGGGAGCAGCCCGGCGGCTAGCGCGGCGAGCAGGCCGCACACCCCGGCCGCCAGCCGTTTTCTTGTGATCATTGCCGGATCGTATGGAGAAACGCCGCGCACTCCAAAACGGCCTCAAGGGCGGTGCGCGGAACGGCCGGCGGCGGCCCCGGCAGCCGACGGTGCCGAAGGGTCCCGGACCGCCGCCCGCCGTGCTTCGCGGTGTCGTCCGGCCGTCGCGCCCTTCCCCGCATTTCCAGGAGATCCGGTCGTTGCGGCCGACCGGTGGTCTCCCGTACGGTCAACACATTGCGTCTCACTGGATGGTGTCGAGTCCCAATTAATGGGACACGCCTTGTTGTTGAGGAGTAAATCATGTCACGGACCACCCAGGGGCGGGGCCGAGATGCGGATCCCCGCTTATCCGAACGCACGGTGCCCGGCGTCATAGGCGCGTACGGGGCGCTGCCCCACCCCGACGCTTCCTCCGCATCTGCCGAGCGCCCCGCCGCAGCCGCGACGGGGCGCCGTACCTGGAGAGCCCCATGTATCTGGCCACCCTCACCCATCAGGGGCGCGACCGGCTCGCCGGCCGGCTGGCCCCGCAGGACCCCTGGCGGCTGGCACCGCCCTATATCTCCCTGGCGGAGGTCATCGCCGGCGGCACCCTGCCGTGGTCGTGGGGCCAACTGCCCACCGGGGCCGACCTCGTGCCGGCCCTGCCGTACCGGCCGGGAGCGCTGTACGGAGTCGGGCTGAACTACCGGGACGCCATAGCGGAGCGGGGCAGGGAACGCCCCGCCGAGCCCTGCCTCTTCCCCAAGCTCTCCTCCAGCGTCATCGGCAGCGGCGAGGCGGTCGTCATCGATCCGGAACTGACCCAACGCGTAGACTGGGAAACGGAGTTGGCGGTCATCATCGGCACCGAGGCCCGGCAGGTGTCCGAGGCGGACGCGCTGCGGTACGTCTTCGGCTACACCGTCGCCAACGACATCTCCGCCCGCGACCTCCAGGAACGCGACGGACAGTGGCTGCGGGGCAAGGGCCTGGACACCTTCTGCCCCTTCGGGCCGGTGCTGGTGACCGCAGACGAGATACCGGACCCGCAGCGGCTGCGGATCCGTACCCGGGTCAACGGCGAGACGGTGCAGGACGGTTCGACGGCCGACATGGTCTTCGGTGTCCCGGCGCTGATCGCCTACCTCAGCCGGTTCTTCACCCTGCGGCCCGGTGATGTGGTGCTGACCGGAACCCCGGCGGGCAGCGGCGACTACATGCGGCCGCCGCGCGCCCTGCGGCCGGGCGATCTGCTGGAGTCGGAGGTGGAGGGAATCGGGCGGCTGACCAACCCGGTGCGCAGCACCGTGCCCGATGGTGCCGGGGAGTGCGTCGCCGTGCCTTAGGGGGCGGCGTTCGGATCAATGGCGGGACGTTGCGGACGCGCCGTGGGTCCCGGGCGGCAAGTAGCCCAGCGCCGCGGAGAGTTCCCGGCACACCTGCGCCACCACCGGCCCGTAGGTCGGCACCAGCGGCGCCATACGTTCGGCCACACCGGCCACGCTGATACAGGCGACCGGCATCCCGGTGTGGTCGTAGACGGCGGCGCCGCAGCAGCAGCTCGACTCGTCGAAGTCCCGCAGGTCCTGGGACCAGCCACGCTCCCGGGTGCGCTCGACCTCGGCATGCACCTCCGAGACGGTGGCCGCGGACACCGGCGATATCGGGTCGCGGACCAGCTCGATCAGGGTGTCCGTCAGCTTCTGCGGCGGCAGCGCGGCCAGATAGGCGCGGCCCAGCGAGCTGGAGTGCAGGGGGCGGGAGGCGCCCAGCTCCGCGGTCACCACGGCCGGCCGGGTGCCGCGCTCGCGGTGAACGAACACCATGGTCAGGCCGTTGGGCACGCCGAGGCTGACGGTTTCCTGGGTGAGCTCGGCGAGCTTGCGCAGCGCGGGCGCCGCGGTATCGCGCAGATTGGTCGAGGTCACCGCCGCGGACGCCAGCCGGACCGCCGTCGGCCCCAACTGCCATTGCCCCGCGGCCGGGGTGTGGGTCAGCCAGCCCTGCTCCTCCAGGCGGTCGACGAGACGGTACGCCGTGCTCCGGGTCAGCCCCAGCGCCTGCGCGATCTCCGGAGTCGAGACACCGCGGTTCCCCGCCACATGGGTCAGGATCGCCAGCCCCCGGTCCAGCGCGCCCGCGGCCCGCTCACCCGGACCCCCGCCTCCGGGGTTCCGGCCGGTGCCCGGCGCCACTGACTCGCTCATCGTCGTCCTCGGCCCTTCCGGTAACGCGCTTCGGATCCGACTGGTCGAGTGACACTACCGACCCAATTCCGGCGCTGTCACTGGGACTTGTCCGTGCCGTGCGGCGGGCCTTGCCGTGCCGTGCGGCCGTTGCCGCGCCCCGGATCCCGCAATGAACGAGATCATGTCCTAATGAGTGGGAATCCCGCAAGGTGCGCCAACGAGGGCGCGGAGGCCGGGGCCGCCGGATCAGGACGCTCACCGACCGCTTGAGCACGGGGCCGAGCCGACCGCGCGGCGGCCCCCGCCCCATCGTGTCAGCCCACCGCCGCGGCCATCCGCCGTACTGCCTCGGTGAGCAGACCGGGTGACGTCGCCAGGTTGAGCCGGACGTGACCGGCGCCGCCGGTGCCGAAGCTCGTACCGGGGCTGAGAGCCACCCGGCCGCGGGCGAGAAAGGCCGCCGCGGGGTCGTCACCGAGCCCCAGCGGGCGGCAGTCGAGCCAGGCGAGATAGGTCCCGGCCGCGGGGCGGTAGCGGACCTGGGGGAGCCGGTCGGCCAGCAGGTCAGCGAGCAGCCGGCGGTTGTCGTCGATCCCGGCGCGCACCGCGTCGAGCCAGTCGCGGCCGTCCCGCAGGGCGGCGGTGTGGGCGATGATGCCGACGTGGCTGGGGCCGTGGCTGACCTCTTCCGGGAGGCGGGCCAGATCGTCGGCCGCGGCCGTCCCGGCGACGGCGACCGCGGCCTTGAGACCGGCCAGATTCCACGCCTTCGAGGCCGACATCAGCGCCAGCCCGTTCTCCGCCCCGGGCACGCTCAAATAGGGCACGAAGGCGGCGTCGTGCGCCACCACGGGCGCATGGATCTCGTCGGAGACGACCCGGATGCCGTACCGGTCCGCCAGCGCCGCGATGGCGGTCAGCTCCTCGGCGCTGTGCACGGTGCCGGTGGGATTGTGCGGGCTGCACAACAGGTACGCGGCCCGGCCGCCGCCCGCCGTGGCATGCCGGAACGCCGCCTCCAGCGAGGCGAAGTCGATCCGCAGATCCCCGCCCAGCGGTGCCTCCACCACACGCCGGTCCATATGCGTCACGAACTGGTAGAACGGCGGGTAGACAGGGCAGTTGACGACCACCGGTTCGCCCGGCCCGGTGATCAGCTTGAGCATCTCGACGATGCCCAGCATCACGTCCGGCACGATCGCCGTGCGCTCCACGGCGAGCCCGTCCCAGCCCCACCGTGTGCGGGCGAAGTCGGCGAGCGCCCCGGCGTACGCGTTCCCCGCCGGATAGCCGGTGTCGCCGAGCGCGACCGCGTCCGTGATGGCCCGGGCGACCGGCGCGGCCAGCGGTACGTCCATCTCCGCCACCCACAGCGGCAGCACATCCTCCGGGTAAGTGCGCCACTTCATGCTCGTACGCCGGCGCAGTGCGTCGAGGGAGAGCCGGTGCAGCGGGTTGGGGTTGTCGTCGGGGGTGTCACGCGGCGCGCTGTCCATGAGCCCAAAATAGGCAGGTTCCCCGGAGAAGGGCAGGGGCGCGGAGGCATCGGGCTATCGGGTGTGCGCCGGACGTCGTTGCGTGCTCATGGGCCGGTGGCGGGTGTGCCGTAGCGGTCAGGTGGCGGTGAGGACCAGAGCGGCTTGGTCGTCGGGGGTGGAGGGGCCCGCGAAGGCGGTCACCGCGGCATTGACGGACTCGATGAGACCGGCGGCACCGGCCGCGGGGCGCCGCGGGTGGAGGGCAGCGGCCAGGCGGTGCTCGTCGAAGAACTCACCGGCGGCGGAGCGGGCCTCGGTGATGCCGTCGGTGACCAGGACCAGGCTGTCGCCCGGGAAGAGGTCGACCCGGCACACGCAACCGTCGAACGCGGGAGCCACACCCAGCAGCAGGCCCGACTGGGTGAGCTGTTCGACCGCGCCGTCGGCGCGCAGGACGAGCGGTGGGACATGGCCGGCGCGGATCAGGTCCAGTGTGAGGTGCGAGGCGGTGTGCCGCAGTTCGCCGTAGACGAGCGAGACGAAGAAGTCCTCGTCGACGGGGCCTTCGGTCAGTGCGTCGTTGATGGCGGCGACCACGGCCACCGGGTCGTGCAGCAGCCGCGCGGCGGCGCGGGCGGTGTGGCGGACCATACCGGTGGTGGTGGCGGCCAGGGCGCCCCGCCCGCACACATCGCCGATCATGAGCGCCCAGCGGTTGTCGGGGAGCGGGAAGACATCGTAGAAGTCGCCACCGACATCGAGCCCTTCGCCGGCGGGGTGGTAGGACGCCGCCAGATCGGCGCCGGGAATCCTGGGCAGCTCGGGAGGCAGCAGCCCGGCCTGTAGGTCGCGGGCCAGCCGGACGCGGTCGGTGAACTGGTGGGCGTTGTCGGCACTGGACGCGGCCCGGCGGGCCAGTTCCTCGGCGAGGGCGATGGCATGGCCGTCCAGGGGCGGGCCGGTGGCCAGCAGCGTCAGCACTCCGAAGGTGCGGCCGCGGGCGCCCAGCGGCACGGAGACATAACCGGTGACGCCGGGCAGCGCGGGGCGGCCGCCGCGTGCGACATCGGCGTGGTCCGTCTCCGTCGTGCCGGACGCCAGGACCCGGCGCACCGCCCGGTCGACCTCCTCCTGCATGCCGGGGGCGGCGAGCAGCTCCTCGTCGGCCGGGGTGGCGGCGGCCACGGCGATCCGCCGGGTCCGGCCGTCCTCCAGCACATGGACCGTGCACAGCGGCGCCAGGGTGGGCACGGTAAGCCGGGCCAGGCGTTGCAGACAGTCGTCGTAGTGCAGCTCACGGGTGATGGCCGTGCTGGCCTCCAATACGAAGGCCAGGTCGTCCCGGACCGCCGTCTCCCGCTCCTGGGCGGCACGCCCCTCCTCCAGGGCCCGGTGGCGTTCGATGGCCAGCGCGGCAATACGGGCGAACGCACCGCTGAGGGCCACGTCCTTGTCCGCGGGGGCCTTGGGGAGGCGGTGATATATCGCGAAGGTGCCCAGCAGCCGGTCGTCCGTCCCCATGATCGGGGTGGACCAGCACGCCGCGACGTCGGCCCGCGCGGCCAGGTCGCGGTAGCCCTTCCACCGGCTGTCGGTGGCGATCTCGGAGACGATCACCGGCTCGCGGAGATAGGCGGCCGTCCCGCAGGAGCCGACGTCCGGACCGATGGCGATGCCGTCGATGGCGTCGTTGTAGAAGGTGGGCAGGCTCGGGCCGGTGCCGTGCAGCAGATGCGTGCCGTCGGAATCGGTGAGCAGCACCGAGACGATCAGTTCCGGGGACAACTCCTCGATCGCCCGCGCCATACGGGTGAGGATCTCGCCCAGTGGGGCGTCGCTCGCGATCTGCTCCAGCAGGAGGCGCTGCTCGGCCGCGAGGAGCTGGGCGTGGTGGAAGGCGGTGGTTTCCACCGCGATGACGACCACGCCGTCGATCCGGCCGAGCGCGTCCCGGCGGGGCTCGTAGGTGAAGTCGAAGAACCCCTCCCGCTCCGCTCCTGGCGGACCGAGCACCAGCCGCCCCGCGCGGGCCCGGTACGCGGTGCCGGTGCGGTACACCGTGTCGAGCCGGTCCAGGACGCCCTGCTGGGCCAGCTCGGGGATCAGCTCGCCGACCGGCACATCGGTACGTCCGCGATCGCCGCCGAAGGCCTCGAAGAACGCCGGATTCGCCGCCTCCAGCAGATGAGCCGGGCCGCTCAGCGCAGCAAAGATCACCGGAGCCTGATCGAACAGGTCCTCGTACTCCTCGCTCCGGCGAGGCGGGGACCTGGGATGCGCGGTGACCGCGTCGAGGCGATCCGACTGAAGGGACATGACAGGCACTCTCTCTGCACGCACCGGTACCCGGTCCGTACCGATACACGGTCCGTCCTCCTCCACTCTGGCACACCACACGCCGGAGTCCAGGCCGCGCGGGGAACGGTCGCGGAGCGAAATTGCCTGGTCACAGAGTGCGTAATGGGTCGGCGGCAGGGGGCGGGGGCAGGGGGCGGCGCGGCGATGCGGTGACACGGCCCGGCGGCGAACCGGCGACGCGGCGACACGACGAGCGCCGAAGCGGATCGCGCCCGACTTCCGGCTTTCCTCCCGTATCGTCCTGGCGGTCGATGTGCCGCAGGCGCCGAGCGGGCGGCCCCGGTTCCGCACGGGCCGGGCCGTCCCGCGATCACCTCAAGGGACCGCAGTGATCGAACTCGCCCCGGACCAACTCCCGCCGCTCGCCCGCTGGTTCGCCGCCGGGGTGCCGGGGACGGCGGCGCTGGCCGAACATGTACCGGCCGCCGGGACCGGACGCTGGTGGGCCGACCGCCCCCACGCGCCCCGCACGCTGGCCGTCACCTGCGCCGGACATGCGCTGCTCCGCGGCGACCCGAGCGCCCTGGCACCGGATGCCCTCGCCGTCTTCGACGCGCACTACGTACAGGCGCCCGGCTGCTTCCTGCCGGCCCTGGGCAGCGCCTTCGGCCGGATCGTGCCGTGGGAGCGGATGCTGTACGTGCACCAGGTGCCCGTGGCGGCGCCGCGCCCGCCGCGCGGGGTGACGGTGCGCCGGCTGCTGCCCGCGGACGCCCCGGCGCTGGCCGCCCTCGCACCGGACGCGGCATGGCTCCACGCCAGCTGGGGCGGCCCGGCCGGTCTCGCCGCCTCCGGACTCGGCTGGGCGGCCTTCGGGACGGACGAGGTCCTCGCCGTCGCCTGTACGTACTTCCACGGCACCGCGTACGAGGACATCGCCTGCTACACCGCGCCCGCACACCGCCGCCGGCGCCTCGCGCTGGCCTGTGTGACCGCCCTGTGCCAGGACATCGCGGGCCGCGGCCACACCCCCAGCTGGACCTGTTCCCGCGACCACCGCCCCAGCCGGCTCCTCGCCTGGACCGCCGGCTTCCGCCTGGCGCACGAGTACGTGCACTACCTCACCGGACAACCGGCGCGGCGCGACGGTGGTGGCCGGTCCGGCCCCCCGGCCGCCGCCGCTGCCCGCGGAGACACGACAGCTGCCCGTGGAGACACGAAAGCGTCACCACGCTGAACACCGCGGTCACCGGGCCCCGACTGCTTACGCTGACCTGGCCGTCTCGTCGATGGCGGGATGCTTTCGCGGTACGACAGGAGCACACGATGGCCGCCTCCGCCCCTGCCGGTGCTTCCTCCGGGGCCACGGCGCGGCAGCGCCTGCACGCCTGGATGCTTGAGGGCCTGTCCGATATGGCCAAGCATCAGAAAGGTGCGCACGCCGGGCCGGTGAGCTCCCACCCGGGGCAGCGGTGGTGGCGGGTGATGTGCCTGACCGGTGTGGACTACTTCTCCACCCTCGGCTATCAGCCGGGCATCGCCGCCCTGGCGGCGGGGCTGCTGTCGCCGGTCGCCACCATCGTGCTGGTCCTCGTGACGCTCGCCGGGGCGCTGCCGGTCTACCGGCGGGTGGCGAAGGAGAGCCCGCACGGCCAGGGCTCGATCGCGATGCTGGAGCGGCTGTTGTCCTTTTGGCAGGGCAAGCTGTTCGTGCTGACGCTGCTGGGCTTCGCCGCCACCGACTTCCTCATCACCATCACCCTGTCGGCGGCCGACGCGGCGACCCACCTGGTGGAGAACCCGCACCTCACCAGCGCCCTGCACAACGGCCAGATGACCATCACCCTGATCCTGATCGCGCTGCTGGGCGCGGTGTTCCTCAAGGGCTTCCTGGAGGCGATCGGGGTGGCGGTCGTCCTCGTCGGCCTCTACTTGGCGCTGAACGTGGCTGTGGTCGTCGCCGGACTGTGGCATGTGGCGACCGCGCCGCAGGTCGTCACCGACTGGTCGCAGGCCCTGACCACCGAGCACGGCAGCCCGCTGGCGATGGTCGGCGTGGCCCTGCTGGTCTTCCCGAAGCTGGCGCTGGGCCTGTCCGGCTTCGAGACCGGCGTGGCGGTCATGCCGCACATCGAGGGCGACCCCGGTGACACCGAGGAGCGTCCCACCGGACGGATCCGCGGCGCGAAGAAACTGCTCACCACCTCTGCCGCGATCATGAGCGTCTTCCTCATCGTCACCAGCTTCATCACCACCGTGCTCATCCCGGAGGACGCGTTCCGGCCCGGCGGATCGGCCAACGGCCGCGCCCTGGCCTATCTGGCCCACGAGTACCTGGGCTCGGCCTTCGGCACGGTCTACGACATCTCCACCATCGCCATCCTCTGGTTCGCCGGCGCCTCGGCCATGGCCGGACTGCTGAACCTGATGCCGCAGTACCTGCCGCGCTACGGCATGGCGCCCCACTGGGCCCGCGCGGTGCGCCCGATGGTGCTGGTCTTCACCCTGATCGCCTTCCTGGTCACCTGGATCTTCAACGCCGACGTGGACGCCCAGGGCGGCGCCTACGCCACCGGTGTCCTGGTCCTGATCAGCTCCGCCGCGATCGCCGTGACCATCGCCGCACGCCGGGCCCGGGAGCGCGGCTGGACGATCGGCTTCGCCGCGATCTCCCTGGTGTTCCTCTACACCACCATCGCGAACATCATCGAGCGCCCCGACGGCGTCAAGATCGGTGCCTGCTTCATCGCCGGCATCATCCTGGTGTCGTTCCTCTCCCGCCTCGCCCGCGCCTTCGAACTGCGCGTGACCAGCGTCGTGCTCGACACCATGGCCGAGCGGTTCATCCGCGATATCGCCCATCGCAAGATCCGCTTCATCGCCAACGAACCCGACCAGCGGGACCTGGCCGAATACCGCGACAAGCTCGACCAGATCCGCACCGACAACGACCTCCCGGCCGACGAGGACTTCATCTTTGTCGAGGTCACCGTCGGCGACCCCTCGGAGTTCGAGAGCGAACTACGGGTACGTGGCGAGGTCCTGCACGGCCGCTACCGGGTGCTCTGCCTGGAGAGTTCCACCATCTCCAACGCGCTGGCCGCCCTGCTGCTGCACGCCCGCGACCTGACCGGACAGCGGCCGCACATCTACTTCGAGTGGACCGAAGGCAATCCCTTCGCCCAGTTCCTCCGCTTCTTCCTCTTCGGCCAGGGCGAAGTCGCCCCCGTCACCCGCGAAGTCCTCCGCGAGGCCGAACCCGACCGCGACCGCCGCCCCCGTGTCCACGTGGGCTGAGCGGACTGCCACACCGGAGTGGGCGGCATATTGCCGGGCGAGTGACTTGTCCAGGGCGCCGCCCGCGTTCATGCCCGCTCATCGCCCGCCCGTCCCCGTCCCCGTCCCCGTCCGCGCCCGCCTCCGCCCCGTCCGCGCAGCAGCACGCAATCGCCGCACAGCGCGCCCGCGCCGCCCGGTGCGGCGCGGTAGATGAGGCAGCAACTTCGGCGGGTGAAGCGGGCGTTGTGCGGGTCCAGGGTGTGGGTGTTCCGTAGTTGCGGGTGTTGCAGGAAGGCCAGGGCCGCTGCGCGGGCGGGGGATGCCAGGGCGGGGGCCGCGGCGGTGATGCCCGTGGCTGCGCCGTTCACGGCGGAGGCCACATTGCCCCACAGGATGTGCCGGGAGACCGAGAAGGGGGCGAAGGCGACCACCAGGTCGTGGACCGGTCCGGCCAGCAGGTCTTCGGCGAGGGCGCTGAGTGGGCGGGTGGTACTGCCGGTGCCGGTGCTGTGCCGTACGCCCTCGGCCGCGGCCGGGGTCACCGCCTCCCGGGGCAGCGAGAGCCGGAATGCGCCGCCGAGGGCGGACTCCCACCGCAGGTCGGCCAGGGTGAGCGGTCGCGAGGGCAGGCCGTGCAGGGCGGCCAGGCCGAGGGCCGGTGAGATGACCCGTGCGACCAGGCCCAGATGGGCCACCGAGGCGGCCACCCGTTGCTCGACGGCCTCGGGTGGTCTGCCGCTGTTGGCGGCGAGGGAGGCCCGCACGGCGGCGACCCGCTCCCGGAGGACGTCGTTCCCCTCCTCCGTCACCTCGCTCAACTTCCGCCAGGGAGGAGTGAGTTCGGAGCCCCCGGCATGGGTCTCGAAGGCGCAGAAGGGACCGAGCGCCGCCAGGCGTGGCTCCGGTGCGGCAGTGGGATCCGTCATGGGCGCGGTCCGATGCGTCGAGAGGGGGCGGGCGTAAGCGGCCGGAGGGGGACGAGTGGATGGCCGTTCATGTGCGCTGCCGGTAGAGGTCGGTCAGTAGCGCGACGGCGGCATGGGTGGCCGGATGGGGGTCATGGCGTCGCCAGATGAGATGGACCGCGACGGGAGCGGCGTCCCGGAGCCGCCGGAAGACGATGCCGTCGCGCCGGTACTGGTTGGCGGTGCTCTCCGGGGTGATGCCGACACTGCGGCCGGTGGCGATCGCCGTGAGCCAGTCGTCGATGTCCTGGGTGTACTCGACGACCGGACGCGCCTCGGGGGGCCACAGATCGGCTGTGGTGGTGCCGGTGCGCCGGTCGAGGAGGAGGGTGCGGCCGCGGATGTCGGCCAGTGGGATGGCGCGGCGGGTGGCCCAGGGGTCGTCGGCGGCCATCGCGCAGTAGCGGCGTTCCTGGCCGACGACGGCGCTGGCGAAGCGCGCGTCGTCGAAGGCCGTACGGACCACGGCGAGGTCGCACAGCCCCTCCGCCAGACCACCCGTGGCGGAGTTCGTGCGGACCAGATGCAGCTCGATATCGGGATGCCGGGCCGCCCAGCGGCGCTGGTACTCGGCGGTGTGCCGGCCCATGGCCGACCAGGCGTGGCCGATGCGCAGCCGGGTGTGGCCGGTGGTGGCCTCGCGGATGAGGTTGTCGGCCTCGGCCAGCACCTTCCGGGCGCGGGCCAGCACCTGGACACCCGCGGTAGTGGGGATGACGCTCCGGCTGGTGCGGTGCAACAGCCGTACGCCGAGGAAGTCTTCCAGCGAACCGAGCGTCCGGGACACCGCCGCCTGCGAGATCCCGAGATCGATGGCGGCGTCGGTGAAGCCACCGGCATCGACGATCGCCACCAGGCAGCGCAGATGTCGCAGTTCCATCCTCAGATCCATAACCAGAGCGTATTGATGCGTACGAGGATGCATTTTAGGTATCGGTGCCGGCGGGCGGAGGCTGCCGGGTATGACACGAAGCACGCAGGGCCTGCCGCATCCGGAAGCCGTCCGTAGGGGACCCGGGGCGCGCTCGGGCAGACCGGCGGGCGTGGCGATGATGTGCGCCAGCGGACTCGCCAACCAGACCGGCGCCGCGACGGGAGCGCTGGCCTTTCCGGCGATCGGACCGGCCGGGGTGGTGGCCGTGCGGCAGTGGGTGGCCGGGCTCGTGCTCCTGGCGGTGGGCCGGCCCAGGCTGCGCTCGTTCACCTGGCGGCAGTGGTGGCCGGTGCTGTGCCTGGCCGTGGTGTTCGCCACCATGAACCTGACCCTCTACACCGCCATCGACCGCATCGGCCTGGGCCTGGCGGTGACCCTGGAATTCCTCGGCCCGCTGGCCGTGGCCCTGGCCGCCTCCCGCCGGCTGGTGGACCTGCTGTGCGCCCTTGTCGCCGGGGCGGCGGTGGTCATCCTGACCCGCCCCGAACCGTCCACCGACTACGCGGGCATCGCCTTCGGGCTGGTCGCCGCCGTGTGCTGGGCGTCCTACATCCTGCTCAACCGCCTCGTCGGCGCCCGGCTGCCCGGCGCCGAGGGGTCGGCCGCGGCCGCCGGTGTCTCCGCCCTGCTCTATCTGCCCCTCGGGATCACCGTGCTCGCCCAGCACCCGCCGAGCCTGCGCGCCCTGGGATACGCGGCCGTCGCGGGCGTCCTCTCCTCGGCCGTACCGCTCCTCGCCGACCTGCTGGCCCTGCGCCGGGTTCCCGCGCGGTTCTTCGGGATTTTCATGAGCGTCAACCCCGTCCTTGCGGCACTGGTCGGCCTGGTCGTCCTGGACCAGACCCTGCGCGGGATCGAGTGGCTGGCCATCTCCGCGATCGTGGTGGCCAACGCCGTCAGCATCCTGGCCGGCGGTCGCCGGCCGGTGCCGCCGCCCGTGGCGCGCGGTGGCACGGCGCTCCCCGTGCCGGCGACGCCCCAGGCCCCCGCGGCGGACTCCACCACACCGCACGGTCCGCAGGCCGGGGCGCCGGCGCGGTGTGACGCCGGCTGAGCCGTGTCGCCGGTACGCCGGCGCAGCTCAGGCGGAGGGGACGAAGCCGGGGCCGGGGCCTTCCCGGCTCCGGGGCGCCGTGGAGCGCGGCGGCCCCCCGCCCGCCGCGAAACCTCGGCCGGCCGGATTAACCTGGGGGAATGGGCGGTGACTTGCTCACACTGTTCCTCTGCGGTGACGTCATGCTCGGCCGTGGGGTCGACCAGATCCTGCCGCACCCCGGGGACCCGGCGCTGCGGGAGGGGTACCTCCGGGACGCCCGCGCCTATGTCGAACTGGCGGCGGCGAAAAACGGCCCCGTTCCGTGTCCGGCCGACTTCGCCTGGCCATGGGGGGACGCCCTGGAGGTACTCGACGACGCGGCGCCCGCCGCCCGGGTGCTCAACCTGGAAACCAGCGTCACGCGGTACGCCGGATTTGCACCCGAGAAGGAAATCCACTACCGGATGAACCCGGCGAACCTGCCCTGTCTGGCCGCCGCCCGCCCCGACGTCTGCGTACTGGCCAACAACCACGTCCTGGACTTCGGCCGCCAGGGACTGGCGGACACCCTCGGCGCGCTCGCGGGCGCGGGACTGCGGACGGCGGGGGCGGGAGCGGACCCCGACGCCGCGCGCCGCCCGGCGATCGTCCCCGCCGCGGACGGCCGCCGGATCCTGGTGTTCTCCTTCGGGATGCCGTCCAGCGGGATCCCGCGGGAATGGGCGGCGGCCGGCGGCCGCTCCGGGGTCGACTACGTGGCCCGGCCCTCACCGGCCGCCGCGGGCGAGATCATCGGGCAAGTACGGCAGGTGAAGCGGCCGGGGGACATCGCGGTCGCCTCCGTCCACTGGGGCCCCAACTGGGGCTACCACGTGCTGCGGAGCGAGGCCGCCTTCGCCCATGGCCTCCTGGAGGGCGGAGTGGACCTCGTCCACGGTCACTCCTCGCACCACCCCCGCGCCCTGGAGGCATATCGCGGAAAGCTCGTGATCCACGGGTGCGGCGACTTCATCGATGACTACGAGGGCATCACCGGCTACGAGGCGTACCGGGACGATCTGCGGCTGCTCTTCCTCGTCACGCTGGCCCCGGACACCGGCAGGCTCCACGACGTGCGGATCGTCCCCCTACAGTCCCGGCGGATGCGGCTGCGGCACGCCTCCCGCCAGGACGCCCGGTGGCTGCAAGGGCTCCTCGACCGGATCAGCTCCGGCTTCCGGCCCTGTGTCCACGACGAGCCGGAGGGCACTCTCACCCTCCGTCCCGCCTAAGGGAAGGGCGGCGGGCCCGGCCGCCCCTTCAGTTCCCAGCAAATTCGCAGCAAACGTGCATTTCTCACGGGTTCTTCGTGACAGTCATGACTGTTTCCCGCTCCCCGCGCCATGACAGCGTCATCCCTGTCACCAGCCGAGGGAGTGCGATGAACAAGGGTTACGCCGTCTTTTGCGACGCCGACCGACAGTTCTACGACGCTCCCCACCGGCTGCCCGCGAGCAGCACCGGCCGCGGTGCTCCGTACGCGACGCTGAACCGGGAGCTGCCGGAGGGCTGGCAGCGCCACCGCTCCGGCGACTGGCTGGCGTTCCGCCCGCTGGACCGCGAACTCCCCAGCCAGGGCTGGAAGATCCATGTCTCGGCCTGCCTGGACAACGCCGAACGTGTGCTGGCCAAGGTCTGGGACTACTGCGTTCCGCGCTCGATCGCCTTCAAGTGCATGCCGACCCGGTACCTGCTGCACATCCGCAACGCCAAATACGCCGACCGCGGCGCCAGCGGAAAGTTCCTCACGGTCTACCCCGCCGACGAGGAGCAGTGCGGCCGCATCGCCGAGGAGCTGAACGAGCTGCTCGCCGGCGAACCGGGACCGTACATCCTCAGCGATCTGCGCTGGGGCGACGGCCCGGTGTATGTGCGCTACGGCAGCTTCACCGAGCGGCACTGCTACGACGACAAGGGCGAACTCCGCCCCGCGATCGAGGACGGCCAGGGTCAGTTGGTCCCCGACCGCCGCGAGCCGGCGTTCCGCGTCCCCGAGTGGGTCATCCTCCCGGAGTTCCTCCAGCCGCATCTGGCCGCCCGTTCCGCCACCACCGTCACCGATCTGCCGTACAAGATCGAGCAGGCACTGCACTTCTCCAACGGCGGTGGCGTCTACGTCGGCCGGGACCTGCGGACCGACCAGCGGGTGGTGCTGAAGGAGGCACGGCCCCACGCCGGGCTGGCCGCCGATGAAGCGGACGCCGTGACCCGGCTGGAGCGGGAGCGGGACGCGCTGCAAAGACTCTCCGGACTCGGCTGCGCCCCCGAGGTGCACGACTGGTTCACCCTCGGCGAGCACACCTTCCTGGTGCTGGAGTTCATCGAAGGCCGGCCGCTGAACAGCTTCTTCGCACACCGTCACCCGCTGATCGAGGCCGATCCGAGCCCCGAGCGGCTCGCGGAGTACACCGAGTGGGCCATGCGCGTCCACGCCCTGGTGGCCGACGCCGTCAAGGCGATCCACTCCCGTGGCGTGGTCTTCAACGACCTGCACCTCTTCAACATCATGATGTCCGAGGACGAATCCTCCGTGGTGCTCCTGGACTTCGAGGCCGCATCCGTCGACGACGAGTCCAGCCGCCAGGTGATCGCCAACCCGGGCTTCGTCGCCCCCGCGGACCGCCGCGGCTTCGATGTCGACCGCTATGCCCTGGCCTGTCTGCGACTTGCGCTGTTCCTCCCGCTCACCAGCCTCTTCGCGGTGGACCGCAACAAGGCGGCCCATCTGGCGGAGATCGCCGCCGCACAGTTCCCGGTGCCCCGCGACTATCTCGACGAAGCGGTGGCGGAGATCCTGCGCGGGTACCGGCCCACGCACGCCCCCGTCCGCACCGGCCGGACCGGGGGAGCGGACTACCTCCCCGTGGCCCTCGGCGACTGGCCGCACAGCCGCGACTCCATGGTCCGGGCCGTGCTCGCCTCGGCGACCCCCGACCGGGAGGACCGCTACTTCCCCGGCGACATCGCCCAGTTCTCCACCACGGGCGGGGGCACCTGCTTCGCCTACGGGGCGGCCGGGGTGCTGTACGCCCTGGCGGAGACCGGCGCGGACCGCTGCCCGGAGGCGGAGGAGTGGCTGCTGCGGAGGACGAAGACCCCCGCGTCCGGCAGCCCGCTCGGCTTCTATGACGGGCTGTCCGGCGTCGCATGGGTCCTGGACCGGCTCGGACACCGGGATCAGGCCCTGGACCTCATCGACACCGTCGCCACCCAGCGCCGGCAGGACATCGCGCCCGATCTGCACAGTGGCCTGGCGGGCCTCGGACTGGCCCTCGACTCGCTGGCCGGCACCACCGGCGAAACCGCCCTCGGCGAACGGGCCCTGCACTGCGCCCAGCTCGTGGCCGACAAGCTCCGGACCGCCGCGCCGCCCGCCGAGGGCGCTGCGACGCCCCGCGCCGGGCTGCTGCACGGAGACAGCGGAGCGGCCCTGCTCTTCCTGCGTCTGTACGAGCGCACCGACGACCCCGCGCTGCTCGATCTGGCCGCCGACGCCCTGCGCCGGGACCTGTCCCGCTGCGTCCGCGGCGCCGGGGGAGCCCTCCAGGTCAACGAGGGCTGGCGGACCATGCCGTACCTCGGCGCCGGCAGCGTCGGCATCGGCATGGTGCTCGACGACTTCCTCGCCCATCGCCCGGACGAGGAGTTCGCACGGGCGCGGAGCGAGATCGTGCAGGCCGCCCAGGCCAAGTTCTATGCCCAGCCCGGCCTGTTCCGCGGCGCGGCGGGCATGGTGCTGCACCTCGCCCGCACCACGGCCGGCGGCCCCGGCACCCACGCCGCCGACCTCCGCCGCCAGATCGACTCCCTGGCCTGGGGCGCCGTGCCCTACCAAGGCCGGCTGGCCTTCGCCGGGGAGCAGATGATGCGGCTCTCCATGGACCTGAGCACCGGCACCGCCGGATGCCTGCTCGCACTGGGCAGCGCCCTGCACGACACCCCCGTGCACCTGCCCTTCCTCCCGCCGCCCAGGCGGCCCTGAAGCCGGCCCCGTCCGGGGCCGATCGAGAAACACCGTCCCCATCAGAGAGGAACCACCATGTCCCTTCTTGACCTTCAGACGCTGGAGACCCCCAAGGCCGAGGCCACGGAGGAGCTGCACACCGGCAGCCGCGCGAGCCTGCTGCTCTGCGGTGACAGCAGCCTGAGCGTCACCACCTGTAACTGACTTCCCGCCGCTACGGGACCTCGGTCTCCGTAGCGCGTAAGTCACGGCGAGCCCCGGGTGGCCACACCGCCCGGGGCCTGCCGCTGCCGCCCGTATCCGTCCCTTGGAGGCGAGGTCCGCACCCGTATGCCCCGCACCACCCCCGGGCCCTCCTCGCCCCCGTCCCCGCCGGCCGCCCGGCGCGGGCCGGACCCCGGCGCCCGCTCCGTCCTGACCGGAGCCTTCCGGCACAGTCCCGTACGCACCCTCGCCGTCTGCCTCTTCAGCGTGGCGTCCGCGGGTGCCGCCCTCGCGCTGCCCGCCGTAGTCGGCCACACCCTCGACCTCGTGCTCGGTGCCCGTCCGGGACTCCACGGGGCCCTCGTGCTGTGCGCCGTACTGCTCAGCGCGGAAGTGCTGCTGGACGCGCTGGTCGCGCTGACCGGCGGCGTCACCACCGCCCGCAGCACCGCCTGGCTCCGCCGGCGCGGTATCGACCAGCTGCTCTCCCTCGCCCCGCACCGGGTCGCCGACCGCTTCACCCCCGGTGACCTGGTGACCCGCCTCACCGGGAACGCCGCGGACGCCGGGACCGCACCCACCGCCGCGGCCACCGGCCTCGCCGCCGTCATCACCCCGGCCGGCGCCCTGATCGCCCTGGCGCTCACCGACATCTGGCTGGCCGCCGTGTTCCTGGCCGGACTGCCGCTGCTGACCCGGCTGCTGCGCCGTTTCGCCCGCGGATCCTCCGACAGCGTCCGGCGCTATCAACGCGTCCAGGCGGACCTCGCGACCCGGCTCGTCGAGGCGCTCGGCGGCGCCCGGACCATCGCCGCGGCGGGAACGGCGGGGCGCGAACGGGCCAGGGTGCTCGCACCGCTTCCCGAACTGGGCGCGCAGGGACGGCAGATGTGGCAGATCTACGGCCGCGCCGTGGTCAGCAGCAGCATCCTGGTGCCGCTGCTGACCACCGCCGTCCTCGCCGTCGGCGGAATCCGGCTGGCATCCGGCAGCCTCTCCGTCGGTGCGCTGCTGGCGGCCTCCCGGTATGCCGCCCTCACCGCCGGGCTGGGCGGGGTCGTCGGGCAGCTCAACTCCCTGGTGCGCAGCCGTGCCGCCGCCCACCGCACCGGCGAACTCCTCACCCTGCCCAGGCCGGCGCAGGGCTCCCGGCCGCTGCCCGCCGACGGCCCCGGCCGGCTCGAACTGCGCGCGGTCACCGTCCTCCGCGGCGGCACCCCCGCACTGCGCGAGGTCGACCTGGTGGTGCCCGGCGGCACGACCATGGCGGTCGTCGGGCACTCGGGGGCGGGCAAGTCGCTGCTCGCCGCCGTCGCGGGCCGGCTCACCGATCCCGACAGCGGGCAGGTGCTGCTGGACGGGATACCCCTCGACGAGGCCGACCCCGCGCAACTGCGCCGCGAGATCGGCTACGCCTTCGAACGCCCCGCCCTGTTCGGCGCCACCGTAGGGGCCGCCATCGCCTTCGGCCCCTACGAGCCCCCGGACCGGGCCATCGAGACCGCCGCCCGCGCGGCCGGTGCGGACTCGTTCGTCCGGCTCCTCCCCGGGGGATACGCCGCACCGCTCACCGGTGCCCCGCTGTCCGGTGGGGAGGTCCAACGCCTGGGCCTGGCAAGGGCGTTCGCGCACGCGGGCCGGCTGCTCGTCCTCGACGACGCCACCTCCAGCCTGGACAGCGTCACCGAACTCCATGTCCGCCGGGCCCTGGTCCATGACGTACGGACCGGCAGCAGACTGCTGATCGCCCATCGCGTCTCCTCCGCCGCCCGCGCCGATCTGGTCGCGTGGCTGGAGGACGGCCGGCTCCGCGCCGTCGCCCCGCACGACCGGCTCTGGGCGGACGCCGACTACCGCGCGGTATTCGCCCATACCGACGACGAGGACACCCGGACCGCCTCATGACGACCGCGACCGCACGACTGCTGCCCCGGGCAAGGCGCTTTCTCCGCCGCCGGATCCGGGTACTGCTGCTGCTGGCCGGCTGGTCACTGCTGGAGTCCGCCCACACCTTCCTCGGCGGCTACGGCCTGGCAAAGGCCCTGGACCAGGGCTTTCTGGCCGGCCACACCGGCGTCGGGCTGGTCTGGCTGGGCGTCACCGCACTGGCCGTCATCGTCGGCGGGCTGGCCGGCCGAGGGGTCTTCCGCGGACTGGCCGACCTCGTCGAGCCGCTGCGCGACGGCCTGGTCCGTCAGGTGGTGTCGGGGTCGCTGTCGCATGCCGTGGCGCAGCCGGCCCGGGCGGCGGACAGCGCCGTGGTCTCCCGGCTGACCAACCAGACCGAGATCGCCCGGGACAGCTTCGCCGGACTGGTCCTGGTCGCCCGCTCCTTCGTGTTCACCGCGGCCGGAGCGGTGCTCGGACTGCTCTCCCTGGCACCCCAGTTGCTGCTGATCGTGCTGCCTCCGCTCGCGGCCGGGCTGCTGCTCTTCCTGGCCACCCTCCGGCCGATGGCGGCCCGCCAGCGCGCCTTTCTCCAGGCGGACGAGGACCTGGCCACGCAGTTCGGCGCCGTCGCCGAGGGGCTGCGGGACGTGGTGGCCTGCGGTGCGCAGCAGCGGACCGCGGAGCGGGCGTACGGCGTGATCGAGGGCGAGGCCCGCGCGGCCCGGCAGCTGGCGCGCTGGGCCGCCGTCCGCTGTCTCGCGCTCGGCCTGGCCGGCCAACTGCCCATCCTGCTGCTGCTGGTCACCGCGCCCTGGCTGCTGCGGCAAGGGCTCACCCCCGGCGCCGTGCTGGGCGCGCTGGCCTATCTGACCCAGTCCCTGCTGCCCGCCCTGCACACCCTGATGAACGCGCTGGGCTCGGCCGGCACCCGGCTCCTTGTGGTCCTCGACCGGCTCACCACCGGCCCCGGCCCCGCTCCCGAGCCCCCCGCCGCACCCGCCGCCACTGCGCAGGAGCCCGCGCCCCACGTCCCCGCCCCGCCCGACGGCCCCCACGTCGAACTCCGTGCGGTGACCTTCGCCTACGGGCCCGCCGCCCAGCCCGTGCTGCACGACCTCGACCTGACCGTCGCACCGGGCGAGCACCTCGTCGTGGTGGGGCCGAGCGGCATCGGAAAGTCGACCCTGACCGCTCTCGTCGCCGGTCTGCTCGAACCCGGCCACGGCGAGATACGCGTGGCCGGCCGGCCGGTCCGCGCCCCCTCCGGAACCGATCCGTCCCTGCTGCGGGTGCTCATCCCGCAACAGGCATACGTCTTCTCCGGAACCCTGCGCGAGAACCTGCTCTATCTGTGCCCGGACGGTGCCTCCACGACCGCCCTGGAGGCGGCGTCGGACGCCGTGGGCCTGGCCGCGCTGGTGCGCAGGCTGGGCGGATTCGACGCCCCGCTCGACCCGGGTGCGCTGTCCCAGGGCGAGCGCCAGCTGATCGCCTTGGGCCGGGCGTATCTGTCTCCCGCCCCCCTCGTCCTCCTCGACGAGGCGACCTGCCACCTCGATCCGGCGGCGGAAATGCGGGCCGAGCGCGCCTTCGCGGACCGGCCCGGAACGCTGATCGTCGTGGCCCACCGGATCACTTCGGCCCGCCGGGCCGACCGCATCCTGGTACTCGACGGCAACCGGGCCACCTGCGGTACCCATGACGACCTGCTCGAACGCTCGCCCCTCTACCGGGATCTCGCGGGAAGCTGGCAGCCGGACGCACCGGAGCGCGCGGAGAACCTCGCCGTTAAGTCCCGCTCTCTCGGCTGATCACGGGACCTAACGGACGCACCGGACGGGTTCTAGACCCAGCCCGCCCCCTGCGATATCCGTATCGCGTCCACCCGGTTCCGGGCGCCGGTCTTGCGATTGATCGCCGCCATGTAATTGCGCACCGTCCCACTGCTCAGATGCAGTTCACGGGCGATCTCGGAGACCGAGGCGCCACCCGCGGCGAGCGACAGCACGCTTAACTCACGCGGGGTCAGCGGCATGTCGGCGGCCTCCAGGAAATCCGGGCCGAGCGAATGGTCGACATAGCGCTTCCCGGCGGCCACCAGGTTTATCGCGTGCAACAGCCGGGCCGGTGGCGCGTCCTTGTCCACAAAGCCCCGCGCCCGGGCGGCGATGGCCCGGCGCAGGGTGCCGGGCCGGCAGGCGCTGGCCAGTACGAGCAGGGCGCATCCCGGTCCGCCGGGATGGTCCGCGGAGGCCACCGAACCCGCACAGTCGCCATCGACGACGCACACCTGCGGCCGGAAGGAACGGGCTCGCCCGGGGGCGCTTCTCCAGCAGGCGGCGACCGCGTCGATACCCTCCTCGTCGCGCAACAGCGCGGTGAGCGCCGAGCGCAGCAGCCGCGTTTCGTGCACCACCAAGACCCGGATCACGTTCGTCCCTTCGTTTCCGCTTCTGCGGTCTGCCCCCGGTCGTTGGACAGCCACCCGGGGGAACAACCGGCGATGTGGCGACAGTTACCCGACGAGCCTCTGCCACAGCACTCACTTTCAGCCCCGAACGCTGCCTTGCAGAATTGTTACGGCTGTCATTCCCGCCAGATGGATTTTCGCTGGAGATGACTGGAAACCGCGTCATCGCGCCCGGGTGCGGCCTCGTTCAATACCGCTCAGGATGGCAGGACTCCACAATGCGCGGGACGGTCGGTGGGCGCTGTTGTACCCGCAGGCCGGTGCATGGGCGGAGCTGGCGCGGCAGAGCGGCGGGAGTCCGGCGGGCGGCGGCGTTCGTAGGAACTTCACACACCAAGGGGGCGGATTCCGGAAAGCGCCCCGGGCCTCTGGCGCAAAATTCCCGCCAACCTCGTGATGACCGCTTAGCGGGTTGTTTCCTGCGCTTGTTACGGGTGTTACGGACGTGCCGGGTGATTTCGATAAGGGGGGCGCGCGGAATTTCCGCGCGCCCCCTGGGGGGTGTCTCAGGGCAGCAGGGTGTCGAGGAACGTATTGGAGAACACCCTTGCCGGGTCGTAGGAGTTGAGGATGTCCCGGGCGGTACGCCACTCGTCGAAGGCGGCCGGCACGGTGCCGCCCAGGGTGGAGGAGTCCCGCCACGGCCCGCTGTCCGTATAGGCCCAGCCCTTGGACCACTCGGGACGCACGGTCGCATACGACCCGGTGTAGGTCTGCCAGATCCACTGCTCCAGCTCCCGGAAGAACGGGGCGGCGCCCGGCGTACCGGGATAGGTGGCGAAGTCGAGCCACACCACGGTGTCCCACTCGGGATGGTCCCGACGGGCCCGGGCCGGGGAGAGCAGGGGACCGTCGAGCGGGTCCGTACCGGTGATGCGCAGTTCGATCGGGCCGTTGACGGGATAGGAGCCGCGGCCCTGGTGCGCTGTGAGCACCTGCTGATAGCGGGAGTAGAAGTCACTCACCACCCGCTGCACATTCGCCCGGGAGGTGAGCACCGCCCACCCCGCCTCGACGATCCGCAGCGTGCTGGGTTCGACGTACAGCAGGCTGTTCTTCGACCAGCCCCAGACGTCCCAGGTGCCGGTGACGATCAGCCCGGAGCCGACGATGGACATCGCCAGCTTGGTGAAGACGGGCGTCTTGTCACCCCCGCCCGCGGCGATCTCCCCGAGCAGCCGCGACATCTCCTCGGTGACCCGGTTGGCGAAGGTGTAGGCGTACGGGGAGTCGATCTGCCGGGAGAGCAGCGGCTTGCTGGGTGCCACGCTCCACACCTTCAGCCACGGCACATCGGTGAACGGGAACCAGATCGCCTCGATGCGCCCGGTGCGGTCCAGGTAGGAGCCGATCGTGCGGCCGCCCGTACCGGGGGGACCGAAGACGGTGCCCACGTTCACGTCGTACCAATTCTGGCAGCGCAGCCGGGTGTTGGCCGCGGCCGTCAGCGTCACCTCGGTGACGAAGGCGCGGCCCAGGTGGACGAGGAAGGCCCGGATGTCCGGGTCGGAGCGGGAGAACGTCTTGAGCACATAGCGGCCGTCCGCCGCGCTCCAGACGACGGCGGTGAGCGAGGTGACCAGCGAGCTCAGGGTGCCGAAGCCGGAGCCCGATGGCGGGTTCTCGGTGGCGGTGGGTACCCCGGTGCCGTGGCCGCCGATGGCCAGTACCCCGCCGATGGTCAGGTCCCCGGGCGCCGTGGTGGTGGCGAGGCCGAGCCCCGACTCCTCCAGGCGGGCGAGGATCCGGTCCAGGGTCGCCCCCGCCTGCGCGGTGACGCTTCCCGGATTGCCGTCACGCACACTGACCGCGGTGAGGTGGGAGGTGGTGTCGACGATGACGGTGCGGTTGGTGTCGGCCCCGGCGGGCACCACCAGCGGTGACCAGGTGTGGCCCTTGCCGCGCGCCCGGAGCCGGTAGCCGTGCTGATGAGCCCAGTTGGCGAGGGTGGCCACATCATCGGGCGTACGGGCCGAAGCCGTCCAGACGCCCTCGACGACGATCTCCAGCGACCAGTTCCGGAAGGCCTGTTGGGAGAGGGGGATGCCCGCGGGGAAGTCGGGCGGAGGGGTGAGAGTGGCCGCGGCGCTGCCCGCGGGGATGAGATGCGAGGGCTGTAGCCCGGCCGCCGCGGCAAGCCCCGCGGCGGCGGCACCGGTCAGTAACGTACGGCGGGTGAGGGAGGGTCTGCGAGCGCTGTCGTCGGACATGGCTGTCCTTCCGGCACGCGGCGCGCCGCCCCGTTGCACCGCGCACGGATCGTAGGGGTGAGACCGTACGAGCGCCCCGGTGCGGTGGGGGTGTGCCGGAAGGGTAGGGTGACGGACCGTCAGTTGCAATGCCCGTGCGACGGACGGCGCAAGCGGCCTGCCGGGGACCGCGGATCAGGCGGCGTCGTCCCGCGGCAGCAGCGAGCCCAGGGGACCGAGATCGAGATTGAGGTCCCGCATCGTGAGGCCGTAGCGCTCACAGAGCTCCGCCATCCGGTCCTGGAGAATCATCAGCGTCAGCCCCACCCGCTCCTCCTGCTCCTCGCTCAGATCTCCCTGGTCGACACGGTGCAGGGCGGTCCGCTCCATCAGCTGCCGCAAGAGCTCCACGATCGTCAGCACCAGCTTGATGAGATCGCGTTCCACCGTCTCCGGGTCGGTCCGCAGCCGCTGGGCGAGAGCGCTGTCCCGCCCCTGCGGCGGCTCGTCGGACGGGGCCGGCACCAGGTCGAAGGCCCGGGCCGCGGCCTGCGCCACCTCCGCGAAGGCGGGCTCCACGGGTGCGGCGGCCGGTTTGTTCGTCATGGGTATCCCTCATCCCTCGTCATGGGCGCCTCTCGTCGGGAAGGCGGCAGCACGGTCGCTCACCACGGCGCCGGACCGTCGGGCGTGATCGAGCGAATGACGGCCCGCAGATTGATGTGGACCAGGTCCACCTCGGCGATCGACAGCACCACATCTCCGGTGAGCACCGCGCCACCGTTCAGAAGACGGTCCAGGAGATCGATGAGCGCGATCTGCCGCCCCGCGAGAGACTCATCCGGGGTGAGGTCCGCCGGGGCCGGGCGCTCGGCGGACGAGACTTCGGCGGCCGAGACCCCGGCAGATGAGACCTCGGCGCACGCGGCCTCGGGAGCGTCAGCCGCCATCACTCACTCCGGCTTTCCGCGGGCGGGGTCGCGAAGGAGTATGGGGCCCATGGCCCGGTGACCTCGATACGTACGCCGGGGACACCGTCGGCCAGACCCGTCAGCGCCCGGTGGAACTCCCGGAGCCGGTCCGTGGGCACCAGATAGGCATCGTTCGCGATGTTCTCCCCCACGCCGGCGGCCAGTTCACCCTGCTGAGGGCGGTGTGCGACCCGGTCCCGGGCCAGGGCGGCCGCCCGGTCCCGTACCTCGTCGGCGAGGGCGCCCGCCGCGCGGTAGGCATCACGCTGCGTCTGGCGCCGGGCCCGGCGCTGTTGCAGGTAGGCCCGGCCGGGGCTGACCGGGGGAGCGGCGGGTTCCGGGGCGTCGGAGGCGGGAGCGGGGCCGCCGGCTGTGGTGCGGGGGTCCGCGTACACCTTCACCCCCAGCTCGGCATGGCCGTCGAGCCGGGAGAGCAGCGCGTCGAACTCCGCGCTGCGCTCCCGCAGCATCGACCGCACCCGGGCGTCGTCCAGATACACGGTGGCCAGTCGCATGGGGAGCACCGTCGTTCCCGTGTGGGCGGCCTCGACGACCGTGTGGTGGGTACGGGCGATCTCCTCCAGCTCCGTCAGGTTCCCCAGCTGCGCCTTCATGCCCTCCTCGCTGAAGGCGTCGGCCGGGACGGCGGAGACGAGCGCCGTGAGGCCGTCGGCGGACGCCGTCCGCACGCGCCCGTCCCGCAGCCCGGTGAGCCGGGGAGCCGTCACGTCGAGACCGGCGCCCGCCCGGCCGATGGCGTAGACGTACGAGCTGGACGGGGGAGCGGACTGCCGCTGCTCGGTGGGGAGACCGGGCGGCTGCCACGGGGCCGCGGACGTCGCGTCGTCGCCTTGCAGGTGGCTGGTCACTGCTCCTCCTCGTGGTGCGTCCGGCGCCGGTCGGAGCCCTGGGGCGAGCCGATGGCCGCCCGCAGCTCGGCGAGCTCGGCGCGCAGCTGCCGGTTCTCCTCGGCCAGCGGATCGCGGCCGGTCTCCGGCGGTTGCCCGGCGGACACCTGCTGCGGCGGGCGGGCGCGGGACGAGAGCGAGGGGTCGTGCTCCCACCAGTCGATGCCCATCTCCTTGGCCTTGTCGACGGAGGCGACGAGCAGCCGGAGCTTGATGGTCAGCAGCTCGATGTCGAGCAGATTGATCTGGATGTCGCCCGCGATCACCACGCCCTTGTCGAGGACGCGTTCCAGGATGTCGGCCAGATTGGCGGAGGAGCCTTGCCGGCCGTACGGGGACGGACCGGAGGACGGCCCCATACGGCCGGCCAGTGAATCGGACATGATCAGCCTCGTCTGTGCGGTCGGGGCGGGTCAGCGGGCGGCGGCGGTGCGGCGGCCCCGGGAGGGCGGCGCCGGCTCGTCCTCGTACGCGTCCGGTTCGTCCTCGTACCCGTCCCGCTCGTCCTCGTACGCGTCCGGCTCGTCCGGAGCGACGTCGTCCTCGTCGAGGGGCTCATCGAGGTCGTCGTCCTCGTCGAGGTCGTCATCCGCATCGCGCGGCTCGTCGGGATCCTCGTCCTCATCGGCCGGCGCGTCGAGATCCTGGTCGCCGTCCTCCGCCGCGGTCCCGTCCTCGTCGGCCAGGTCCTGGTCCGTCTCGTCCTCGGGCTCGGCGTTCTCCTCCTCCTGCTCCGCCTCAATGGCGTCGGCGTGCTCGCCCACGACCTCGCCGTCCTGGATCTCGCCCCGCCAGCCGTCGGTGGCCGTACCGCGCAGCATGATGAATTTGCGGTAGAGCTTGAGGTCCAGCCGGGCCCGGCGGCCCTGGGCGCGCCAGATGTTGCCGGTCTTCTCGAACAGCCCCTTGGGGAAGTACTCCAGAACCAGCAGCACCCGCGTCAGGTTGTCGGTGAGGCGATGGAAGGTCACCACGCCCTTGACCGTGCCCTTCGCGCCCTCGGTGGTCCAGGTGATGCGCTCGTCGGGGACCTGCTCGGTGACGTTCGCGCGCCAGCTGCGGGTGGACTTGGCGACCTTCACCTTCCAGTTGCTGGTGGTGTCGTCGGATTTCTCGACACTGACGACCCCCTTGGCGAAGGTGCTGAACTCCTGGAACTGCGTCCACTGGTCGTATGCCTCGCGGACGGGAACGCCCACATCGATGTCCTCGACGATGGTCACGCTCTTTGACTTGCCGCCGCCGCCCTTGCGGCCCTTGCCGAACAGCCCCTTGACCTTGTCCTTGACGGTGTCCTTGAGGTGCGAGGCGCCGGCGGTCAGTGCCGCCCGCTGCGGCGACTTGCCCTCACCGAGCGCCGCACCGCCCTTCGCCAGGCTGTTGACCAGGCCCCCGGCGCCCTGGCCGGGTTCGGCGAGCTTGCCGACGCTCTCGCCCAGCTTGTGGCCGAGGCTGGTGACGGCGTGCTCCGCCCGTGCCTGGAGGTAGTGCTGCAACTCCTCCTTGAGCTGGCCGGCCGCTGGGGTGTTGGTCACCTCGTGCTTCATCTTGCGGAAAGTGGACTCAGCCATTGCGGCCTCCACGGTCGGCGGCCGTGCGGGCCGCACCGGACGCCTTCTTACGGGTCCCCGAAGCGGTCTTCCGCGCCGCGGAGTTGGCGGGTCGTCCGCGGGACGCACCACCGGCGCTCTTGCCCGATGACCCCGATGATCCCGATGCCCCCGATGACTTCGAGGCTCCCGAGGCGCTTGACGACGAGCGGCGCGCGGTGGAACGGGCGGCGCTGCCCGACTTCTTCGCCGATGTCGCGGACGACTTCGTGGCCGTCTTCGCGGACGCGGCGGCAGCTGTCTTACGGCCCGGCGCGCGCCCGTTCTTGTCGTCCGCCGCACGCTCCTTCTCAGCGTCCGCCGCGCCCTCGGCATCCTCGGCGTCGCCCCCGGTGCCGTCCTCGGGCGCCTGGTCCTCCTCGTCCGTCGCGGGGCGCTCCCCGTCCGCGGTCCGCTCGATCTCGCCGCTCGCGTGCCGGCCCTCGTTGAGGACCACGGTCCGCTCGTGCAGGGAGTCGGCGAGGCCGGTCATCCGCTGGGTGAGCGCGGTGCCGGCCGCCGCCTTCGTGGCGTCCACCAGTTCCTTGCGCACCTGGTCGTTGAGGGGGCCCAGCACCGGCGAGTTGGCGACCAGCGTGCCGAGCTGCTTGGGATCCAGATTCAGCTTCTTGCCGGCCAGGAACAGGCCCAGGCCGAGGGCCATCTTCGCTTTCTTCGTGCGCCCCAGGAAGTAGCCCCCGACGAGGGCCACCCCTATCTTGGCGTTGGTCATCATCTGTCGTACACCTCAATCTCCCGTGGTCAGGAGTCGGTACGGAGTCGTTGTCGGTGGGCCTCCAGCCACTCCAGCCGGTCCAGGAGCTCGTCCTCGCGGGAGTCGAACTCGTCGGGCCCGATGCTGCCGTCCAGCAACTGCCGTTCCAGCGCGGCCAGTTCCGCACGGACCGGCGCGGGGTCGTAGTACTCGCGCTCGGCGGTGAGCAGCACCTGATCCAGGACCCAGACCGTGCCCCGCACCGGGGCCAGCGGCAGGGCCAGAAGCTGTGTGAGCAGGCCCATGGCCGATCTCCTCTCGGAGGTCAGACGAAGCTGTACGGCGGCAGCGGGCCGTGCAGGCTGAAGGTATAGGTGTCACCGCGCTGTCGGGCCTCCGCATGGATCGCCTCCGCGAAGGCCGCGGCCTTCTCCTGCTCCACGAGGAAGGACACATTGAGGAGGTGTTGCTTGGTCGGTTCGACGTCCGCGGTGCGTACGGCGGCCGGAGCGAGCCGGGCCACGATGTCCGAGCGGGCCCGCTCCTGACGGGCCTGCACCTCCTGCGAGATCAGCTCGCCGAGCGCCACCTTGTCGTCGTAGGCGCCGGGGTTCTGCCGCGTACGGTCGTTGAGCCGCCGCACCTCGGCGGACTCCCGCATGATCTCCCGCAGCAGGTCGTCCTCGTCGCGCTCCACCTTGAGGTGGTACTCACGGCGGCCGTCGACCTCCGAGAGCCGCTGGAGGTAGCTGTCGCGATCCTGTTCCAGCACGGCGGCCACCTGCGCGTCGTCGGTGCCGATCAGCCCGAAGCGCATCGGCAGGGCGGGGCCGTCGGCCAGCAGACGTTCCTGCACGCCCTGGTGGGCCGCCACATCGCGGCGTTTGGCCCGGAGCTCCGGCGGTGCGTCGCTGACCACCGCGCACAGATCCTTCGTGGTGACGGTGCGCAGCTCGGCCGCCGGGTTACCGACCCCGTCGAGTCCGGACAGCCGCAAGGGGTGGCCGGCCGCGGTGATGGCGTAGAGGTACGTTCCCATGGCTCAGTCCTCCCGTCGGCGTGCGGTACGGCGATTGCTCGCCGCGGAAGGCTTGCGGGCCGGGCGCTCTTCCTCTTCCGCGGAGTCCTCCTGGCCCTTCTGAAGGGATTCGCTGAAGGCCTCGACGGCGCCGGTCAGCGCGCCCTTCGACTTTCCTTTGGCGCCGCTCTCGGTCGCCTCACCGACCAGATCGGTGAGCTGGCTCGGCGCCTTGCGGCCGGATTCCAGATCGAGCCGGTTGCATGCCTCGGCGAAGCGCAGATAGGTGTCCACGCTCGCGACGACGACACGCACATCAATCTTGAGGATTTCGATGCCGACGAGGGATACCCGCACAAAGGCATCGATTACCAGCCCACGGTCGAGAATGAGCTCAAGAACATCGTAGAGATTTCCCGAACCGCTGCCGCTGGTGGGCGCGTTGGATTGCTGAATGGCAGTCATGACGGATCGTCCCTTCCAGGTGACTGGAGCGGGTCATGCGGCCGTGTGAGGTCGTGGTGGGCGCCGGGCGACGGCCGGTCTACCGGTCGATCTGGCCCCGCCCGTAGCGGCGGGTCCGCTCATATCCCACGAGTTGGCCCTGTTCATCGAGGTGGACGCGGTAGGAAGCCATCACGCTCGCGGTGTCCGGGACCCTGTCGATCTCCACCACTTCCACGTTCGCCAGCCAGCCGTCATCGGTGGGCTTGAGTGCCGACACCGAATCGGGCTCGCATTGCAGCAGTTGTGCAAGTTGCCCGGCGGCGTGGCGCATTGCCGTGGGGGCGGAGATCCGCTCCGGTCGCTCGTCGTGTGCTTTCCCGCGTTCCGTGTTTTCCTCGGTTGCCATGATCCCCGCCCGTCGTGCGTCGTAGGGCTTTCTGTCGAAGTACGGAGGCCGTTTGCTGGCGGTAGAGGATCGGGTGCCCCTGGGACTCGAACATATGCGTAGTGGCACACAGGGGGTGGCAATTCCATTGCGCCGAAGACCGCCGTCGCCGGGCAGTGCGGAGATCGACGTGCAGATGTACGTGCAGGTCGACGCACAGGCCGACGCGCAGATCACCGTACGATGCGGAAGGCGGGCTCAACTCCGACCCGCGTAAGGGTAGTTCAGGAGCTGGTCGTTGCGCCGGCGGGCGGTTCGCCCGCGACGGCCACCTGCGCGGGGCGCAGCAGCCGGTCGCCGACCCGGTAGCCGAGGCGGAGCACCTCGGTGCACGTGGCCTGCTCCAGCCGGTCGGTGGGGGTGTAGGTGATGGCCTCGTGGATCAGCGGGTCGAACGGGTCACCCACCGCGCCGATGGGCTGGAGGCCCAGCGTCCCGAGCTCGGTGCACAGTGCCTCGGCGATGCGCTCGAAGCCACCGGTCACCTCACCCCGCTCGGTGGCCTCGGCGAGCGAGTCGAGCACGGGCAGCAGCCGGCTCAGCACATTGGCCACCGCGATCTCGCCGACCGCCAGCCGGTCGCGGTGGACCCGCTTCCGGTAGTTGTCGTACTCGGCCTTCAGCCGCTGGAGGTCGGCGGTCCGCTCCCGGAGCTCGGCGTGCAGCACCGCCTCCGGGGGCACCGGCCGCCCGGCGGACCCGTCCTGGCCGGCGGGCCGGCCGGTGCCCCGCGCCCGGTCCTCCGGGCGGTCGGTGGCGTCGGGCGGGCCCGCTTCGGGGGGCTTCGTCGGGCCGTGTCCCACGAGGGCCAGCGGCGGGTGGGGCAGGCCGTGGACATTGGTCGGCCGGTTCATCGTCCGCTGCCCTCCTGCTTGTCGTCGTCGACGATCTCCGCGTCGACGACATCGTCCTGCTCGCCGGCGGCGGCATCCGGCCCGCCCTCACCGGCGGCCGCGCTCTGGGCTCCCGAGGTGGCCTGCGCGCCCTGGGTGTCGGCGTACATGGCCTGGCCCATCTTCTGGGAGACGGCCGCGAGCTTCTCGGAGGCGGTGCGGATCTCCGCGGTGTCCTCGCCCTTGAGCTTCTCCTTGAGCTCGGTGACGGCTTCCTGCACCTCGGTCCTGACCTCGCCCGGGACCTTCTCCTCGTTGTCCTTGAGGAACTTCTCGGTCTGGTAGACGAGCTGCTCGGCCTGGTTACGGGTCTCCGCGGTCTCCCGCTTGCGGCGGTCCTCCTCGGCATGGTGCTCGGCATCGCGGACCATCCGGTCGATGTCGTCCTTCGGCAGCGAGGAGCCGCCGGTGACGGTCATCTTCTGTTCCTTGCCGGTGCCCAGGTCCTTGGCCGTGACGTGCATGATGCCGTCGGCGTCGATGTCGAAGGAGACCTCGATCTGCGGGACCCCGCGCGGGGCCGGCGGCAGACCGGTCAGCTGGAACATCCCGAGCTTCTTGTTGTACGCCGCGATCTCGCGTTCGCCCTGGTAGACCTGGATCTGCACGGACGGCTGGTTGTCCTCGGCCGTGGTGAAGATCTCGGAGCGCTTGGTCGGGATCGTGGTGTTGCGTTCCAGGAGCTTGGTCATGATGCCGCCCTTGGTCTCGATACCGAGGGACAGCGGGGTGACGTCCAGCAGCAGGACGTCCTTGACCTCACCCTTGAGCACACCGGCCTGGAGCGCGGCACCGACGGCGACGACCTCGTCCGGGTTGACGCCCTTGTGCGGGTCCTTGCCGGTCAGCTCCTTGACCAGCTCGGTCACCGCGGGCATCCGCGTCGAGCCGCCGACCATGATCACATGGTTGATGTCGGCGACCTTGATCCCGGCGTCGTCCACCGCGTTGTGGAACGGGCTCTTGCAGCGCTCCAGCAGGTCGGCGGTCAGCTGCTCGAACTGGGAGCGGGTGAGCTTCTCGTCCATGTGCAGCGGACCGTCGGCCGAGGCGCTCAGATACGGCAGATTGATCGTGGTCTCGGTCGCCGCGGACAGTTCGATCTTGGCCTTCTCGGCGGCCTCCCGCAGCCGCTGGGTGGCCATCTTGTCCTGGGACAGATCGATGCCGTACGCGTTCTTGAACTGCTTGGTCAGATGATCGACGATCCGCTGGTCCCAGTCGTCGCCGCCCAGGTGGGTGTCGCCGTTGGTGGCCTTCACCTCGACCACGCCGTCACCGATCTCCAGCAGCGAGACATCGAAGGTGCCGCCGCCGAGGTCGAAGACCAGGATGGTCTGGTCGTTCTCCTTGTCGAGGCCGTAGGCCAGGGCGGCCGCGGTCGGCTCATTGACGATCCGCAGCACCTTCAGGCCCGCGATCTCGCCGGCCTCCTTGGTCGCGGTGCGCTGGGCGTCATTGAAGTACGCGGGAACGGTGACCACGGCATCCGTGACGTCCTCGCCCAGGTATTCCTCGGCGTCGCGCTTGAGCTTCTGGAGCACCCGCGCGGAGATCTCCTGAGCGGTGTACTGCTTGCCGTCGATGTCACCGCTGTCCGGGAAGCGCCACTGCGCCTCGCCCATGTGGCGCTTGACCGACCGCGCGGTGCGGTCGACGTTGGTCACGGCCTGCCGCTTGGCGACCTCGCCCACCAGCACATCGCCGCCCTTGGCGAAGCCGACCACCGACGGGGTGGTCCGGGCGCCCTCGGCATTGGTGATCACCGTGGGCTCGCCGCCCTCCAGCACACTGACCACCGAGTTCGTCGTACCAAGGTCAATACCCACTGCACGCGCCATGGTCTTCTCCTCACCTTGCGGCCCGCCCGTGGAACGGCCCGCGGAGGCTCCTCACCTGCTGATATGGGGAGCAAGCCGCCTACTCATCTGCATAAAACGCACTGACCCACATGTCAAGATATTCCTATTCAAGGCAAAAGTTCGGTATGCGCCAACCGCTGCCCGGCCTCGTCCGGCGCCTTCCGGCGGCCGCTCCCCGGTGCTCCTCCTCCCGGCATCCGGCCGCACCGCGGCACTTCCCGGGTCGGCACGGCCCCGGCGCCTCCCACACGGCCGCACCGACGCGGGCCCGGCCGCTACCCCAGGGGAGTGAGACGCCGCGGCAGAGCGCCGTGCGGACACATGCACGGTGCGCCCGGCGGATCACCGTCCGGGCGCACCGTGCGGGTGCACTCACGTCGCGACAGGCGTCGAGGCCCACGTACCGAGGGCCATCTCGGCGGTGATGCCGGGACCGAAGCCCGCCAGCAGACCGCGGTGGCCGTCGACGGCCGACGCCTCGTCGAACATCCTCGCCAGCGCGTCGAGCACCACACCGCTGGCGATATTGCCGTACTCGGTCAGCGTCGCCCGGCTGAAGCGGAACGCCTCGGGCGGCACCTCGAGGAAGTGGCACAGGTCATCCAGAATGCGCGGACCGCCCGCGTGGACGATGTAGAAGTCCAGTTCACCCGCGTCCCATTGGTGCTCCTGCGCGATGGCGCGCAAGGCGGGGGCGAGCGGCTCCATGGTGCCGGGGACGCGCTTGTCCAGCTGGAAGTGGAATCCGGTGGAGCGCACCGCGTAAGAGATCCAGTCCTCCGTGTGCGGGATCAGGTACGAGCTGTTGCGCTCCAGACGGACGCCGGTGCCGCCGGTCCCCCGGACCACCGCCGCGGCGACCGCGTCGCCGAACAGGCCGTTGGACAGCAGCGATCCCACGCCCAGATCCGTGGGCTGGTAGCACAGCGAGCAGAACTCACACGCCACGATGAGGACGTTGGAGTCGGGGTACGCCGTGCAGAAGTCATGCGCCCGGTTGATCGCGGCGCCTCCCGCGGCGCAGCCGAGCTGGGCGATCGGCATCTGACGGGTCTCCGAGCGGAAGCCCAGGGTGTTGATGAGCCATGCCGTCAGCGACGGCATCATGAAGCCGGTACAGGAGACGTAGACGATCAAGTCGATCTGCGTGGGCTCCAGTTCGGCCCGGTCGAGTGCCTCGCGCACCACGGCGGGGACCCGGGCCTTGGACTCCTCCTCGTAGACCGCGCTGCGGGCGTCGAGCCCGGGATGCTTGAGCACCTTGTCGATCGGCTGGATCAGATGCCGCTTGCGGACGCCGGTGTGCTCGATCAGGCGGAGCACCAGCCGCAGCTGCGAATGATCCTTGTGCATCCGCCGCGCGAGTTCGAGGGTGTCTTCTTGGGTGAGGATGTATTCAGGGACCGCGATTGCAGGTTTGCACAGAACCGCCATGGGATGGGCTCCTTGCAGACTTGTGGGCCGCCAGGGAATTCCCTACTTTCCATTTCGGTCGCCGTCGGCCGGTGGCGCCCGCCGAGGCAACCGGCCCGAAAGGCGGGCAAGTCGGCAGGGCGGGCGGAATCGGCGGACTGGGGTTGCACGACTCTGGAGAGAACTATGTGCGGACCATCCGTCGAAGAACGAACTCTCCCCGTGCTGGTGGATCTTCTTTCCGACTAGTAACCGTACGCCAGGGAGGTGAGTTCTGCATTCGCGGCGCCGGCCCCCTTACCAGGCGACCGGCAACTCCAGCGGATAGCGCCAGATCGAGGTCGTGTTCCAGCGCACGTCCTCGGCCGGCTGGTCCAGCCTGAGGTCGGGGAAGCGCTCCAGGAGGGCGCCGAGGGCGACTTCCAGCTCCGTGAAGGCGAGCGGGGCGCCCAGGCAGTGGTGGCCGCCCCAGCCGAAGGTCATGTGGGACGGGCGCTCCTCGCGCTCCAGATCCAGCTCGTCGGGCCGGTCGAACTTGCGCTCGTCCCGGTTTGCGGTCAGGTAGGAGACGTGCACGATGTCCCCGGCCCGGATCGTCACCCCGCTCAGCTCCACGTCCTCAAGGGCGACGCGGGGGATGCCGACGCCCTTACGGAACGGGATGAACCGCAGCAGTTCCTCCATCGCGTGCGGCAGCATCTCCGGGCGGGCCCGCAGCATGGCGAGGTCCTTGGGCCGGGTGAGCAGGGTGTAGGCGAGGTTGCCGATCTCGTAGGTGGTGGTGTCCTGGCCGGTGATGAGCAGCACCATGGCCAGCACCGTGAGTTCCTGGTCGTTGAGGAGCTCGTCGCCGTCCCGGGCCGTCGCCAGCGCGCTGATCAGGTCGTCCCCCGGGTGCTGGCGCCGCTTCGCGGTCAGCGTCTTGAAGTAGGCGCGCATATCGGCCTTGGCGCGGACCGCTCTGTCCCGGTTCTCGGGGGTGAGGTTCATCATGGTCCGTGCGTGCCCGCGCAGTTGGTCGCGGTCGCCCTCGGGGATGTCGAGGACCTCACAGATCGTCGTCAGCGGCAGCGGGGACGCCAGGCTCTCCATCAGGTCGGCCGGCGAGCCCTGCGCGGTCATCCGGTCCAGCAGCTCGTCCACGACGTGCTGGGTACGGACCCGCATGCGCTCGACCTGACGCGGGGCGAACGCCTTGGAGACCAGGCTCCGCAGGCGGCTGCTGGCGGGCGGGTCCATCACGTTGATCGCCTCGTCCTGCACGATCGGCTCAGGAGTCATCCGCGGGAAGTCCCGGCCGATGATGGCACTGCGGCTGAAGCGCCGGTCGGTCGTCACCGTGCGCACATCCTCGTACCGGGTCACAAGCCAGGCTTCGCCCTCCCCGTAGGGCAGCTTGATACGGGCGACCGGTTCCTCGGTCAGCAGACGCTTGAGCGTCGGATCGAATTCCAGTGCCTCGGCATAGTCGAACGGGCAGTTCCACACGGTAGCGCCGGATTCCATCATGAGCTCCCGAAGTCAGAGGTGATGAGTGGATGCACCGCCTGTGAAGGCAGAAAGAAGGCGCGCGTACGCGTACGCACCGGGCCGTCGGCCAGAAACGCGCCAATTCATCCCGGATATCGTAAACACCGGGATACGGGGGCGGCTCAACTGCCCGATCACGCTGGGGAATGACAGCTGCCGTGGTCCGCCATTCCCCGGTGAATTACGGCGGAGGGCGGGCGCCCGAGGTATTGCGCCATAAGGGTGATGGCCCCGGGATGCGGTAGCTGCTGTACCCGGCCGCGCCGAATTGACAAACATGCTTGCCGGTATGGCAAATAGCAGGGGCTCGCCGGCCTTCGCGCGGTGCCGGGGTGTGCGGCACCCAGGCACCAGCCGTCCTGGTCGCGCCGCGCTCCGCCGTGGAGGCTCGCCGGTGAGACAACTGGCAAAAGGAGCAGCCCATGACGGAGCACGAGAAGGTCGTCCTGATCACCGGCGCGAGCAGCGGCATCGGCGAGGCGACCGCCCGCCGCCTGGCCGCCGACGGGCACCGCGTCTTCCTCGGTGCCCGCCGCGCCGGACGACTGGTAACGCTGTGCCACGACATCAACGGCGCCGGCGGCAGCGCGGCCTTCCGGCGGCTGGACGTCACCTCCGCCGAGGACCTGCGGTCCTTCGTCGCGGCCGCGCAGGAGGAATTCGGCCGGGTCGACGTCCTGGTCAACAACGCGGGGGTGATGCCGCTGTCGCCGCTGGAGGCGCTGCGGGTGGACGAATGGGACAGGATGCTCGACGTGAATGTGCGCGGGGTCCTTTACGGGATCGCCGCCGCACTGCCGGTGATGCGCGCCCAGGGCGCCGGCCACCTCATCAATATCGCGTCGGTCGGGGCGTATGAGGTGGTGCCCACCGCCGCGGTCTACTGCGCCACCAAATTCGCCGTACGCGCCCTCTCCGAGGGGCTGCGCCAGGAGGCCGCGGCCGGGATACGGGTCACCCTGGTCTCGCCGGGCGTCACGGAATCCGAACTCCCGGACAGCATCACCGATCCGACGGCCCGGGAGGCCATGGCGGCCTACCGCGCGGTGGCCCTGCCGGCCGCCGCGGTCGCGGACACCATCGCCTTCGCCGTCAGCCGGCCACCGGAGGTCGATGTGAACGAACTGGTCGTGCGCCCGGCGACCCGTACCTGACAGCAGGGCGTGCCTCGCAGCATCGGGGGCGCCACCGAACTCGGTGGCGCCCCCGGCCTCTCCACCCGCCGGACTCGGCTCAGTTCGCCTGCCCCAGGGCGTGGCCCTCGCTCGCGGCGAGGACGAAGGGGTGGCCGGCGGGATCCGCATAGCGGCGGGCGTCATAGGGCCCGCGGTTCTCCCGGGTCCGCAACGGCCGCGCTCCCAGGCTGACCGCCTCGCGCTCCGCCTCGTCCATGTTGTCCTGCGGGACGAGGAAGTGCAGATGCGCCTGTTGTGAGTCGTCCGGGCGGGGCCAACTGGGCGGCGCCGCGCCCCGGTCCCGCCGAATCGCGAGGTGTACCTTGTCGCTCTCGATGACCTCGATGTAGTCCGGGCTGGACCCGATCCGCACTTCTCCGCCCAGGAATTGTGCGTAGAAGTCCGCCAGTGCCGCGGGCTCCGCGCAATCCAGTACCAGGACGCTGGTCTTGGCGATGGCCATCCCGCCCCCTTCCTGTCGACGGGGGCGCGCTGCGGGAGTGGTGCCGAGGGCCGGTCGCCGCAGTAGAGTCTGCTCCCATGTCGAAGCCCGACGAGCTGCTTGTCGACATCGCCGCCATGGTGGAGTCGGAGCAGAGCAATCAGATGTCTCTCACAGTGGTTGTCCAGGGCGCTGTGATCACCGGACGGCTGGCGCCCGAGAGCGTGTGGCGGCAACGTGTGGCCGAGGTCCTGGAGCAGTCGCAGCGGCTGGGACCGTTCTCCGCCCTCTTCTCCTCGGCCGGCGCGGACACCCGCCCGCCGCAACGGAAGGGCCCGCCCACCCACCTGCATTTCCATGTGGCGAGGATTCTCCAGGGCAGCATCGGCCTGCCCGAGACCGGCGGGATGTACCGCGTCGAGATCAAGGACGTAGGAGCCTGGACGGTGGGCGACTTCAGCTACTCCGACCACTGAGGCCGCGGTTGGGAACAAAGCTGGGCTCCGACCGGTGCGGTCGGAGCCCACTTCGTTGCCGGGTGGTGGCCGGTCTCAGCTCGCCGGGTCACCGTCGGACGTCGGCGGAGCCTGGAGCAGGGCCGACGCCTCCTCAAGAGGCGTACGGGCGGCGGGGGCCGAGGTGCTACAGGTGAACCCGAGGCGGGTCAGCGCCCGGGTCACCTCCCCGGCGGTGAAGTCGCGGCGGTCCTGCCGGGTGATGACCTCGCCCACCTGCTTGACGGGGTAGTGGCGGCCACCGATGAGTGCCGAGTCACCCGTGATGGGTTCGGGCTCGATGCCCTTCATCGAGTCCTGCACCTCGGTCTTGATCAGGTCGAAGGGGAAGCGGGCGATGACGCAGCGCATAGTGCCTCTACAGGGTAGAAACGAACCGGAATCGGACTGGCGGCGGAGCGGGAAAAGCGCGGTGTACGCACCGTACGGCTTCCGTGCTACGAAGTCGTGCCGGCCGAGCGCCGACGCTGCGGCGTCCCGGACGCGGTCCGCGGCGTGCCCGTACCGGAGGAGCGACGGGCCTGAGCGGAGCGGCTGCGCCGTCCGCGGGTCGAGGAACCGCTGCGCTTCGGGCGTTCGACCACCGGCGCGGCGATCGTGACGGGAATCCCGGAGGGAGCCTGGGCACCGGTGATACGGGTCAGCTCGGCCTCGCCGGAGCGCACCTGGGTGGACTGCGGCGTGATCCCCGCGTCCGCCATCAGCCGGTCCATCTCGCGGCGCTGGTTGGGCAGGACGAGGGTGACGACGCTGCCGGACTCCCCGGCGCGGGCGGTGCGGCCGCCGCGGTGCAGGTAGTCCTTGTGGTCGGTGGGCGGGTCGACATTGACGACGAGGTCGAGATTGTCGACGTGGATGCCACGGGCCGCGACATTGGTGGCCACCAGCACGGTGACCTGGCCGGTCTTGAACTGGGTCAGCGTCCGGGTCCGCTGGGGCTGGGACTTGCCGCCGTGCAGCGCCGCGGCCCGTACCCCGCTGTTCAGCAGGTGCTTGGTGAGCTTGTCCACCGCGCGCTTGGTGTCCAGGAACATGATCGACCGGCCTTCGCGGGCGGCGATCTCGGTGGTGGTGGCGTGCTTGTCGGTGTCGCGGACGTGCAGCAGGTGGTGTTCCATCGTGGTGACGGCGCCCGCCGACGGGTCGACGGAGTGCACCACCGGGTCCGTCAGATAGCGCCGGACCAGCAGGTCGACGTTGCGGTCCAAGGTGGCAGAGAAGAGCATCCGCTGCCCCTCGGGGCGCACCTGGTCGAGCAGCGCGGTCACCTGCGGCATGAAGCCCATGTCGGCCATCTGGTCGGCCTCGTCCAGCACCGTGATGCCGACCTGGTTCAGACGGCAGTCGCCGCGGCCGATGAGGTCCTTGAGCCGGCCGGGAGTCGCGACGACGACCTCGGCGCCACCGCGGAGTGCGCTCGCCTGGCGGCCGATCGACATTCCGCCGACGACGGTGGCCAGCCGCAGCGACAGCGCCTTGGCGTAGGGGGTGAGCGCATCGGTGACCTGCTGTGCCAGTTCCCGGGTGGGGACCAGTACCAGGGCCAGCGGCTTGCCCGGCTCGGCGCGCTGCCCGGCGGTGCGGGCCAGCAGGGCCAGCCCGAAGGCGAGGGTCTTGCCCGAGCCGGTGCGGCCACGGCCGAGTACGTCACGCCCGGCCAGCGAGTTCGGCAGCGTGGCGGCCTGGATCGGGAACGGGGTCGTCACCCCTTCCGCGGCCAGTGACGTCAACACCGCGGCCGGCATGTCGAGTTCGGCGAACGACTCGGCCGGCGGCAGCGCGGGGGTGTGCGTGACGGGCAGGGCGAACTCCCCCTGCGGCGCGGCGGTCCGGCGCCGCTTGCCACCGGAACCGGAGCGGTTGGACGACTGCGAGCGGTAGCCGCCACGGCCGGAACCGGCGGAGCGGGTGCGGGAGGAACGGTCGTTCGGGCGAGATGCGCGGTTCATGGAGAACCTTCCTCGATGCGGTACGTCGAGGAATTCCCGGCAGCTGACAGCCGCACACAGGAGAATCGCAAAACGGACCGGAGAAAACAGATGGAACGCGGCGGGACGGAATCGACCGCCGACGTGGGAAAAGACGTCGCCGAAGAGCGGCGAAGGTGTTGCCGGATCGGGAGCCGGGCGGGGCGGCGTGCTGTCGCAGCGGGCCGCGTGGTCCGGTACCGGGCGGGTTGCGCCGGGTCGCCGGCGGGGCCGTGACGGCACCCGCGGCGTATTCCGGGCAACGAGCTGGGGCCCGCACCCAAGGTGCGGGCCCCAGCTGCGATGTGTGCGTCGGCGTCAGGCAGGGAGAATGTTCTCGGCCTGCGGGCCCTTCTGGCCCTGGGTGACGTCGAAGGTGACCTTCTGGCCTTCCTGGAGCTCACGGAAGCCCTGGGTGGCGATGTTCGAGTAGTGGGCGAAGACGTCAGCGCCGCCGCCGTCCTGCTCGATGAAGCCGAAACCCTTTTCCGAGTTGAACCACTTCACGGTACCGGTAGCCATGTTTATCTCCTTCGGGGGCAGTGCCGGGGCCGCACTGTGCGGACCCCGCGTCGCCGCGATGATTGCCCCGTCCGGAAAAACCGGAAATACAAAAGCGCTCCCGCCGGCCTGGAATGGCGGCGGGGGTGCGAGAAGTCTTTGGGAACCACAACCACAACTGCAACTGAGATCGACAGTAGCACGGCGCGAGCAGCCGTGCGCAGCTGTTACCCCGCCATTTCCGGGCCCGGAAACCTTGCTGACCTGCCCAGTTTCCCGGTGGTTCGGCGAGCCCGGGCCGCCGGACGGCAGTGCGGGGCGGAGCCGGGGCCCGGTGGCCGTCCGGCGTCGGACAGGGACCGTACGGCCCCTGTGCGGCGCGCGCGGCGCATTCCAGGCTGGAGGTGTCACGGGCCGGGTGACGTCGGTCCGGGTACCGAGGAGGCATCATGCAGAACACTCCGCACCTCGTCAGCGATGTGATGACACGGACCGTGGCCGCGGTCGACCGGGAGGCGCGGTTCAAGGAGATCGTGGAGACCATGGAGCGGTGGCAGGTCAGTGCGCTGCCGGTGCTGGCGGGGGAGGGCCGGGTGGTCGGGGTGGTCTCGGAGGCCGATCTGCTGCCCAAGGAAGAGTTCCGGGAGTCCGACCCTGACCGCCTGGAGCAGCTGCGGCGGCTCGACGATGTGCGCCGGGCGGGCGCGCTGACCGCGGGGGAGCTGATGACCGGTCCCGCGCTCACCGTGCGGGCCAATGCCACGCTCTCCCAGGCGGCCCGGACCATGGCGCGCGGCTCCGTCAAACGGCTGCCGGTGGTGGACGCACACGGGGTGCTCCAGGGCATCGTCAGCCGCGCCGACCTGCTGAAGGTCTTCCTGCGCTCGGACGAGGACCTCGCGGAGGATGTCCGCTACGTCGTGGGGGAGCTGTTCACGACGCCCGTCAAGGATCTGCGGGTCACGGTCATGGACGGGGTGGTCACCCTGAGCGGCCGGGTCCGGGACACCTCGCTCATCCCGGTGGCCGCACGACTGGTGCGCGCGGTGGAGGGGGTCGTGGACGTGGAGTTCGATGTCACCGCGCCGGCCGCCGCCCGGACCCGGACGCCGATGGCGGGCCCGCAGCGCTGACGGGACCGTTCGCCGGTTCTCGCGGGCGGGCGCCGCAAGCACCGGACGGCCGGGAGCGGGCGCGGTGGCGGGCCGTACCGAGGAGGCGTCATGGCGCACAGCCCGTACACCGTCGGCGAGGTGATGACCCGGGCCGTGGTCGCGATCGGCCAGGAGGCGCGGTTCAAGGAGATCGTGGAGACCATGGGGCGGTGGCGGGTCAGTGCGCTGCCGGTGCTGGCGGGGGAGGGCCGGGTGGTCGGGGTGGTCTCCGAGGCGGATCTGCTGCCCAAGGAAGAGTTCCGGGGGGTGCAGCCGAGCCGGCTGGAGCAGGCGCGGCGGCTGGACGACGTCCGCAAGGCCGGCGGGCTGACCGCGGGGGATCTGATGAGCGCGCCCGCGCTGACCGTGCACGCCGGTGACACCCTGGCCCAGGCGGCGCGGACGATGGCGTTCAAGTCGGTGAAGCGGCTGCCCGTGGTCGATGCCCAGGGGCTGCTCCAGGGCATCGTCAGCCGCGCCGACCTGCTCAAGGTCTTTCTGCGCCCGGACGAGGAGCTGGCGCAGGAGATCCGTACGGAGATCATCGGCCGGCTGTGCCCCGCGGCGGCCGACCAGCCGGTGGTCACCGTCACCGACGGAGTGGTCACCCTCAGCGGCACGCTCCGCGACCCGTCGCTGCTTCCCGTCACCGCCCGTCTGGTGCAGGCGGTCGAGGGCGTCGTGGACGTGCGGTTCGACGTCACGGGACCGCCGCCCGCCGGGCAGGAGCGCCCGTCGGGCCATGGCTGACACGCGCTGCCGGCCGGGGCCGCCGCGGGACGGTCCGGTCTGGCAGGCCCCTGCGAGAGGGGTCACGATGGGGACAGTGAGACGGACGTCTTGGCAGCCGGAGGGCGTCATGAGCGACGCGGAGGCATTCTCACCGCACCGGCCGATCCGGGTGTTCCTGCTCGACGACCACGAGGTCGTCCGGCGCGGGGTGGCGGATCTGCTCGATGCCGAGCCCGATATCGAGGTGGTCGGCGACGCCGGGACGGCCGCCCAGGCGCTCGCGCGCGGACCGGCGCTCCGGCCGGATGTCGCGGTGCTGGATGTGCGGCTGCCGGACGGCGACGGGGTCTCGGTGTGCCGGGAGCTGCGCTCGCGGATGCCGGGACTGGCCTGTCTGATGCTCACCTCGTTCGACGACGACGAGGCGCTGCTGGACGCGATCATGGCCGGTGCGGCCGGTTATGTGCTCAAGGAGATCAAGGGGGCGGATCTCGTCGCCGCGGTGCGCACGGTCGCCTCCGGCAGCTCGATGCTCGATCCCGCGACGACGGCACGGCTGATGAGCAGTCTGCGCGGCGGCGACTCCGAAGCGCCGCCCGAGGAGGCGGCGCTCTCCGGTCTGTCCCCGCGGGAGCGGGAGATCCTCGGCCTGATCGGTGTTGGGCTGACGAACCGTCAGATAGGCAAGCGGCTCTACCTCTCCGAGAAGACCATCAAGAACCACATCTCCCGCCTGCTGGCCAAACTCGGTGTGGAGCGGCGCATCCAGGCGGCCGTCCTCGCCACCCAGGCCGCCTCGGCCCCCGGCGCGGGACCGGGCCCGCACGGGACCTGAGGCGGGAGCAGCGGTGCGGCCCGCCTCGTACGGCCCCGGAGCCCAGGGCCCCGCCGGCCCGTTTCTCCGACCCCGAAAGGAGCACCGTCATGGAGCCGGACATCATCACCGTGGGGCTCGACGGTTCGCCGGAGAGCCTGGCCGCCGCGCAGTGGGCCGCTGACGAGGCCGACCGGCGCCAGGCGGTGCTGCGGCTGCTCCATGCGTGGATACTGCTGTCCGCCGAGGCGGCGGACACGCCCGCCGGACATGACCAGAACACCGCCGCCCGGCAGATCGTGCGCCAGGCCCTGGACGAGGTCCGCGAACGCCGCCCGCACCTCCAGATCATCGAGGACCTGGTGGGGGCGGAGGCGGAAGACGCGCTGGTGCGCGCGGCCGGGGAATCGCTGATGCTCGTGCTCGGGTCGCGGGCCCTGGGGACCTGGGAAAGCTATGTGCTCGGCGATGTGAGCCTGAATGTCGTGGGCGGGGCCAAGGGGCCGGTCGTCCTGGTCCGGGCGCCCGGGCAGGCGAAGACCCCGCGCCACCCCTCCGGGCACGACACGCCACCTGCTCCCCGGCCCCGGGTCGTCGTCGGCGTCAGCCTCAACGGCCCCGCCGACCGGATGCTGACGTTCGCCTTCGACGCGGCGGCGAGCCGCGGCCTGCCGCTTCAGGCCGTCCACGGGCGCCCGCTGCCCGTGCAGGCGTACACCCCGTGGGGCATCGACCCCGATGCCGCGAAGGAACTCACCAAAGAGGCGGACATCGAGCTGCGGGACGCCCTGCGCCCCTGGTGTGAGCGCTTCCCCGGTGTGCTGGTGCAGGAGACCGTGCTGCCGGAGAGCCCGACCCGGGCCCTGGTACAGACGGTCTTCGGGGCCGAACTCCTGGTGGTCGGCCGCCGGCTGCACCGTCCCCTGCTCGCGCCCCGCGTCGGCCCGGTCGCCCATGCCGCCATCCACCATGTGACCTGCCCGGTCGCTGTGATCCCGCACGACTGAGCACGTGCAGACCGCACTCCCCGCCCATGGGGCCGACGAGATCAGGCCCGGCACACCCGGAGGGACTGGCCAGAGATGAGGCACCGCACCGTGGCAGACCTGATGACGCCCGAGGCCGTCGTCGTCCAGCGGGGCACCCCGTTCAAGGAGATCGCGCGGCTGCTCGACGAGTACGACATCACCGCCGTACCCGTGCTCGACGAGGACGGCCAGCCGGTGGGGGTGGTGTCCGAGGCCGATCTGCTGCGCCGGCAGATCGCGAAGCTCGGGGCGACCACCGCCGAGGCGATCATGACCAGCCCCGCCGTGGTGGCACGGCCCGGGTGGAGTGTCGTCGAAGCGGCCAAGACGATGGAGAAGAAGAAGGTCAAGCGGCTGCCCGTGGTCGACGACTCCGGGCGGCTCATCGGGGTGATCAGCCGCAGTGACCTCGTGCAGCTGTTCCTGCGCCGGGACCGGGCCATCCAGGAGGAGGTCCTGGAGGAGGTGCTGACGCGCACGCTCGGGGTGGCACCGTCCGCGGTCACGGTCGAGGTCTCCGACGGCCATGTGACCCTCACCGGCGCCCTGGAGCGCAAAAGCCTGGTCCCCATCGCCGTGCGGCTGTGTGAAAGCGTCGACGGGGTGGTCGAGGTGGTGGACCGGCTCAGCTATCTGCGGGACGACACCGCCACGCACCGGCCGGACGCGCCGGAGTAGCGCGTACGGGCCGCCGCCCGGCGTCCGGGAGGCGGCCGCGGCACCCGGCACTCAGCCCTGCGGCACGACCGAGACGGGACAGTTGGCGTGGTGCAGGGCTGCATGAACGACGGGGCCGAGCAGCATCGGTGACCGCCGGCTGCGGCGCCCGACGACCAGCAGGCCCGCATCGCAGCAGGCCGCCAGCAGCACGGGGGCGGCCCGGCCGCTCGCCACGTGCGGGACCACCTCGACGGCGGGGAACTTCACCCGCCAGGGCAGCAACGCCTCGGCGAGCATCTCGTGCTCCGCGCGGCCCGCGTCCGCCCCGTGCGGCGAGCGGCCCGGCCCGTCGGGCACCGGGCCCACGGTCGCCGCCGGGCCCCACGCCCGTACGGCGCGCACCCGTGTCTGATGGGCGTCGGCGGCCGTGAAGGCGAATTCCAGCACGGCCTCGTCCTCCGGCCCCGCATGCCGGACGCCCACCACGATCTCCCGCTGCGGAAACGCCGCGTCCTCGCGCACCGTGACGACCGGACACACCGCCTGGCCCAGCACCTGGAGACTGACCGAGCCGAGCAGGAAACCGGCGATCGCGCCGTGCCCGCGCGACCCCAGAATCAGCATCGTGGCCTGTGCGCTCCGCTCCAGCAGCGCGTCCGCGGGCCGCTCTGCGACCTGCTCGGTGGTCACCGGAATCCCCGGGTGCCCGGTGTACGCCAGGTCCACGGCGCCACGGAGCAGCTCGGCTCCACGGCGCTCCCGGCCGGCCGCCTCCGGAGCGGCCGGCGGGACGTTCGCCGACGGAGATCCCCAGGAATGCAGCAGATGGAGCGGGAGGCCCCGGGCCGCGGCCTCCTCGGCGCCCCAGAGCACGGCCGGCACGCTGTTCCCCGTGCCGTCCAGTCCTACGACCACCGGGCCGGCCATGACGCACCTCCGCGCACTCGGGGCCTCCACGGGCGCCGGCGTCTCGCCCCTGCCTCTCCAGCGTGGCCGCAGCGGCGCCGCCCCCGGCATGAGCCACTCGGCCCCATCGGCCGGCCGGCAGGCCCGGAGCGGCTCGCTTCCGGTTCCCGGCCGGAGCACCCTGGAGACATGACCGTGTAGCCGTGAACCGAGCTGTGAGGTGCCTGATGAGCACTCTCGAAGAACATATTGACGTCGGCGTTCCCCTCGATACCGCGTGGGACTGCCTGCACCGGCCGGATTCCTATCCGCAGTTCCTGGACGGGGTACGCGAGGCCCGGCAGGAGGGCGAACACCGCACGCATCTCGACATCGACGCGGGCGGGCGGCCACAGGAGTGCGTGGTCGAGATCACCGACCGCAGCGTGGAAAACGTCATGCGATGGCAGACCACCAGCGGTCCCGACCTGGCTGGCACCTTCTCGCTGCTGCCCCTCGACGACCAGCACACCCGGGTCCAGGCCCGGTTCGAGTACGACCCGGGAACCATCAAGGAGACGTTCGGCGGACCGCAGGGCTTCGCCCAGGCAACCGCGATCGAACGCGGCCTCCGCAGTGACCTGGAGCAACTGAAGCAACTGGTGGAACGGGAGCGCTGAGCCGCTCCGGCCCGCCCGTCCCCGTGGCCCGCCCTGGCGGATCTTCCACCGCATCGGTGCGGGCCACGGGTGGCCGGGTCGGTGTCCATGAGCCTTCGTGATCATTCGCGTCGTCACCATTCGCGATCATTCGCGGTGGATGCGCGCGGCAACTATCACTCCGTCCCGAATGGCCGGTACCCATGAGGATCGCGGCCATCGCCACCCTGAAGCTCTGCATCACGCGGTCGATGACTCCTGGTCCAGAGCCGAATCGGGTGTAGCGCCCGCCGCCCGTCCGCTGTGCGTAACGGCCCTTTGTGCACTGAAGTCCTGGATGCTCCATCATCGGAAGTCCCGAGCGATACGAGGATTTGGATCTTCCTCTCCCATCGTGCGCTCCATGTCTGCCGGATGCACCTGCAAGGGCGAGGGCAATCAAGTGCTGCCGCGCCGAGGCCGCCGCGCGTGACCCCGTCGATCTGAGTGCACGGCCCATCACGGTCAACGGGATGGGCCCGCTGCGCATCGGTATGAGCCGTCAAGCGGCCGAGCGTGTGGTCGGGGCGCGGATTCCTGACGGGCCGGGTGGGCCGGAGTGCCGTGACCTTGGCGTCGAGGGAGGGCCCGAGAACCTCTTGCTGCGCTTCTCCAACGACGACGACCGGCTGGTGGCGATCTCCGTCCTGTCGTCGACGCCGGCATCGCTTGCCACCGCCTCCGGCGTTCATGTGGGGAGCACGAGGGAGGACGTGCTGGCCACGTACGACAGTGAGGTGACGTCACGTCAGGGGCTCGGCGGGCCCGAGGAGCTCGTATTTGCTCCCAGGCTTGCGAAGTTCCACGGGAGGGTCATCACCTTCCTCATGAACGACGACGGTACGGTCGCGTCCTTCATCGCCGGTGAGCGCCATTTCGCCGACCCGCTGCCCTGCGGCAGTGACTGACGGATCCTCAACGGGCGCCTGCCGGAACTACAGCCGTACGACCACGAGTGCGATGTCGTCGCGGGCGCCGGCGCTGACGCCGAGGCGGGTCAGCAGGGCGTCGGCGAGGCGTTCGGGGCTGAAGGTGCTGTAGCGGGCGAGGGCGTCGGTGAGCCGGGTGAGGCCGGTGTCGATGTCCTCGTCGCGGCGTTCGATGAGCCCGTCGGTGTAGAGGACGAGCGTGTCGCCCGGCACGTACGGAAGGTGGGCCTGGGGGCGCGGCACCTGTTCGGGGTGGGCGCCCAGGGGCGGGTCGGTGGCGCGGTTCAGGAGTTCGTGGGTGCCGTCGGTGTGCAGCAGGACGGGCGGGGGGTGGCCGGCGCTGCTGTAGGTGACCTGGCGGCCGGCGGTGTCGATCAGTACCTGGACGGCGGTGGTGGCCAGCGCCTGGTCGACGGAGCGGGCGTACAGGCCGAGCACTTTCAGTGCCTGGGCGGGGCCCTCGACGGAGCGGGCGGCGGCACTGAGGGCGCTGCGGAGCATGCCCATGACGGCGGCGGCATCCAGCCCGTGGCCGACGACATCGCCGACCGCGACGGCGAAACCGTCCCCGGGGAGGTCGACGATGTCGTACCAGTCGCCGCAGACGTTCAGGGAGCCGATGGCGGGGAGGTAGCGCACCGCGATGTCACGGTGCCCGGCGAGGTCGGGGGAGTGGAGCATGGCCTCCTGGAGGGTGAGGGCGACCTGGCGTTCGCGGGCGTGGGCCCGGCGCAGTTCCTCGTTGAGGTGCTGGAGCGCGCGGGCCCGGACGTACAGCTCGGCCTCCATCGCCTCCTCGCGTTCGCTCAGCCGCCCGCCGGGCAACGGACGGGCCCGGCGGGAGTGGACGAAGGCCGTCACGTCCTCGACCCGGTGGATGATCCACGCCACCCTGCCGTCCGGCCCGGAGACGGGGGTGTTGATCGTGGACCACCAGCGCTCCTCGAACTCCCCGGCCCGCTCCGTCACGGGGATGTCGTACCGCTGCACCGCCATCGTGTCCGGCTCCCCGGTCGACAGCACCCGGCGCAGTGAGGGGAGCAGGTTCTGCACCCCTTCGGCGTCGGGGTCCGCGGGGTTGTCGGGGAAGGCGTCGAAGACGTACTGCCCGAGCAGCTCGTCGCGGGTGCGCAGGGTCGCCTGGACATACGCCTGGTTGACGTCCACGATGACCAGCTCCGGATCGAGGACCAGGCACGCGCTCGGGGTCGCGGCGAACAGCGCCGCATGATCGAGCTCCGGTCTCCTCACGACGCTCCCTGCCCATCCTCCCGCGGCCCGGTGCTGCCGACCCTCGTCCGGCCGCCGTCCACAGCCGCCGCGTGGCCCGCGTCCGCCCGCCCGCGTCGCACACCGCGCCACGGGTCCGTCCCGGGCAGCGGCGGTTACGCCCCCGGCGGGCGGAAGCTGACCGACTTCTTGGCGGCCTCGTCGATCTCCTCGACCGTCAGCAGCGGAATCGTCTTGGAGTGCAGGGCTCCGCTGGCGCGGACGGTCATGGAGATGGCGGCCATCGACACCTGGTCGGGGAAGTCGAGGACGCAGTAGAAGTCGGCGTCCCCGTAGGCGAAGTAGACCGTCTCCAGCGTGCCGCCGCACGAGCTGACCACCTGCTCGACGGCCGCCTTGCGTCCGGAGCCGCCCTCGGCGAGCAGGCCCTTCATGCCCTCGGCGGTATAGCTGGCCTGCACCAGGTACTTCGGCATCCGGCTCTCCCATGCTTCGGCCCGTGCGACAGCGGACCGCGGTAGCGCGGTCACACGGACACCCTCGCCCGCCAGGTGCGGACCGGCCACCGGGCGGCCGCCGAACGGATGAGCCGGCGGTGGCGAGCCGGCTGCGGCGGGCCGGCCGGACTCCCGCGGCGGGCCGCCGCGACCCCGCAGCCACCCAGCGAAGGCCGAAAACGCGCCACCGAACGGCGCGCCGCACTCTCCCCGCGGGTTGCCGGGAACCAGGCGCCGGGACCGTACGACTGACTGGACCGGGGCCCGGAGGAGGGCCGGAGCTGCCGGGAGGGCGCGTGCTGGTGAAGCGTGGCAAGGAACCGGAGGCCGCCGGGCCGGACGGTGGCACCGTACGGGCGCCGGGCGGCCGGTCGCTGACCGTGCTGCTCACCACGGCGATGGCGTTCTCCATGCTCCAGCTGTTCGTGATCGGGGCGCTCGGGCCGCGGCTGGTCGGGGAGTTGGGGATCTCGCGCACGGTGCTGGGCCTGACCACCACGGCGGGCTTCGGGGCGGCGGCCGTGCTCTCGCCGATGGCGGGCCGGCTGGTGGACCGGGTGGGCCCCCGCCGCTGCCTGATCGCACTGCTGCTGCTCACCGCCGTCTCGCTCACGCTCATCGGCGCCGTGCCGGGGGCCGGCGTGCTGCTGCTGGCCGTCGCACTCGGCGGGGTACCGCAGGCGCTGGCCAACCCCGCCACCAACAAGGTGATTCTCGCCGCCGTTCCGGCCGGACGCCAGGCCGCCGTCACCGGGTGGAAGCAGTCGGGGGTGCAGTGCGGGGCGTTCGTGGCGGGGTTGCCGCTGTCGCTGCTGGCGGCAGGGGTGGGCTGGCGCGGCGCGGTCTGGGCGGCGGCCGCCGCGGCGGCGCTGGCCGCGCTCTGGGCGGCCCGGGCCCTGCCTGCCGACCGGCCGCCGGCCACCACGGGCCCGCCCGCCCCGGCCTCGTCCCCCCGCGACACCCGCCGGCTGGCCGCCTTCTCCCTGCTGCTCGGCTGCGGCATCGCCTCGGTCAACACCTACCTGGCGCTGTTCGGCTCGCAACGCCTCGGGATGACCGCGACCACGGCGGCGGCGCTGGTGGCCGTCCTGGGCGTGGCCGGTATCGGCGGACGGGTCGGCTGGGCACGGGCGGCGGGGCGGCCGGGATGGGCCGAGGCGCTGCCGGCGCTGCTGGCGGCCGGTGCGGTGGGCGCCGCACTGCTGCTCGCCGCCGCGCTCCGGGCACATCCGCTGGTGTGGCCGGCCGCCGTCGCGGTCGGCTCGTTCGCGGTGTCGGCGAATGCCGTCTCCATGGTGCTGGTGCTGCGGAGGGCGGCGCCCGGCCGGGCCGGGAAGGACTCCGCCCTGGTGTCGGCGGGGTTCTTCGCGGGGTTCGCGGTGGGGCCGCCGCTGTTCGGCGCGCTGGTCTCCGCGACCGGATACGGGCCGGGCTGGCTCCTGGTGGCGGCCGAGTTCGCGGCGGCGTCGGCGATCGCCGTTCCCCTGATGCTGCGTCGTACCGGAGGACCCGATGCATGAGGCCGCCCATGGGACCGCCCGTGACAAGAGGCATGAGATGAGCCGTGAGATGAGCCGTGAGACGACTGGCCAGGCGTCTTGGGCCGACCGTGCCTGGACGGTGGTGCTGGAGCGGACCGCGCAGACGGCGGCCGAAGTGGGGCCGCGCTTCCCGCTGTTCGCCGACCCGGAGACCGGCACCTGGAAGACCACCTCCCGGGGGTCCTGGACGGGTGGCTTCTGGGCCGGACTGCTCTGGCTGCGCGCCCTCGCGTCCGGCGCTCCCGAGGACCGGGCGGCCGCGGCCGCCTGCACCCGGAGACTGGCCCACTGGATCGACCAGGACACCGCCACCCGCGGGCTGATCCTCTGGTACGGCACCGCGCTCGCCGCGGGGCCCGGGGGCGACAGCCTGGCGGCCGGGCTGCGAGAGGCGGCGGCCCGGTCCTGTCTTGCGGCGTACGACCCGGAGCAGGAACTGGTGCCCTGGGGCGCGGCGTTCGGCGGCCCCCGGATGCTGGCGCGGGTGGACGCGGTGCCGGGGCTGGTGCCGCTGCTCGCCGGCCTGGGCACGGAGGGTGAACGCGCGGCGTACGGCCATCTGACCCGGCATCTGACGCTGAGCCACACCGAGTGTCCACCGCGCCCGGCATGGCAGTCCGGCCCCGATGACGGCTGGACACCCTGCGCCGAACCCGCACCGGGATGGAGCCGCACCACGCCCTGGCTGCTGCTCGGCCTCGCGGACGGACTCCACTGCCTCGCCGACGGGCTCAACTCCCGTGCGGTCGGGGCCCTGTGGGAGGCGGCGGACCGGCTCACGGCACCGGGGCTCGCCCCGGCCACGGCACCGCCGCTCGCCCCACCCGCCCCGCTCGTCCCGCCGGCACAGGAGGATCAACCGTCCGGCCCGCTCGACACCTCCGCGGCCGCCATCGAGTCGGTGGCCCTGCTGAAGCTGGCCGCCCTGGCGCGGGCGACGGACCGCGGCGACCAAGCCGACCGGCTGACCACGCGGGCCCGGCAGATCCTGCACCGCCTGTGCACCCGCCATCTCTCGGCCCGTGGGGCGCTGACGGACGGGTGCTACGACGCCGCCCGCGCCCTCGCCCCGCGCCATGAGCTGATCTGGGGCGACTTCTTCCTGGCGATGGGACTGGCGCTGCTCACCGGCCGGTTGGAGCCGTTCACGACATGACGGGGTAACCGCGCAGCACCCGGCGGGCCACGGCCGTGATGTGCAGCTCGTCGGGGCCGTCCAGGAGCCTGGCCGTGCGGCCGGTGCGGAACAGTCCTGGCAGTGCGGTGTCCGGGCCGAGGCCGGCCGCGCCGTGTACCTGGATCGCGGCGTCGGCCACCTGCTGAAGCATGCGGGCCGCCGCCACCTTGGCCAGACCGGTCTCCAGCCGGGCATCGTCGCCCGCGGCCAGCCGGGCCGCCGCCTCATGGACCAGGGGCCGGGTGGAACGAAGGGCCAGCAGCGAGTCGAAGACCAGCTGCTGGACGAGCTGACGGTCCGCCAGTGGCCCGGCCGACTGGCTTCGTGACCGGGCCCGCAGACACATCAGGTCGAAGGCCCGCTCGGCCTGCCCGAGCCAGCGCAGACACCGCAGCACCCGGCCGAGCACCAGCCGCTCCCCGGCGATCCGCAGCGCCTGGCCGGGGGCGCCCACCGCCTGCTCGGGCGGTACCGCGACACCGTCGAGCTCGATCTCCCACTGGCCGCCGGCGCCCAGGACCGGCAGCTCCCGCACCACCGTGAACCCCGCGGCGGACGTCGGCACCAGAAACAGCGACAGGCCGTCCGTCCCGGCGCCTTCGTCCGCCACCCGCGCCAGCACGGTGACCAGATCGGCGTCGCCCGCTCCCGAGGTGAACCACTTGCGGCCGTGCAGGACCCATCCGCCCGCGGCGTCCGGGACGGCCCGGGTCGCGGTCAACCCCGGGTCGGTGCCGGGGGTTTCGGGCTCGGTCATCGCGTAACAGGTGCGCACCTCGCCGTCGGCGATGCGCCGCACAAACCGGTCCCGCACGGTGTCGTCGGCATGCCGGGCGAGCATCAGCACATCGAGGAGGGGAGCCGAGCCGAGTGCGGCGGGGCCGTGGTCGCTGGCTCCCTCGGCCTCCGCGATATGGGCGTAGAGCGGCAGGCCGAGCCCCTGGCCGCCGTATTCCTCCGGCAGCGGCAGGGCCCACAGCCCCGCCCGCTTCGCCTCCGCCTGGAGCCCGCGCAGCGCACTGCGCGCCGCGTCGCCCCCCGCGTCCAGCACCGGCTCGCACGGCATCACCCGGTCCCGTACGAACGTCCTGACCCGCTCGCGCAGGGCCGCGGCCTCGGGCGGGCAGTCGGGCGGCCCGAGTCCGGTGGCCCCGAGGGGCGGGTCCGTCGACGGCAGGTGCTGCTCAGGGTTCATGGCGGGCACGGCCTCCTCCACATTCAGCGGGAACTCGGTGAACCGACAGTCCGACTTACTGGCCGTGGAGTTGGTCGGCGCAGGATGCCGTCCGGTTCCCGGGTCCGTGTGTGAACCAGGCGGCGGTCCGCCGCCGGAGAGGAGTGCCGTGGGACACCCTGCCGTCATCCGCGCGTCCCGACCGCTGGAAGAGGTGACCGTCCGGGTCGCGGGCCCGTCGGCGCTCACCGCGCCGGCGGCCGGCCATCTGCGGGCGCTCGGCGCGACCCTGACACCGCAGCCGCCCGGAGCGCACACCGGGCCCGCGACCTTCGAGGTCACGGGCGCGCCGGGCGCGGCCACCGCGTACACCGCCTGGGCCGATGTCCTGCCGGCCGCGGACGCCGTCGACGAGCCCACCGTTCAGGCGGCCACCGGCATGATGGAGGTGCACGGCAGACGCGACGGCCGGCCGCGTGGTCTCGCCGTCGACTACGCCGCCACCTGTGCCTCCGTGCTCACCGTGCAGGGCCTGCTCGCCGCCCTGCTCGGCCGGGCGCGCGGCGGCGCGCACCTCACGCAGGTCACCACCGGAGCGGACCGGGCCGCGCTGCTCACCCTCGGCCAGTACCTCGCGGCCGCGAACGCCCCGGAGACCGAGGCCGTACCGCTGGCTCCCGGGGGTCCGCCGTTCACCGCCCGATGCGGCACCCGGTTCGAGCTGGAGGCGCTGGACCCCGCCCCCTGGGCCCGGTTCTGGCGGGAGCTCGGCGCACCCGAGGAGGCGATCCGCACCGGCTGGCAGCCCTTCCAGTTCCGGTACGCCACCGCCTGCGCCCCGCTGCCCGAGGCCCTGCACCGAGCGGCCCGAGCCGTGCCCTGGGCGCGGGTGCAACAGGCCGCCGCCACCTCGGGGGCCGAGGTGTGCCCCCTGCACGCCCCGGCCGCACTCCCCGGAGCGACGGCCCGCACGGCACCCTGGAGTCTGACCCCCCGGACCGCGGACCAGGCCCCGCCGGCCACCGGCACCGCCGCGCCCGCCGCTCTTCCCCTCTCGGGGCTGACGGTCCTGGAGGCGGGCCGCCGTATCCAGGCCCCGCTCGCCGCCCATCTGCTCCGTCAGCTCGGGGCGGAGGTCCTGCGGATCGAACCCCCCGGCGGTGACCCGCTGCGCGGTATGCCGCCCTGCTGCCAGGACGTCTCCGCCCGGTGGCTCGCGCTCAACCGCGGCAAGAACGCCGTACAGATCGACATCAAGTCTCCGGTCGGCCGGGCCGAGTTGCGGGAGCTGGTCGCGGGCGCCGATGTCTTCCTGCACAACTGGGCGCCGGGCAAGGCCGAACAGCTCGGCCTGGATGCCGACCGGCTGGCGGCCGTCAACCCGGGGCTGGTGTACGCCTACACCAGCGGCTGGGCCGGGCGGCTGCCCGAGGCCCCGATGGGCACCGATTTCATGGTCCAGGCCCGTATGGGCATCGGCGCGGTGGCCCGCCCCGCCGACGAACCGCCCGCGCCGTCCCTGATGACCCTCATCGACGTCCTCGGCGGACTGCTCGGCGCGGAAGCCGTGGTCGCCGGGCTGCTGCTGCGCGAACGCGGCGGCAGTGGCGTACGGGTGGAGTCCTCGCTGCTGGGCGCCGCGGAGGCGCTCACCGCCCCGGCGCTGCACCGGGCGGCGGCCGGCGGGGAGTTGCGCCGCCCCGCCGGCTTCCGCCGTCCGCTGCCGACCGCCGACGGCTGGATCGCCCCCGCCGATGCCTCCGCTGCCGCCGCCGGAGCCCGCGCGGCCCGGTGGACGACGATGACCTCCGAGCAGGCGCTCTCCACGCTGCGGGCCGACGGTTTGGCCGCCACCGCCGTGACCACCGACCTCGGCGCGCTCCCGCAGGACCGGCGCCTGCGCGGTGCCCTCACCCGTGACTCCCACGGCTCCCTCGTCGTCCCCACGCCCTGGAGATTCGTATGACCCCGCGGATACCCGACCTGGTCCCCGGCCCGCTCCGCCGCTTCTGGGCGGCGGCGGGACACGTTCCCGATCTCGGCCTGTACGCGCTGTTCCGGGCACACCGGATGCGCCACCCGCTCCGGACCGCCGTGATCGACGCCCAGGGTGAGACCACCTACGCCGAGCTGGACACCGAAGCGCGATGTCTGGCCGCCGGCCTCGCCGGGGCCGGGATCCGTCCGGGCGATGTGGTGGGCGTCCAACTGCCCAACAGCAGAGCGGCGGTGGCCGCCGATCTCGCGCTGGCCGCCCTGGGGGCGATAGCCCTGCCCTTCCCCGTCGGGCGCGGCGGGCGCGAAGCCGTCTCGCTGCTCGGCCGCTCCGGGGCGCGCGCGGTGATCGCGGCCACCACCTACCGGGGGAGCGAGCACGCCAGGGAACTGGCCGAACGGGCCGACGCCCTGCCCGACCTGCACACCGTGATCGCCGTCGGCCCGGGCCCGGTCCCCGCCGGCTGCCGGTCACCGGCCGAACTGACCGGCGATGAGCGCGCCTTCACCCCCGAACGGCCCGATCCCGACTCCGCGGCCCGCATCCTGGTCTCCTCCGGCTCCGAGGCGGAGCCGAAGATGGTGGCGTATTCGCACAATGCGCTCGCCGGCGGGCGGGGCAATTTCCTCGCCTCGCTGCTGACGGACGGCACTCCACCGCGGTGTCTCTTCCTCGTCCCGCTCGCCACGGCGTTCGGCAGCAGCGGGACCGCGGTGACCCTCGCCCGGCACGGCGGCACCCTGGTACTGCTCGACCGGTTCACGCCCGAGGCCGCGCTGGCGGCCCTGCGCGCCCATCGGCCGACCCATGTGCTGGGCGTGCCGACGATGGTCCGCATGATGGTGGAGCGGTGCGCCACGGAAGGCCGTACGGCGGACGGGCCGACGGCGCTGGTCCTGGGCGGCTCCGCGCTCGACGCGGCCACGCACGACGAGGCGGCCCGGGTCTTCGGCTGCCCGGTGGTCAACCTCTATGGATCGGCCGACGGCGTCAACTGCCATACGGGCTTGGCGGAGCGGCCCCCGCTCCCGGACGACGCCCCGGGGATCGTGGTGGGCCGGCCCGACCCCGCCGTCTGCGAGATCCGGATCGCGCCGCCGCCCGGTGCGGCCTCGGACGCAACCGGGGAGATCCTCGCGCGCGGCCCGATGACACCCCTCTGCTACGTCGGCGCCCCCGAGCTGAACATGCGCTACCGCACGGCGGACGGCTGGGTACGCACCGGTGACCTGGGGACGCTCGCGGCCGACGGCACGCTGCGGGTCGTCGGCCGTCTCAAGGACATCGTGATCCGTGGTGGCGCGAACATCAGCCCCGCAGAGGTCGAGGGCGAGCTCTCCTCGCACCCGGACGTACGGGAGGTGATCTGCGTGGGTGTGCCCGACCCGCTGATGGGGGAGCGGCTCGCGGCCTGCGTGGTGCCGAGAGCCGGCCGGGAGATCACCCTCCGGAGCCTGTGCGCCCACCTCGACACGCGGGGTGTGGAGCGCCGCAAGCACCCCGAGCATCTGCTGCCGGTGTCCGGCGCGCTGCCGCTCACCCCCGCGGGCAAGCCCGACCGCACCGCCCTGCGGAACCGGATCGCCGCCGGGCTCCCGGCCGAGCCCGCACGGACGGGGTGACCGGCCGGCGGTGGTGGGCGCATCCGTCAACGGCCCACCACCGCCCGCTGGTTCAGCGCGTCGTCAGGACGCGGCGAATGCCTTCTCCATCTGCTGCGCGGCCTTGCGGTACACCGCCAGCAGGTCGAGGTCCTGCCCCGGGTAGTTGGCGATGTTCAGCTGCTCGGCGCCCGCGCCGGGCAGCACCGTTCCGGTCGACATGTTCGCGTTGTCGAGCACGAACTCCGGCTTCTTCGCGGACAGTTCGGACAGCTGCGCCGGTGTCACCGCCTCGGGCCCGTAGGTGCCCACCAGCCGCGCCCCGGCGAGCTTGGCCGCCCAGCCGGTGAACATCTGCGCCGTCACCGCCGGTGCCTTGCCGCCCGGCCAGGAGGCCCGCACCTTCTTGTGCAGCGACTCCCACTCCTTGCCGAACGTGGTGTTCCACCGCGCGGCCGCCGGCTGTGTACCGAACGCCTTGCCCAGACGGGTCACATTGGCCGTCGTCTTCGACGGGGTGTTGTCCAGGTTCAGCTCGATCATCTTGGCCTCCGAGCCCGCCGCCTCCTTGATCCGGCCGGCGAAGGGCTCGAACGAGGAGTAGAGGACGTAGTCGGCCTGCGCCACCTTGGCCAGATCGGACGGCTTGACGTCGTAATCGGGCGCATGCCGGATCGAGGCGGGGACGAGGGAGGTCACCTGCTTCGCCCCGGCGGCCTTCGCCAGCGCCGCCTCCCAGACTGTGGTGGCGACCACCACGGGTCCGGAGGAAGCCTTGTCCGATGTGGCCGCGGTCTTTTCCGGGGCGGAGCCGCAGCCGGAGATCAGCAGCAGGCCCGCGCTCAGTGCGGTGAGGGGACGGACGAGGCCGCGGATTCGCGCCATGAGGAAGTTCTCCGTTCAGGGATGAGATGAGCTGCGAGGGCGACCGCACCCGCAGCGAGGACGAGGACCGGCCCGGGCGGCAGGTCCCAGGCCAACGAGGCGAGAAAGCCGACGACGTTCACCACCAGCCCGATGCCGATCGCCCAGAGAGTGATCGAGACCAGCGAGCGGCCGAGCCGGCGGGCGGCGAGCGCGGGCAGCAGAGTCAGCGCGTCCACCAGCAGGGCGCCGGTCAGCCGGATGGCACCGGCGACCGCGACCGCCACCAGGACCAGGAGCAGCACGGTGAGCCGCTGCACCGCCACCCCGGAACACAGCGCCAGCTCCCGGTCGTGCAGCAGCAACGACAGCTCCCGGCGCCGCCAGACGAACAGCGCGGGAAGAGCCACCGCCAGCGCACCCAGCACCACGAGGTCGACGGGGCGCACCGCCAGGATCGACCCCCACAACAGCGCGAAGGCGCCGTTCGCGTTCACCCCGGACAGCGCCAGCATCAGCAGCGCGGCGGCGATGGCCAGGCTCATCAGCAGCCCCATCGCCCCCGACAGCCCGTCCGCCGTACGCGCCAGCGGCGCCACCCCGGCACCGGCCAGCGCACAGGCGACGAGCGCACACAACACCGGGTCCAGGCCCAGCAGTTGGCCTGCCGCGATGCCCAGCAGCGCCACATGCATCATCGCGAAGCGCACCAGCATGATGTCCAGCCCGACGATCACCACGCCTACTATCGGCAGCCCCAGCGCGGACAGCAGCAGACCGGCCCCGGCGCGCTGTACCGGTACCAGCTGGAGCAGGTCACCGACCTGTCCGAGCGCGCTCACCGGACCTCCCGCAGACGTCCGGCGGCCATCTCCAGCGTCCGGTCGCAGCGCGCGGCCATCGCCCGGTCATGGGTGACCACGAGCACCGTCACCGGCAGCGTGGTGAGCACCTCGGCGGCCTCCTCCTGCCCGGCGAAGTCCAGTGCCGCCGTCGGCTCGTCGGCGAGCAGCACGCCCGCCCCGGCGGCCACACACCCCACCGCCCGCGCCAGATGCATCCGCTGCAGCTGCCCACCGGACAGGCTGCTCAGCGGACGGTCCCCGAGCGCACCCACCCCGAGGCGTACGGCGGCGCTCGCCGCCTCGGCCGGGGCGCCGCTGCTCGCCAGCAGCTCCTTCGCCAGCAGCGGGAAGCGTCCGGCCGCCGGGCGCTGCGGTATCCATGCGCAGGCCCGTCTGCGCCAGGCCCACTCCGCCGCGCTGCGAGCGCCCCGCCGCCCGACGAGGATCTGGCCGTCGACCTGCCGGTGCAGCCCCAGCACCGCCCGCAGCAGCGTCGTCTTGCCCGAACCGTTCGTACCGGTCAGCGCGATCCGTTCACCGGCAGCCACCTCCAGATCGACACCGCTCACGGCCTCCAGGCGGCCATGCCGGCACACCACGCCCCGCATCCGTACGCCGAGACCGGACGACCTGCTCTCCTGCCGTGCCGCTGGGGGCTCCGGCTGCTCATTGCTGCGCTCCACAGCCCACTAGTCGGCCCGGCCGGGCGTGGAGTTCCCGGCCGGGCGGATTCTCCGTGCGGGGGCAGGTGCGGGGCTTGGGCCCGGAGTGCAGCGGGGCAGGACGCGGCGTGCGGCGAACCCCGCCGCCGCGATGACCGCATCCTGCCGCCGCGAAGACCGCATCCTGCCGCCACCACTACCGCATCACGCCGAGGCCGTCGAAGCAGACACCCGCCACGTCGCGCCGAAGCCGGCCGGCGCCGCTTCCCGGTCCGCGCCGTCCGGCCGCCGCGCGGTGCTGCCTTCGGCCGAGTTCACCAGCGCGATCAGCGTCTCCCGGGCCCGGGCCACCCGGGAGCGGACGGTGCCCACCGGACACCGCGCCACCGAGGCGGCCTGCGCGTACGGCAGCCCGAGCAGTTGGGTGAGCACAAACGCCTCCCGCCGCGCGGGCGCGAGGGCGCCGAGCAGATCGGCCAGCACGATGCCCTCGTCGAATCCCGGCAGGAGCTCCGGCTGCGCCTGTTCGGCCATGGTCTGCCAGTCGTCGAGCGCGGCGATACGGGGCCTGGCCCGGTTGGCGCGGATCCGGTCGGCGACCGTGCGCCGGGCGATCGTCAGCAGCCACGTACGGGCCGAGGACCGGCCCTCGAACGAGGGTAGGCCCCGCAGGGCCCGCAGATAGGTGTCCTGCACCAAGTCGTCCGCCGCCTGGAAGTCACCGCTCAAATGCGTGACATAGCGCAGCACATCGCGCCGGGTGGCCCGGACGAACCGCTCGACGGCGGCCTCGTCGCCGCTGCGGCCCTCCAGCGCCCACTGGGTCACCTGGGCATCCTCAGTCACACGCATGCGATGCCTCCTCTCCCTCACGCGGTTCCATGGGCACGGGTATCTGCGATACCGGAATCTGGGCAGGCGTCATCGTCGGAAGTCCTTCGCTGAATCCGGTCCGCCGAACGGCGCGGGGACCGGAGATGTCGGGGCGGGCGCGGCCGGCGCGGCATCCGCGCGCTGTCCGTCCGCTGCCCGGAGGGCGCTCTGCTGTCAGTGGACAGCCGGCGCCGCCGGTGGGCCCCGCCGCGAGACGACATGGACCAGGAGCTGTCCCCGCAATGCGCGCTGCGGTGTCCGCTCCGGCTCCCGGGGCTCCGGCGGCAGGGTCGGCAGCACGGTGTGCCGTACGAGGCGGAGGTGTGGCACGAGGGCGAGGGACACCGCCCGTACGAGCCGGAAGACCGCGCGCTCGCCGCCCCACATCCACCACACGCTCAGCGTCGCGATCAGCAGATGCGCCGCCAGCATCACACCGGCGCCACCCGGCGCCCCCGGATGCGGAGTGTGCCCCATGACGGCCATCTGGCCGGACATCGACAGCCCGCCGAAGTGCCCGCCATGCGCCATCTCCTGCACCGGCGATCCCTCAACCAGAGCCTCACGCACACCACTTGGCACCCGGAGCGGATGAAAGGGCACCCCGCCACCACACCGCAGCGATTCCCACCACAGCCTGCCCCAGGACAGTTTGCTGTGCCCGGCGTGGTCCAGCGCCTGCCCGAGGGCGAAGGCGGAGTGCAGCGTCGCCTGGGTGCCCACGGTCAGGGCCGCCACGGTCAACGGACCGCGTTCCCGGCCCGCGAAGCACCACGCGCCTCCCGCGGCCCCTGCCGCAGCCGTGAGCAGCACCCGCCACGGGAGCACCGCCCCGGACGTCAGCACATGCCCGACAGCCGTGAGCAGCACACAGACCACCGCGAACGCGATGGCCCGCAATCCCCTGAGTACGTATCCGGCTTCCATGGCGAGAACAGCTTGCCCCTCCCGTGCTCCGTCAGACAGATGAGGCCAAAAGATGCTCACTTCCGGAGTGAAAATGACTGCCGGAACGGATGGCGGACTACGGCACATCGAGGGCCCGACGAGCCGCCCAAAGACGTATGAGACACCCTCCCGCCGCAACCAGTACCGTCGGGCGCATGCGTGCTTTCATCGTCGATGCGTTCACCGACCGGCCCTTCGCCGGGAATCCCGCCGGGGTGTGTCTGCTGGACCAGCCGGCCGACGCCGCCTGGATGCAGCGGGTGGCCGCCGAATTCAACCTCTCGGAAACCGCCTTCGTGCACCGGACCGCGGAAAACACCTACGGACTACGGTGGTTCACGCCGACCGTGGAGGTCGACCTGTGCGGCCACGCCACCCTGGCCACCGCCCACGTGCTCCACACGACCCGGTCCGCCGCCGCTCCTGACGCGCCGCTGTCCTTCACCACCCTCAGCGGTGTACTGACCGCCCGTCGGCACGACCAGGGCGCGATATCCCTGGACTTCCCCACGGATGTGCCGACCGCAACCCCCGTACCGCCGCTCCTCGCCAAGGCCCTCGGTGCCGAACCGCAGTGGACCGGACGGGCCCGGCACGATCTGCTCGTGGAACTGCCGGACGCGGCAACGGTGCGTGACCTGAACCCGGACATCGCCGCGCTGGCCGGCTTCAGCGGCCGAGCCGTCATCGTGACCGCGAGCGCCCCGGACGACGCCGACCACGACTTCGTCTCCCGTGTCTTCGCCCCCGCCGCCGGCATCCCCGAGGACCCCGTCACCGGCGCCGCCCACTGCGTCCTCGCCCCCCACTGGGCCGAACGCCTCGGCCGCACCACACTGAACGCCCGGCAACTCTCCCCACGCGGCGGCCGGGTGGGAGTCGCACTACACGACGACCGGGTCACCCTCCTCGGCCACGCGGTCACCGTCTTCACCGGCGAACTGACACCCTGAAGCAGGCGCAGTAGCGGCGTGAACGGCCCCTGCCCGGCTCCCCGGCCCCGGCTCCACCGCCGCGTGCCGGCCACGGGTTCCACTTCGCGTCATGCATCCCGCCTCCCGGTCTCCTCACCTGTGCGTGAAGCAATCCCGGACACCCTCAGGTCGTCCACCGAGATCCTCGGAGGCACGTATGCCCCTGCTCAATTCCCGTTTCCCCCACCGCTCCGCGCGCGCCCGCGCGACCGTGGCCGCGGCCCTCCTCGCGGCCCTCCCCCTGCTGCTCGGCCTGCCCGGCACCGCCGACGCCTCGCCCGCCTCGCGCGGCGGGCGGGCGTCCGAACCCGCCCACCCCGGCGACGACTGGGCCGGTTCCCAGATCGCCCGGCACGAGGGCACCGCGACCGGTCCCGCCCGGTCGACGTCCTTCCTCGCGGCGCCCTCGCGCACGGCGTCCGCCGGAAGCGCGGCGTCCTCGCGGGTGAAGTCCGTCGAGGGCGTGGACGTCAGCAGCCACAACGGCAATGTCACATGGTCGACGCTGTGGAAGAGCGGTGTCCGCTTCGCCTACGTCAAGGCGACCGAGTCCACCAGCTACACCAACAAGTACTTCACACAGCAGTACAACGGCTCCTACAAGGCCGGCATGATCCGCGGCGCCTACCACTTCGCCACCCCCAATACCTCCAGCGGCAGCGCCCAGGCCACCTACTTCCTCAAGCACGGCGGCGGCTGGTCCAAGGACGGCAAAACGCTCCCCGGCGCCCTCGACATGGAGTACAACCCCTACGGCTCGACCTGCTACGGGATGAGCGCGGACGAGCTGGTCAAATGGATGAAGGACTTCTTCGCCACCTACAAGAAGCGCACCGGCCGGGACGCGGTCCTCTACACCTCCACCAGCTGGTGGAAGCAGTGCACCGACAACTCCACTGCCTTCAGCAGCACCCATCCGCTGTGGGTCCCGCGATACGGGTCGTCAGTCGGCACACTCCCCGGGGGCTGGAACTACCAGACCTTCTGGCAGTACACCTCGACCGGCCGCACAGTCGGTGACCACAACCGCTTCAACGGCGCCTCCGACCGGCTGAAGGCGCTGGCCAACGGCTGAACATCCCTGCGGCCGTACGCCCGCGGAGACGGGCGTACGGCCCCACCCTGGCGTTCTCCTTCGCGGCATGGGAACACGGCCACCGGGCCGTTCTTGTCGGCCTCGATCCGGACCCCGCCGCACTTGCCCGGGCCCGTCGGCGCGCCGATATCGAGTGGGCCGAGGGCACTGCGGCGTCGGCGCGATGGGACACCGCATTCGACCTCGCGACCATGACCGGCCATGCGTTCCAGTGCCTGGTCACCGACACGGAGTTGAGTGCCTCGCTCGCGGCGGTGCACACGGCGCTGCGCAGTGGCGGCCGCTTCGCGTTCGAGACGCGGCACCCGCAGGCGCGTGCGTGGGAGGGCTGGAATCCGTCGGCGGCATCCGACGTCGTCGATGCGGCCGGACGGGCCCTGCGCCTCTGGCACGAGACCGAGTCCGTCATCGGTGACGTGGTCACCTTCACCGGGACGACGGCCGCGGCCGACGGCACCGTGCTCCGCGTCGACCGGACGCGTCTGCGCTTTCTTGACGAGGCGGTGCTCGACGCGTTCCTCGCCGACGCGGGGTTCGTCGTCGAGACCCGGTGCGGGGACTGGGACGGCGGGCCCGTCACCGGTACGAGCCGGGAGATCATCACGATTGCCCGCCGCCGATAGGCCCATACGCAAAGTCACTTGATGGTGCGTCAAGTGACTGACATCACAAGGCTTTGATGTTCGCCAAAGCGTCATCTGTCCAAATTTGGCCGGTGGTTTCGTGATACCTTCCTCCCGCTTCAAAAGCGCCCGGCGAAAGTATCGCGATCCAAGCCACTTCTTCAGGGCGGCGCAGCTGGTGAATTGGGCGCCGTAAGCGGCGATCAAGAATCGCCCCGCTGATCCGGAGGAGATTCGCCGGAAGGCGCGCGAGAACCAATGAATTCCCGGGCCGGGAACGCGCCCTCGCGTCCGGCTCCCTCAGCTGAACCCGGTCGTTTCGACCCTTCAACGGACAGGCTCATGCAACGAATACCCTGGGTGCGCGCCGCCGCCGTCGGCGTCTGCGCCTCGATCGCGCTCGCCGTACCGGCACTGGCCCGACCGGCGCTCGCCGCGCACCAAGCGACGCCGGACGCTCCGGACGTCCCCGCCGCCATGACGACTCCGGCGACGGCCGGCCCGGCGACACCTTCCCCCGGCCCGGTGAAGCCCTCGCCCGGCCCCGTGAAGCGTTCCAAGGGCGTCACGCAGGAGGACATCCGCAAGGCGCAGCAGCTGGAGCGTTACTGGACGCCGGAGCGGATCCGGAGTGCCGTTCCCGTGGATGCGGTGCAGGCGGGGGAGACGGCGCAGGCCCCGCTGCGGGCTCCCCACGCGGCGGGCCGGAGTGCGGTGTTCGCGCCGAGTCATCAGGTCGCCTCGGGGGTCCCCACGGTCGGTGTGTTCCTGATCCGCAGTGAGGACGGCTCGGCGACGCCCAACCAGTTCTGTAGCGCCGGCGCCGTCACCTCGCCGACCAAGAGCCTGGTGCTCACCGCGGCCCACTGTCTGAAGGGCGGCAAGCCGTACCGCAACGTCGCCTTCGTGCCCGGCTACCGGGGCGGGGCCTCGCAGGCGGGCGAGCCCGGGGAGCGGCCCTATGGCCTCTTCCCGATGGAGCCGGGCAAGGTGTGGATCGACGAGCGGTATCTGTCCTCGTCACCCAGCGACGATGTGGACTTCGCCGTTCTGCGCGTCGGACCGAACTCGCAGGGACAGCTCCTGGAAGACGCCATCGGCCGTGGCAACACCCTCACGACGGTCCCCGCCGCGCAGCTGGCCCGCCGTGAGGTGACGCTCACCGGCTACCCCGGCGGCCAGAAGACCCCGCTCCAGTGCACCAACGCGACCCGGGCCTTCCAGGGCCGGTTCATGGAGATCAGCTGCGACGGCTTCCGTACGGGGGTCAGCGGTGGTCCGTTCCTGGAAGGCTTCGACGGCAGCCGTGGCAACCTCGTCGGCGCCATCGGCGGCTACAAGACCGGCGGTCTCCTGGACAACGTCTCCTACAGCTCGCAGTTCGACAACGACGTCCTCCGTCTGTACAACCAGGCGGTCGCGGACGCGGCGCCGGACACCGTCAACCCCCTCGGTGACGCCACTACGTGGCAGCACGCCACCACCTTCCTCAGCGGCCGGTTCCACTCCGACTCGGTGCGCAACGGCACCGGCGACCTGATCGTGCGCTGGTCCGACGGCGAGGTCTCGCTCTACCCCGGCGACCGCGCCTACGGCCTGGGCAAGGACATCCGGCTCGCCAAGAGGGGGCCGGAATGGAAGCAGGCGAAGGCCCTCACCGTGGGCGAATTCACCGGCAACAGCACCGATGACCTCCTCGTCCGCTGGGCCGACGGCAAACTGACCCTCTACAAGGACGTCAACGAAACCAACAAGCTGAACAACCGGATCCAGCTCAAGGGCCCCAACGGCACCTGGACGCATGCCGCGGGCCTCACCGCCGGCCGGTTCGGTGGCGGCAATACGCGCCGCGACGACCTCGTGGTGCGCTGGTCCGACGCTGAGATGACGCTCTACACCAATGTGGACGGCCGGGGTCTGCACGCCGAGAAGCAGCTCGCGAAACGCAAGAACACGACCTGGTCACACGCCCGCGACAGCGTCGCCGGGAACTTCGCGGCGGCCGCCGGCGACCAGGATCTGTTCGTCCGCTGGTCCGACGGTGAGGTGACGGTGTACGAGAATCTCGCCGGCAAGGGCTTCAAGGCCGAACACCAGCTGCGCCCGGCGAAGTCGGCGTGGCGCTACGGCAGTCCGGTCACGGCCGGTGCCTTCGGCGGCGGTGCCCGCCAGGACGATCTCCTCGCGCTCTGGCCCGGCGGCAAGCTCGTCATGTACGGCGACACCACGGCCAGGGCCCTGGGCCGCGAACGCCTGCTCGTTCCCGCGCGGATCAGCTGAACCCGTACGCAACTCCGAGGAATGCCGTCCGGTGCCGTCAGGGAACCGGACGGCATTCCGCGTCGTTGCCGCTCCCGTGGCGCCGGCCGGAGGTCAGGCCGGTGCCGACCGGCCGCGGATCAGGTCCGCCGCCTTCTCCGCGATCATGATGGTGGGAGCGTTGGTGTTGCCCCGCACCACCGTCGGCATCACCGATGCGTCCACCACCCGCAGGCCGCTGACCCCGTGCACCTGGAGCCGGGAGTCCACCACGGGGCCGATCGGGCAGGTGCTCGCGGGGTGGTACAGCGTATGGAGCTCGCGCCGGGCGAACTCCAGCAGCCCGGCGTCGTCCGTGGAGCGGGGTACGCGGAAGTCTGCGCGCCGGTGCTTGCGCAGGCTGGGCTGGTCGGCGATGTCCAGCAGCAGTCGCAGCGCCCGTACCGCCGTGGCGCGATCCTCCTCCGTGGCCAGGTAGTTGTGCAGGATATGCGGTTTGGCGCTGGGCATCGCCGACCGCAGCGAGACCTTGCCCCGGCTGGTGGGGGCGAGCAGGGCCGCGCCGGACATGAAGGCATGGTCGGTAACCGGGCTGATGCCCTCCTCGTGGAACATCACCGGAGTGGCGTGTACCTGGACATCGGGAGCTTCCAGCCCCGCGCGGGTGCGGTGGAACCCCCCGACCTCACCGACGTTGGAGCTCAGCGGGCCCCGCCCCTCGGTCTCCAGCAGGCGCACGTTGTCCGGTGTCTGGGCGGTCAGCAGGGTTTCGGTGTCGGTCAGGTACAAGAGGCCGATGTGCGCGTGGTCCTGAAGGTTTTCCCCCACCGGGAGCTCCACCCGCGGTGTGATGCCGTGCGCCGTCAGCTCATCGGCCACACCGATCCCGGACAGCATCAGCAGCTGCGGGGAGTTGTACGCCCCGGCCGACAGCACCACCTCCCGCTCGGCGTGCCGCTGGAGCAGTTCACCGGCCCGTTCCAGCTCGACCCCGGTCGCGCGGTCACCGTCGAACAGCACCCGGGTGCACTGGGCGCCGGTGAGCACGTCGAGATTCGGCCGGTCCAGGGCCGGCCGCAGATAGGCGACGGCCGTGCTGCACCGCATTCCGTCCCGCTGCGTCAGGTGGTAGTGGCCGACGCCGTCCTGTTCCGGACCGTTGAAATCCGCGGTGTACGGATGGCCGGCCTCCTGGGCGGCCGCCACGTAGGCAGTCATCAGCGGGTGCTGTGAGCGGCCTTCGCTGACGGTCAGCGGCCCGCCGGTGCCGTGCCACGGCGAGGTCTCCCCGCGGAAGTCCTCGGCGCGCAGGAAGTAGGGCAGGACGTCGTCCCAGCCCCACTGCTCCGCGCCGGCGGCGGCCCAGGCGTCGTAGTCCCGGCGGTTGCCCCGGATGTAGATCATCGCGTTCATCGACGAGGACCCACCGAGCATCCGGCCGCGGGGCAGGAACCGGCGCCGGCCGTCCAGGCCCGGTTCGCAGTCGCTGAGGTAGCTCCAGTCGTACTTCGTCTGGAACAGCTTGCTGAAGGCGGCCGGTACGTGGATTTCCTGCGCATCATCCGCCGGCCCGGCCTCGATGAGGAGCACCCGGGTGTGCTCGTCCTCGGTGAGCCGGGCCGCCAGCACACATCCGGCCGACCCGGCCCCCACGATGATGTAGTCGTACACCCGTACCCCTCACGCAGCGCTGTTGCGGACCCCTCAAGCCAAGCCGCACCGGCAGGTCCGCTCACACCGGGAAACCAGCCAAAGTGCGCGGTCGGCGGGCGGACCGCGGCGTTCACGGGCGGCGCGCTCACCGCCGGAGCCGCGGCGGCACGGAGGCCGCCCGGCAGCCACGCGGCCGCTCGCCCCGGGCCCGGCGCGAGGCCGAGTGTCCGCACCTGAGGGACGGGCGCAGAATGAAGAGAGCCGCTCTGGCGCCCGGAGGGCGGACGGGCCACCGCGCGCGGCGGGTGGAAGGACAAGCCGGTGCCATCAGATCGGCCGAGCGACCAGCAGGCTCGCGGTCCACTCTGGTCCGAGCCCGGCTCGCTGCTGGAGCATGTCGCCGTCGCCGTGTTCGGCATCGATGACGCCAACCGGATCTGCTACTGGGGCCCTGGTGCCCAGCACCTTTTCGGTTACCGGGCCGCGCAGGCGCTGGCGAAGCCCGGCGCCCTTCTCTTCCCCGTCGCACCCGACGACGGCCCCGACGCCTGCGCCCTCCTGGCCGAGCGCGGCCGGACCGAGGGCTATTGGCGTGGGCGGCTGCTCGCCGCGCATCTGGACGGTTCGGTCTTCGACTGCGGTTTCCGGGTCTTCCCGGTTGCCGGGGAGGCGGGGCATTCGGTGGTCATGGCCCTGGCGAGCCGCGGCGACGAACTGGACCGGGTGAAGACCAATCTCGCCTTCCTCGACGCGCTCTTCGAGACCTGCCCCATCGGCCTGGTCATGCTCGACGAGGAACTGCGCTACGCCCACCTCAACCAGGGCCTGGCCGACATCAACGGGCTGCCCATCGAGGAACACCTGGGACGGCGTATCACCGAGATCATGATCACCGCGGACGGCGGCGAGTACGAGCGGATGCTGCGCGGGGTCGCCGAGGACGGCAAGCCCATCGCCGGTGTCCGGGTCGGGATGCGCACCCGGGGCCACCCGGACCGGGACAAGGTGCTGTCGGTGAGCTTCTTCCCGCTCTCCCGGGCCGGCGGTACCCGCCCGGGAGTGGGCGGCCTGCTGGTGGATGTGACCGACCGGGAGCAGGCCATCGTGGAGGCGACCGCCACCCGCCAGCGGCTGGCGCTGCTGGACCAGGCGTCCGCCCGGATCGGCACCACCCTGGACGTGGAGGTCACCGCCCAGGAGCTGGTCGATGCCGTGGTTCCGGTCTTCGCCGACGCGGCCGTCGTGGAGCTCGTGGAAGGGCTGGACGAGCGGGAGCCCTTCGACCCGGCGCAGCCGGTGCGCACTCGCCGCCTCGCGCACGGCACCGTGCTGCCCCCGCCCGCGACGGAACTCGTCGGCGGGGTGGCGGGAGTGCACTACCCGCCGGGCTCCGCCATCCACCGGATGCTGCGCACCGGCCGCCCGATCGCGGTGCCGGTGAACCAGGAGTTCATGCTGCGGACCATGCTCGACGAGGCACGCGCCCGGGTGCTGGCCGACAGCGGTCTGACCTGTCTCCTCCTCGCCCCGCTCATCGCCCGGGGAACGGCGCAGGGCATCGCCGTTTTCGGCCGGTCAGCGGCCCGCGCGACCTTCACCGAGCAGGACCTCAGCCTGGCCGCGGAGCTCGCCTCCCGGGCCGCGCTCTGCCTGGACAACGCCCGCCTGTACAGCCGCGAGCGGGACATCGCGCTCACCTTCCAACGCGCGCTGCTGCCCAGCTCCCTGGGGTCCTGCCCCTCCCTGCAGCTGGCCCATCGCTATCTGCCCGGCAGTCACGTCACCGAGGTCGGCGGCGACTGGTACGACGTGGTCGACCTGCCCGACCAGCGAGTCGCCCTGGTCGTCGGCGATGTCATGGGACACGGTGTCGCGGCCGCCGCGGCGATGGGCAGGCTGCGCATCACCGCCAAGGCACTGGCCCGCCACGACCAGGAACCGGAAGAGCTGCTCACCGAGCTCGACCAGTGCGCCCAGGAGGCGGGCATCGAACTCGCCACCTGCCTCTACATCCGCTACGACCCGGTCACCGGACGCACCCGGATCGCCAGCGCCGGCCATCCTCCGCCCCTGCTCCGCTACCCCGACGGCCGGACCGAGGTCATCGACGAGGTGCTGGGGGTACCCCTGGGTGTCGGAGGCTGTCCCTTCCGTTCGACGGAGCTCGACCTGCCCGACGACACCACCCTCGTCCTCTACACCGACGGTCTCATCGAGGCCCGGGACCACGACATCGACGAGGGGCTGACGGCGCTGCGCAGCGAACTGAACCGGCTCCCCGACTCCTTGGAGGCCGCCGCGGACCACATCCTCGCCCGCCTCGTACCGAGTTCCCCGGCCGATGACACCGTCCTGCTGCTCGCCCGGGTCCACCGCGTACGGCTGTGACGGGCCTGACCCCGGCGCCCGGCACCGACGGGCGCCGGCTTCCCTCAAGGATGTCCCGGCGCCGCGATGCGCCCGGAGACGCACGGGTCCTCGTTGCGGTACCCGAGGCGGGTGTAGAGCCGTTCGGCGGGGACGTTGTCGGCGAGCTGCCACAGCGTGCAGAACCCGTGCCGGCGTACGGCGTACCGGGTCAGCCACGAGGTCAGCGCCGCGCCGAGACCCTGACCACGCAGCCGCGCGTCCGTCGCGACCGACGCCATCAGCGGGGCCCCGCTGTCCCGCAGGCTGCTCAGCGCGCCACAGGCCACCAGCCGTCCGTCGGGGTCGCGGATACCGGTCCACAGGCTGACGCCGGAGGAGCCGGGGCCGGTCGAATGGGCGGGGCTGTGCTCGTTGAGGAAGCCGAGCAGCTCCTCGTGGTGCGACTCGTCCAGCTCCATGACCCGCTCCTCGGCCCGTTGGAGCGGCGGTTCCTCCAGCGTCCACCGGAAGACCCACTCGACGACATCGGACACCGCCAGATGGCGGCCGACCAGCGCATCGGTGCCCCGGGGCCCGGTGAACTCCCTCACCTCGTCGGAGAGTTCATGCGCGGCCCGGAGCACGAGCCCGGCGGCGGGAACCGCTTCGCCGACGCTCCACAGATGTCCGCGGGCGTCGTCGAGCCAGGCGGCGGCGCCGTCGCCGGACCAGCTGATCCGGCCGGACGGGCGTCGTCGGGCGGCGCCGAAACGCAGCAGGGCCGCGCCGGCCTGGCGCTCCAGACCCTGCTGGAACAGGTCTGCGGTCCGGGGAGGAAGAGTCGTTGCCTGCATCGCTCTCTCGGGAAGGACGTAACGGGAGGGCGACGGCCCGGACACGCACAGGGCGCAGCCGGAACCGGCCGTCTGGGGTGTGGGGGAGTCCCGGCAGGGGCTGCGCAGGCGGCGCGCCCGGCTGACGGGGGCCCCACTTTTGCACACCGCCCCTGGCCCGAGGCAAATCCGGGGCCGGGGCGGCGCATACGTACCGGAAATTGCGGCCGAGGACACCGCGGACCGGCCCCGCCGACCGGCCCCGTTCACCCAGGGACCAGCCTGTCCGCCGCGGGCGCGGACCGGAGCGACTGCGCGGCCTCCCGGATCCGGGGAACATGGAAGCACTGCGAGGTGTAGTGGATACGGGCCGCAGCCCGTGGCCGGCGGGACCGCATGCCCCGCTCACAGGCGGAGGAGGTGCCTGGGATGGGTACAGCAGGCCCCTTCGGCCCGCCGGGCGACCAGCCGCCTGCCGGGGCGCCGCAGCGGAGCGGGCTGCTGGATCTGCTCAGCGTCGCGGCGGTGCTGCTCGACGGCGAGGGCCGGATCGTGCTGTGGAGCCCGCAGGCCGAGAAGCTGTTCGGCTACACCGCGCAGGAGGCGCTGGGCCGGTTCGCGGGGCGGCTGCTGGTCCATGAGCAGGACCTGGACCTGGTGATCAGGCTGTTCGCCGAGGTGATGGCGACGGGCGAGAGCTGGGCCGGCGCCTTCCCCGTCCGGCACAAGGACGGCAGCTCCCGGCTGGTCGAGTTCCGCAATATGCGGCTGCTGGACGACCACGGTGACTTCTACGCCCTGGGCATCGCCACGGACGAGGAGATCCTGCGCCAGGTGGAACGCGATGTGGCGCTGTCCACGCGGCTGGTCTCGCAGTCCCCGATCGGGCTGGCCGTCCTGGACACCGAGCTGCGCTATCTGGCCGTGAACCCGGCGCTGGAGCGGATGAACGGGGTGCCCGCCAAGGAGCACATCGGCCGGTCGGTCCGGGAGGTGCTGCCGTTCCTGGACACCGACGCCATCGAGGCCGCCCTGCGGCAGGTCCTGGCGTCCGGCACACCCCTGGTCGACGAGTACACCGTGGGCCGCACCCCCGCCGACCCCGACAACGATCACGCCTGGTCGGTCTCCTACTACCGGCTGGAGGACCCGGGCGGGCGGGTGCTCGGAGTGGCCGGCCTCGCGGTGGACGTCACCGACCGGCACCGCGCGGCCACCGAAGCGACCCGCGCCCGCCGCCGGCTGGCCATGATCGCCGACGGTACCGCCCGGATCGGCACCACTCTGGAGGTGGAGCAGACCGCCCGCGAGCTGGCCGAGGTCGCCGTGCCCGAGCTCGCCGACATCGCGGCGGTGGACATCCTGGATTCCGTCCTGGAAGGCCGCCCGGCCCAGACACCCGGCGCCCGCCCCGCCCTCTTCCGGGCCCTCGCGGTCAAGGCCGCCTATCCCACGGAGGCGGTCCGCGCCGCCGACCCTCCCGGCCACCTCGCCAGCTACGGAGCCGACCGACTGGCCACCCGGTGTGTGCGCACCGGTCAGCCCCTCCTGATAGCCCACGTCCAGGACCAGGACCTGGCCCGCATCGCCCGTGACCCCGAGGCCGCCGCCCTGCTGGCCCGGGCCGGCATCCACACCTATCTCACGATGCCGCTGATCTCCCGCGGCGAGGTACTCGGAGCCCTGGGCCTCACCCGCGCCCGCAACCCGCTGCCCTTCGACGAGGACGACCTCGCGCTCGCCACCGAACTGGCCGAACGCGCCGCGGTGTGCATCGACAATGCCCGCCTGTACCAGGGCCAGCGCAACACCGCCATCACCCTCCAGCGGAGCCTGCTCCCCGACCGGCCGCCGCACCGGAAGGGCCTGGAGATCGTCACCCGCTACCAGCCCGCCGGCACGACCAGCGAAGTTGGCGGCGACTGGTTCGACGTGGTCCCCCTCGGAGCGGACAAGACCGCGCTCGTCGTGGGCGATGTGATGGGCAGCGGCATCGACGCGGCCACCACCATGGGACGCCTGCGGACCGCCACCTCCACCCTGGCCGACCTCGACATCCCGCCGACCGAGGTGCTGCGGCACATCGACAAGATCACCGAAGATCTGGACCAGTACGCCACCTGCGCCTACGCCGTCTACGACCCGCAGCACGCCGTCTGCCGCATCGCCGTCGCCGGGCATCTGCCGCCGGTACTGATGCGCACGGGCCGGCCGCCGGAGCTGCTCGACCTGCCCATCGGCGTACCCCTAGGGGTCGGCGGAGTCCCCTTCGAAGAGGCCACCTTCCCCCTGCGCCCCGGCGACCAGCTGGTCCTCTACACCGACGGCCTGGTCGAGACCCGCCACGACCCCATCGACGAGCGCCTGGCGCTCCTGCTCCGCCTCCTCGACCGCCCGGACGACACCCTGGAGGACACCTGCGATCGCCTTCTCGACGCCCTGCGCGATCCGGACGACCCGGACGACGTCGCCCTCCTCATCGCACGGGCCGGGGGCCAGGGACGGGGCAGCCCTTAGGGGCCGGGGCGCCGGGCTGGGGGCGTACGGACCAGGGCGGGGAACACCCCGGGGTCGGGGAGGTGTCCCTGGATCGGTGACCGGTCCGGCCGGTCACCGGGTCACTCGGACGGCTCCTGCTCGGTGCGCGTCAGGCTCGCGATGTGGGCGCGGTAGGCGGCGACTTCGGCCTCGGTGAGGGCCAGCCGGCCGGGGCCGGGCTGGTCGGCCGGGAGCTCGGTCGACTGGACCGCGGCCCGGTACATGGGACCGGGCAGGTTCAGCAACAGCTGGCCCTGCTCGGCGGTTTCGATCACCAGCCATGAGTCGGCGTTGTCGTCGTGGACATCGGTGACTCCGATGGTGCTGATGGCGATCACGGTCAGAACCGGAGGGATTTCGCTCATGTCACCTCCCTATCAGCCGTCGTCGGACACGGCGAATCGCGACGGGGGTGGGCTCCCCAAGAGGAGGGCCCACCCCCGCAGAACAGCAGGGAGCCGGCCGGCACCCGGTCACGACCCGTGGCGCCCGGCCTGGCCCGTCCTAGCGCAGAAGGTCGGCCAGCGCCCCGCCGCCGGTGTGCACACCGCCGGACGGCCGGTGATGGTCCCGCCTGTGGTGATCGCGCTTGTGGTGATCGCGCTTGTGGTGGTTCTTCTTGCGGTGGTCCTTCTTGTGATGGTCGCGCTTGTGGTGTCCGTGCCTGCACCTGTCGTGGTCGTGGCCGGAACTGCTCGACGTGACATGGTCCGTCGTGTGGTCCCCGACCGCGGACACGGCGGTCGCGGCGGGGGCGGTGACCGCGAACATCGCGGTGATGACGGCTGAGGCGAACAGAGTGCGGGCAGTGCGCATGGACATGTTCCTTTCGGCCTGCTGCGAAGGGCGACACCCTGTCGGCCTTCTGCGGCGCAGTAGTGATATGACACACAGCCAGTTGCATTGTCACGGCGCACCACTTGAGACCCCCGAATCCGGGCGAATAATTGAGCCTCCCGGGTGGCCCGAGCGTGCCGTTGTTGCCGACGGTTCGCGCCGGAGGGCATGAGCATGACGGCCGCCCGGGGGTGGGTCCCATGGTCTGGGCGCCGCCGGAGGCATCGAATGCGGCCATAGTGCAATTCGGCCCAGAACTTCATCCAGCGACGCACAAGAATTCGCTCAGTAAATCGCGCGGTGCCGCCCACGCGTATTCAGTCAACGAGGCTTCCCAGACGCACGAATGCTCCGCGCTCTGCGGAAAACCACAGGCGCCGAAACGCCAAACCGGAGATGCTGGGACGCCGTACTCCGAGGATCAAGGAGAAGGCATGGAACCCTGCGCAGAGTGCGGTGCGCCGATGGACCCGCGATCCTGCGACGAGCTGTTCCAGACACTGCTCGCGCTGGACCATGAACGGCAGGCACCGTGGGGGCCGCTGCACGGCGTCTCCGTCTCCTGCTTCCTGCTTCAACACCCCAGTCGGCTTCCCGCCGACGACGGCGGGACGGCCTGGGCGCTCCTGCACGCCTATCTCGACGGCGGCCTCGACGCAGTGAACCAGCTCGTCGGCCGGGCTCGTCGGGGCAACTCCCACCGTGCGAAGGGCAGTCCCTCACCAGCCGTCCGGGACGCGGCCCGGCCGTACCGCGACGCGCCGCACTCCCGTTTCTCCGTCACGATCCATGACGTCGCCGTCGACGGTTCGTTCCCCGCCTCGGAGTTCACCGAACGCGTCAGGGCCTGGGCCGCCGCGACGGTCAACGCGTGCAGCTAGCACGGGACTTCGCGGACGCGCCGTAGGGCAGGGCTTCGGGGACACACCTACGGGACAGCCCTTAGAGCGCCTCCGGCATGAACCGCTCGGTCCCCGCGATCAGCAGGGCGACATCGTCCGGGTCGTCGGGGCGCCGTAGTTCGCGGAGGAGGCGGTCGCAGGTTTCTTCCAGGGAGCGGTCGGGGGCGTCCAGCAGGCGGAGCAGGGTGTCGAGGCGTTCGTCGAGTGAGTGGTGGCGGGTTTCCACCAAGCCGTCGGTGTAGAGGACCAGTTGGTCGCCGGGGTCGAGGGCGAAGGTGATGGTCTCGAAGGGGACGCCGCCCACGCCGAGTGGTGTGCCCGTGGGCAGGTCGAGGAGCTCGGGGTGCTTGCCGCGGCGTACGAGGGCGGGCGGCAGATGGCCGGCGGTGGCGATGTGGAGCACCGCGCGGTGCGGATCGTAGGTGGCGTAGACACAGGTGGCGATGTAGTGCTCCAGACCCGAGGTGATCTTGTCGAGGTGCTGGAGGACCTGGGCGGGGTCGAGGTCGAGATCGGCGAACGCCCAGGTCGCGGTGCGCAGACGGCCCATGGTGGCGGCGGCGTCGATACCGCTGCCCATGACGTCGCCCACGACGAGGCCGGTCTTGTCGCCGTCGAGCGGGAGGACGTCGTACCAGTCGCCGCCGATCTCGTAGGTGGCCTGCGCGGGCCGGTACCGGGAGGCGAGCTGTAGACCAGGACGGTGCGGCGGATGGTCGGGGAGCAGGCTGCGCTGGAGGGTCTCGGCGGCGTTGCGCACGCTCTGGTGCGAGCGGGCGTTGTCGATGCATACGGCGGCACGGGAGGCCAGTTCGGAGGCGAGGGCGAGGTCGTCCTCGTCGAAGGCGGGCGAGTTGCGCGTGCGGATGAGGCCCAGGACGCCGAGGATATGGCCGCGGGCGGTGAGCGGGGCCAGCAGGTAGGAGTGCACCCCGGCGCGGGCCAGCAAGGTGGCGGCGTGGTCGTCGCGGGCGATGCGCGCCAGGTCGTCGGCATCGGCGTGCGGCACGAGGATCGGGCGGCCGGTGCGTACGCACTGGGTGGCCAGGCGGTCGGTGTCGTACGCGGCGATATGGCCGGGCGGATCGGCGGCCTGGACGGCCTCGGTGGGGTAGGCGGCCTTGACCGCGAGGGCGCGGAAGAGCGCCGTGCCGTCGTCGGGGGTGGGTCGGTGCTCGTCCAGGACGGAGTCCAGGACATCGACCGTCACCACGTCGGCGAGCTCGGGAACGGTGACCTCGGCGAGTTCCCGGGCGGTCTGTCCCACCTCCAGCGTCGTGCCGATCCGGGCCGAGCCGTCGGCGATCAGCGCCAGCCGCTGCCGGGCCTCGGCGGCCTCCCTGGCCGACTGATACCGGTCGGTGACATCCACCACCAGGTCGGCCACTCCGAGCACCCGCCCCTGTGGGTCCTCCAGCCGGTACAGCGAGATCGACCAGGCGTGCTCGTGGCCCGGGTCGGAGGGGGTACGGCCGACGACCGTGGTCTGGTCGACCATCGGCGTCCCGGTCTTGAGGACCTGCCGCATCGCGGCCTCGGGTACCTCGAACTTCGCGGCGGTCATGATCTCGCGGTAGTGCCGTCCGAGGTGATCCTTCGCGGGTATGCCGTGCATCCGCTCCAGGGCAGGGTTGACGGCCACATACCGCAGTTCGGTGTCGAGCATCGCCAGTCCGATGGGGGACTGGGAGATCAGCCGGGTGGACAGGGCGACATCCCGCTCCACCTCGCGGAGCGTCGAGGAGTCGGTGGCCAGCCCGAGGGCGTAGAAGTCGCCGTGGTCGTCCATCAGCCGCATGTTGCGCAGCTCCACCAGCCGTATGGTGCCGTCCTTGTGCCGGACGGGGAAGGTGCCGCTCCAGCTGCGGCCGGTCGCCATGACCCCGGAGAACCTTCCGATCACCAGGTCCCAGTGCTCCTGGTGGATGAGCAGGGGCGCCGCGTACCGCCCGAGCGCTTCCTCGGCGGTGTAGCCGTACAGGTCCTCGGCCTGCGGGCTCCACAGCACGATCCGCCCATCGGAGTCCAGGAGGACCGCGGCCACACCGAGGAGGTCCATCAGCCCGCTCGGCTGTGGCGGTACTCCCTCCGGCTGCCCGGCCTCGGCCGGACGCCCGTCGGCTGCGCTCACCCGGGCACTCCTTCCACCCGACGGACCACCTGGCCGGCCCTCGCTCCGGTCCGTGGCCTGTCCACCTCGCTGGCCGTGGCCCTCCCCTTCGCTGGTGAGTGCTGTGGCTTCCATGGTCCACCAGGACCGGCCGCCCGCACACTCCGTCCCGCGGGGGCCCCGGCGCCACTTGGCCGGAAGCAACCTGACAGCACTTACATAAGCGCTGTTACGATCCGCGGATGGCCGAGGACCCCACGTTCGATCCCACCGAGCAGACCCTGTGGCGGCCGCTGCGGCAGCTCCAGGCAGCGATGGACGCGGACATCGCCCGGATCTATGCCGAGGAACGGATCACCGGGCTCAAGCCGAGCTTCGTCCTGGAGCTGCTCCGGCTGCACGCCCGCGGGCCGATGACCATCACCGCACTGGCCGAGTCGGTCGGCCGGACGCACTCCGCACTCAGCCAGAAGGTGGCCGCGATGCGCGCGGCCGGCTGGGTGGAGACCGTGGCGGGCGACGATGCACGCAGCAAGAAGGTGACGCTCACGGAACGGGCCCGCGGCATCGCCGGACGGCTGGCCGCGGAGTGGCGCGCCACCGAGGCGGCCGTCGCCGAGATCGAGGCCGAGCTCCCCTATCCGCTGACCCGGGTCGTCACCGACATCGAGCAGTTGCTCGCGCGCAAGAGCTTCCACGACCGGATCGCCGAGAAGCTGGCCGAGGAACCCGCATGGGAGTGAAGCACGCGCTGCTCGATGTGACCCCGCTGCGGCGGTCGGCACCGTTCCGGCGGCTGTGGCTGGGCCAGGCGCTCTCCCGGCTCGGCGGGCACATGACCCTGGTCACCGTGATGTTCCAGGTCTGGCAGACGACCCACAGCACCGTCTGGACCGGGGCCGTCGGCCTGGCCCAGGCGATCCCCCTCATCGTGCTCGGCCTCTTCGTCGGGTCGGTTGTCGACCGTGTGGACCGGCGGAAGTTCTACCTGATCATGACGACCGGCCAGGCCGGGTGCGTGCTGCTGCTCGCCCTGCAAGGGCTCGTCGGGCAGTTCCCGACGCCCGCCGTGCTGTTACTGGTCGCGGTGGAGTCCTGCTTCACGGCCGGCAGCACACCGGTGTCCCGCACCTTCATTCCGCGTCTGCTGCCGGAGCAACAGCTCGCAGCCGGGCTGGCATTGAACCGGATCTCCTTCCAGGGCGCCATGCTGATGGGCCCCGCTCTGGGCGGGCTGATCCTGGGCCGTCTGGGCGTCGGCGGCTGTTATCTGATCGACGCGCTCACCTTCGCCGCCGCGTTCTACGGGGCGTACGGCCTGCCCCGGATGAGCCCCGGCGACGAGCCCGCCCGGCCCGGTCTGCGCGGTGTGGCGGACGGCCTGGCCTTCCTGGTCCGCACCCCCGTCATCCGCGGCGCGCTCCTCACGGACCTGGCCACCACTCTGCTGTCGATGCCGATCAGCCTGTTCCCCCAGGTCAACGCGGAACGGTTTGGAGGCAATCCCCGCACGCTCGGCCTCTTTCTGGCTGCCGTGGCCGCCGGCGGGGTCCTCGCATCCCTCTTCGCCGGGAGCTTCACCCGCCGCTCCCGCCCCGGTCTCGTCATGCTCGCCGGCTCGGCCACCTGGGGCGCGGCCCTCGCGCTGTTCGGCCTGTCGGCCGACCCCTGGGCCGGCCTGGCCTTCCTGACCCTGGCGGGCGCCGCCGACACCGTTTCCGTCGTCTCCCGAAGCACCCTCGTGCAGCTGCACACCCCCGACGAACTGCTGGGCCGCGTCAGCGCCGCAGAACAGATCGTCGGACAGGCCGGCCCGGACCTCGGCAACCTGCGCGGCGGCCTCGTCGCGGACGCCACATCAGGCGCGACGGCCCTGGTCAGCGGCGGTCTGCTGTGCATCGGCGCGGTGGCCCTGGTCGGCTCGACGACACCGGGACTGCGGTGGTTCTCGGCGCCGGCCGCGCGTGGGGCGGAGGCCGGTTAGGGGCGTCTTTCCGGCATCTCGGGCCGGCGGTCGGCGGTCGGCGGTCGGCGGTCGGCGCGAGATCATCCCGGTCAGCCGTTCTCCCTGGCCGGTTCCTGCTCCGGTTCCTGCTTCGGCTCCGGTTCCGGCGCCTTGCCGGGCCAGATGGTGGTGGTGACGGGCCAGATGAGGCTGTAGACGAGGACCTTGGTGAGCGGGTTGAGCCAGACGAGCAGCGGAGCCGCCTTGTCGAGCGTGCCGACCAGCGCCACCAACCCGAAGATCATGCCGACACCGAGCGCGTAGGCCAGCAGGAACCTGAACCAGGACTTCCAGGCGTCGACGACGGCCGCGCGGCCGTGGAGTACCGGCCGGGGCGGTGCGGCGCCCGCACCGAAGCGGCAGGCGAATTTCGCGTCGGCCCAGCGGACGGTGCGGTGTCCGTAGACGACGGTGAGGCCGAGGTAGGCGGCCGACAGGCCGTGCCAGACGGTCGGTCCGGCGCCGTCCTGGATGCTGACGACGGTGGCTCCCAGGAGCACGACATCGATCAGCGGGACACACAGCAGCAGCCCGCCACCCAGGGTCCGCCAGCCGGCGGCGTAGCGGGCCGCCAGGCCGCCGACCAGGAAGATCCAAAAAAGCACATCACAAGCGAGAATCAAGTAAAAGATGATGCTGCCCCCCTATGCACAATTCGATCATTATCTCCGGGGAGACCATTGACCCGGCACCCGGATCCGGCCAGTCCGAAGCCCCACGCCCCCGCCCCGGCCCCGGGCCCGGCCGGAAGCCCGCCCGTAACGAGCACATCGAGCCCACAGGGCGTATATGTGAAGCCATCGGAATGACTCACCTGGCGGTGCGGCACACCGTCCGCCGGCCACCGCGTCGCGGGCGCGGTCCGGCAGCAGGAGATGCGCTGTGAATGGCCTGCAACCCACGCTGGCGAAGGTGCCCTGGATACTCGCGGCGCTGGCCCTCCTGGTCGGCGTCCTGCTGAACCTTTTCGCGCCCGAGCCGTATATGGGGCTCCCGCTGCTGGCCGCCGCGCCGCTCGTCGCCGGGGCCACGCTCACCTTCCGGTCCGCGCTCGCCGTCGTGTGTGTCACCTGTGTGGTCTCGGTGGCCCTGGACATCGAGCGGGGGCGTCCGGCGACGCCGCTGCTGGTCGATCTGGCCGTGGTCGGTCTGATCGGGGTGCTGGCGCTCGGGGTCAACCGGCTCATCGTGCGCCAGGGCCGCGATCTGGCGCTGGCCAGGGATGTCGCAGAGGCGGTCCAGCGGGCGGTGCTCCCGGACCCGCCGAAGGAGGCCGGGCCGCTGGCCGTGGCCGCCGGGTACACCGCGGCGCAGGCCGAGGCTCGGATCGGCGGTGATTTCTACGCGGTGCAGGAGACGCCGTTCGGGGTACGGATGATCATCGGCGATGTGCGGGGCAAGGGCATCAAGGCCGTCGCCGCGGTGTCGGTCGCGCTCGGTGCCTTCCGGCAGGAGGCCGAATATGCTCCCAGCCTGAACACGCTGGGGCAGCGGTTGGACGAGGCGCTGGCCAGGGCGGCGGCCCGGAGCGGGCCGGTGATCTCCAGTGAGGGCTTCACCACCGCCGTGCTGGCCGAGGTCTCCGCCGACGGCGAAATGCTGAGCCTGGTGAACCGCGGGCATCCACCCCCGTATCTGGTGCACGGCGGGCAGCTCGTACGGCTCGACCCGACCATCCCTCAGCTGCCCCTCGGGGTGGGGCTGGGCGACCTCACCCCGGCGGCCTCCGTACCCGTCGACGGGGTGCGGCTGCCCCCGGGTGCCTCGCTGCTGCTGATCACGGACGGGGTCACCGAGGCGCGGGACAGGCGGGGCACCTTCTATGACCCGGTGTGCTCGGGGCGCCTGGGCCGTCGGTTCACGGAACCCGAGGCGCTGGTGGAGGCCGTGACCAAGGATGTCGGCCGCTGGACCGAGGGCGACCGCGAGGACGACATGGCCATCCTGGCCGTCACCCGGCGCCCCCCTCCACGCGACGCCTGATCAGATTGGTCCCGCTCAGGATGCGCTGGGCAGGGAGACCATGAGACTTGGGGTATGGCAGAGCAATCCCGCACGCGGGTCCGGTCGTCCACGGCTGCCCGTAAACGGAAGACAACGCCGGAGAACACCCCGGCGGAGGTGGCGCAGCGCGCCGCCGAATTGCTTCAGAGCGTGATCAGCCACCGGACCGAAGGGGTTTCGGCGGTACGGCGGACCGACGACGGCTGGTGTGTCGTGGTGGATGTGCTGGAGCTGGCGCGGATCCCGGACACCACGAGCCTTCTTGCGACGTACGAGGTAAGGCTCGACAACGAGGGCGAACTGCGCGAGTACTACCGGACCCACCGCTATCGACGAGGTGCGGCCGATCAGTGAGCGCCGTCCCGACCAGCTGAAAGGGCACCCCAGATGAGCATGACGACCTATACCGGCCTGTCCGGAGAGGTAATTCCCTGCCCGCCCAGGGCCGGCACGTTGTACGACGTGATGGAGCTCATCCTGGACCGCGGAATGGTCATCGATGTCTTCATACGGGTGTCCCTGGTGGGGATCGAGATTCTGAAGATTGATGCCCGCATCGTGGTCGCCAGCGTGGATACCTACCTGCGGTTCGCGGAGGCGTGCAATCGGCTGGATCTGGAGCGGGATTCGGGCAGTGTCACCGTTCCCGAACTCTTCAGCGGCCAGGCCGCCAAAGGCATCGGAAAGCGCAAGGTGAAAGACGCCGCCAAATCCGTGGGCGAAACCGTCCGTTCGGCGGTGGGCAAGGGTGATGACGGGGATGACGATGCGGACGAGGAAGCGCAGCCGCAGCGCCGGCGGCGCAGTACCGCCCGGTCCGGAGCCGCTTCCCGCCGGCGGCGCGCAGAGGAGGAATGACCCGTGACGGACGACGGTATCTACGTTTACGGCATCATCCGGACCGATCGCCCGTTGCCCTCGGATGTGGGCGGAGTCGGGGATCCTCCGGGCGTCGTGGAGAAGATCGCGGAGGGACGGGTCGCCGCGGTCGTGAGCCAGGCGCCGCCGAAGCTGCGGGCCCGCCGCCGCGACCTGCTGGCGCATCAGGAGCTGCTGCTGGCCCTGTCCGAACGCGGGCCCGTCCTGCCCATGCGATTCGGCATGGTGGCGCCGGACGAGACGGTGATCCGCCGTCAGCTGGCCGACGACGAGGAACGCCATCTGGCGGCGCTGGAAAGCCTCGCGGGCCGGGTTGAGATCAATGTCAAGGCGATGCCGGCCGACGACTCGCTCGCCGCGCTCGTCAAAGGGGACGCCACCATCCGTGGGCTGCGCGAAGAGGTGCACCGGCGGCCCAGCTACGAGGCCAATATGCGGCTGGGAGAGGCGGTGGCGACCGCGCTGTCCCGCCGGGCCGCCGAAGCGGGCCAGGAAATCGTGCGTGAGCTGAAGCCCTGGGCCCATGCGGTCCGCCCCGGGCCGGAGGTATCCGGGTGCCAGGTCAATATGTCGTTCCTGGTGGACCGGACCGACAGCGCCGAATTCGCCGCGGAGGCGGAGCGCCTGGCCCAGGACCGGCGCGAGCGCGTCGCCCTGCGGGTGGCGGGACCGCTGCCCTGCTACAGCTTCCTGGAGCCGCAGGTGCTCGCGGGAAGAACCGGCGGCTGACATGGGGCTGATCAGCGGAGTGCTCACCCTGCCGCTCGCCCCGGTGCGGGGAGTGGTGTGGGTGGCCGACCAACTCGCCCGGGCCGCCGACCGCGAGCTGCACGACCCCTCCGTCATCCGCGCCCGGCTCGCCGCGCTGAACCAGGAGTACGAGGCCGGGCACCTCAGCAAAGCGGCGTTCGAGCGCGAAGAGGACCAACTGCTCGACCTGCTGTACGAGAGCTGACCGGCGCGCCGGACCCGCCGCCCGCCCGGTACGCCACGAAGAGGAAGGAGTGCCCCCGTGACCGATGTCGACCACCGACCGGCCGCTCCTCCTGCCAACGGTCCCAGCACCGCGAACCTCGCCGACATCCTTGAACGCGTCCTCGACAAGGGCATCGTCATCGCCGGGGACATCAAGATCGATCTGCTGGACATCGAACTGCTCACCATCAGGCTGCGCCTGTTCGTCGCCTCGGTGGAGACCGCCAGAAAAGCCGGGATCGACTGGTGGGAGACCGATCCGGCGCTCAGCTCCAAGGCGGCGCGGAGTGAACTGCGGGAGGAGAACGACCGGTTGCGCGAGCGGCTGGAGGCGCTGGAGTCCGCCGACGACGGCGAGGCGGCCACCTCCCGGACGAAGGAGAAGGCGGGGTCATGACGAGCGAGCAGCCCGGCGCCCCGGAGAGCACAACCACGACCGCGACTTATGTCTATGCGGTGTGCCGTCGGCTGGACCCGGCCATCCTCAGCGGGCTCGCGGGCCTCGCCGCCGGCTTCCCCGTGCGCACCCTGCCGCTCGGCCCCCTCACCGCGGTCGTCCAGCACGTACCGGCCGACGGGTTCACCGAGGACGCCTGGCAGCAGCGGCTGTCGGACCGTGCGGAACTGGAGCGCTGCGCCCGGGCGCACCACGAGGTGGTGACCGCGGCCGCCGCCTGCGGGCCGACGGTGCCGCTGGCACTCGCCACCCTCTACCGCGGGGACGAGCGGGCACAACAGGCCCTCGGCGCGGACCAGGACCGCTTCGCCACAGCGCTGGCCCGCATCGAGGGCCACGCCGAATGGGGGGTGAAGGTCAGTCTCCCGGCGACCGTGCCGGAGGCACCGCAGAGCACACCACCGGCACCTCCCCGGAACGGCGGCGGATCGTCCGGCGGGGCGGGCCGTGCCTACCTGGAACGCAAACGCGGGCTGCACCAGGCGCGCGAGCAGCACCACGACCGGGCGCTGCGGACCGCCGAGGACATTGATGCCGTCCTGAGCCGTCTGGCCACCGCCACCCGCCGGCTCCGCCCGCACAGCCAGGAGATGACGGGGGAGCGGCACCGTCTGCAAGTGCTCAACGCCGCCTACCTGGTGACGATCGTGCGCGAGAAGCAACTTCTCGATGCGGTGGAGCTCTTGCGGCTCCGTACCGGCGCGGAGGTCGAGGTATCCGGCCCCTGGGTGCCGTACTCCTTCGCCGGGGAGGTGTGAGCGGTGTCCGCTCACGAGCCCGTCCCCTGGGACACCCCGGGCCCGCTCGCCGGGCCGATCGGGGTACCGCTGGTCGACCTCCTGGACCGCGTCCTGTCCACCGGGGTCGTGGTCAGCGGCGATCTGGTCATCGCCATCGCCGATGTGCCGCTGGTCCGGCTCTCCCTGCACGCACTGCTGTCGTCGGTCAACGAACGCGTCCCCGCGCCGTGGTCGGACGGAGGCCCGCTGTGAGCCGGAGGCCCGCGGTGACCGGAGGAAAGCCGGGTACGCCGGAGAGCAGAGTCGACCTCGACCGTGAGCAAATGGGCCGCGATCTGGTCTCCCTGGTGCTCACCGTGGTGGAGCTGCTGCGGCAGTTGATGGAACGTCAGGCCATCCGCCGCGTGGAGCAGGGTGACCTGAGCGATGAGCAGGTGGAACACATCGGGGAGACCCTGATGCATCTCGAAGCACGGATGACCGAGCTGTGCGAGCAGCACGACATGCGCCTGGAAGACCTCAATCTGGATCTGGGACCGCTGGGATCCCTCCTGCCCCGCAACTGAGAACGCCGGCCCGTCTACGTCAACTCCGCCTGTGGTGCCTGGACGAACGGAGATTGCGGGGTGATTCCTCCCAGCCACCACGAATATTGGGCAGTTGTGGATGCTGGAACACAGAACGGACTTCGGCCGGGGGACATCTAAGGGCCTGGAACGTGCAAAGGGGACGCGCCGGGTCAGGCGGGGAAGGGGAACAACGATGTCTGGGGCGATGGGGGCTGCCGGGGACGCGGACACGTTCGCGGAGTTGTTACGGGGGTTGAAGGAACGCTCGGGGCTGAGCTACGGGACGCTCGCCAAGCGGCTGCACATGAGCACATCGACGCTGCACCGCTACTGCCGCGGTAGCGCGGTGCCGACCGAATACGCGCCGGCCGAGCGGCTCGCGCGGGCGTGCCGGGCAACCCCCGAGGAACTGATCGAGCTGCACCGGCGGTGGATTCTGGCGGATGCGGAGCGGGGGCGCCGGCGGCCGAGGCCGAGTGGGGTGGTGGAGCGCGGCGCCGGGGCCGACGAGCCCGAGGGAACACCGAAGCCGGCTGCGTCGGTGCCCGCCGCCGGCGGAAGTGATGAACCGGCTGTCGGCGGCGCTGTCCCGTTCGCTCCTGTGCGGCCCCGGCGGCGCCGCTTCACGCTCATCGCCTCCGTCGCCGCGGCAGCCGCTCTGGGAGCCGTCGTGCTGGCCGTGAATCTGCCGCCCTCCGGAGGCGACGGCAGCGGGCAGAAGTCCGCCGGGACCGACAGAGCCGGCACCGGCACTCCCCGCAGCACCGGTACCGCCCGTGCGCACGACAAGGGGCGGTCCGCACCGGCCGCTCCTTCTCCGTCCCGGAGTGCGAAGAGCGGCAGACCCTCCGCCTCGGCGTCAGAGCCCTCCGCCAACAACGGCGGGGGCGACGGCGAGCGCGCCGACGGCGTACGGGTCAATGTCGCCACCCGCCCCTATGTCTACGACAGCCCGTGCAGTCAGCACTTCCTGGTCGACAGGGAGCCCGAACAGGTCGGACCGCCCGCTGCCGAGCGGGACGCGCCCCGCTGGGCCGCCGCGAACGGAGCGGCCTCCTCGGGGGAGCAGCGGGTCGCGCTCACCGTGCAGGGCACCGGAAAAGAGACCGTCGTCCTGGAAGCCCTGCACGTACGCGTCGTCGCGAAGGGCGCCCCGCTCGCCTGGAACGACTACTCGATGGGCGTCGGATGCGGCGGCAACGTCGAGACCAAGTCATTCGACATCGACCTCGACACCGGCAGCCCCACCGTCGCCGTCAAGAACGGCCAGCGCGACTTCCCGTACAAGATCAGCCAGTCCGACCCGGAAGTCTTCTATGTCACCGCCCACACCAAGGCGCACGACGTCCGCTGGGACCTCACCCTGGACTGGTCCAGCGGGAACCACCACGGCACCGTGCACATCGACAACCGCGGCATCCCGTTCCGCACCAGTGCCGACGCCGGCCGCCCCGGCTACGACTACCCGTTGGGCGGCAGCGAGTGGGTCAAGCGGGAGGGGTAGCCTCGACGTTCTATTACGAAACTTCCCCCCTCGCTCTCGCCGCTCATGCCGATGCCGGCCACGCCCGGAAGGACGTGGCCGGCATCAGTGAGCCGGGTGCGGGCGGAGTGACGCTGCGGAAGTGCCGGCGCCCGTCCGGGGAGCGGCGCTATCCAGGAAGGGACGCGCAGTGGAAAGCGGCCGTCCCGGGCCAGTGCCGCCCCGTTGACCCGTCGTCAGCTCGTCACAGGATTTCGATGTCGTTGACCTTCGGCGGGCGGTTCGGGAAGGAGATCTCGTGCCACCGTTCGACCTTCACCGAATCGCCGTTCGCGTCGTAGTAGATTAAGTCGTTGTTCCCCGTGGAGATCTTGTCGACCCACCACCCGCCGAAGGAAATCTTCCCCGCGTTCGCGTAGCAGTCCACGCTCTGACGCCCGTCGCTGTGGGACCAGATCTTCAGGAAGTTCTCCCCGCCGCGGCAGGGGACCTTGTCGATGGCGAAAGCGTTGCCGGTCGGGACGGTCACGGTGAACGCGGCGGCTGCGGCGAAGGCCACGGCCACGGACCGCACTGCCTTCTTCGTTTTTGAGATCACAAGTTCTCCTTGCTCGATTGTCGAACCCGGAGCTCCATTCGCACCACCGGGGGTGGCGTCGGTGGGGTGCTCCGGTGATCCGAGCGTGTGGGGTGATCCGTCCCAGCCGCAACGAGAGCCGGGCAGTTCGGGACGCTGGGACGCGGAAATGGGGCACGACCAGGGGATATGCAAGCCGCCTGGGACACGGGAACGGGACGCATCAGCCACGGGGAAGAGGGAATAACTGGGCCGATTTCGTCCAGATCATTCGGAACCTTCTGGCGCAGCAGGGTGTCTCACCACGTGGTACGGCCCATGCCCCAAGGAGAGGAACTGGTCCGGATGTTGAATAGAGTTCGTGTGTTGCTGCTGACCGCCTTACTGCTCGTGACGGGCTCGGTGATGTCGTCCGCGCCGGCCTCCGCCGTCATCGGCGGGTCGAAGAGCACCTACGGCCCGTGGGCGGTGCGCATGCTCATCGACGGTGAACCGGTATGCACCGGGACGGCGGTGACACAGCAGTGGATCCTCAGCGCCTCGCACTGTTTCTACGAGCAGGCGCAGCCGGTCGCCGACAAGCGGATCTCGTTCCGGGTCGGCAGCCTCGACATGCGGAAGGGCACCACGGTCCACCCGCTCCCCGGCAGGCGCGTGGGAAGCGCGCACGCCGACATGATGCTCATCAAGGTCGCGCCGATGAAGATCCGCACGGCGCCGTTGGCCACGGCCGGAGTCCACCCCGGCCAGGTCGTGCGGCAATACGGGTGGGGTGCCACCTGCACCGAGGACGAAAACACCTGCCAGTCTCCCGTGCTCAAGCAGTCGGACCTGCGGGTCGTACGGCCGGACGACCCCCGTTGCAAGGGCTACACCGCCCCGGGCGGCCCGGACTTCTGCATGGAAAAGGTGTCCGGAATACCAGCCGGCGGCGACTCCGGAGGCCCGGTGATGAGCATCGCCCCGCGCGGCGCCGAAACCCTCCTCGGTGTCTTCGACGGCTCTGACCGGGAGACGGTCGCTGAGGCCGGGGAGATTTCCCAGCAACTCGCCTGGATCCGCTCAGTCACCCGGAAATAAAACAGACCGTGCCGGGCTTATTTGCCCCAGATTTTCAGATACGCCGCACGATAGCCGGGCGGGTCCCAGGACGTGGCCCCGCCGCTGTTGGCGGCCGTGGAGATGTGGACGGGCGCGACATAGCCACTGGGGGGCTCGCCGGAGAAAGCGCGGTTGAATTCGTCGAGGATCTGCCAGCCCTGCTGGGAGAGCGGCTCGGGAACGGTGGCTGCCTGAAACTGCCGGCTGTTGATGCGCTGGAAGGCGGAGGGATCGCCGTCCCCCGCGCCGATGTTGAACGGGGCGCCGGCGCCTTTCTTGCCCGCCGCGCGCAGAGCCGGTGCGGCGTCGGCGAAGTACACATCGTTGATGGCGACGGAGTACGTCCACCGGTCCCCGAAGCGGGAGAGCAGCGAGGAGACCTGCTGGGGCGTCCGGCTGCTGGTGTCCGGGATCGGGATGTTCTCCTCCGCCAGCAGCCGCACGCCGTCACAGACGGCCAGCCCTTTCTTGATCAGTTCGGATTTGCTTCTGGCGAACGGGATCGAGGCGTCCGTGAACACCACGGCTCCGGCGCGGCCTTGGGAGTGCGCGATGACCCAGTCCGCGCTGATCTCCGCCACATCCTGGACCCTGGTGGTGATGTTGCTGAACAGCTCCGGGTCCTTGCTCGGGCCGGGGGAGTCGACCGCATGCCAGCCGATGAGCGGAATGTGCCGGGCGTTGGCCTTGGCGACCTGCTGCGAGGTCAGCTTGGGGTCGAAGCCGCCGATCACGATGCCCGAGGGCCGCAGGGCGAGGGCCTGGCTGAAGGCCGCCTGGATCCCGGCGGGGGTGCCCTGGCCATCGATCACCCGGACGTTCCAGCCGAGCGCCTTCGCCGCCTCCCGCACCCCCTTGGCGGCACCGGCCACACCGGGGTTGGTCATGGTCTGGGCGACATAGACGATGCTTTTGCCGGGGACCGCCAGGGGGCCGCGGGTGGGGCCGTCCCATACGGGGTTGGTCTTCATGGCCCGTTGCACGGCCGCCTGGGCACCGGCCAGTACGGCGGGGCAGCCGGCCGTCGTCGGACCCGGGGCGGAGGGCCCGCCACCGGTCGAGGTGCCGCGCTCGCAGCCGGCGAGGGCAGCGGCCACCACCGCCGCGGCGGCGGTGAGGCCCAGGGCAGTCCTGCGGTTCGGGTGCACGGGTGCTCCTCGCGGAGGGACGACACGGTGAGGGCCTGTCACGAGGTCACTTTCCGCAGGTCCTTGTGGGCTTGCGGCGGTTCCGCCCGTCGGTGGCGCAGCTGTCGGCGCGCGGCGTAGCCGGCCATGCCGACGGCGAGGAGCAGGGTGGCGCCGTTGAACAGCGGGGTGACCCAGAACTGGGCGCCGAACTGGCCGATGCCGGCGAGGCCGATGGCGAGGATGACGACCGCGACCAGAGTGCCCAGCGCGTTCGGGCGGCCGGGTTTGATCGCGGTCGAGCCGAGCAGCGCACCGACGAACGCGGGCAGCAGATAGTCCAGGCCGACACTGGGGTTGCCGATGCGCTGCTGCGCCGCGAGCAGGACCCCGGCGACGCCGACGACCAGGCCCGATCCGGCGAACGCGTAGACCACGTAGCGCCGGGAGGGGATGCCCAGCAGATCGGCGGCGCGGGGGTTGGAGCCGATGACGTACAGATACCGGCCGAGGGGCAGCCGTTCCAGGAGCAGCCACAGCACGGCGGTGAGGGCGAGGACGTAGAACGCGGAGACCGGCAGGCCGAGGAACCTGGAGTCGTAGAGGTCGGTGAAGGCGGTCGGCAGCCCCTGCGGGCCGGGGATGATGCGGGCCCCGTTGGTGATCCAGCCGGTGAGCGCGTACAGCATGCTGCCGGTGCCGAGGGTGGCGATAAAGGAGTTGATCTTCGCGAATTCGACCACGATGCCGTTGAAGGTGCCGACGACCGCCCCGCCGGCGACCACCACGAGACAGACGAGCGGCCAGGGCCACGCCGCATGCGCGAGGAGCTGCATCGTCATCACATGCGCGAGGCCGAGGCCGTAGCCGATGGACAGGTCGAAATTGCCGGTGACGATGGGGATCATCGCGCCGAGCGCGAGGAGGGCGGGGATCGACTGGTTGGACAGGATCTCGGAGATGTTGTCCAGGGTGGGAAAGGTGTCCGGCAGGGCGAGGGAGAAGGCCAGGAACAGCAGGGCGGTGAGGGCCAGGAGGCCGTAGGCGCCGACGAGGTGCCCCAGCCGGCGGCCGAGCGGGGAATGCGGGGCGGGCGCCATGATCAGCTCGTCTCCCCGGTGAGCGCGGTCATGGCCGACGAGGCGCGGGCGAGCTCGGCGACCGTGAGGGCCCTGCCGCTCAGCTCCTCCGTCACCGCCCCGCGGACGAATACCAGGGCGCGATGGCACACATCGGCGACCTCCTCGAAGTCGGTGGACAGGAGCAGCACGGCGAGCCCTTCGGCCAGCGCGTCCTGGAGCAGCCGGTAGACCGCCGTTTTGGCGCCGACGTCCACCCCGGCGGTCGGCTCTTCGAGGATCAGCAGACTGCGCGGCATCCGGAGCCACCGGCCGACCATGACCTTCTGCTGGTTGCCTCCGGACAGGGTGGCGATCGGCGCCTCGCTGTCCCGGGGGTACACCGAGAACCGCTCGGCCAGGGCGGTGGCCTCGGCCCGCTCGCGCCGGGGGCTGATCCAGTGCCAGGCCGGCAGCCCGCCGGCCCGCGGGTTGGCCAGGAAGTTCTCCCGTACGGTCAGTTCCGCGGCACAGCCCTCCTCCTGACGGTCGCTGGTCACGAAGCCGACTCCGGCGGCGACGGCGTCGGTGACCGAGCCCGGGGCGTACGGCCGGCCGTTGAGCCGGGCGCGTCCGTCGACGACCGGCCGGGCGCCGGCCAGGGCGCGGCCCAGTTCCCGGTGGCCGGCGCCGGTGAGGCCCACCATGCCGAGGATCTCCCCGCCACGCAGTTCCAGGCTGACCGGTGCGGTGTTCTCGGTCCGTACGCCGTCGAGGCTCAGGACGGCCGGCCCGGCGGCGGGGGCGAAACGGTAGCCGACCGGTTCCTGGCCCACGATGTCGTGCACCAGCCGGGCAGGGCTGTGGCCGGCGAGCGGGCCCTGGCTGATGAGGCGGCCGTCGCGGAGGACGGCGAACACATCGGCGGCCTTGTACACCTCGTCGAGCCGGTGGGTGACGAAGACGAGGGCGTGACCCTGGTCGCGCAGGGTGTGCAGCACCTCGAAGAGCCGGGCGCAGTCCGCTGCCGGGAGGCTGGCGGTCGGCTCGTCGAGGACGATCAGCTCGGCCCGGGTGGCCAGTGCGCGGGCGATGGCCACCAAGGAGCGTTCGGCGCGCGGGAGGTCGGCGAGGACGGTGCCGGGGTCGAGGTGTGCGGCGACGATGCCCAGGGCCTCGGCGCACCGGGCGCGGGTCTGCCGCCAGGACAGCAGCCCGGCGCGGCGTGGGTAGCCGGTGCCCAGGGCGATGTTCTCGGCGACCGTCATCCACTCGACCAGCCCCAGGTCCTGGTGGATGAAGGACATGGTGCGGGCGGCGGCTTCGGTGCCCAGCGGGTGCCCGGCCACGGTCACCTCGCCCTCGTCCGCGTGGTGGACGCCGGCCAGCACCTTGATGAGGGTGGACTTCCCGGCACCGTTGGGACCGAGCAGGGCGAGGATGCTGCCGGCATGGATGTCGAGGTCGACCGCGTCCAGTGCGCGGGTGCCGCCGAAGTACTTGCACAGGCCGCGTATGCGGACGAGGGGCTCCGGGCCGTGGCGCGGGCGAGGGGTGCGGTCAGGAGCGTCGTGCACGGACTTCTCCGGGGTCGGCCTCGTGGTTCTTCCCGACGGAAAGGACACTGCTGCGGGCGCTTCGCGGTGCTGCGGGGCGCCGGGGCGAGCGGTCCTGACGGTGCATTACCGGCCGGGTCACCACATTTCCGTCATGCTAAGGCCCGCTTCGGCCCCGATGCCGGATGGGCTGTCAGATGGCGGGAATGTCGTCGAAGCAGACCTCGGCGGTGCCGGGCTTTCCGCCGGGAGCCTCCAGGGCGCACTCGGCCCAGATGATTTTGCCGTCGGCCGGGTAGCGGGTGCCCCACGCCTGGGCGAGCTGCGCGACGAGGAACAGACCGCGGCCGCCCTCGTCGGTGGTGGCCGCCCGGCGCAGATGCGGGGCGGTGCTGCTGGCGTCGGAGACCTCGCAGATCAGCGTGCGGTCGTGGAGCAGGCGTACCTGGATGGGCTCGGTGCCGTAACGGATGGCGTTGGTGACCAGCTCGCTGAGCAGGAGTTCGGTGGCGAAGACGGCATCGTCCAGCCCCCATTCGGCCAGCCGGCGGGTCACGGCCGCGCGGATGCCGGCGACGCACGCGGGGTCGGCGGGCACGTCCCAGGTGGCGATCCGCTGGGGGGCCAGGGCGTGGGTGCGGGCGACGAGCAGGGCGATGTCGTCGGTGGGGTGCGGGGGCACCACGGTCCGGAGGACGGCCTCGCAGGTGTCCTCGGGCGAGCGGTCGGGGTGCGCCACGGCCTGGCGCAGCCGGTCGAGTGCCGCGTCGACGTCACGGTGGCGGTCCTGGAGGAGCCCGTCGGTGTAGAGGACGAGCTGGCTGCCCTCGGGAAGGTGGAACGCGGCGGTTTCGAACGGGAGCCCGCCCAGCCCCAGTGGAGGGCCCGCGGGGAGGTCGGGGAAGGTCACCGTGCCGTCGGGGTGGACGATCGCGGGCGGCGGGTGGCCGGACCGGGCCATCACACACTGCTGGGAGGTCGGGTCGTAGATGGCGTACAGGCAGGTGGCGCCGATGATGCCGGGGCCGGTGGCGGGGTCTTCCGCGGTGTCCTCGTCCCGGTCGAGGCGGCCCACGAGCTTGTCGAGGTGGGTGAGGACTTCATCCGGGCCCAGGTCCAGTTCGGCGAAGTTGCGCGCGGCGATACGCAGCCGGCCCATGGTGGCGGCCGCATGCATACCGTGCCCGACGACATCCCCGACGATCAGGGCGATCCGGGTGCCGGAGAGCGGAATGACATCGAACCAGTCCCCGCCGGCCCCGGACGCGGCCGGCAGATAGCGGTAGGCGACCTCGGCGGCGTTCTGCTCGGGGAAGCTGTGCGGCAGCAGGCTGCGCTGCAACGCCAGGACCATGGTGTGTTCGCGGGTGTAACGGCGTGCGTTGTCAATGCAGATGGCCGCGCGGGTGGCGAGTTCCTGGGCCAGCGAACGGTCGTCGTCGCCGAACGGGGCCGGATCGGTCGAGCGGTAGAAGCTCGCCACACCCAGGGCGATGCCGCGGGCGAGGAGGGGGACGGCGATGAGCGAGTGGAGGTGGTGGTCGAGGAGCCGCTGGGCGTGCCCGGGATCCTGCCCGATCCACCCGGTGGCGGCCCGCAGATCGGGTTCCAGGACCGGCTCCCCGGTGGCCAGACAGCGGAGCTGGGGCGTGGTCGGGCGGAGCACGACCGGCTCACCTGCGGGGTAGAAGGGGCAGTCGTCGCGAATGCCGTGGACGACCGTGCGGTGCAGACCGGAGCGCGGGTCGGTCGGCTCCTCGCCGCGCAGCACCGCCTCGGGCAGGTCGATGGTGACGAAGTCGGCCAGGCGCGGTACGGCCATCTCGGCGAGCTCCTGGGCGGTCCGGCTCACGTCCAGGGTGGTGCCGATGCGGGTGCTGGCCTCCGACAGCAGCTCCAGACGGCGCCGCGCCGCCACGGCGTACTTCCCCACCTCCGGCTCGCCCAGCAGCACCAGTCCGCCGGCCGCGGTGTCGGATGCTGCGTGGTCGGTGGCGTCGGGCCGGTGGGCGGTCGCCACCGCCGGGCCGGATCCGAGGTCGGGAAGCCGCTCGGGATGCGGGGCGGCGGCCGCCAGGGCCTGCTCCGCCAAGGTGGCGGGGGGTGTTCCGGCTTCGGCGGGTACGGCAAGGCGCTGGTGGCTCGACGGGAGGACCGCTTCGATGACGATCCCCTCCACCCCGGAGGCGCTCGTCACGGGACGGCTCAGCAAGGTGACCCGCCGGCCGCCGGGCAGCGACACCTCGACGGCGGCCCGCTGGGCCGAGGCGATGAGTTCGGTGGCCTTCTCCTTCAGGATCATCTGGTCCCGCCAGTCCAGACCGCTCTCGGCGAGCTCGCCCAGCTGCCCGTTGCCGCTCGTATCGCCGCTCGGCGCGTGGCGCCTGGCTTCGAGGTACGCCTCCAGCAACGCCCGTTCCCGCGTCGAACTCTGCTCCAGCAGCCGCCGTTCGATGACGCCGGCGGCCTTGCGGATCACGGTATTCAGCCTGGCGTCCACGTCGGTGAGCGGATAGCCGAAGCAGAGCACGCCTTCAATACGCCCACTGAGCAGGTTCCGGACGGGAATTGCCGCGCAGGCGTTGGACTGTGAGCGTTCGGCGAAGTGCTCGGCCCCGTAGACAGTGATCAGCTGCCGTTCCGCCAGCGCCAGCCCGATCCCGTTCGTCCCGCCGAACCGCTCGGCGAACACGAAGCCCGGCGTGCTCTGGATCGCGGCCAGATGCCGCACCAGGGAGGGTTCGCCGAAGCGGCGTTGCAGCACCGCGCCGCGCCCGTCGGCGAGCGACACATTCATGTTCCGGCCCGCGAACCGACTCTGAAGCCGGTCCAGTACGGGCATCGCGGCGCGGACGAGCCGGCCGTCCAGATCGAGATCCTGGCGGTAGGGGAGTTCGCAGCCGTCCGGTGTCAGCCCCAGTGACCGGGAGCGCTGCCATGAATCCAGGATCGGGCTCCGGACCGCTCCCTCGACCGATCCACCACGAAGGAACTGCTCACGGGCGCGTGCGGGACCGTGGTCCTCTCCCGCCAGCCCCATCCCAATCACTTCCCACATGGGTGCATGCCACGATGGCCACCCGTACGTCGGAGCAGCTGTCCCATTTGATCTCATTGTAGAGCTTTGTGTATCTGGTGGTGCTGATCACGGACCCGGAGGGGAGCCGTCGCCGCGGGCGCCTCCCGGGACGCGGCCACGCGGCCCGACGGGCGGAGAGTGCGGCCGGACATCACGGTGATCATGCCCGTGACCTGTACTCCAGCCGGTTGCCGGGGTGCGGTCCGGCGCCCGCAGGCCGTCACAGGACCGCGACCGGAGTCACGGGCGAGCCGGTGCCGCCGGGGATGTTCAGGGGAGCTACCAGGAGTAGGAACTCGTAACGGCCCGTCCCGGCGCTCGCGGCGGAGAGCGCCTCCAGGTCGAGGTTGTCCAGGAGCGGCACCCCCATCGCGGCGACCGCGAGCGCATGCACCGGGGAGTGCAGACCGTCGACCGGCGAGGGCCGTACGTCACTGTCGCCGTCGCCGCCGAGCAGCGCGATACCGCGCTCGGCCAGCAGGGGCATGGCGTCCACATGCAGGCCCGCGCTCGCCGCGCCGGTGTTCCAGGCGCCCTGTTCCTGACGGCGGCGGAGAGCGCCGGACCGGAGCAGCACCGCGTCGCCGTCGCCGATCGTCACCTCCAGCGCCTGCTCCGCGGCGAGGATGTCCGTGGCGTGCACCGCCCGTCCGGGCTCCAGCCAGGGGACCCCGAGCACGGTGGGCAGATCGAGGAGCACGCCCCTGGTCGCCAGCGGCCCCAGCGCGGACACGGCTCCGAACCGCGCCCCTCCGGCGTCGATGCACTCCTGAGCCGCACGGCCCTCGTAGAGCTGCCCGCGATAGGCGACATGGGACAGCGCGTCCAGATGACTGACGGCCTTGCCGTGGTAGTCGACGGCGATGAAGTCCTTGTGTGTGGCGGGTTCCGGAGGCTCGACATCACCGAGGTCGGACATGTAGTGCAGGGCGGGCTTGCTGTTGTCCGGGCCGGGCGCGGTGTCCCAGGGGCGCGCCATCGGGACGAGCGTGCCGGACCTGACCAGCGCGGCGGCCCGCCGTACATGCTCCGGCGTCACCCGGTTCCAGGCCCCGCGGTCGGCGGCGGCCCAGTGGCCCCAGGTACGCACCGCCGCGAACAGCGCGTCGAACTCCGGGCGGGACACGGCGCCCTCGCCGGTGGCGGCCGGCGGGGGAGCCGGTGCGTCACCCGGGTCGCTGCTCACGCCCGGGTGACCGCTTGCGGGAAGTCGAAGACCTTGTCCGGGTCGTATGCGTACGCGACCGAGCGCAGCCGGGCCAGGTTCGGGCCGTAGTAGGCCGTGCCCCAGTCGGGGAGGGCCGGGTCGATGTAGTTCACGTAACCGTCCTTGATGCCCAGGTCCGCGAGACCCGCCACGACCTGGCCGACGCCGTGCGTCACCGCGGCTTCGGACGCCGCCGTCGCGCTCGCGTAGATCTGCGCGGTGGCGAAGGCCTTGCGGTGCGGGAAGGCGGTCTCCTGGACGCCGACATCGGCCACCGCACCACCGAGTGCGTCGAGGATCAGGGCCATCCCCGGGCGGTTCTTGAGCAGGGCGGCGACACCGCCCGGGTCGGCGGTGTGGGTGGCGAGGATCCGCGACGAGGCGACGAACGACTGCCGGTCGGGACTGCCGGAGAAGAAGCGCATGGCCTTGAAGTAGTCGCGGTCCTCCACCCTTCGCTGGGTGGGCCGCACCGTGCGCGCGACCAGGTCGTTCAGCAGGGGATTGCAGGCGCTGCTGGGCCCGACGAAGCAGCCGGCCACCTTGCAGCCCGGGTTGGTCCCGCCCGAGATATTGAGGTTGGCCCACATCGCCCGGGGCGCGGCCGTGATCCACGGCTGCCATCCGGCCAGCACCTTCTTCACGTTCCCCGCCCCGAAGTCCAGCACGAACACGGTCAGGGCCGGAGCCGGGTCGGTCGCGAAGGTGAACCGCGTGACGACCCCGAAGTTGCCTCCGCCGCCACCGCGGAGGGCCCAGAACAGATCCGGCTCCTGGGTGGCCGAGGCGGTCAGCGTCCTGCCGTCCGCGGTGACGACCTCGGCGGACACCAGATGGTCACAGGTGAGCCCGAACTTGCGTTGCAGCACACCGATTCCGCCACCCAGGGCCACCCCGGCGATGCCGACGGTGAAACAGGAGCCGCCGGGCAGACAGCGGTTGGCCTTTCCGAGTCCGGTGTAGATGTTCCCCAGGGTGGCCCCGGCGCCGATGGCGGCGGTACCGTCCGGCCGGACCTCCACGGTCGACAGACGTCGCAGGTCGATGGTGAGACCGTCGGGCGGCGCAGAGTAGCCGACATAGGAGTGCCCCCCGCTGCGGGCCGCCAGCGGCACCCGGTGCGCGGCCGCCAGCACCGACTCGCGGACATCGGCCACCGACGCGCACTGCGCCACCGCCGCGGGCACCCGGTCGTCATTGAGCGGATTGAAAAGCTTCCTGGCGCTCTCGAACCCGGCGTCGCCCGGCCGCAGCAGCACCCCCTCCAGCCGCCTGCGAAGGCCGTCCCAGTCCACGTTGTTTCTGACGGTGGCCGTCCGTCCGCCGGCCTGTGGGGAACTCCCCGCGCCTCCACGGGCCCCGGTGCCGGCCCCGGATGCGTGGAACAGAGGATCCCGCGCCATGGTCACCATCTCCCTCTGGAGAGGCCAGGAAAGCGGGCAAGTTGTCCGTTTCGTGCGGATATCTTCACGCTAACACGGTGTAATGGCCGCCTCCAGTCGGCGGCTCGACGCCTCGGAGGCGCTGGTCAGGGCCAGTTGAAGCGTTGACCATCTCGGCGAACGGGCGGATCGCAGCAGAGCCGGCGATCGAAGAGGTCCAGCGGATTGCGCCAATGGCGCTGATCCGCCTCGGAGTTGTACGCGGCGGTGTCGGTCTGGGTGTAGCCATGGCGGGGCCCTCGTGCAGCTCGCTGCGGTAGGTCACGCTGTCGGCGTCCAGGGTCCGCTCCAGGCGCGCGATCCGGTCGGCCGCGCCTTTCCTCGGGTCCTCAGGTCCTCGGGCTCCGGGCGGCAGCGACGCGCCAGGGCGGCCACCCGTCCGCCGGTCACACGTCGGCGGATTTCCCCACCGTAGTCACCCGGGAACCGGCTGTACGGGAACCGGCGCGTCCCTCAGAGAGGCGCTCCCGCCTCCGCCCCGGTCGATCTGTCGAGAGCCCACCACGGACGCCCCGCAAGACTGTGCATGCTCGTACAAGTCCCTTGCGTTTCACCTGTGTTGGAATCCAGGCATGGCCATTCCCTCTGCCGGACCACCGGTGTCACCCTCCGGGAACGAGCCCTCCGGTCGGCTGCGTGCCGAGGTGGAGCGGTTATGTGACGAAGCGCTGCGACAGAAGGACCTCGCGCATCGCAGAGCTGACTTCTGGGCCAAGGTCGATATCGCGCTGGGGTTCCCGGCGGCGCTGCTCGCCGGCGTATCCGGAGCGGCGGGTCTGGCCTCGGTGGACGCCCGCATCCCCGCGGCCTTGGTGGCGCTGACCGCGGCGGGATGTGCGGCGGGGGCCGGCTTCCTCCGGGGTGACAACCGGCGGGTGGCCAACAAGCGTGCCCGGCAGGCCTGGGCCGCCGTGGAGGCCAAGGCCCGGATGAAGCTGGCCAAGGAACGGCTGGACCCCGAGGACCTCGGCGAGGTGCTGGAGCGGCGCCAGATCGCGCTGGCGGCGTACGAAGGGGAGGACTTCCCGCCCGAGGGGCCACCGGCGGTGCCCGGCCGATAGTCACGTACGGCCACCGGGCCTACCCGACGCCACCCCGTTCGGTCAGCTTCTTGAGGGTCAGCAGCCGGCCGGCGCCGCGACATCAACGGCCCGGATCCGCCCCTCGGCAGGGACCGTCACCAGGCGATCGCAGGGATAGCGCGCTTCCTGCTCGGGACCCGTGGCGCCCCAGACTCTCCCGGACAGGTTCATACCGCGATCCTATGGGACCGCTCACTCCTCGGCCGCGGCCGGTCGCCGAACGTCAGTTATGGCCGAACTTCCGCTGCGCCTTATGGGCAACATGCTTCGTCATCGGCTGCTCCGGCTCCTGCGGGGACGTTGACTTCGTTTTCCCCTTTGTCTCCGCGACGGTGCCGTGTTCATGGCCGCCGGTGCGGGCGCCGCGGTTTTGCCGGCTCTGTTTCTTGCCCACGATCGTGCCTCCTGGCGGATCTCGAACGATGAGCCGGTACCAGACTTTCATGGGCGTACGAGGAGTGCATTTCGGCGGATCGGAAGGTCGGCACGGTCCCCGAGAGGTCTCCGGGAGCTGCGCTGACCAGGTGTCATGGGGTGGATGAGAGCGCCGTCATGGACGCACAGGCCGCCGGCGTCCGGCTCAGGATGCGAGGCGGCAGCACCCCGCGGACAATGGAAGAGGCGGGGAATTCGTAGCGGCGCGCACGCAGCCGCAGCCGCCACCCGCCTTGCACGCCCCACGAATACGGGGTCTTGCTTCGGGGCACCGCGGAGCCCCGTTACGGGGGCGCGCACTCTCTTCTGGAGGCGCCGAAATGGCCGTGCTGCTCTTCGATATCGGTGAAACGCTCGCGGATGCGATCATCGGGGCCGACGACTCCCTGACGCTGCGCCCGCGGCCCCGGGTTTTCGAGGTCCTCGATGCGGTGGCGGGGCTGCGTAAGGGCATCATTTCGAACCCGGGCCCCGGGGAGGCCGCCCGCGCCCGCGCGGCAGCGGCCTTGCAAGCGGCCTTCCCGGGACGCTTCACGGACGAGAGTCTGCTGCACTGGGGCCCGAAGACCGCTCGCGGCATCTTCGACGACGCGGTGGCGAGCGCGGGCGTCCCGGCCGATGACTGCGTCTTCGTCGGTGAAGCCCCCGAGGAGCGTGCGGTCGCCCGCGAGGCCGGGATGCGGGCCGCCGCCCACCCGGTTTTCGCGCTCGCCGCCGTCGAGGGCCGCCCGGTGTTCTGGGCGAGAATCGAGGTGCCGGCCGACCGGAGTCTGGCCGACCTGGAGGCGATCGCGAATGCCGGGGAAGTCGTCCCGGTCCATGTGGCCTCCCCCCACCTCGTCCTCGTCATGGCGAGCGCGCGAGGAGTGAACGCGCTGGAGCAGGGCGGTTTCCCCGCTGACATCCGGGGCCAGGTGGTGGAGACCACGGCCTTTCTGATCCGCGACGACCGCCCGGTCTCCCTCCCGGACGCGTTCACGGACGTCTCGGCGACCGCCAAGGCCACGGCGGAAGCCACCATGCGCGCCGCGGCGGCCTTCGACTTCCTCGCGAGCGCCCTCGACGAGCCGGAACCGTCCATCGTCCCGCTCGGCCCGGCCCCAGGAGGCATCTATATCGCCGCCGCGGCCGGCACCCCCGTCGAAGAGCTGCACCCCGCGGAGGCGAAACCCGGCCACACCGAGCGTCTGCTGCCCGACCCGGCCCTGCTCTCCCGGCCGGGGGAGGCCCAAGTCCCGGGATTCGCCGCTGGGTTCGCGAACGGTGTGCCCTCCGCGGAGACCATTGCCGCGGTCCGTGCGGCCATCACCCCCGCGGCGCTGCGCGGCCATGTCGCCCGTATCTCCGGCGTCGACCCGCTTGTCGAGGGCGAGCCGCTGACGATCCGCAGCCGCGACGCGTCGAGTCCGGACAACCCCCGCGTCGTCAGCGCACTCGCCCGCCGGCTCGATGACCTCGGCCTCACGGTCAGACGGCATGAGTTCTCGTGGCACGGGCGCCGGCTCTCCAACGTCGAGGCGGAGTTCCCCGTCGCGGGAGCGGACTCCGCCGTGCTCATCACCGCACACCTCGATTCGACCGCGGACCGGGGCGAGTTCTTCGACAGCAGCGGCCGGCCGCGCCCCTATGACCCCGCCCGCGACCCGGCACCCGGCGCAGACGACGACGGGAGCGGGACGGCGGCGGTCCTGGCCGCGGCCGAGTGTCTGAGCACGATGATCGCCGACGGCAGGGCACCGGCGCGGACGCTGCGCTTTGTCCTCTTCAACGCCGAGGAGCAGGGCATGGTCGGCAGCAAGGCCTATGCGCGCGCGGCGGCCGCGGCCGGTGACCGGATCGTCGGTGTGCTTCAGATGGACATGATCGCGGGCTTCCGGGGCGGGACCCGCACGATGGAAATCCACACGGGCTCGTCGGTCCCCGGCCCGGTCGTGGGCGCCTCCGACGCGCTCGGGGGACGCATCGCCCAGGCCGCCCCGGCGCTCGCCGCCGACTTCTCGCTCCAGTCCCTCACGGGCGTCGGCGACCCGGCCGCCGGACGGAGCGATCACGCGAGCTTCCATGAACGCGGTTGGGCAGCCGCCGCCGTCTGCGAGAACTTCTTCGACGACACGGCGCCCGCGACCGGCACCCGGCAGTACCACATGCCGGGCGACACCCTCCTCGACGAGGACCACGACACGGACTACGCCGCCGGGATCGCCCGCACGGTCGCGGCGGCGGCACTCACGCTCGCGGGCCTCTGAATCCGCACAAGGAGCACGCCATGAGCGTAATGATCGACAAGCGGAACAAGAGCTACGACCGCTTGGCCAGTGTCGCCGAAGCCGACGCCTTTCTCGACCACACCGAACGCGTGGCGGCCGAGGTCGACCACACCCTCGTGGCGGACCGCAGCAAGGTGAACCGCTTCACCGGCCATCTGACGGAGCTACGGGTGGCCGGTGCTCCTGGTATCACCGGCCTGGAAGAGTCGGTGCCGATACCCGATGCCGGCTATATCGCCCAGGCCAAGCGGTACGTCACCTCGGTCGCCGAGGCGATCGGCTTCGCGGCCGGTGAGCCGGCCGAGTTCGAGGCCGACCCGAATGTGATGACGACCAGCGAGGGCCTGCGCGTCGTGAGCCTCCAACAGGTGCTCAACGGCATCGAGGTGTGGGCCATGGCGCCGAAGGTGTGGCTGCACGAGAACGGCACGGTCGACCGGGTTATTGGCGACACCGTGAGCGCACCGGCGGACCTGCCGTCCAGGCCGACCGTACCGGCCGAGGTGGCGCTGCGGGCGGCAGCCGCGAAGGCCGCCGAGCCGACCACGCTCCGCGGAGTCTTCGGCGACGACGAACTCCCGCGGCTCGACATCTCGGCCGGCTTCGAGCGGCTGTCGCACCAGGCGCGGAACGACCAGCCGATGACGTTCGGCAAGGGACCGTTCGAGGAAGCCGTCCCGGCCCGGCTCGTCTACCTGTACATGGGTGACGATGCCCGCCTCACCTGGATGTTCACCTTCTCACGGGAGAAACTCGCCGCTCAGTACCATGCCTTCGTCGAGGCCGACGACCGGACCCAGAACCCGGACGAGCCCGAGATCCTCTACTTCTACGACACGGTCCGGCACGCGGTCGCCGGACGGGTCTTCCAGCGCAATCCGGCCGAGAGCACCTTTGACACCGTCCCGTTCCCGCTGCCGACGGACAGCTATCCGACCACGGTACCCAGCGGACTGCCCACCGGCTTCCCGCTGCCCTGGGCGGAGGCGCACCAGGGAAAGGTCTCGACCGAGGGCAACAACGTCCGCGCGCTCAACGGGACGACCCGCCGCCCCGTCGAGGTCATCATCGATGACGAGGGCAACAGCCTCTTCGACCCCGTAGAGGACAGTCCCGAGCAATTCGTCACCAACATCTTCTACTTCTGCAACTTCGCCCACGACCTCTTCATGATGCTCGGCTTCACGGAGGACCAGGGCAACTTCCAGACCACGAACGTCACGGGCCTGGGGCAGGGAGCGGACCCGGTCCGGGCCCTCGCGCACCCGGGAGCGGTGTTCGGGACGGCCAACATGGCCACCCGGGCGGACGGCCTGGAAGCCGTGATGAACATGGGCCTGGTCACCGGCACCGGCCGCCACACGGCCGACGACCTCGATGTCGTCCTCCATGAGTTCTGCCACGGGGTGTCGAACCGTCTCGTCGGGGGCCTGTTCGACGCGAACGGACTGGAGGAGGACCAACCGGTCGCGATGGGCGAGGGCTGGGGCGACCACTTCGCCCTCACCACCAGGAACTTCTCAAACACCCAGGAGCGCTCCGTCATTGGCAACTGGGTCGTCAACCGGCCGAAGGGCATCCGGCAGCGGCCTTACGACTCGCAGTACCCCGGAGCCTTCGGCGACATCGGCAAGGGGCCGGGAGAGGTCGCGGGCGCCGGCAACGGCGATCTGAGCTACCAGGAAGTCCATGACGTCGGTGAGATCTGGTGCGCGGCACTCATGGAACTGACCCGCAAGGTCGCCAAGGCGCTCGACAACAAGGAGCGGGGCTACCAGGTGACATGGCAGGCGGTCGTCGACGGCATGAAGCTCACACCGAAGAACCCCACCTTCCTCGTCGCCCGCGACGCCATCCTGCGGGCCCTCAAGGCAATGAAGGGCGGCGCGCTGACCAGCGCCGAATACACCTCGGTCCGGAAGGCGGCCTGGGAAGCCTTCGCACGATTCGAGATGGGCTTCGACGCCTTCTGCCCGAACGCCACCTTCATCGGATGCCGGGGTGGCACCGCGATGCCGCCCGCGGATCACGAGGACTAGGACGACGCACCGTCATCTTCACCCCCGGCCGCAGCTCTCCCGCCACTCGGCGGGAGAGCTGCGCGCCGAAGTCACCAGCCGTGGCCGCACGTCGGCAGGCGCAGTGGTGTCAGCAGGCCGTCAGCCGGACGATCTCGCGAGGGCGGGATTCGCGCTCGTCGAAGTCAAGGTCCAGCCCTGCCGACATGACGGTGGCGAACGATGTCTGAGAGGCTTCCTCGGACTCCCACTGCACTGTCGAAACCACCGCGTCGGCGGACTCCCAGCACTCGGCCGACAGACATCCCGGTGTCCCCCGGAACGCCTCGGCGACCTGCTGGACGCGGGTGATGAACTCCGCACGGTGAGCAGCGTGCGGATAGTGGTGCGCGACCATTGCTACCTTCATGATTCTCTCCTTGGTGGTGCTCGGTGGTGCTCAGTGGCGCTCAGTGGCGGGTCTGGTACCGGGGCGCCGGAGTTGAGGGCGCCGGGCCCGGGCTCGATGTGCGTGACCGGGTGCACGGTCCGGTTGCCCACCTCGGACTGCCGACGCCGGTCCCATTCGGCCATCAGCCCGAACAGGGCGAACCTGTCGAGCACCGGCTGTTCGGCGTGGATCTCGCGGTAGCGCCGGTAGACGTTGACCACCGCGCGTTCGGCATCCAGCCAGTCGGCGTACCGGTCCAGATCGACCCCGAACGCCGCCTCTTCGAAGTCGAGGCCCCTGGCGTAGGCGGCGTCGGCCTGTGCGATGAGGTGGCTGAAGTAGTCGCGGACGGCGCGGATCCCGTCGGCGTCGGTCACCGGGCCGTGGCCCGGCACCACCGTCGACGCGCCGAGGCCGAGCATCGCGTCGCAGGCGGCGATCCAGTTGGCGAGCGGGCCGCTCCATACGATCGGGGTGCAGCCGATGAACAGCAGATCGCCCGCGAAGAGCACCCCCGCGTCAGGAAGGTGCACCACGGTGTCGGCCTCGGTGTGGGCGGGCCCGAGATTGAGCAGCCGCACCTCGCGACCGCCCACGTCGAGGGTGAGCCGCCGCTCGAAGGTCCGGTCGGGAGTGCGCAGCCGGATGCCGCCGAAGTCGAACCGCCCGAAGCGGTCGCGCAGATACGGCGTGAGCGTCGGCCCGAGATCCATGACCTGGAGGGCCGCGGTCAGTTCGGGCGCCATCTCGGTGCGCATCTCGTGCGCCGTCCCCTCGGCGGCGATGACGCACGCCGAGCCGGGAAGCAGCTGGCCGCCGTGGGTGTGGTCACCGTTGGCATGGGTGAGCACGGCATGGCTCAGCGGATGCCGATCCGTCACCGGCCGCATGCCCGCCAGCATCTCGGCGGTGAGCGGCAGGTCGTAGAGCGTGTCGACCAGCAGGGAGGCACCGTCGCCCGCGATCAGCCCCGCATTGCTCCAGCCGTACCCGCCGTCGGGCAGCAGCCATGCCCAGACGCCGTCACCGACCTGATGCAGCCCCTTGGTGTACGGCAGGACGGAGGGAGCCGGGTTGACCCGCGGCCGACGGGGCGGTGCGGTGGGATCGGGCCGGGCGGCGAGCGGATGGGGCGGGACACCGGCCCGTACGGTCTGCCGTACCTCGCCCAGCCCCTCGGCGCGCAGCGACACCACATCGCCGTCCTTGAGCCAGCCGCGGAACGCCCCGAGGTCACCGAAGCCGAGGTGTTCCACCAGGCAGCAGCCGGGCACGGTGCCCGAGCCGAAGACCTCTCCCGGCTGGAGCTCAACTCCCCGGGAGGCATAGGAGATGACCTCGCCGAAGGACCAGTCCATGGCATCGGTACGGCCCGCACCGACCAGCTCGCCGTTGACCTCGGCCCGCACCGGGAGCGCAAGCCTGCCGTCCGGACCGAACGGCAGCTCGTCCGGCGTGACCAGCCACGGCCCGAGCGTGGTCGCCCCGTCCTTGCCCTTCGCCTGGCCGATCTTGAGCTGGCTCTCCAGTGCCTGGAGGTCGCGGGCGCTCCAATCGCAGATGAGGGTGTAGCCGGCGATCTGGGCTTCGGCCTGTTCGGGCGTCAGATCGCGGCCCGCGGTGCCGATCACCGCGCCGATCTCCAGCTCGAAGTCGAACCAGGCGCTGCCGGGGGAGATGGGCACCTCGTCGTGCGGACCGATGACGGTGGCGGGGTTGGCGAAGTAGAAGGCGGGGATCTGGTACCAGGCCCGCTCCAGCGTTTCCGGGTCGCCGACGGCCCTGCGGCAGGCGCGCAGGTGGTCGAGGAAGCACAGGCAGTCCCGGAGGGACGGGGGTCTGGGGAGCGGGGCTTTCAGCGTGACGTCGGCGAGCGCGACGACATCTGCGGGCTCGGCGAGTGCGCGCTCGCCGGCCTGCCGCAGCGTGGGGCCGAGGAGTTCGATGAGGGAAGTGCCGTGCGGTAACGCATGGATCAGGTCGCCGTTGAGGACACCGGCCCGGTCGCCGTCTGCTGTGGCGTAGGTGACGAAGCGCAAAACACCCTCCCTGTGTTGGCCAGCATAGAATATTATTGCTAGCACAGAGGGAGGTGTCGTGACAACGCGACGACAGCAGACCAGCCACGAGAGCAGCGAGTTGATCCTCAGGGCGGCCGCGGAGCTGTTCGCGGAGAAGGGCTACCGGCAGACCACGTTCGCCGACGTGGCCGAGCGCTCCGGAATCAGCAGAGGGTCGATCCCCTGGCACTTCGGCAGCAAGGAAGGTCTCCTGCTGGCCGTCCTCGAACGCTCCGTGGAACTGATCCGCGCCGGACTCGCCGAGGAACCGGCGGAGGGGGCGCAGCCGGAGGAGGTGGTGGCGGGCTTCGATCGCCTGATGGGCGGCGCCGGCGCACTGTTCGCCCAGCCCACCACCAAGCTCTTCGTCACGCTCCTGGTGGAGGCGCTGGAACCGGGCTCCCCGATCCACGGCCGCTATGTCGAGATCCACAACACCCTGCGCGACCACTGCCGGCGCTGGCTGGAGCGGTTGCCGCTGCCGGCCGGGCTGTCCGCCGAGACGCTGGCCGTCACGATGATCGGCGCCGGCATCGGCATCCACCAGCAGTGGCTGCTGGCGCCCGAACGCGTCGACCCGGAGCAGGCGTTGGCCGCGCTGCGGACGCTGGTGGCGGGAGCGGTGCTGTCGGCCGGGGAGTGAACGACGGCGCGGTGCGCGAGTCCCGGCTCGGGAGAGAGGGCCCGCCAAGGCGCAGCTCTCGCCGTTCACCGCGACGTCGCCTCGCCCGAGCCCGTGGCAAAGGCGGGACCGCCGCGGAAGGGAGCGCCGCAGAGCCCGCCCCCCCCGCGTGCCCCCGGTGCGTGTCCCGTCCCCTGTGGGTACCCGCCCCGCATGGAGAATCCGCTGAACGAAGCCACGCATCCGTACGCACATCTGGCCGCTCCGCACGTGACAGCGGCGTCCTGTTCACGCTCGTGGGCGTCCTCGTCGTCGCCCTGCTGATCGCGGCCTTCGCATGGGGACGGCGCATCAGGTCCCGCGAACCGGGTCCACCCCACCCTGAGTCACAGCCCCGGTTGCCGCACGGCCAACTGGTCGGCGATTCCATGGAGAGCCGCGAGCCCGAGGAACTCCCGCGGACGGACCACCGGCGCAAGCCCCACGAGCTGAAGGGCAACGGCATCGACTCGCGGCGCCGCGACTGAGGGGGTGTCCCATGTGGTGAGTTTCGCCAGTCGCCGGCAGCAGGCCAGGGCTACGGCGGCGAGGCCGAGGACGGCGAGGAAGTGACTGCCTTTCCGTTTTACCGAGCCGGCTTGCCCTCCTCGGCGTAGCGGGCCAGCCCCTCCGCCATGCCCTGCATGAACTTCTGGAGGTAGCGCGGCATGAACCAGCCCAACAGCCGGCTCGTCTCGTACTCGCCGTACCAGTGGATGACCGTGCCTGAGCTCGCTGTCGGCTTCAGCTCGATGCGCGCGTGATAGTTGTGCATCGACGAATTGAACGCGTCTTCGTAGGCCAAGAGGCGTTGCTCGACCTTCTCGGTCAGCCGCTCCCCGGTCACGACGCGCCCCGTTCGGAAAGCCCGGACGGCACCGACGCCGTCGTCGCCGCCGGGGGCGAGGCCGACCGACCGTGTCGTGTCCAGACTGTCCACCTTGGACCACAGCGGCCAGCTTGCGGCGTGCACCAGCAGCTTCCAGACGATGTCCGGCGAGGCGCTGGTGGTCACTGTGACGTCGTATGTGTGGGGCATGGGAGAGGGCTCCTGTGAGTGGGTGTGGGCGGTGAACCCCGCGCCAAGAAGACGCGGTCGGCGTGGTCATCCGTCGAGGAAGCGCATGAGCTCGGCGGTGACGAACGAGGGGTTCTCCTCGACGAGCCAGCGCCCGGCCTTCGGCACCTCCATCGCCCGCACATTGTTGGTCAAGGTGGATCAGCGGCCGGTCGTGCCGTCGATGAGTTCGCGGAGGATGTCCGCATGGCCCGCGTGCCGGCCGGTCTCCTCGATCATGTGGGTGAGTGCCCAGCGGATGCTGGGAGATGGGCGGTCCGGCCGCGGTCGGGGGACCGGTGCGCCGAAATCGGTGCACCCGTCGAGAACGTCGTTCGCGCGCTTGACCGCGTCCCGGTAGCGGGCGACGACGTCGGCCACGCTGTCCGCCGGTGCGGCGTGGAACGTCGCCTGCCAGTCGGTGACTTCGTCGCCGAGGAACAGCGAGCGCTCGACGAAAGTCAGGTGGTTGAGCAGGCCGAGCAGATTCGTGCCCGACGGCACCGAGGCTGTGCGCACCTGCGGTTCGGGGGCGCCGTCGACCTTCGCGGCGATCGAGGTCCGGAGGTAGTCGAGGAATCCGCGCAGGACCTCGGTCTCGCTGCTTCCGGTCCGGGGCGGCGGGGTGTCGCGGCGGCGGTTGCGGAGCGTGGTGCTGGGCATCGTGGTCTCCCTTCCTTGGTTCGGGGGCTTGGCGCCGGCGCCGTGTCAGACGGTGCGGCGGATGAGGAGGACGTGGTCGGTGACCTCGGCGGTGCGCCCGTCCGGCCCGGTCGCGATCCGGCGGGGTGTGTCGGCCCGCTCGACCGTCCATGCCTCTGGCGCCAGGTCGATATCCGCGGCGATTTCCCGCGGGCTCGCGTAACGGACGTCGGGCTCCTGGTTCCACGACCACGGCGCGGCCGAGCCGTGGTCGACGACCAGCAGCCGCCCGCCGGGGCGCAGTGCGTGCGCCGCCGCTCGCAGGACGGTTGCCCGGTCCAGGTCAAAGGGGGTGTGGAGGTAGTGGGCGCAGACCAGGTCGAATCCGCCGGGCGGGAGAGACGTGTGCAAGTCGGCCCACACGGTGGTGACGCGGTCGGCCAGACCGTGTGAGCGGACGAGGGCGGCGAGCCGCTCGACCGCCACGGCCGAGATGTCGACGGCGGTGACCTGCCACCCCAGTCGGGCGAGCCACAGTGCGTCGCCGCCGTTGCCGCATCCGAGGTCCAACGCGTCACCGGGCGGCAGGCCCGTCGCCATCTCGGTGAGGCGGGCATTGGGCTGCGGGCCGCCGGCTAACGGTCGGGTCGCGTAGACGCCGTCCCAGAACGCGACCGCATCAGTGGTGCTCATCAAGGCTCCTTGTGTCGGGATGCGCCCAGTCTTGCCAGGCACCGCACGACCTGGCACGAAATCTTGCGGTTACGGCAAGATGGCCTGATGGAGCGCAAAACGGACGAGGACGTGCTCGATGCGGTGGGGCCGCGCCTTCGTGCGCTGCGTCGTGACCGCGGCATCACCCTCGCCGACCTCGCGGCGACAACCGGCGTTTCGGAGAGCACGCTGTCCCGGCTGGAGAGCGGGCAGCGCCGGCCGAGCCTGGAACTGCTGCTGCCGCTGGCCCGTATCTATGACGTTCCGTTGGACGATCTCGTCGGCGCCCCGCGCACCGGCGACCCCCGGATGCACCTCAAGCCGATCAGGCGGTTCGGGATGACCTTCGTGCCGCTGTCCCGGCGACCGGGTGGGGTGCACGCGTTCAAGATGATCATCCCCGCCCGGCCGGAACCACTCGAACCGACCCCGCAGACCCACGAAGGCTTCGAATGGCTCTATGTGCTCAACGGACGCCTGCGGCTCGTGACCGGCGACCGTGACCTGACACTGCCGCCCGGTGAGGCAGCCGAGTTCGACACGTCCCTGCCCCACTGGCTGGGCAGCGCCGACGGCGGCGTGGTGGAGCTGCTCATCCTGTTCGGCCTGCAAGGGGTGCGTGCGCACGTACGCACCGACCCTCATCGCTCCGGTCAGGCCGGGGGACGGTGGTGAACCCGGCTCGGGAAATCGCAGGCGCCGGCGCCAGGGATCGTGGAGAAGTCCAGCGTGACCCCATTGCGAGTGGAGCGTCGCTGTTCAAGTGAAAAACCGTGGCGCCTTCGGCATGGCGTGGTATGCCGTTGCCGTCCCCTGAGTATTCAGGTGCCATGACCCTTCGTCACCCCGCGGAGAGGGGCGGAAACCAGCGGGGGCGGTTCGCCGAACTGGCCCGGAAATCCTCGCATTTCACCAGCTCTCCCGCCTTCTTCGTGGTCTGTCTCGCTCTGATCGCGCTGTTCCTGGCCGTCCACTTCGCGCATCTGCCGCTGGGATGGCAGCTGCTGGCGGGGGGTTTGATGACCGCGGTGACGCTGCTCCTCCTTGCCCTGCTGAAGAATTCCGAGCTCCGTGCGGAACATGCGATCCAGCGGAAACTCGACGCCCTGGCAGCAGCCCTGCTGGAGTCCCGGGAAGGCAAGGGGGGTGAGGCGGCAGAGGATCTCCGGAAGGTGATTCGGCTGGAGGACGAGACATAGCAGCGCGTAGGGGAACGGACGGGCTTTTACGCCGCCTGGCCACTGGCGCGGCCGGTGAGAGAAGCAGGGCGATGACAGCGAAGACGGAACGCGACACCGAAAAGGCCGGCCAGGATTACGACGCCACCCCGTATCTGCCCCGACGAGGTGGTCTGCCCGCGCATCGGCGTGCCGCGGCGGACTGCCAGGGGTGCCCCTTGTGTGGGATGGCGGCCGAAGCATTGCGCTGACGCATGCCGCGGGCGTCGGCGGGTGGGCCGTACTTCGCCACCGCGTCCAGGTAGGACCCGAGGCCGCCTCCTTGCAACCACGGCCGCCTCGGGCCCGGTACCGGCGGCGCAACCGACCGCCGTTCGCTCGCGAGGTCTATGGATGCAGGACGACCTTGGTGTATCCCTCGATGCGCTTGTCGAACTTGTCGTACGCCGAGGGGGCCTGATCCAGGGGCAGGTCGTGGGAGACCACGAAGCTCGGCTTCGCCCGGCCCTCGATGATCATGTCGCGCAGGAACCGGTTGTAGCGCTTCACATTGCACTGCCCCGTCCCCATCCGCAGGCCCTTCTCGAAGAGCTTGCCGATCGACACCAGCAGCATGCCTCGCTTCGCCTGCTCGTCCGGGCCGCCCGGATCCGCCGGCACGTACAGGCCGGGTACGCCCAGCGCACCGGTGGCGCGGACCGTGTTGACGAGCGAGTTCAGCACGGTCGCCGGTTCCTCGCGTGCCGCGCCGTGTGCCATGGCCTGGTAGCCGACGGCGTCCACGCCCTTGTCCGTGCCGACGCCCTCGGTCTGATCCTTGATCTGCGCCACCGGGTCGCCCTCGGCGAAGTTGATCGGCACCGCGCCGATCTCCTCGGCCTTTGCCAGCCGCTCGGGCACCCGGTCCACGACGAAGACCTTGCTCGCGCCGCGCAGCAGCGCCGAGTAGGCGGCCATCAGCCCGACCGGTCCGCCGCCGTACACCGCGACATTCTCGCCGGGCCGTACCTGGGCGAGTTCACAGCCGTGGTAGCCGGTGGGGAAGATGTCGGCGAGCAGGATGAAGTCGGTCTCGTGCTCGTTTCCCGGTGGCAGCTTCAGACAGTTGAAGTCGGCGTAGGGCACGCGCAGATATTCGGCCTGGCCGCCCGACCAGGGACCCATGGCGACATAGCCATAAGCGCCGCCCGCAAATCCGGGATTGACGGTCAGACAGAATCCCGTAAATCCCTCGACGCAGTTTTTGCAGAATCCACAGGCGACATTGAAGGGCATGACCACCCGGTCGCCCTCCTTGAGGGAGGTGACGCCCTGGCCGAGCTCCTCAATGATTCCCATGTTCTCGTGCCCGAAGACGATGCCGGGCTCGGCTGCCGTACGCCCCTCGTACATATGCAGGTCCGAGCCGCAGATCGCGGTGGAGGTGACCCGTACGAGCGCCTCGTTGGGATGCTGGATGCCGGGCTTGTCGACATTCTCGACCGCTACTGAAAACGGTCCTTTGTAGACGACGGCTTTCATTGCTGCCACCTCCCGCTCAGCGAAGAGTGCGCATGGATTCCCCACCCTTTGACGTGAGCTATCACTCATGATTCTCCGGTCTGCTGGGCGGGGCAAGCCGCTAATGTAAGAGGCAATATCCACTTTCTGGCATCGCAATGTCGCACCGAACAGCGAATGAGGAGGGCGGCTCGTGGCAGCACAGCGACTCGGGACCTTGCTCGTCCCGGTGCCCGGTCTGTCGGGCACCACGTACCCGCCCGGCACCACGGTTACGGTCCGTGGTCGTGGTGCGACGGTCGATGCCTTTGTGAACGGCGACTGGCTCCCCCTGTCGTGGTGGGAGTTCTCCGACGGCCTCCGTGAGGACATCGCCGACCGCTGACCCGCCCCACCTGCGACGTCACCATCCGGCCCGCGGGGAGCGGCCGCTACAGCCGGGCGATGATCAAGGCGATGTCGTCGCGGGCGCCACCGGTGAGCCCGAGGTGGGCGAGCAGCGCGTCGGCCAGGCGTTCCGGGCTCAGGGCCCGGAAGCGGCTGAGCGCCTCGGTCAGCCGGGAGATCCCGGCGTCGATGTCCTCCTCGCGGCGTTCGATCAGCCCATCGGTGTACAGCACGAGGGTGTCCCCGGGAAGATAGGCCAGACCGGCCTGGGGGCGGGGCACGTGCTGGGGCCGGGCGCCCAAGGGCGGGTCGGTGGCCTGGTCCAGCAGGTCGTAGCTGCCGTCCGTGTGTACCAGGACCGGGGGCGGATGCCCCGCGTTGCTGTAGATGATCAGGCGGCTGCGCGGGTCCACCAGCGCTTTGACGGCCGTGGTATTCAGCGCGCCCTCGACCGATCGGGCGTACAGCCCCAGCACCTCCAGCGCCTGCGCGGGCCGCTCCAGAGCCCGGATCGCGGCGCTCAGGGCGCTGCGCAGCATGCCCATCGCCGCGGCGGCCTCCAGACCGTGGCCGACGACGTCGCCGACGGCCATCGCGAAGCGGCCGTCCGGCAAGTCGACCATGTCGTACCAGTCGCCGCACACATTGAGCGATCCGGCGGCGGGCAGATAACGCACCGCGACCTCCCGGTGCCGGGCCAGGTCCGGTGACTGGAGCATGGCCTCCTGAAGGGTGACGGCCACCTGGCGCTCACGGGTGTGGGCCTGGCGCAGCTCCTCGTTCAGCCGCTGGAGCTCGCGCGCCCTGGCGTAGAGCTCGGCCTCCAGGGCTTCCCGCTCGGTGAGCTGCCCGGTGGGCGGCCGGTCGCAGCCGCGGGCCTGGACGAACGCGGTCACATCCTCGACCCGGTGAATGATCCACGCCACCGTCCCGTCCGGCCCGAGGATCGGCGTATTCACCGGGGACCACCAGCGCTCCTCGAACACCCCGGGCCGGCCCATGAGCGGGATGTCGTACTTCTGGAGGGCCATCGTGTCGGGCTCACGCGAGGTCAGGACCCGGTGCAGCGAGGCGTTCAGGTTCCGTACGCCGTCGGCGTCGGGGTCGGCGGGGTTGTCCGGGAAGGCGTCGAAGACATGCCGCCCGATCAGGTCGTCCTTGGGGCGCCGGGTCGCGTCCAGGTAGGCCTGGTTGACTTCCACGATCACCAGGTCCGGCCCCAGCACCAGGTAGGGGCTCGGCGTGGCGGCGAACAGCGCCGCGTAATTGATCCCTGCCATCGCCGCCGCCTCCCTGCCCTTCTCCACGCCGCCGGCTCCGCCTCCTCACGCTACGGTCCGACCGCCTCACCCGCCCGCCCAGCGGCCGCCGGGCGGGCGGCGCACGCTGGGGTAGCGCGCGCTGGTGGCGCCGCCGGTGCCTGGCAAGGAAGCCGGCGGTGCCGCCGGCGCTTGGCAAAAAAGGCCGCCGGCGCACCGCCTCCACCATCTGGCTGCGCGAACGCTGCCTGGTCGGCTCTCCCGTGTCGCGCACCGCGCCCGTTGGCAGTGGAGTGGTAGCTGCACGGCCACGGCCGGCGGACGTGCCCCGCTGTGGGTAGGCGACTCCGGCACAGGCAAGACGCCCCATTCGGTGAGGAGCGGCATCATGCCGGCAGGTTCGGACGAGAAGCGTGAGCGGCAGTACGAGCACATCAAGGAGAACGCGCTGGAACACGGGGTCTGGGAGAAGCGCGCCAAGGAGATCGCCGCGCGCACCGTCAACAAGGAACGAGCCCGTTCCGGTGAGGCGCAGTCCGCCGGCAAGGTCTCCACCCGCGACACCGAATCCGCGTCCCGGCGCGGCGGCGAACGCTCCCGCAGCGGACCTCAGGGCCCGACGAAGGACCAGCTGTACGAGGAGGCCAAGAAGAAGCACATCGACGGCCGCTCCCACATGACCAAGGAGGAGCTCCGCAAGGCTCTTGGCCGCTAGGTGGCCTGCTTCAGGGCCGGTAGACGCACTCCGCCAGCGTCGCCTGCTTCTTCCAGCCCAGCGTCTCGTACAGCGCACGCCCGGCCTCGGTCGCGCCGAGAACGCCGAGGACCGCGCCCGTCTCCAGGGCGTGGTCAGTGAGCGTACGCATCACGAAGTTGCCCAGCCCGCGCCGCCGATGGGCCTCCTGAGTGATCACCCGGTCCACGACCACGGCTTCCCCGAGGGATGCCATCTGCCCCTGGGCCGCCTGCTCGCCCGCCGCATCCAGCACACGAGCGTAGGTGACGGCCCCAATGGTCTCCACGGTCGCGGTGTACCCCTCAGGCGCCACCGGGTCCGTGGCCATCAGGTGAACGGCCATCAGATGGCCGGACTCCTCCCAGGCCCACCCCTGGGACAGCCAGGGCTCAATCTCCTCCGGCTCCGCGGGCATCTTTATCCAAGTCCGCGGCACGGATACCGAGGCCGCGGCGTTGCGGACCAACGACTCCTCGGCCGCGGGCAGGACATGGCGTCCTACTTCGTCAGGGTTGCCGGCCACCTCGACATAGAACCCCCAGGGCTTCTCAACAGGCGGGGGCGTCCGCCGGGACACGGCCCAGCCCGCCACCCAAGTCCTCACCATGTCCGCAACCATCGACATCGAGCCCTCTCGAAGCTGTGGCCGTAGCAGCGGCCAGGTAATGGGTACAATCTGGGATCACACATTACGTCGCCGTGCAGTCTGCGCCATCTGATTTGCCGGGGTGCAACCTCTGAGCCGAACACTGCGGGGCAGCCCCTAGACCTTTAACTCGCTTATGCCGGCGCCGCGTCGAGGCCCGAAAAGAGATGTCGTTCGCGTGGATCGTCCGGGAGCACGGGCGGCGGTTCCGGAAGGAACGAGATGTCCCGTACGGACAAGACGAAGCCCCTGTGGGTGCGCCACGTGGAGCACCACCCCCGGCCGCTCCACGATCACCGCTACGGTGCCTGTGATCTGCCGCCGCACCCGACGCAGGGGGACACGGCACCCGCTGCCGGTGGGAGGACCCCAGCATGCTGCTGTTCGGCCACTGGTGGCCCGGCGGCTCTCGGGGCGCGCGGTGCCGAGCTGGAGACCCTGAGGGCGGCGGTGCCGCTGATCGAGCGGCTGGGCGAGCACCTGTGACGGCGGCGCCGGTGCCGCCCGCCGCCTCCCATGCCGCGTCCGCGTTCTCGTGGCGGTTCGTGATGCCGCTGTTCACGGGTTCGGCGATCAACGCGATCAATACCTCGCTCATCGCGACCGCGCTGGTGCCGATCGCGGCTGCCGTCCATGTCCCGGTGGGGCGGACCGCGGTGCTGGTGTCGGCGCTCTACCTGGCCTGCGCCATCGCCCAGCCGGTGGGCGGGAAGCTGGCGGAGGAGTTCGGGCCGCGCCGGGTGTTCCTGGCCGGTGTCCTGATCGTCCTGGCGGGCGGGGTCGTGGGCGGACTGGGGGAGGGCCTCACCGCCCTGGTCGTGGCTCGGGTGCTGATCGGGGTGGGCAGCTCCGCCGTCTATCCCTCCGCGATGCTGCTCATCCGCCGCCGGGCGGCGGCGGCCGGGCTGGACGCACCGCCCGGCGGCGTCCTCGGCGGCCTGATGATCGCCGGTGCGGCCACCTCCGCCCTCGGCCTTCCGATCGGCGGTTTGCTGGTCGACGTCTGGGGATGGCGGACCACATTCCTCATCAATCTCCCCTTCGCGCTCCTGGCCCTTGCCATGGCCTTCTGCTGGATTCCCGCCGATCCGCCGGTCGCCGATCCGGCGGTCGCCGACCCACCGGTCACGCGGCCGAGGACACTTCGGCGGCTCGCGGCGCGCCTCGACGTGGTGGGCATCGTCGGCTTCGGCGGGGCCATCGCCGCGCTGTTGGTGTTCTTGACGGGACTTCCGCAGGCCCACTGGTCCGTCCTCGGTCTGGCTGTCGTCATCGGCGGGGGGCTCGTGTGGTGGGAGCTACGGGCGCACCGGCCGTTCTTTGACGTGCGCCTGCTGGTCAGGAATCCGGCGCTCACCCGCACCTACCTGCGCTTCGCCTTGGCGGGTCTGTGCGTCTACACCGTCCTTTACGGCCTCACCCAGTGGCTCCAGGCCGGCCGGAGCATGTCCTCCCAGGAGGCCGGCCTGCTCCTGCTGCCCATGAGTGCGCTCTCCGCCCTGATCGCCCGGCCGGTCTCGCAACGGAACCTGGTCCGTACGCCGCTCATCGTCGCGGCGGTGTCCTGTCTGGCCGCCTCGGCCGGGGTGCTCGCACTCACTGCGAGCACCCCGATCGTCTGGATCGTGGCCATCACCCTGGTCTTCGGGGTCACCCTGGGCACCACCATCAGCGCCAATCAGACGACCCTGTACACCCAGGTCGGAGCCGGTGAGATCGGCACCGCTGCGGGCCTGTTCCGGACCTTCGGCTTCCTCGGCTCGATCGCCTCGTCCGCGCTGATCTCCGTCGTGTTCCACACTCAGGTCAACGACCACCGTCTGCACCTGATCGCCCTGATCATGGTCACGGTCAGCGTGCTCGGACTGCTCGTCGTGGTCACCGATCGTACGGTCATGGCACGCGCCCGGGCGTGACGTAGCACCCGCGACGTATCACCGGCGACGCCTCGCCCGCGACGTATCACCAGCGACGCCTCACCCGCGACGTATCGCCCCCGACGCCTCGCCGTGTCGGCCGGAACCAGGGCCGCGCGCCCCGCCCATCGGTCCGCGTTCGTTATGCCAGGGGGTACCGGTGGACGGGCGGCAGGCCGGGCAGCAGTCCGGGCCAGACGGCATCCAGGACATGGGCGCTGGGCGTGAACAGCTCGGCGGCGAGAGTGGGGAGGTCGGTGAGGTCGTGCCACTCCCAGCGGCTGATGAGATCCGGTTCCCGTACGGCCGGTTCGCCGCAGAAGTCGCTGACACGTACTGCGGCGGTCACCCGCGGCATGCCGTGTACGGCGTCCATCAGGATCGCCAACACCCGCGCATCGGCTGCCCTGGCCGTCAGGCCGGTCTCCTCTTCCAACTCGCGTACGGCGGCTTCGACGAACGATTCGCCGCCGTCGTTCTTGCCGCCGGGCAGCTCCCACAGCCCCCTCCGGGACCTGCCCAGCAGCACATGACCCGCTTCATCGGTCACCACGACGCCCGCACCGGTCAACGCGTGCGGGGACGGGCGCCCCTTGGCCCCGTAGGTCACCGGGCCCGAGGCGGGGTCGCGCAGCACGAGGAACGCCAGCCCTGCGGCGTCATGTCGTTCGACCGTGTGCCATCCGGCGGACAGCAGGGCGATCTCCTCCTCGTCGAGCGCGATATCGCGGCGGTCGGCGGGCACCGCCGCCGCGACCGGCGTGATGACGACGACCGCGCCGCCAGGGCTCAGCCGTGCGCGCAGCCGGCGCAGGACACGGGTGCGGTCGCCGATGAAGGCATAGCTCAGCCGGAAGGCGATCAGGTCGTACGAGGAGTGCAGACCGTCGAGGGAGTCCCGCTCGATGTCGCACCGTACGAACCGCACCCTGCCGGATGCCGGTGGCGTCTGCTCGGCGGTGCTGAGAGCCGCGGCGGCGTGGTCGAGGGCATCGACGGTGTAGCCGGCGGCCGCGAGGTGCCGGGCGAGTTCGCCCAGGCCACAACCCACGTCCAGGGCGTGGCCGCCGCCGGAGGGGGCGGGGACCAGGTCACGGAGCAGGGCGACTTCGGTGTCGTCGAGCGGCCGGAAGGAACGGCCTTCTCCGTAATGGGCGTCCCATGATTCCTGCGTGACGTATCCCATCGCGAACTGCCTTTCAGCGGAGGTGGAGCCGACATACGGCCGGGTCCAGCGGATGCTCCCACCTCACACCGTGAGGCACGGCCGGACCCCGGACCTTCAGCCAATCCGGTGTCAGTGCCCGCCCCTACAGTGTCCGCATGACCGCTGAGACACAGCCGGAGAACTCCCCGCCACACCTCCTCCAGAAGTGGCTCGACGAACTGCCGTATCAGCTCCTGCTCCTGGAGCGAGTGCTCCTCCCCGAGGACTTCCCCTTCGACTACGGTCTCCGGTCACTGGACGCGCTGGAGGCTCACCTGCTGGAGCAGGACAACTCCGGCCAGGAGAGCGAGCAGCGGGCCGAGTTCGTGGAGAGTGCGACGGCCTATCTCGGTGAAGTCCTGCTCGGCGTCGCGGGTGGCGCATGGGGCTGGAACACCCGGCCGGTCGACGGCCGCCCCGGGCAGCCCGTCATCTGTCCGGACGCAGAGCTGCAACTCTCGCCCGTGGCCCCGATGTTGCTGCTCTCGTACGCGCTCCGGGTCCGTACGGGGACCGCGTTCGCCGAGGAGATGGCGCGACTGCGGCAGGCCGTGACGGCGCGGCAGCAGGCGATAATGGGATGGCAGCCGGTCAAGGAGCACACGCCGCTCGTGGACCCCAGGGTGGCGCGGCCGGAGGATCCGGTGCTGTCGGCGTGGCTGGCCGAGCGGAGCGAAGGACTCTCGGACTGGGTCAAGGACGCCTTCGACGGAGAATGGCGGTGGAATTTCCACCCCGGCACGCTGGACTGGCTGGAAGCCGTCGTGAAGCAGCGGTTCGCGACGGTGGCGGAGTTCGACGCGGCGCGGGACGAGCCGTTCGTACAGGGCGCCTGCTGGTATCTGGGCGAGGTGATCCGGCGCAACAAGGGGGCGGTGTGGCAGTACATACCGTTCGATCCCGACGCCGAGCCCGGGGCCCCGGGCTCGCGGGGGAACGTGTGGACCGCGGTGCCGTTCGTGGACCAGCCGGAAAAGCGGATCGGGGGCGCCGCGATTCCGCTGGAGTGTCTGCGTGAGCTGCTCCCAGAGGGGGAGGGGCACGGGGAGCCGAACGAGCGGCGGCGCGGGCTTAGGGATGAGCTGTTCTGGTTCAGGGCGTCCTCGTACGCACATGTGGGGGCGCTCCTGACGCGGCTGGGCATGGCGTCCCAGGAGAAGGTCGACAGCGTGCTCACGGAGTTCTCGCGCTTCGCACACAGCGAGCTGTCACCCCACGAAGTGCCCGGCGCCCTCGAAGAGTTCGGTGTGGCGATCTCGGCCCACGCGGACGATATCGACGACCTGGAGGGGAGCTATACGAGCCTGCTGATGGAGGCTGCGGCACTCACCGACGGCGCGGTCACCATCACCGACGTCAGGCTGCACGGCGGCGAGTACGGCAAGATCCTGGAGTTCACCCGCAACGGTGTCCCGCTGACCCAAGACACCGAGCACCATTCGTTCGACTACCTCGACCATCTGGCGATCTCGGAGTTCATCGGCCACGTCGATCCCGACCCCGGCGACGACACCCGCCGGTTCTACCTGGCCGACTTCGTGCACCTCCGGGAGGCCCCCTACGACAGCTACTACGTCTTCGCCACACCGGAACAGGCCACCGTGCTGGAGAAGGAACTCGGCCTGGTTCTGCGCTGAGCGGACGGAGTGGACCCAGTGGCCGGAGTGGACGGAGCGGATCCAGTGGGACCGAGCGGACGCAGTGGGACCGAGCGGACTGAAGAGACCGAGTGGAGCACCCATGGATGAGCAAGCAGCCTCGACAGCCCAAGCTCTTCACCTGATCGCGAGCCGTTATCCGCAGGCCCTGGGCGCGATTCTCGGCGGCTCGGCCGCGCAAGGCCGCGCCACTCCGACCAGCGACCTGGACGTGGCCCTCCTGCTTCCGGACTCGGACTCCAGCCGCCGCGAAGTGATCCGCCACGACGGCCGCCCGGCCGAACTGTTCTTGCACACCCTTGCGGACCTCCCCGGGTTCTTCGAATGGGACAGAGCGCGCCGCCGGGGCACCGTTCTCTTCATCTATGACCAGGGCCTGACCCTGATGGATCCGCACGGCCATGTGGCCCGTGCACGCGCCCAGGCCCGTGAGGTTCTCGCCGCCGGCCCGCCACCCCTCACTCCCACCGAGTGGGAGCGAGGCCGCTACGTCCTCACCTGCTACATGGACGACCTGAGCGACTCTCAGCCGGCCGAACGGTACGAACAGCTTTCCCTCGCCGACTTCACCCTTCGCGAGGCCGCACATCTGCTCACCGCCCACCACCACGCCTGGACGGGCATCGGCAAATGGCTGCCCCGAAGGCTGCTCAGCGCCGATCCGGTACGAGGCAGGGCCCTGCTGGACGGCCACAAAGCAGTGGCCGAACACGGCGACCCCGCTCCCTTGGCAGCCGCGGCCGCGGAGTTGCTCGCCCTGCTCGGCGGTCCGCTGCGAGAGGGGTACACACAACGATGGGGTGACTGACCCGCGACGATGCCTTCCGGGCCCCCAACTCAGCCTCGGCTCACCCGCGTTCCGTCGAATCTCCACATGGCCCGTAACCGCCCTGCGCACTGGTAGGGGCACAGACCCGCAGGCCCGGGGCCTCCACCCATCCCCTGCCGATGCGCGTCCCCCTCCCCACGCTTTCGAATCTGATCGAATCCGGTGTACCTGCTGTGCGACAAGTGCTTGAATCAAACCGGCTCCGACACCGGGCAGCGCCCGGGGGAGGGGGCGTTCCATGACCGGGAAGGCCCCCCACGTCGGTAACACCGTTGATTCAAGGGGGAGAAGAGCAGATGAAGCGCAACATCATGCGAACGGTGGGCGCGGCGGCGCTGAGCACGGTGGGACTGATCGGGATCGGCGCGGCCACCGCGGACGCCACCACCGCCACTCCGGCCGTGCCGCACGCAGCGGCAGGTGGCTCCGCGGCCTCGGCCGAAGTGGGCCTCGCTGCCGCCAAGTTCTATTTCTTCAAGGACGACAACCGGCGCGGCGGCTACGCCTATGTCACGGGTTCCGACCGAGACCTGCGGAACAACCGCTGGCTGAGCGGACCGCACAAGGGCCGCAAGATCGACAACGGCACCAGCTCGGTCAACAACACCACGTCCCACTTCGTGGTGCTGAGCGACCACCCGGGCAGCTGCGTCGGGCCGCACTACTACTCCAACGCGCACAGCTCCGACAACGACCTGTCCAACAACGGGTTCGACAACAAGGCCAGCTGCGTGACGTTCCGGTAGCAGAGCAGAGCAGAGCAGAGCAGAGCAGAGCAGAGCAGAGCAGAGCAGAGCAGAGCGGTGGGGCGTCCGGCAGCGGGCGTTCCACCGCGCGCCGCAGTGCGTAGTGAGGCCACCATGCAATTCCGTCGTATCGCCGCCGCTCTGGCTCTGTTGGCGCTGGTCACCGGGTGTTCTTCCGGGGTAGTTCCCTCCCCGCCGCGCCACAGTGCGCCGCCCCCGGCCGTGCCACCCGCTTCGGAGGAAGTACGCCGGCTGGTCCTGCCGTTCGACGCCTACGCGCTCTCCGGCCCCGATGTCCACACCATCGAATCGGCCGAAGACGTCCTGATCCGCGGCTGTATGCGCGCCAAGGGAATGGGATGGACCGCGCTTCCCCGACCGAGCGCCGTCGACCCGGACCCGCCGCAGCGACGCCGTTACGGGGTCATCGAGCCGGAGGTCGCCCGCCGGTTCGGCTACCACCTGCCGCCGGCCCCGCCCGAAACCGCCCGACGGGACGAGATCTGGCGCGCCCGGGAGAAGATGCCACGCGCCGCGCAGCTCGCCGCGTACGGGAAGGACGGCGTCAGCGGGTGCTGGAAGAAGGCCCATGTCCGTCTGCTCCGAGGTGTGCCCAAGGGCAGCACGGCGCTGTTCAACCGCCGAATCCGCGCGGAGTTCACGGCCTCCCAGAAGGATCGCGCGGTGAGATCCGTCGTCCGCTCGTGGAGCGCTTGTATGAAGCGGGACGGATATCGCTATCCGGATCCGCTCGCCGCCGCCGGTGACAACCGCTGGGCGAAATCCCCCCGGCCGTCCCGTCACGAGCTCGCGGTGGCACAGACGGATGTGCGGTGCAAGCGGGAGACCCGTCTCGTGTCGGTCTGGAGCAAGGCGGAAACCCGGTTGCAGCACGGTGCGGTGCGCAGCCATGCGGCGGAATTCCAGCAGCTCGCTGCCCAGAAGGCCGGCTGGCTCAAGGCCGCCCGCAAGGCCATGCGCAGCGGCACCTGAGGTGCGCCGTCGCGGACGCGCAGGCCGCGTGTCACCCGATTGCCGGGCGGTGCGGTAGCCGGTTTCCGGCAGCGGGCAGAGGTCAGTGCCAGGACGGAGCTGACCAGCGACCCGAGCAGGAGCGTGGCCGTGGCACGGCTGATGGTGGACGGTGACGAGCTGGTGGTGGGGCTCGCGTGGTGGGAGAAGCTCATCGCCAGGCACGGCGACGTACGGGTGCCGCTGGTCGCCGTGGAGCAGGTGAGCATCCAGCCGGACTGGTGGCGAGCACTGCGGGGCATCCACGTCCGCACCCGCGCACTGGCGGTTCCGGGCGCACTGTGCGTGGGCGTGTGGCGGCACGCTGAGGGCCAGGACTTCCTCGCCTTGCGCCGCCCGCGCCGGTCGCCGACGGTCGTGGTGGACCTCCGCACCGCGGCCCCGTACGCGCGGGTCGCGGTGTCCTGTCCACCGGGGTCACGGACGGTATCGGCCATCGACACAGCCCTGCACCGCCGGCGCCGTGCGCAGGCCCGTGGGGAAACCTGTACGGAGGCGCGTGGGGATACCCATGAGGGAAACCCATGAGGAAACCCATGAGGAAACCCGTGGGGATGTCGATGCCGCAGCGGACCGCTCGGTCCGCGACGACAGCCCGCGCTCGCGGCCGGCATCCTTTCCCCCGGGCGCGGACGCTCGAACTCGGCACGATGCCGGTTCACCCGACCGGCCCTCCCGCGATGGCCCAGGGGAGTGCCCTCGTGTTCCATGAGCAACGGATGGAACCGGACCCACGGCACTGGCGGCGGCTAGTTCCCTGCCGTCCAGTCCCCCACCAGCACCAGGGAGAGGCCCATGTACGAGATGCGCGCCGGCCCCTCGACGACCGGCAGCTCAGGACAGGTGTGGCACGTCATGGCCAAGCACGACGCCCGAGCCACCTTGTGCGGCCGCAAGCTGGCTTCCCATGGCCACAGGCCATCGGACCAGGATGACGACCCCACCGCACGCTATTGCTCGCCGTGCATGACCGCTTTCCGCGAGATTCTGGACATCAATTCTGCTCCGGCTCACGAACACCGGCCGGCCTGATCGTCCTCTGACCGAGCCCGGGGTAGTGCTCAGCGAGCCTCCCCGGGCTCGGCTGCGGACGGGGCGGCCGGTGAAGTCGGCCGGCTCGGGTGGTAGCCCTCAGCGTCCGGATAGACGTCCCGGTATATGGCGCGTGAGACGGTCTCTATCGTTTCGATCCCGTAGTCCCACCCTTCGTTTGCGGGGTGTCCTTCGGGGACCCTGTTGTTCTCGGTGAGGACGACCAGCCCGGAGTCGTATCCGTTCTCCGTGAGGGCGGCCATGCTGTTGACCTTCCAGTCGCCCTTGTCGAAGGTATCGACATCAGGGTTCTGGCTGCGCTGTAGCCAGCCGTCCTTCACATGGATGACGGAGTCGAGCGGAGCGCCGGCGGTGGCTCCCCAGCGCTGAACGCTCTGCACCTGATTCATGAGCTCCAGTGCATAGGAGCGGCTCTTGCTCCCGAGGACCGAGTCGTCGTTACCCGTGAAGAGGCGTAGCAGCTTGGCCTGGTCGTCCGCGGTGACCTGGGTGAGGCCCCAGGAGCCTTCCTTGTCGAGGACGGTGTTGCGCATCCCGGCCTTGTCGAGGAAATCCTGGATCCTGACCGGGTCCGGCTTCTTGGGATCCTTCAGATCGGAGAGTTGCTTCCACAGCGTGGTCGCGGCGGTGTTGTCCGAATCAATGATCATCTTGCGTGCGAGAGCGTCTTCCGCCTCGGTGAGGGTGCCCCCCTTCTGATACAGCAAGGCTCCGAGAATGACCGTCTTCGTCACGCTGGCCCCGTCGTACTGCTTGGCAGCGTCGGAGGTGCAACTGGTCCCGGTGGGCCGGTCGTAGAAGGAGAGTGACGCCATGCTCTCCCGGCTCGCCAGCGCCTCGGCGATATCCGCCGCCAGCTTCTTGGCCAGCTTGTGATTGCTGGACGTGCAGTGCACCGTCGAGGTAACTGCCTTGGCCCGCTGCGGTGCTGCGACGGAAGGCGTAGCCGCGGCGACGGGTCCGGCGACCGCGCCGGCTCCAAGAGCGGCGGCGGTGAGGGTGGAGGCCCATCTCATATCTGCTCACTGTCCTATCTGGGTGCTGAACTATCGGCTGGTGTGGAATGCGGGAATCGCCGCTGCTCCGGCTCGCGGGACAGAGTGGGGGAGAGCGGGGAAGAGCAGAGCAGGGTGCGTCGGGGAGCGTTTCCGGACGGCTGACGCCACATCAACTCGGATATCGGGACCAACTCGAGCATCGGGGCCAACTCGGGTATCGGGACCAACTCGGATATGCGGCAGGCCATTTACCGCCGCGCTCATATCCCCACCACCGTCGCCGGGGAGGGAAGGGGGGTGGGGATCCGCACCCCTCCGGCGCTCGTCAGCCGCGGCCGGTGAACTTCTGCCCGACGCCGAGTTGACGCAGGTTGGCGAGGACCTTGGGGTCCTGGGCGTCGAGCCAGTCGCACAGCTGCCGGAAGGAGACCAGCCGGACGTCCTTGTGCTTCTCGTCGACGATGTACTTGATCGCCTCCTCGACGGCGTCCATGTAGATGCCGCCGTTCCACTGCTCGAAGTGGTTGCCGACGAAGAGGGGGGCCCGGTTCGTCTCGTACGCCCGCTGGAAGCCGGCGACGTAGGCCCCGGCGGCCTGCTTGCGCCAGCCCGGGTACTTGGCCGGCGGTCCCTTGGTGGAGTTCTGGGACTGGTTGTACAGGATGTTGTAGTCCATCGAGAGGACCCCGGAGGGGAGGCTGCCGAACGGTATCGACTGGAGCGGGAAGTCCCAGATGCCCTGCTTCTTGGTGGGCCAGATCTGGAGGCCGCCGGGCGAGCTGGCGTCGTATCGCCAGCCACGCTTCTTCGCCGTCGGCAGCAGGTTCTCCTGGCCGAGCAGACACGGCGTGCGGGCGCCGACGAGTTCCTTGCTGTAGTCGAACGGCAGCGGGTCGATATCGGTGAAGCCGGTGTTCGTACGCCACTTGGTGACGAAGTCCATGGCCTGCTGTATCTCGGAGTCCCACTGGGCGGGGGTCCAGTGGGCGACCGAGCCGCTGCCGGTGCCGCAGAAGTGGCCGTTGAAGTGGGTGCCTATCTCGTGGCCCTCCAGCCACGCCGCCCGCAGGTTCTTCAGCGTCAACTTGATGTGGTCATCGGTGAGATAGGGGATGTCGGAGGCGCCGACGGGGTTGTTCGGCGGGCGGTACAGGCGCTTCTTCGACTCGGGCAGCAGATACAGCCCCGAGAGGAAGAACGTCATCGAGGCGTTGTGGTCGCGGGCGAGCTTGCGGAACCGGGGGAAGAGGCCGTTGCCCACCTCGCCCGCCCCGTCCCAGGAGAAGACCACGAACTGGGGCGGCTTCTGGCCGGGCGCCAGCCGCTCCGGCGTGGGCGGCTGGTGGGGCTGCTTGCCGGTGTACGCGGTCGAGCCGTCGCCGATCGGCTTCGACCGGGGCTTCTGCTGCCCGGGCTTGGCCGCCACCTTCCCGGATTCCGACGAACCGGAGGGGGAGCAGCCCGCTACGGACAGAGCCGCTGCTGCCCCCGCCCCGAGTCCGAGCATCCCCCGCCGACTGTACTCACGCATAACGGTCCTCATCGCATTTATTCGCCCTGAAGTGCCCCAGTGGGCGCCCAGAGAGAGGGGCTGGTGGACGCCGGGGTTCCGTTACAGCGGGGAAACTCAAAAAGTGGACCGCGGTGCCACGGAGGGTTGTTATCCGGTCACCGATGGGCGGGATCCGGCACGATGTCGCGCCTTCGCTGGACTGCGGACCGGTCGGTGCTGATCAGCCGGATTCCCGCCCCGCCGCGGTCCGTCCCACCGTCAGGGCCAGCCTGCGTACCCTGCGCCAATCCATCGGCGGCTTGCCGCGCGGCGTACCGGGGCGGTGGCGGGGCAGCCGTACGCGCAGAGCGCCGGGGCCGATCCAGCAGCGTACGGGGGTGGGCACGGTGAGGGCCTCGCCGTCGACACCGGCCGGGACGGTGGGCGCATCGGCATCGATGACCACCTCGCGGGCGGCGGTCGAGGCCAGCCCGGGCCCACGCCGGCCGCGCAGCATCGCGGCCGCCTGGACAGCGTTGTCGACCGTGACACCGAGCACCCCGAGGACGCCGGAGTCCAGCCGATCCCGCCGCCCCAGCCCCGCGGGATCGCCCATCCGGTAGGGGTTGTTGCTCACCAGGACGGCTTGCGGGCCATCGACGGTCACGGTGTCTGTCCGCACCTTCAGGCGCGGGCCGCTGTGGTGGGTCAGCAGGTCCGGCAGCATCTGGAGGATGGTCCGCGCCTTGTCGTCGCGATAGGCCGGGCTCTGCACCACGCTCGCGTACGCGCCGAAAGAGGCGTTGTTGACGAAGACGCGCCCCTGGCCTTCTGCCGTGGGCTGCCCGACGTCTATGAAGCCCAGGTCCACGCGCAGCTCGACACCGTCGGTGAGCGCCTGGAGGCAGGCCGAGGGGTCCTCACGGTCGAGGCCGAGGTCCATGGCGAAATGATTGCGGGTGCCGGCGGAGATGACGACGAACGGCACGTCGCGCGCCGCCGCCACGCCCGCGACCAGCGCCTGCGTCCCGTCGCCGCCCGCGACCCCGAGCAGATCGGCGCCCCCGTCGACGGCCCGCCGCGCCAGCTCGGCCACGTCCTGCGGCTGCGCGGGATCCAGCTCGATGACCTCGGCGCCGAGCGCCCTGGCCTGCTCCACCAGGTGAAATCTGCCGACCTTACCGCCGCCCGAGCGCGGGTTCATGATGAGGAACGGGCGGCTCGGAGGGGCGACCGGGCGTTCCGGTGTGCGCGCCGACTCGATGCTTGGTGCCAGTGCTGTTCTGCCCGTGAAGACGGCGAGCGCCCACAGGGCGAGCGAGACCAGCACCACCCACAGCAGCCCGGCGAGCGCGTAGAGCACCAGGACGACGACCGGTGTGGCGGTCGCCAGCATGAGCGCGAGCACCCTGATCGCCCCGGTGTGCGCGAGCACCCACCACAGCCCGGCCGCCGTGGCAGCCAGCCCGGCCACCCCCACGCCCACCAGCGCGATGCTCCGGATCCCGGCAAACACCAGCAGGACCAGCAGCGCGGCCGTCCCCGCCGCCAGCGCCAGACGTGCGGCCCAACGTCTGTCCACCCGCATACGCCTCCTGCCGACTCCGCAGCCTTCCCCCTCTCCATCTCCATTGCACGGTCACCGGCGGCGAAGCGCATCATCTGGGACGGGCAGCCGGGACTGGCAGCTGCGAGCGAACGGCAGGGCAGGGTTACCCGTCACCGGGTTGCTGGTGCTCTCCCTGGGTACCGGCGGCGCGGTCGTGGCCCAGGCCCGGCCGGCGGTCGCGAGCGCGGTGCTCCCGGGACCGGCGGCACCTCCGACACGTACGCCGGAGCACGTCACACCCGCGCCCGCGCCCCTCACGATCACCGAGGGCCAGGTCGGCGAGGTCGGCCCCGGGGGGACGATTCGCTACCCGAGTGTGACCAGTTGTCTGACGGTGACCGTCCGGCTCCAGGACGGTGGGAAGGTCGGCGCGCACGCCAGCTTGTTCCAGGTGCCGGGGGAGTACCGGTCGGATCGGATCCTGGCTGCCGTCAAGCAGCGCATCGGGACGCGGGGAGTACGCACGGTGGAGGTCAGGGGCGCCGTCGGAGCCTGGGATCCGAGCTACTTCACCAGGGCGATCGAGAGTTACGCGGAGGGCGAGCGGGTGCCCGTACCCACCGAGCCCGACCCGGAGGGCCTGGCCAGGGCGGTGGCGGACGGGCTCGGGGAGCCGCAGGGAAAGGTCACGGTCGAGGATCTGCCCGACGGGGACCAAACGGTGGACTGAGCCGGGCCGGCCGTCGCGCGCGGGCTCGGCCGGACATCGGGGTGACCTGGGCACCGCCCTGGTTACTTCCCTGGTCACCGGCGTGGTCAGCGGCCTGGTCACTGGCCTGGCCCGCCCTGGTCACCCACCCCTGGTGACCAGGGCGACCGGCCCGCCGCGGGGGACGCCGACAGCTCACTTCCCGGCGGGTGCCGGAGCGGTCAGCAGCCGGGCGGCCCGGACGCGGTGCAGATGGACGACGATGTCGTGCGACCGCGCGAGCGCGATCCGGTACTCCGCGCCGGGCCCGGGATACTCCGTGCCGATGCTCTTGGTCGCACGGGCCGTGGCCAGCCAGCGGCGCGCCGCGGGCGGGGCGGTGCGCAGGTCCAGGACGTAGTCGCGGTGGCGCACCCGGTCCAGGGTGTACTCATTGCTGCCGGGTTTCGCGGGACCCACGGTGAAGGCCCGGACCTGCCCGTCGGCTCCGGTGGCATTGAACGAACCCCGGTCGAAGGTCATGCCGACGCTCACATAGCGGGCGCCCAATGTGTCGCGCAGAAAGCTCCCTTGCACCTTGGGGTAGTGCTTCGGATCGTGGGTCCGCAGGGCGACATGCCCATCGTGAGCCGACAGCATCGTCTTGTCCCCGGTGTGCCTCTGCCACCAGGCCACGTTGTCCGCCATGACCGCATCGCGGTAGCGCATGGCCGCCGCCACCTGCCGCGGGTCATCGAAGTCGAAGGCGTAGCCCCGGGCCGTCTGGCCGATGGCGGTGGCGTGCTGTACGGCCCAGGCGTGCGCCTCCCGGCCGACGGAACCCGCGCCGGGCTGCTGCCGCTTGAGCAGATTCAGCGCGCGCCCGGTCCGCCGGGCTATCGCCTTCCGTTCGGCCGCCGGCCGTTTCATATACCCGTTGATATGGGCGTCGACGGTGGTCGTCGGACGCAAACCGCGGTAGAGCTCCGTAAAGCGCGGCAGCAGCGCCGGGTGGGTCCTGGCCACATAGCGGGTCACCCGGTCATAGGGTTCCGGGCCGGCGTACCCGAAGTCATCGCCCATGAACTGGACCGGGTCGTGCGGATGCCGGCTGTTGTAACTGCGCATCCACGTCAGCAGGTTGAGGTAGTCGGAGTTGTTCCACCACGAGTAGTTGCTCTGGAATTCCTCGCGCATGATCTGCCGTGGATCGCCCTTGCCGTGCAGCACATAGTCGTTGAGTCGAAGTCCGGTGCTCCAGCTCCCCTCCAGGGCGAAGCTGCGAAAGCCCTTTTCCTCGACGAGGTAGCGGAAGACCCAGTGCTTCATGGCGAAGAATTCATGCGAACTGTGGGTGGCCTCGCCCAGACCCACCACCCGTGCGTCCTTCACCATGCGGCCGAGCGGACGCAGATCGTCCAGGGCCCCGTGGGGCTCGGTGGTGCGCAGCGGGTGTGCCTTACGTTCCAGGGCTGGCACCGGCGACTGCGACTGCGCCGGGGACGGGGCCGCGGTGGCGGCCACCGCGCCGAGCGAAAGGAGCAGTGCGAGGAGCGCGGACGTGTGTGGTCTCATCCCCCAAGACTTGCCGCCGACCGGGACAGCGACCATGCGCTCCACCCCCGAATCATGGGTGGAGCTGTCCCCACCAACCAGGTATGCGGGGGCCCATTCGCCGTACTGGTCCCGACAGTTGACCGCCGACGAATACGGTTCGTCTCCGCCGCGGGCACGTGCGACGATTGCGATCATGAGCAACGTGGGGGAGGCGCCGCTCGGCGTCACACTGATCGGGGAAGGTACCGCGCCGGGCGCGGTCACGGCGGTCACCGGCGGGCGGGTCGCGGTCGACACGGGTGACCGGGTCGAGGTGTACGACCAACAGGCGTTCCTCGCCGGCGCGCGCACTGCGCTCTACTCCGTGAGCCTCCCACCGCAGGCCAAGGCGACCCTGGCGCCCGACGGCAGCGTCATCATGGCTGAGGGCTCGGCGATCCGTGCCGTGGACGCGGACGGCAGCACCCGATGGGAACTGCCGCATGACCCCTGGCACGGCGGCGGCCGGGAGCCCCGGGCGCCCGGCTTCCCGGCGGTTGCCCCGGACGGCAAGCTCGTCAGCGTGCTCATACCGACCCTGGTCGACGACGATTCCGGGGCGGTACTGGTCTACGACGAGCCGCGCGTCTGCTACGGATTCGACACGCTGCTCCTTCTCGACACGGCGTCCGGCGCGATCCGCGCACGACGATCGGTCGCCTCCGTCGCGTCCGGCGTGACCCAGCATTGGCAGCCCGATGGCGCCACGCTGGTGCTGTCCTGCTGGACCGCCTGGCAGAGCTGGTCGACCTGGTGGATCGATCCGCACACCGACAATTTGGCCATCGGCGGCGGAACGAGGATGCGGGAGGTGTGCGGATCGCTGCCGACGTCCGCTCGGGTGCTGACGATACGGCGCGCGGAGAGCATGACCTCCCAGGACGACCGAGACGAACTCGCCCTGCACGAGGCGACGACAGGCGACCAGGTCGTGCTGTTCGACCTGGAGGAGCTCGCCGCCGACCCCGACTACGACGAGTTCGACGACGCCTACGTCCTCGACGCGGAGCATTTCCTCGTCACCGGCAAGCTGCACCCACCGGGACGCACCCCGGAAATCTGCCACTGGCTTTTCAAGGCGGCAACCCTCCAGCCACTCGGCCGGCTGCGCTACCCGGCACCGGTCAGCGAGGACGTGATCCCTCTCGGCGACGGCACCTGGCTCACCCGCCACGGCGGGCAGCTCCACCACTGGGCGCTCGCCTGACCGTGGTGGGCTCCTCGTCAGCGTCGACTGCCCGTCAGCGTCGTGATCCGTGTCGAACTGTGGGAGCAGCACCCATCGGAGGGCCTCCTCCTTGATACGGGGGTCATCCCACGGCGGGTTCCCCAGTGCGCCGTGGGCGACCTCGGTCTCCACCTCACCCTGCACCGGGTGCGCATGGCCACCGATGCGGTGCTCCGTGCCCTCGAAGTGCTCCCACAGGGCATCCTGGAAGTCCTCGTCCCACACCGGACGGTCCTCCACCGGACGGTCCTCGGGCATCGGCGCGAACTCCCGGTGGACCACCGGGTGTCCGAGGTGCGGAGCCGTCGTCTCCACGCGCGCCGTCAGCGGGACCTCGGGGTACGGCTGAATACCCTCCGACACCGGCCCACTCCGCCCCCTCCGGCAGCCCCGGCAGCCCCGGCAACCCACCGAGCCGACCGACTACCGGTCCCGCCCCCTTTCGCCTGCCCCTGCCCCCTTCCGCCATCAGCGTCGCAGCCTGTTGTCAGACCCGTGTGGAACACTCGCCGTCGCTGTTCGAGATCGCTGTCCGAGCAAGGCTCGAACCAGCGGTAGACCAAGGGGGATTGACTTTCATGGGTGTCAGCATCGGGTTTATCTGCGCGACCACGGAAGAGCTGAACAGGGCTGAGAAGGAACCAAGTTGGGCCGGTGAATTTCACTACGGGCTGTACGACAGCGACACCTTCGCGGAGTCGGATCGCCCCCACGGTGACCCGGACAAGGCGTTCGCCGGTCTTCAGTTCCTGCTCGACGAGACGGACGTACAGCTCGATTTCCTGATGGACGGTTTCCCGATCCTGGAGGACGGCACCCTGTTCGGCTGGACCGCGGAGCAGATCGAGAGCGTGGCACGGCAACTACGCGCGACCCCGTGGGAGCAATTGGCGGCCCACTATGACCCGGACCAGATGACGAAGGAGGACGTGTACCCCAACACCTGGAGGTTCGACCCCGAGAGCGAACTGGCCTGGCTCGAGCGCGCCTACGAGGAACTCGTCGACTTCTTCACGAAGGCGGCCGAGCGCGGATATGGGGCCTTCATGAGCTTCAGCTTCTAGGGCGAGTGGAGTGGCTGTGACCAGCCCCTTCCCGACGGGCCCTATGCCTCGTCCGCGCTCTCGTCGGGCACCCAGCGCAGCACATCGCCGGGCTGGCAGTCGAGTGTGCGGCAGATCGCGTCGAGCGTCGTGAAGCGCACCGCCTTCGCGCGGCCGTTCTTCAGTACGGCGATGTTGGCGGGGGTGATGCCGACGGCATCGGCGAACTCGCCCACTGACAGGCCGCGTTTGGCGAGCTGGAGGTCGAGGTCGACGATGATCGCCATCAGACCACCTCGGCGATCTCGGTCTGTAGCTCCGTCGCCTTGTGCAAGAGGTTGCGCATGATGACGATAAGCATCGCGAACCCTGCCCCTACGCCGACGCTTGCGATCGCTGCGGCCAGCGCACCGAGGACCTCCATGCCGTCGTTGGGGGAGGGGATGTCGGTGAGGGCCAGATGTCCGGTGACACCGATTGCCAGCAGTGTCGCCACGAGCGAGCACCCGATGATGATGTCGACCCATCGGAAGGCCCGCGGCGTGAAGATCGCGTCGCGTTCGACCATGGTGAGCAGCATCCACATGGCGACAAGCGCCACTTGGACGCAGACGATACCGACGATCGCCACGGTCACGTAGGGCGTGGCGAACGGGGCGTAGGGCGGGAAGCGGTCGACCTCATCGGCTGCTGTCGTCGGGATGACCACGATCTGACCGAAGAGGCCGAACAAGATCACTGCGACGATGCCGGCCCGGAGCGCGGCGATGTAGAAACGATGCATGTATCGATTATCGATTGATTTTGATCGAAAATCAATCGATGGCGCTCCCGGCTTGCGTGCGTTGCGCGCGCGGTGCCCCGCCGGGCGCTCCGCCTCCGCTCCCGTCCGGCTGTGCGACGGCTCGGTGTGTTCCAGGAGCAACGGCGGGCGCCCGAGCGGCCGGCGCAGTCAGAGGCCGCTCATTGCGTCTTCACGCAGGGGGCGACGTCTGTGCCGGGCTCAGAAGGAAGGAACTTGGCTGCCTTGGCGGCGAGTTGCTGACGGAGGTAGGGCGCGGCGTCGTCGGGACGCATACGGGCGAGAGTGACCAGGCCGGTGATGATGACGTCGGCGACCTCGGCGTGCACGTCCTGCCAGGTGTGACTGTCGCCCTTGCGGGGGTTGGTGCCGCGGACACCGATGACCGCTTGGGAGGCTTCGCCGGTCTCCTCCGCGATTTTCAACACCTGGAGGGTCCACTGCTGTGCGGCATCCAGCCCGCGTTCCTCGTCATGGGCGTTGAAGCGCCGGGCCAGGCGGGCGACGGTGTCCCAGGTGTCGCTCTGCGTGGTGGTGTCTCCTTCGGTGGGTGGAGTGCAGCGGGAGGGGCGGTGAGGACGCGAGCTGCGGTGGGGAGCGTCGGCGAGCGTCGTCGACGGAGCGGGAGCGCAGTGCCCGGCGTCGAAGAGCTCGGCGTGGCGGCGGATCAGGTCGAGGGTCGACGGGGCCATCCTCAGGCGTGGCATGACCTCTGGCCGGAACCAGTGCAGCATGACGCCTTCGGTCAGTTCCAGGTCAGAGGGGTCGCCGGCCCATTGACCTGCGAAGATCTGGATGGGGACGGTGGTGCCGTCGCTGCCACGGGCCTGCTCCACGGCGAAGGGGACGAGGTCCGGGATGCCGAGGCCGGCTTCCTCCCGTAATTCCCGCCTGATCGTCTCTTCCAGAGAACGGTCGCCCGGTTCGCGGCCGCCGCCGAGCAGGGACCAGGATCCGGGTTCCCAGATGCCGGGGATGTCGTCCCGTAGGTGTAGGAGGTAGGCGCCGGACTCGTCGTGGATCAGGGCTGATGCGTTCGCCCGCGGGAGCGGGAGCTGGGGCTGGCACTGACGCGGCCGGGCCGACCGATCGGTCTGTGAAGGCTGCTCGTTCACGGGTGTGCCGTCCTCGTTCCGGGGGCGGAGGTCGCGGATGCGGCCTGGTAGCCGGCTGCCTGGAGGGTGAACATCTGGGCGTAGTCGCCGCCGAGGGTCATGAGCTGCTGGTGTGAGCCGGCTTCGGTGATCCGGCCCTCGTCGAAGACGAAGATCCGGTCGCACTCCACTACGCTCGCCAGCCGGTGCGAGATCAGCACGGTGATCTGGTCCGCCCGGTTCTTGTTCCGCAACACGGCCTGATAGACGGCGTGTTCGGCCTTGGGGTCCATGCTCGCGGTCGGTTCGTCGAGCAGCAGCACGGGAGCGTTCTTGTACAGCCCCCGCGCGACGGCGATCTTGGCCCATTGGCCGGCCGACAGCTCCTGGCCGCCCCGGAACCGTTTGGACAGCACCGCCTGCCAGGTTCCCGGCAGACCGGCGATGACCTGCTCGGCTCCGGAGGCCCGGGCGGCGTCCCACGCCCGTTGAGGATCGGCCTCCGTGAGGGTGCCGCGGGAGACCGTAAGGTTCGCCAGCGCGCTGAAGGGAAAGTGCACCGGGTCCTGCAACACGGTGGAGACGCGCGCCTGGAGCGACTCGGAGTCCATGTCCCGCACGTCCACCCCGTCCCAGCGGACCGCACCTTCGTCCGCCTCGTACAACCCGGCGATCAGCCGTGAACAGGTGCTCTTCCCCGAGCCGTTGACGCCCACGAAGGCGACGGTCTCCCCGGCGCGCAGCGTCATCGAGATGCTGCTCAGCGCGGGGGTCTCCTTGCCGGGGTAGGTGAAGCTGACGTCGTCGAGCGTGAGGGTGGCGACGGTGGCGGGCGCGGTCACCGCACGCCGACGGGGCTGTAGCCCACGGCAGCGTTCCTGGAACGCCAGGAGGTCATCGACCCACATGGCGTGTTCGTAGACGAGATGCGCGACGTCCACGAAGCGCGTCAACGCGGTCTGTCCGGTCTGGATCGCCAGCACCGCGCCGGCGCCGGCCGCGAGGGGAAGCCACCCGGCGATCAGCATGGCTCCCAGCGCGACGTAGGTGACGCCGGTCCCGACGCCTCCCACGGCCCGGCCGGCCAGCGTCAGCAGTGCGGAACTCACCCCGAGATGGGTGTCCTCCTCGGCGATCCGGGCGGTCAGCCGGCGGTGCTCGTCCAGGATGGCGTTCTGGGCGGTGTCGGAGCGCAGTTCGGCGGCGGCGTCCCGCTCCAGCAGCAGCCAGGAGAAGACCCGCACCCGGCGCTGGAGAGCGTTCCACCGCTTGAAGCTGTGGAACCGGGCCCGTGCCGTGCGGACGGCCGCGGCACCCACGGGCAGGACGGACAGCAGGAGCAGGGGGAGGAGGGCGGGGTGCAGAGAGGTGAGGACGCCGGCCGTGCCGATCAGGCCGAGGAGAGTGGAGGCCAGCGAGATGACCTGGCCGACGATCTGCCGGGCGTAGAACAGGCCGCGGTCGGAAGCGCGGTAGGCGTCGTCGTGCCAGTCGGCGTCATCGACGACCTCCAGCCGGACGTGCGCGGTCAGCCGTAGGAAGTCACATTCCAGCGCGGTGCGGATCTTCGGTGTCACCCGCGCTTGGGCGACGGCGACCCCGGCTTCAAGAAGTGCCCGTGCGGACAGGAAGCCCACCACGAGCAGGATCTGCGGCACCGCGTTGCGGACCTTGTCGGGCGTCGGTCCGTGGCCGAACAGCTCACGCAGCACGCCGACCGAAGCCACCAGCCCGAAGGCCGACATCGCCGCGGACACGAGCTGGAGCACCACGACGGCCAGTGTGGCCGAGCGGTCGGCCTGCCACGCCAGCCGGCCGATCTGCCGGACGATGCGCGGCAGCCGTACCAGTACTTCGCGGACCGTCGACTGGGCCGCGGCGCCGTCGTAGACGGACCAGTACGCCTCTTCCAATTCATCGGCCATATCTCCGTCGCCCGGCCCGGTGGGCACCGCGGTCGGAGGCAGTCCCAGCGGTTCACGGCGGGGGCCCGGCACGCCGGCTCGCTCGTTCGGTGACGGGGACGCGGCCCCTTTCGCCGCGCTCATGCCCACCACCTCGTGGCCATACGGGACGAGCGGTCAACGAGGCATGCGGAAGCGTCAAGCACGCGCCCGGGGCGGACGGCCGGCAAGAGCACAGGCTGCCGCCGTTCGAACCCGGCGGGAGCATTCACGAGGACGGGCACAGGATCCATGACATCTCCAAGAGGGCGAGTCGTGGGTACAGGTGCTCTAAAGAACGGTCGGTTTGGCTCCCCGTAACGGGTGACGAGGGGGCAGATCGTGGATGCATGTTCTATTGGGCGGTGGAGGCCGGGCGCGGCCTTGATGGCGGGGCCGGGCCGCGACTCGAACGACGGGTGTCACCCGTTCGTGGGATTGCGTCGGCCTGGCGGTCGGTCGGCCCGGTGGCCGGCCAGGGGAGTGCGCACCACCTCGGGACATCGGCTCCCTGGCGGAGATTTCGTTTGCCGCCGCTCGTGCGCCCTTGCTAACGTCGCACGCGACATCTCACCGTAGGGTTCAGCCCTCGCCATTCAGCCTCCTCGTGTCCGATGACACCAGGAAGGTGGGAGTCACACCAGATTCTGACAAGGGTGTGCGGCGATGGCTGCGCTTCGGCGAGCAAAAACGGCTCTGGAAGCTGTTGATCTAGTCAAGACCTACTCGGCCGGCAGGAACAAACCCCCGGTCACCGCGTTGCAGGGACTGAGCTTCGCTGCCGCGACGGGAACCGTCTTCGGGCTGCTCGGCCCGAACGGGGCAGGCAAGTCCACCACGGTGAAGATTCTCTCCACGCTCTCGGTCGCTGACTCGGGGTCAGCGCGCGTCGCCGGTATCGACGTTGCGGCGAGGCCGGATCAGGTGCGCCAGACGATCGGGTTCGTGGCGCAGAAGCCCGGGACGGATCCGATGGCGACCGCGACCGAAAATCTGCTGCTGGCGGGCCGTATTCACGGGATGTCCCGGGCCGACGCCACGGCGCGGGCCGGTGAGCTCATCGACAGGTTCGGCCTGAGCGACGCCGCGAACCGGCGGGTCGGCACGTACTCCGGCGGCATGGCGCGCAAGCTGGATGTCGCACTGGGGCTGATGCACCGCCCGCAGGTGCTCTTCCTCGACGAGCCGACGACGGGTCTCGATCCCCAGGCCCGGAGCGAGATGTGGCACGAGATCGCCAGGATGGCCGAGGACGAGCAGATGACGGTCCTGCTCACCACGCACTACCTCGACGAGGCCGACCACCTCGCCGATCGGCTCGCGATCGTCGACCACGGCACCGTGGTCGCTGCGGGCACCCCGGAGGAACTCAAGAGCGAGCTGCGCGGTGACGCGGTGCAGGTCGAGCTGGTCGAGGGCGACAGCAGAGCACGAGCGGTGCTGGAACGGGTGCCGGAGCTACGCGAGATCACCGTGGACGGGTGCACGGTCCGTGGCCGGACCGACGACGGTGCGCGGGCGCTGCCGCCCGTGCTGGCCGCGCTTGAAGAGGCAGGAATCGGCGTGACGTCCGCGACGCTGTCCCGCCCTTCGCTCGATGACGTCTACCTGCGGCACACCGGCCGGAGTCTGACGGCCGCAGCCGCGGGCGACGAGGACCGCAAGGCCCTGGAGGTGGCGAAGTGAGCACAGTGCAGAGGGAGTTCGCCGCTACGCGTCCACTGACCGTGCTCACACACTCCGCCCTCCTCACCGGCCGTCTGCTGCGCACGCTGCGGCGGATGCCCACCTTCCTCGTCATCGGGCTCGTGCAGCCGGTGATCTGGCTGCTGTTGTTCGGGCAGCTGTTCCGCTCGGTCGTGAACCTGCCCGGATTCGTGCTCGGCAGCGGCGGTTTCCTCCAGTTCCTCACGCCAGGTGTGGTGATGATGACCGCGCTGTTCGCGAGCGCGTGGGCAGGGACGACCTACTTGCAGGACATCGACCGCGGGGTGATGGACCGGCTGCTGACCTCTCCTGCCAGCCGGGGCGCCATGATCTGCGCGACCATGGCCTACCAGGCGATTCAGACGGTCATCCAGAGCCTGGTCATCGTGGTCATCGCGCTGATCGCCGGCGCCCGCTTCCCGGGCGGTGTCGTCGGTATCGGCGTCACGGTCCTGGCCGCGGTGCTGCTGGCGCTGATCTTTTCGGCGCTGTCCAATGCCGTCGCGCTGCTGACCCGTCAGCAGGCCACGCTGATCGCGATTTCCCAGTTCACCACGCTGCCGCTGATGTTCCTGAGCTCCGCCGTGATGGACCTTCACCTCGCTCCGGGCTGGGTGGGGCGGGTCGCCGCGTACAACCCCGTGGAATGGGCGGTCGTGGCGGCGCGGCGGGCGATGCTCGGACACGTCGACTGGAGCACGGTCTGGACGCGACTGGGACTGCTCGCGGCGGCGGTCCTTGTCATGGGTTTCCTGGCCACCCGGGCCTTCCGCGCCTATCGGAAGTCGACATAGGAGCGGCGAGCCGACCGGCCCCTAAGGGCCCGGCATCCTGATTCCGGCCCCAGCTGCCTGCTGGGGCCGGAACGCCGGCTCCGGCGCCGGGCGGACTCAGAAGCGGCGGCCCCTCCAGGGCAACTGGCGCCCCCCGCATGCGGCCCCCCTGCCGACCTGCCGCCCCGCCGTATATAGGCTCACGTCCCTAACGAGCCTGACGGGGGAGAAGCCGAGTGGAGAGGCTGCGGCAGGACGATCCTGCCCGGATCGGGGATTTTGTGGTGCTGGCGCGCCTTGACGCCGACGGGAGTCGGGGCGTTCCGGAGCGCCGTTATCTGGCCCGCAGTGCCGATGGCGGGCACACTGTCCTGGCATGCCTGCCGCCGCCCGGCGGTGACCCGGCGCGGTGGGCGGATGAGGCGCAGCAGGCGGCCCGGCTGATCCAGCCGGGGTTCTGGCCGGTTGCGCAGCTCGGGGGGACGCCGGCCTTCCCCTGGTACGCCTCGCCGTACCGGCCTGTGCTGCCGCTGCCCGCCGTCCTGGCCGCGTACGGTGGCCCGCTGCCCGAACCGTTGGTCCGTACGCTCGGCGGCACGCTCGCCGAAGCCCTGGCCTCGGCCCACGTCCTGGGCCTCGTGCACGGGGGTGTCTGCCCGGCGGGCGTGTTGCTGACCGCCTGTGGGCCGCTGCTGGGCTGCTTCGGTGCGACCCGTGCGCATCCGGTGGCGGCGGCTTCCCCCGCGCAGGCGACCGGGCTGGAAACCGGCTGCCTCGCTCCCGAAAGCGCGGCGGGCGGCGCGACGGGCCGGGCCGCCGATGTCTACGCCCTCGGCGCCGTGCTGGCGTACGCGGCGACCGGGCACACCGTGCCCGAGCGTCAGGAGATCCCGGCCGGGCTGCGGGACATCGTCACGACGTGCCGCTCGCGCGCCCCGGAGGACCGGCCCGAACCGGCAACAGTATTGGGGGAGTTGCTGCCGGGCGCGGCATACGGCGCACTGGCCGGCGCCACGGAGCCGGTGTCGCTTCCCGGCCGGGTCGTCGAGGCGTTGTCCCGTCAGTCGGCGGAGGTCCTGGCCGCCGCACTCCCCACCCAAGAGCGCTGAGGCCAATGATCTCCCCACTTCTGCACGACGACCCGCACGACGTCGGGCCGTTCCGGATCCTCGCCCGCCTCGGCGGCGGCGGGATGGGCACCGTCTACCTGGCCCGTTCGGCGGGCGGACGCACCGTCGCGGTGAAGACGCTGCACGCCCGGCTCGCCGCGGACGCCACGCTGCGCACCCGCTTCCGGCTGGAGGCGGACGCGGCACGCGTCATCGGCTCCGCGTACGGGGCGGCGGTCGTCGACGCCGACCCTCAGGCCCCGACCCCGTGGCTGGCGACGGAGTACGTCCTCGGACCGCCGCTGGACACGGCAGTCGAAGCCGGCGGCCCGCTGCCGGAGGCGGCCGTGCGTGCCCTCGGCGCGGCACTCGCCGCCGGGCTGGAGCAGCTTCACCGGTCGGAGGTGGTGCACCGCGACCTGAAGCCGTCCAACGTCCTGGTGACCGCGCAGGGTCCGCGGATCATCGACTTCGGTATCGCCCGGGCCTTCGGCGACGAGCATCTGACGAGCGTGGGCAGTGCCATGGGGACGCCGGCGTTCATGTCGCCCGAGCAGGCGGCGGGCCAGGAACACGCGGTGGCGGGCGATGTCTTCGCCCTGGCCGGGGTGCTGGTCTTCGCCGCCACCGGTCGCGGCCCGTTCGGCGGCGGGGCCCCCACCGACCTGCTGTACCGCGTCCGGTTCGGTGAGCCGGACCTCGGCGGGGTGCCCGAGCTGCTGCGCCCCCTGCTCGCGCGCTGCCTGGCCAAGGACCCCGCGCACCGCCCGTCCACCACTGAGCTGCGTACCGCGCTGGACGGCACCGGGGCCGTCCCGGCCGACCGCGGCGGCTTCGCGGAGCTGCTGCCCGACGCCGTGCTGCGGGAGATCGCCCGGCGCAGCGACGAGGTGTGGCACGAGCCGCCGCATCGCGCGGCGCCGCCGGTGCCCGCCGAGGCACCGCCGGCCGAGACCGCCCCGGCACCGGGCCTCTCCCGGCGGCGGCTGCTGTCCGTGGCCGGGGGCGCCCTCCTGGGCGGCGGCCTCCTCGGCGGCGGGGGCTGGGCCCTGCTCGCGGGCTCCGGCGAGGGCGGGGGCGGCACGAAGAAGGACGCCGTCGACCGGCCGAAGCCGCCGGCACCGTTGTGGAGTGCCGGTCTGCGCTGCCCGGACCACGGGGGCGAGGTGATGCGGGTGGGCCGCAATCTGGCGATGCGCGCGGGGATCGTGCTGTGCGGTATCAACGCCGAGTCGGGCCAGACGACTTGGCAGGCGAACGTCACCGACCCCTGGCGGTCGGCCACCGAAGGCAGCCGGGTGTACGCCCTGCGGGATTACAAGGAGGCGGGTGCGGCGCTGGCGGTGTGCGAGGTCTTGCAGAGCGATGGCTACCTGGGCAAGCCCCTGGTGGAGCTGTCCGCGTTCACCGGCAAGGAGCAGTACAACCAGCTGCTGTGCGTGACCGACGGGATCGCGTACCTGGTGGCCCGGGCCGCCTCCGGCGGGCGCTGGTACCTGGTCGCGGCCGATCTGGACTCGGGCAACGAGCGCTGGCGCAGCCCGGTGGAGGGGCCGCGGGCCGGCGGCATGCCGCCGGCGTTGTGCGGCGCCGTGGTGGGCTCCCGGGTGGTGCTGTGCGGGAGCCCGAGGTTCGGCTCGAAGTTCCTCCCGCTCTCCGCGCACGACAAGCGCCACGGCCGCAAACTGTGGTCGGTCTCCGAGACGTTCGAGGGCCTGCCCCCGTTCCGGCTGGCCCTCGACGACCGGAACCTCTACCTGGGCGCCAAGAGCCTCACCGCCCGCCGGCTGTCCGACGGCGGGCCGGAGTGGCTCTACGGCATCGGGCTCGACACCGGCGACAGCGGGGGCGAGGAGCGGACGTACGGCGCGCCCACCGTCCACGACGGCGTCGTCTACTGCACCAACGCGGACCGCGGGCTGATGGCCGTCGACGCCGCCTCCGGCACGCTGAACTGGCAGGAGAAGGGGCTGTCCGGCCGGAAGAGCATGCGGAACGTGGCCCCGGCGGTCGGCAAGCGGTACGCCTACTGCGCCGACGACAAGGGCCTGCGGGCCATCGACCTGCGCACCCGTCAGGCCGTCTGGACGTACGAGTCCGAGCCGATGGTCCTGACCGCAGACCCCGGGGGCGGCCGGCTCTACGTCCGTCAGGAGAAGCGGAGCATCGCGCTCCCGCTCGCCTGACGCCCGGCCCGGTCCGGCGCGGTCCGGCCCAGCCCGGCCCCGCCCTTCCCCCTTCCACGATCCAGGAGACGACCGACTGTGAAACCCCTCGGCCAGGGAGATCCGCTGCGCCTGGGCCCCTACCGCCTCCACGGCGTCCTCGGAGAGGGCGGTATGGGCAAGGTGTACTTCGGAGCGGACGCCTCCGGAAGCCCCGCCGCGGTGAAGGTCCTGCTGCCGGAACTCGCCCATGACGGGCACCTGGCCGAGCGCTTCCTCCGGGAGGCGCGGACCGCGCAGGCGGTGACCAGCGAGGGCGTGGCGCGCGTGCTGGCTGCCGAACTGGAGGGCGGCAGGCCGTGGATCGCCACGGAGTTCCTGGTCGGCCCGACGCTGGACGACGCCGTCGCACGCTTCGGGCCGCTCGACGACGCCGCCGTACGGGAGCTGGCGCGGTCACTGGCCCGTACGCTCCAGGATGTGCACGCCACGGGGCTGGTCCACCGGGACGTGAAGCCGCCCAACGTCGTACTGACCTCGCGCGGCCCCCGGCTGATCGACTTCGGGATCGCCCGCCCCGAACACGGGCTGACCCTCACCCGTACGGGACAGATTCCGGTCACACCGGGCTACGGCGCGCCGGAACAGGTCCTCGGGCAGCGCGTCGGACCGGCGGCCGACGTCTTCTCCCTCGGCGCGGTCCTCGCCTTCGCCGCGGGCGGCCGGCCGGCGTACACCGGCGCCGAGGTAACGGCCGTTCTGTACGAGGTCGTACACGGCAGCCCCGACCTGGCGGCCGTTCCGGAGGGCTTGCGGTTCCTCGTCACGCCATGCTTCGCCAAGGACCCGGCGGCCCGCCCGCTGCCCACTCAGGTCGCCGACGCCGCAGCGCCCCCGCGGCAGTCCGAACGGCTTTGGAAATCCGGCCCGTTGGGGCAGGAGATCCGGCAACGGGAAGCGGCCGCCCGCCGCCTGACGGCCCGTCCGTCCGGCCCCTCGGCCACCCCCGAAGGTGGCGCGGCCGGGGGCGCACCCCGCCTCACCCGACGGCGGCTGCTGATGGCGGCCGGCGGTGGCGCGCTGCTGGCCGCGGCGGGCGGCGGCACCGCCTGGTGGCTCAGCAGGGGCGACGCCCCGTCCGACCCCTTCGACATCCCGCCGGCCGCCAAGGTGCGGGCCGCGCCGCTCGGCTCCGCCGCAGGCTCCCCGGAACCGCTGTGGGGACCGGTCCAGGACGTGGCCGACGCCGCGTCGCCGGCCCCGCTACCGGTGCGCGACGTGGTGGTCTTCGCGGCCTCCGGCGGCGGCATCGCGGCCCGCCGGGTCACCGACGGGCGGGAGAAGTGGCGGATCGGCGAGGCGAAGGCGGACGCCGGCTACCTGTCGATCGGCGACCGGCTGGTGGCCACCGCCGACGGCGAGGGGACGCTGCGTACCTGGGTGGCCGCCACCGGCTCCCCCCGCTGGACGGTGGACGCGGAGGTCGGCGCCCTACTGGCCGCGGACGCCGACGCGGTCTACCTGCTGACCGCCGACGGCCGGCTGCGCTGCGTGGGGACCGACGGCAAGGTGCGCTGGACCCGCCGGCCACCGCTGACGCTTTCGGGCGGCCACCCCGTCGCGGCCCTCGGCGCCGGCCATCTGGTGTTCTGCACGGAGACGGGGGACGTGGCCGCGGTCCGGGCCGACGACGGTTCCCGCGCCTGGGTGCGTAAGGGGCAGGCCGCGGGACCGCTGCGTCCCGCCATCGACGGCGGAACCGTCTACCTCGGCGGCAACAGCCTGGCGGCGGTGCGGGCCACCGACGGCCGCGAGCTCTGGGCCCAGAACCCGTTGCGACCGCCCAAACGGGGCACCGGAGGCTGGGGCCCGCCCACCGTGGCCGGCGGAGTGATCCATGCGCTGGACTGCGAGGCGCTGCGGTCCGTGCACGCCAACGGCAGCCAGGCCGCCGACCCGGTGATGGTCGCCGGCGTCGTCCCGCCATGGCGGCCACCGGTCGTCCAGGGCAACAGCGTCTGGATCGTGGAGAGCGCCGACACCGGCGTGAGCGGCCTGCCGCGTTCCGGCGAGGGCCGACCCCAGACATTCGCCCTCACCGGCGGCCAGTCCCGCTCCCTCGCCGCCGCAGCCAACCGCCTCTTCGTCCTCAACCGCGCGACACTGCTGGCGCTGCCGGTGTATTAGGGGCGGATCCAAACGACGGGCCCTGGGGTGTGTTTTGAGTGTGCTGGTCACAGCCACTCGTTGAAGGCCACGACGGTCAGTGTGGCCTCGTAGCGGACTGCGAGTTTGTCGTATCTCGTGGCGACGGCTCTGTTGCGCTTGAGTCTGTTGATGCCGCACTCGACGGCGTGCCGCTGCTTGTAGCGGTTTCGGGGGATGCGGCAGTCAGGCACGGAGCTGTGACGAAGGTGGCCGGGTCGGCTGCGGCGGTTCCCGCGGTCCGTCGGTCGTGCACTCGTAGCCTTCGGACATGAATTCCGAACTGTTCTTTGAGTGGGACGGCCGGCCGGATGCGGACGAGCACCTGATCGGAGAAATGCGCGCGGCGGCCGGCGAGCCCCCCTACACGGCGGACGACGAGCCCGAGCCCGCGCCAACCGGCGGCCAGGGCCGGCCCCGTACCATCGGCGCGGTCGCGGCCCGCCGCGACGGGGCGCTGCTGGGTTGGGCATGGGTACACGAGGACCCGGACCACGAGCGGGTTGCGCGAGTGCAGGCAATGTACGTGCCACGCGAGGTCCGCCGTCTCAAAACCGGCTACTACGACCTGCTCCCGCCGACCGCCGAGGAGTTCGAGATGGTCACGGGCCTGTACCGCCTGGCCGCGGACGAGGCCCGCGCCGCCGGCTACCGCACCCTGCGGTGGGTCGGTCGGGACACCGGGCCCGACGGCCAGGCGGCGACCGCGCTGAACGCGCACGGACACGGCGAATACGCCCGTTACTGGAGCACCGAGCCAGCCACCTGGCAGCCCCCTGCTGGGCTGCCCGATGTGCAAGTCCACCAACTGCCCGCGCACCTCACGCTGGCGACGGCGGAGGCTGAAGTCTCGGCCGTCATAGACGGGCACGCGGCCCACATCAATGCCGGGGAGTCGATCCGCCACGAGAACGCCGAGCCGCGCGCGCTCGCCGCGCTCATCGCGGAACTCGTCACACGCCTGCGGCGCGACCACCCCGAGGTCACCGAACTGACCATCTGGGAATTCGACGACGCCGCGGTACGCCAAGCACTACCGCTGGCCGGACTGCGCATCACCGCACGCACCATGGACTACGAGCTTGCGCTCACCCCTTCATGACCTCGGCAACAAACCCGCCAATGCACCACCCATGGCACGGAGGCGAGTGCGGCATCAACCGCCTCAAGTGCAACCGGGCTGTTACTGCCGGATTCGACAAACTCGCGACCTAGGGGACTGCCGCCGTCGTCCCGCGACGGCGGCAGCCCTTCCCGCAGGTTTCAGCCCTCGCGGGGGGAGAAACTGCCGCTGGCCTCGCCGTCGGCCGTGCAGTCCGTGTCGCGCCAGCGGTCGACGAAGGTGCCGGTGAGGCCGGTGAACGCGTCGTACGTCTGGTTCATGGGAAGGTCTTTGCTCACCCTGAACCGCAGCTGCATATGGACGGACTCGCGGGGCTTCAGCGTCTTCGGGCCGGGGATGGTGCCGCCGGCGTTTCCATTGGCCTGGCGCAGCGTCTTCCAGGCGCGCTGTGAGGTGTCCCAGTACTGAAGATCGCCGTACGGGCTCAGGTCGCGCTCGCCCTCGTTGTAGACATAACTGCCCAGCTTGGCGCCGAGTTCGAACGACTTCAGCTCCTTCGCCGAGGCGTTGGTGAGCGTGGCGGTGTAGGTCGTCCAGTGAGTGCCGAGCGTGATCGACCTGGGTATGCCGAACGAGCGGCCCACGAAGGTGCTGTCGTGGTACTGCCCGTTGCTGACGTCGTAGCACGACGGGATTTCCGCGGCAGGGGCCGCCTGGGAGGCGGGCGCGGCGGCCACCACCACGGGGAGCAGGGCGGCGGTCGCGGCCGAGGCCGACAGGGCGCGGCGCAGTTTCATGAACATCTCTTTCCCGGTTTTTTCGGACCCTTGGAGCCTTTGTTTCCGGCGTCATGGAGTTCCAAGGCCCGTGGATCCTTGGGTTGTCAGGTTCTTGGAGACGGGGTGGTCGGGCTTACGCGGTGACGTCCGTGGCGCCCGGACCGGCCACGCCCTTCCGGCGGCGCACGCCGATGACCGCACCCGCGCCGACCACCATCGCGGCTCCGCCGGCGAGAGCGATCGCCGGGAGCGCGGACGAGGAGCCGGTCGCGGCGAGGTGACCGCCGCCCTGCGGGCTGAGGCCACCGGTGGAATCGGAACCACCTGTACCGCCGCCGGACGCGGCGCTCTGGCCGGGCTCGGCCGTGCCACTCGGCTTGCCCGGCTCATCCGGCTTGGCGGTCGGGGACTGCGTCGGCTTCGTGCCCGCGGGGAGGATGGTGAAGTCGTGCCAGGCTTCCTTGGCCGAGCCACAGGAACCGTCGGGGTTGCGGTAGTCGCCGGCGGCGAGCGCGTACCCGGCGCCGGGCTTGGCGTCCTTGACCACGCGGGTGCGCAGTTGGAGCGTGAGGGTGCTGCGCGGGCCGACGGAAAAGAAGCCGAACAGGTCCTCGGGCTCCGCGTCGTGGAAGGTCTTCCACCGCCCGGTCTTGGCGTCGCGGTACTCGGTCTCCAGCTCCCAGTGCGGCCGGTCGACATCTTCGGCGGAGGACACGCGCAGGAAGGGCAGGACCTTCCCCAGGGGCTTGGCGGTGGTGTTGGTGAGCTTCATGGAGAAGGGGGTCCAGGCGCCGCCCGCGGTCAGCTGACGCGGCAGCCCGTGGACGGCCACCTGCAACTGGTCGGAATCGAACGCGCAGGACTCACCCGCACCATCGGAATCACCGGCTTCCTTGCCTCCACCGGTGGCACCGCCCGCGCCGGTGGTTCCCTCAGTGGCCCCGGCGGCTTTCGGGGACTTCGCTGGGGCGGGACGGTCCGCCCCGTCGCGGTCCTGGGATGCCGAGCCACCGGCAGCGGCTAAGCCCGGGCGCCGCGGCTCGTCCGGGGTACCCGTTCTGTTGCCGCTCGTTGCGGAATCCGCTGTCCGGTCCGCCGGTGTGGCGGTATCGGGGGAGCCGGCAGAGGCGGGCGTGCGGGGACCGGCCTCGGACGCCGGCTCCGTAGCGAACGCGGCGGCGGGCGCGGCCAGTACGGCGGCGGGCGCCATCACGGCGGCCGCTGCGGCGGCCGTCAGGGTGCGTCGAATCTTCATCCAGCAGACCTCTCTGATCCCAAGTGCCGCCTGGGCGGCACAGGTTGACGTTCGTCATGGTCAGGTCGTGCATGAGGCATGGTGTGCGTGAGTGCGCTTGGAGAGATGCGTACACATGTGCATACCTGCGCCCTATATAGGAGCACTTGCACTGCGAAGAGGTTCCACGCTCACGTCACTGAAGTGGCGCACAAGGTGGGAGGGAGAGGGATCCTGGGATTTCCGTGGGCCTGCTCTTCCGGCGCGCCCCCGCTCACTTACGGCTCTGCCCACGCACCACGTCGAGGAGGTCAGTCGGTGTGAGCCGGGCGCCGTACAGCAGACCGACCATGACGAGGCTGACGATGCCCACGACCTGGGCGATCGCGGCATCCGACACGCCGAGTGCGGAGGCTCCCACCGCCGACCCGATGACGGCAACGCCGAGGATGACCATGCGCACCCACTCGCGGTTGACCGCCCGGGTGGCGCCGCTGAGGTCGTCGGGGTCCAACAGCGCAAGGGTGCGGCCCTGCGCGTAACGCTCGGCGATCTTCGCCAGCATCCGCGCCATGTCCTCGAATACCCGCCCTCTGTCGGCATCGGTATCCTGCCGGGTCTCCAGCATGCGCAGAGCCCCCACCACCTCTGCCGCGTGCTCCTTGTGCTGGGCCCGCAGCACACCGCGGATCGTCGTGTGCCGGGTCCGCCAGGCCGACCACACCACCCGTTCCGCGTCCGCCAGTTGTACCCGGGGCGCCGTCAGCGGGCTACGGTTGCGGAGTGACCAGCGGTGATACGACTGGGCGGCCCCCACCCTGGCCAGACAGTTCACCAGCACCACTACCGGCCGGTTCTCCTTGTTCGTCTCCACCCGCAGACTCAGCAGCCTCCGGGCCCAGGTGAACCGGGTGCGGGGCTCGGCGTAATGCGGACCGAGATCCTGGTAGGAGGGTCTCGCCACCTGCCGGAGCGCGAGCCAGGCGACGCGCGACGCCAGCAGCATCATCGCGATCAGCACGAGCGCAGCGGCCGCAATGATCGCCTCCATCGGCCTGTTCAAGGGATCGGTGAGTGCCGAGAGTTGGGCGCCCGCCTTCTCCGCGATGAACGCGCCCACTCTGCGCAGTGCCGCCATCAGCGCGAGGAGCGGGTCCGACCGGTCGCTCCCACCGCCCTTGACGGCAGGGCCCGCAGACGAGCCTCCGGGGACCCACCACGGCGCATTCGACTGCTTGCTCTTCTCCCACAGGTGCGTCACGCCGGTCACCGTTTTGGTCACGATGACGCCTATGTTGACCGTGACAAGGAGAAGTACGCATGCCTTGATGACGTAGGCGATGCCCGCCAGCGGCATGGTGCAGTACCAGTCGTTCACCGCACTGCGCACCGCATGGGAACGAGGGAACAGCTGCTCCGCGTTCTGACCGAACCCACGCCGGGCCCACCGCAGATGACGCGTGGTGCACCGGGCGCCCCACCGCACATACCAGCGAACTAAGGTTTTGAGCATTCAGGAAGTCTCGTCGAACCGGGCCTGGGCAATGGCCCGTTGCCCTGTGATGCTCCTCTCACACGCCGGGCTCCTCCGTCGCCTGTTTCTTCGCCGCGCCGGCCGCCTTCACGTCCTTGATCAGCCGCGCCATTCCCTCATCGAAACGGGTGCGGTACTTCTTCACCTGGTCCTCGCCCATTTGCTCCGGGCCGAAGGTGTGCGCGAAGTCGATGAGGTTGAGTTTCGCCGTGGCCGACGGGCTTTCCGCCGCCGGCTGCTCGTCCACCGCGATGAGTACGCTCGCCGCGATGAAGGCGAGGCCGGAGTTCTCGGCGGCCGTCCTGACCTGGGTCAACTGCTCGACCAGCAGGTCGTAGACGCTGGGATCCGCTGAAATGCCCTGCACAATGTGCTCGGACTCCCGTCCGATGGTGCGGCGGCTCTTCCCCTTGAGGCCGGTGCCGCCGACCGCTCGATAGCCGCGGTCCGCGGAGCCGGTCACCTTGTCGGCGACCTTCAGCTTCATCTTCTTCTTCCAGGCGTCGGCCTTCGCCATCGACATGAGCAACTCCTGTTTGCTCGCTGTGCTTTCGCCCACCTTGATATCGAGGACCTTCGGCATCTTCATGTCGTGGGTCAGGTTGTCGATGTAGATGTGGGTCGAGTCGTCGCCCTTGCCCTTTTCACCGTCCATCGTCTGCACCTGCTCGGCGGTGTAGGAATGCGGGACCACCCCTTCCAGAGCGGGGTGCTTGCCCGCGCGCATATCGGCGTAGAAGCCCCGCTCCACATCGTTCGTGGGCTTCTCCTTGATTTTCCCGCCGACCCGGTCCTTGATTCCGCCGTGCCCTCCGGTCTCTTCCTCCTCCGCACGTTGGACGACCGTGCCGGGAGCGCCTCCGTGCGCGGCGCGCTGGACGGTTTCCCGGTCCGTGGCCCCGCCCCGCCGCCCGTCTTCCACCAGCCGCGCAACGGCGGTATTCCCGGCGGTGCGTTGCAGCGCCAGCAGCGCTGCCGGGTCGGAACCGGCATCGGCCGGCGGACGCGCCGTCGTGGTGGCCGGGCGGGCCGCGGCCTGTCGCTTACGGCCGTCGTCTGCGATCGCGCGCCGATCTCCGTGCGAGTGCAACGCTGCCCCCTTCTGCGGGCCTCGCCGGGCGCGCATCCAGTCGATGGGTGTTGTCGTGCCAGCAAACCCGGGCGAGGGCCGGATGTTGAAGGTACGAGGGGGCATGGTTGCGGGCACCTTTCCGGCCCGCTGTGCCACCGCGGAGGCAGCCGCCCGGGTCCGCGACGAGGCCTTGGTGCTCCTGCCCGACCGTGGCCCGTCACGAACCCTTGTGCTCGTTTCTGTTCTACATGACACTCTCAAGGCACAGAACCGCGCACCACTGAACATGTTCGAACCTTGAATGACGGTCGGTCGAGTCGAGGAGAGCAGAGATGACGCAGTTCAGCCGGCGGAGATTTGTGAGTGCGGCCATGGTGGGGGCCGCGTCCGTGGGTGTGGCCCTGGGCGGCGGCCGTACGACCCTGGCGCAGGCCGACAGTCCGCGGGGCCTGACCGTGCGCGGGAACGAATTTCTGCTGGACGGTGAGCCGTTCAGAATCCTCTCGGGCGCCTTCCACTACTTCCGGACACATCCCAAGGACTGGCGTGACCGGTTGCTGCGGATGCGGGCCATGGGCCTCAACACGGTGGAGACCTACATCGCCTGGAACTTCCACCAACCACACGAGGGGAAGGCCGACTTCACCGGATGGCGCGATGTCGAGTCCTTCGTACGGATCGCGGACGAGGCCGGGCTCAAGGTGATCGTGCGACCGGGACCGTACATCTGCGCGGAATGGGACTTCGGCGGCCTGCCGGCCTGGCTCCTCAAGGACAAGGACGCGCCGCTGCGCCGCTCCGACCCCGCCTACGAGCGGGCGGTGGACGCCTGGTTCGCGGAACTGCTGCCCCGGTTCGTCGATCTACAGGCCACACGCGGCGGGCCCATCATCGCCATGCAGGTCGAGAACGAGTACGGCAGCTACGGCGACGACCATGCGCATCTGGAACATCTGCGGGACACCATGCGGGCGCAGGGCATCGACAGTCTGCTGTTCTGCTCCAACGGGGCCAGCCAGGACATGCTCAAGAACGGCAGCCTCCCCGACCTCCTCTCCACCGTCAACTTCGCCGGCGATCCGACCGGACCCTTTGCCGAACTGCGCAAATTCCAGCCGGACAAGCCCCTGTTCTGCACGGAGTTCTGGGACGGCTGGTTCGATCACTGGGGAGAACCGCACCACACCACGGACCCGGCACAGACCGCCGCCGACGTGGCGAAGCTCCTCGATGCGGGAGCGTCGATCAACTTCTATATGGCGGTGGGCGGAACGAACTTCGGCTGGTACGCGGGCGCCAACCTGAGCGGCAGCCACTACCAGCCCACCATCACCAGCTACGACTACGACTCACCGATCAGCGAATCCGGCGAACTCACCGAGAAATTCCACCAGGTGCGGGACGTACTGGCCAAGTACACCACCCTGCCGAGCACGCCCCTGCCGGCCACGCCGCGCCGCATGCCGGCCCAGCGGGTCGCCGTCCGCGCGTCGGTGCCGCTGCTGGACGCCCTCGACGCGCTGAGCACTCCGGTGCGGCGTACCACCCCCGATCCCATGGAGGCGGTCGGGCAGTCGTACGGATTGATCCACTACCGGACTCGGGTGCGGGGGCCGCAGGGGACCAGGAGTCTGAAGCTCACGGGGCTGGGCGACCGTGCGCTGGTGTTCGGCGACGGTAAGCGGATCGGCACCTTTGACCGTAACCAGCCGGAGCACACCGTCGACTTCACCGTGGATGGCGCGTCCGGCACCCTCGACCTCCTGGTCGATCCCACCGGGCGGATCAACTTCGGTCAGGGACTGAACGACCCCAAGGGAATCAGCGGCAAGGTCCTCCTCGGCGAGGACGAACTGAGCGACTGGGAGATCCGCCGGCTGCCCCTCGACGACCTCTCGGCCCTGAAGTTCGGCAGTGGAGACGCCCCGACCGGCCCCGCGTTCCACCGGGCCCGGATCCATGTCGACACCCCCGCGGACGGCTTCCTCGCCTTTCCGGGCTGGGACAAGGGCATGGTGTGGCTCAACGGGTTCGCGCTCGGCCGGTACTGGTCCCTCGGGCCGCAGGTCACCCTGTACGCCCCGAGCCATCTGTGGCGGCGGGGGCGGAACGAGCTCGTCGTTCTGGAGATGGAGCGGACAGGGGACCGGATCGAGGTACGGTCCGAGCCTGACATCGGTTAGGTGCCGCCTGTTCGGCTGTTCGGTGAAGACCCGTCGGTGCTCTGGAGCCCTGTGCGCGGGGCGGCGGACTCAATAGTGCTCGCCACGGGAGAGATGCGTCGGAAGACCCAGCCCGGTGAGCCACAGAGCGCCGTCGTCACCCGCGCAGGCCCGCCCAGCGGGCGGCCACGAGGCGGGCGACAGGTGTGTTCGGCCAGGGAAGCAGGCTCAGACTCCCGAGGTCGGGCGGCCGAACGTCACCGGGACACCGGGGGAGTACAGCACACTGAGCGGCTGCCCCATCGGGGTGGAAAGGCCCGCCGCCTCGATCAGGTTCTCGTCGAGGTGCAGCAGCTCTGCCCGGTGCAGTGGCCAGCGCGGATGGGCGTTGTGCAGATACGACGGCCGCCCGTGAAACGTATGGTGCAGGCCCCAGCGCGCGGTCAGAAAGTGTTCGAGTGCGGTGGGCGCCGCCACGGGAGCGCCCTGCCGGAGGGTGATCCGGCAGTGTGCCCCGCGCGGACCGGGCCAGCGCCGGGTGCTGGCGTAGCTGATGGTGTCGCCGTCGTGCCGGACGGACATCCGGGACCACAGGTACGGCAGCCGGACCACGGATCGCGCGAAGGCCACCGGTATCAGCCGGGAGGCGTCCAGCGACCGGAAGACCACCCCGCGCCGCCCGCTGCCGTCCACCGAGTAAAGACGGACATTTGTCTCCGGGAAGGTGCCGAGGTAGGGGATGCCCGGAAGCTTGAACCATCCGACCCGATGCATCCGGAACGCCACCAGCCCGACGTAGGTGACCCCGTCGAAGGTGTCCGGAACCGTCCCGGCCGGCAGCAAAGGAGCCACCTCCGCCGGATCAACCGCCCAGTGGAGGAACGCCAGATCGAGCCAGCTCTGGGTGAGCACGACCGGCGCGAGGGCGTGGGGCGGCTCGACGGTGACGGGCTCCGGCGCAGCGAGTTCGGACAGCACGGCGCCATCGTGGCAGACCGTTCCCCGAGCCCGGTCGCGGGGCTACGCACCAAGGTCCGTCCGGTTCAGCCGGTCCGGTCGGTCCGCCACCCGGGACGCTCAACTCGCCCCCGCCGCCCACCACTCACCGCTGACACCTGCGGTCGCTTCGCGCCTCGGACTCGACCTAGTCACCACAGTCGTGGCGAGCTCGGCTGTACGCTCAACACTCGGACCGGGAGGTCCGTCGGGATCCGTCGTGGCCAGCACGGAAGGTGTCTTCCCATGCCCGCGCCGAGCTTGCTCGCCGTCTTCGCGCACCCGGACGATGAATCGTTGTCGGCGGGCGGAGCGCTCGCCCGTCATGCAGCTGAGGGCGCGCGTACCGCAGTCGTCACGGCGACCTGGGCCAACGGCACCCACCGCGCCGAGGAGTTGGCCGAGGCGCTGCGGATCCTCGGCGCGGGCAAGCCGCGGATGCTCGGCTACGCCGATGCGCGGGTACCGGACTCGGCCCCGGGCTGCGTGCGGTTCTGCGAGGCGCCGCTCGACGAGGTGGTGGGGCGGGTGGTGACGCACATCCGGGAATTCCGCCCGGACATCATGGTCACTCACGACGCCTATGGCGGGCTGCCCGGCCATCCGGATCACGTCCACACCCACCGGGTGACCATGCTGGCTGCCCAGGCGGCCGGACTCGCTCAGCTCTATCCGGATGCCGGAGCCCCCTGGCAGCCACGTGCCCTCTACTTGGCCACGCACCCGCACTCCGCCGTGCCGGCGCTGAGGGAGCTGACCGGTGCGCGCAAAGCGGTGTACAGCGTGCCGGACGAACAGGTCACCGCAACCGTCGACGTCAGCCCGTGGATCGAGCAGAAGATCGCCGCCGTACTGGCCCATCGTTCCGAGGTGGAGCGGGGCGCCCTGCCGGGTCTGATCGCCCGCCTGCCGCCAGAAGCACGGGAGCGGCTCTTCGCTACCGAGTGGTACATCCGCCACACCCTCATGACTCCGGCGGCACCCCGGACGGCGCTGACCGTCTGACGCGGGGTGCGGTGCGTGACGAAGGCGGCAGTGGCTCCCGAGTTCACCGGCATTGATTAGTGGCCGCAGCGTGTCCCGTATTCGTCGCAAGCTACCGGTCGGTTCAATGCAACCGGGTGCGAAAGCGGCAAGAAGAAGGGCTGGCTGGAACCCCGGGGAAATGGTGCGTACTACACCGGCTACCTCGTCTATCGGCAGAACAACGACACCGAGCAGCGGATGGTGGCCGTGCCGGCCCGCGTCTATGTCCAGGCCCACGGCACCCCACCGCACCTCGCCTCACCACACCCCCCAGCCCCGTTCGTCCGAACGGCCGGTGGCGAAGGCCGGTTTGATAGCGTCCCTCGTGCGGCGAAGATCCGTTTGTTCCGTCCGCGCAGAGCGTTTCCGGTGGGGATATCGGCTCGAGAGGCGGAGTTCAGGTGAGGCTAGGCACTGTCCGCGACGCTGTCGTCCCGGACGGAAGGGCCGCCCTCGTCGGCCGCGCGCCGGGCGAACGCCGCGTGGAAGGCCTCCAGGCCGGCCGCGAGCTTGGCGACATCGGCGGGTTCCATCTGCTCCAGGGTGGCCGTGACGTCCCGGCTCCGTGCCGCGCGGTACTCCTCCAGCAGCACTCTGCCGCGCAGGCTCAGCCTCAGCTCGACCTCGCGCCGGCTGGTCGCGCTGGGGCCCCGTTCGGCGAGGCCCATCGCCTCCAGGCGGTCGCAGAGTCTGCTGACCGCCGGCGGCCGCGAGGCGAGCGCTTCGGCGAGGGTGCGCAGGTTCGTGCCTTCCCGCTTTTCCAGTACGAGGAGTGCGCGGAGCTGCGAAGGGGAGACCTCCGCCGAGCGCGCCGCCTCCTGTCCGCGTCCCCACAGAACCTCGAGCAGCTCGGCGGCGGCAAGGGCCGCCGCGCTCGCCTGCTCGCGGGAAGGGGACCGACTGGTGAAACGGGACACACGAACACTCTGTCACCCTGTGCGTCCTGTTGTCAGACCGACCCTGCCCTTGGCGCGGCACGAAGGGGGTCAGCGAAGGCATGACGGACGGCATGACGGAGGGCATGACGGACGGCGGCGATGTGGGCCGGGCGCTGCGCGCGTCGGCCCCGCACGCTCTGCTCGGCACCGTGCGTGACCATCTCGCCACCGCCTACGGGGCCACGTCGGTGCGTCTGTATCTGACGGACTACGGCGGTACGGTCCTCAGCCCGTGCGACTCCTCGGGGGACGAGGTCGGCCTGCTGTCCATCTCCAATAGCCCGGAAGGGCGTGCGCTGGGGAGCCAGGAGCGCCGGGCGCAGCAGGTGCCGCACGGGGACGCCGTCGACCACCATCTCCCGGTGACGGTGCGTGGGGACCGGATCGGCATTCTGACGGTCCGGCTGCCCGGTGACCGTTCCACCCCCACGGTCCTGGATGAGCTCAGGCAGGTCGTCGACCAGTTGGGACACGAGATCCTGGTCGCCGAGCGGGACACCGATGTCTATCAGCGGGTGCGCCGTATCAGTCGCCTCACTCTGGCGGCCGAGATGCAGTGGCAGCTGCTGCCCGCCCGGGCGTGCACCGCCGCGCAGTACGCCGTAGGTGCTCAACTGGAGCCCGCCTACGCCGTGCACGGCGACAACTTCGACTGGGCCTCGGACGGCGACGAACTGACCCTTACCGTCACCAACGGTATGGGGCAGGGCATCGACGCGGCGCTCCTCACCCACCTCTCCGTCAGCGCGCTGCGCAACGCCCGGCGGGCCGGCGTCGGCCTCGCCGATCAGGCGGCATTGGCGGACCAGGCGGTGTACGACCACTACCGGGGCGCGTCCCACGTTTCGACGCTGCTCATGCGCATCGAGCTCGCGACGGGGCGGATGGAGCTCATCGACGCGGGGTCGCCGCAGATGTGGCGGCTGCGGGGCAGGACCGTCGAGCGCATCGAGCTGGACAGGCAACTGCCGCTGGGCATGTTCGAGGAGTCCCACTACGCGCCCGAGAGCTTCGCGGTCGAGCCGGGGGACCGGCTGGTCTTCGTGAGCGACGGGGTGTACGAGGCGCCCGCACCGCGCGGCGGAAAGTATGTCGAGGCGGCGCTCGCGCGGGGGCTGCACGCCACGCGCCTGCTGCCGGCCGCGCTGGTACCGGGTGCGCTGCTGCGAGATGTGGCCGAATACCGTGCGGCGGAGACGCTGGATGATGCCTTGGTGCTGTGTTTTGACTGGTTCGGTGCGGGGCTCGACTGAGCGCGGACCGTCGTGCGGCCGTGGTCGGTGTCCTTGAGTTCGCCGTCGACGGAGCAGGGTTCTCATATCCGCTCTCCGGCCGCAAAACCACCGCATTAATTCGGCCGTCCGGCCATTCCCCGCCTCGGCGGGTGAAGAGGGGGCCCGTGGGTTACCGGGCTTGATCGCGCTCGATAACATTTGCCGGAAGGCAACTATCGACGCGCGCGGCTCGGCCCGGCCGCCCCGTCGGGCGACCAGTCCGACGGTCACCACGGGTCGGCCGGACCGAAAGGACAAAGAGTTGGGTTCCGCTGAGGCTGCCGCACGCGAGCGTGTCACGAGCGTGCTGCGCGAAGAGGCCGATGAGATCTCGGACCGTTGGGTGCAGTTGCAGCTGGCGCAGCCGTCGCTTGACGGGGAGGTGAGCGAGGCCGAGCTCGGTGAGGAGGCCGACGCCCTGGTCGGCGCCCTGCTGTCGGGCCTGGATCTCGGGATCCCGGTCGAGCGCGTGGTCACCTCGCACGAGGAGATGCACCGGACGGTGTCCGAGATCTCCATGCGCCGTGCCCGCAGGGGTGTCTCGCCCACCGCGACCTCCCTGGCGGTGCTGTCGCTCAAGGAGGCTCTGCTGGAGGCCGTCCAGCGGCGGACCCGCGAGGGGGACGACCTCTTCCCCAGCGCGGTGCTGATCAACCGCCTGCTGGACAGCGCCGGTGCGCTCTCGTTCGAGACCTTCGTCGAAGGCCGCGAGGAGATCATCCGCCGGCAGAGCCAGCAGCTGCTGGAGGTGTCCACGCCGGTCGTCAGGCTGTGGCGCCAGGTCCTGGCCGTCCCGCTGATCGGCACCCTCGACACCGCACGCACCCAGGTGGTGATGGAGAACCTTCTCCAGGCCATTCAGGAGCACGAGGCGCTGGTCGCCATCATCGACATCACGGGTGTGCCCACCGTCGACACCGCCGTCGCCCAGCACCTGATGCACACCGTCAACGCGGTGCGCCTGATGGGCGCGGACTGCGTCATCAGCGGCATCCGGCCGCCCATCGCCCAGACCATCGCGCAGCTCGGGATCGACTTGTCGACGATCCTGACCCGCGCCACCCTCGCCGACGCCCTCGGAGAGGCCGTGAAGCTCACCGAGGCCGCCGTATCGGACCATGCGCCGCTGGACAAGCGATGAGCACGCCGGCCTCGGGCGGAGTCCCGATCCTGCGTCTGGGGGATGTGCTGGTCACCGGCCTCCTCAACGAACTCGACGACAAGACCGCGGTGGCGTTCACCGAGGAGCTCACCGCCCGTATCAGCAGCGATGGAGCCCGTGGTGTTCTCATCGACATCTCCCGGCTGGAGATCGTCGATTCCTTCGTGGCCCGTACGTTGATGGAGCTGACCACCATGGCGCGGCTGCTGGGCGCCCGGGTGATCGTCGCCGGCATGCGGCCGCCGGTCGCCATCACCCTCGTCGAGCTGGGACTCCAGCTCACCGGGGTGGAGACGGCACTCAACGCCGAGCAAGCGATGGCTGCGATGGGCTGGCGTCAGAGCCCGCAACCGTCCGGAGGGGGCCTGGGTGAGTTCCGCCCGGAACACTGACCGCGTGGTGGCTCTCGCCCCCACGATGCCCGATGCCGCCGGCCGTGCCGCGCACACGGAGCGGACGGTCCACCACGTGCGCACCGAAGAAGACCTGCTGACCGTCCGCCACGCCGTACGGGCGGCCACCCTGCGCGCCGGATTCACCATCGTCGACCAGACCCGGGTGGTCACCGCCGCCAGCGAGCTGGCCCGTAACGCCTACATCCACGGCGGAGGGGGCTCCGTGACCATCGATCAGCTGACGCTGGGGGGAACCGCGGGGCTGCGTCTGACGGTCAAGGACGAGGGTCCCGGCATCGTGGACACCGACGCGGCGCTGGCCGACGGCTTCACCACCGGCGCGGGACTCGGTCACGGCCTGGGGGGCGCCCGGCGCCTGATGAACGACTTCGAACTGCACACCGTGCCCGGACAGGGCACGACCGTGATCGCCACGCGATGGGCGGGGCGGTGACTTCCCCCGAGAACTCGCCGACGGCACATATCGCCGTGGACCACTACAGCGCCGTCCATCTTGCCGCCGAGACCGCCCGTGCGGTGGCCGGGCGCTGCCATCTGCCGGGCGCCCTGCCCGACCAGGCCGCCGTCATCGCCTCCGAACTCGCCAGCAACCTGGCCAAACACGCCAGCAGCGGCTCGCTGTTCATCCAGCCCCTGCTGCTGGGCGGCGGGATGGAGATCCTCGCCGCGGACCGTGGCCCCGGCATCGGCGCACTCCAGCAGTGCCTCGCCGACGGCTACACCACCAGCAACACCCTCGGGGCCGGGCTGGGCGCCGTGAAGCGGATAGCAACCGCCCTCACCATCCGTACGCAGCCCGGCGCCGGCACCCTCGTCTGCGCCCGCCTCACCGAGCCCGACGCCACCCGCCCGGCCGACCAGGAGGTGGGAGCCATCTGCCTGCCTGCGGACCGCGAGCAACTCAGCGGCGATGCCTGCGCCGTCGTCGACCAGGGCACCGTCCGCACTGCGATCGTGGTCGACGGCCTCGGGCACGGCCCGCAAGCGGCCGAGGCCGCGCAGACGGCCATACGTGCCTTCCACCGGGCGCCGGACCTTCCGCTGCCCGAACTCCTCACCGCCCTGCACCGGGCGCTGCGCCGCACCCGGGGCGCGGCGGTGGGGCTGCTGCGCCTGCACCCCGGCCGGGCGGAGTACGGCGGCATCGGCAACGTACGGGTCCTGACGCTGACTCCGCTCGACGTGGGCCACCGCCTGACCGGCCAGCCCGGTATAGCCGGACTGAACATGGCGACGCCGCAGGTGCGGGCCTTTCCCGTACCGCCCGGTGCCACCGCGGTGCTGCACTCCGACGGCATCGACCAGCGATGGGCCCGGTCACCCTCGGCCTTCGTGCACCGGCTGCCGCCGCTCCTGCTCGCCGCGTCCCTCGCCCACAGCCACCGCCTCAGCCGCGACGATGCGACCGTGATCGCCGCCCGACCCAGCCAGAGACTCCCGTGAGCCCCCATACCTTCCACACCCTGCCGAGTCTGCGCCGCGCCGTCCGGGGAATCTGCCAGGCGCACCGGCTTCCGTCCCACAACGGAGCGCGGTTGCTGCTCTCCGTCGCCCGGATGGCCACGGCCGCCCTCGACGCCGGCGGCCCTGTCCGCCTGGAGGCCGTTGAGCGCACCGCGGCCGGCGGACAAACTCTGCTGGCCGTCACGCTGCACGCCGGACCGGCAGCGGCGGCACCGAGCCCGGCCGACCTGCCGCTGCCCGGGCAGACCACGCCCGAGGGCACCGTTGCCTGGCACCTCCCGCTCACCGAAGGGGAGGGCCCGCCGCCCTCCGCCGTGCTGCCCGCGCCCCGGGGAGCCGCGTCGGCCCGTATCCGCGAGGTGGCGGCCGCCGAGGCGTACGAGGCGGAGATCGCGGCGCTCGAAAGCGATCTCGCCGTCGCGCTCTCCCGCGTCGACACCCTCAGCACCGAACTGCACCGGCTGAAGGACGAACTCGCCGAGACCAACAGCGGTGTGCTCGCCCTCTACGTCCAACTGGAGGAACGGGACGAGCAGTTGCGCCGGGCGCACGGCCAGATCCTGCGCGAGCTGGAGGACGCGCTACGGCCCCCGCCGATCACCGTCGGCGGGATGGAGCTCGCCGTTCACTACGCGCCGGCCGACACGGACGCACCCACCGGCGGTGACTTCTACGACTGGCTGCTGCTCCCCGACGGCACGGTGCACATCACGGTCGTGGACGCGCTGGGCCACGGTGTGCGCAGTACCCGCAGTGCGCTCAACGTCACGCACGCCGTGCGCACCCTGGCCCTCGAAGGGCATCCGCTGGAATCCATCGTGGCCCGTACCCATGACATCCTCGCGCCGTTCGACCCCGACATCATGGCCACCGTCCTGCTTGCCCGGATCCACCCCGAGACCGGCGCACTGCGTCTGGCCAACGGCAGCCACCCGCCGGCCCTGGTCGTCCGTGCCGACGGGAGCGCCGGCTACCTGGAGGTCCGGGGCCGGGGCATCGGGTTCCCGCTTCCCGGGAGCGAGTCCGTGCTGGAGGACACCCTGCACGAGGGCGACCTCCTCATGCTCTACACCGACGGCCTGACCGAGAGCCGGCGGGACCCCATCGAAGGCGAGGCGCGCCTCGTCAAGACCGCCCAGGCCCATGCCGGACGCCCGGTGCGGGAGATCCCCGGTGCCGTCGCGGAGGACATGCACACCGTCATCCTGCATCCGGACGACACACTCGCCCTGGCCGTCCGCCGGACGCAAAACCCGCAGGCCAGGCGCCCGTTGGCAGGTCAGCCGTGAGTACCGCACTCCGCGGCGGGCCGAAGACGCCCTTTTCCCGGTCGGCTGTCGGGGTAGACGCGTCTCGGACAGCCGCCGCGAACGGGACCCTACGAGCGGGGGGAGAACGCCATGCAACGCCGGCTAGCGATTGAGGACCATCCGATACAGCCGAGGCAGCGTGTCTGCCGTCCGGGCTCCGCGGCGGACGCCCGCGATTTCGCCCGGAGCTTCGCCGCCCGGCTCTGCCCCGAACCACCCGCGCTGACCACCGAGAACCTGCTGCTCCTGGTGTCTGAGCTGGTCGCCAACGCGCTACGGCACGCCGGCGCCGTCACGGCCCTGCACCTGCACGCGGACCGCGAGCGGATCGAGGTGTGCGTCGAGGACCCCAGCCCCACACATCCGCAGCAGCGCGACCCCGACCTCTCCGGCAACCACGGCGGCTTCGGCTGGCCCATGGTGCACGCGCTGGCCCTCGACGTCGCGATCCTCCCGGGCTCCGGCGGCGGCAAGACGGTACGGGCGGCGCTGGCGCGCTGAAGAGCTAGCCTTCGCCGTCGGCTCCGAGGGGGGCTGCCGGTTCGGCGTCGAGGGCCGTCGCCACGGACGGGTAGAGCGGCAGTACGGTGTCGAGCCCGGTGAGGGTGAAGAGCCGCTCCAGAACGGCGGAGGGAGCCGCGAGGCGCAGCGCCGGACCCAGTGAGCTGTGCGCCTGGAGCAGGACATTGACGGTGGTGGAGTCGGCGAAGGTGGCCGCTGACAGGTCGACGACGACCCGGGCGACGCCGTCCTCGGCCGCCTTCCGCAGGATCTCTTCCAGCGGCGCGACGCTGTCGAGATCGAGGGGTCCCGTGACGGCGACGACAAGAGCGTCACGCTCCTGCCGCACGGCCGTCTCTCCCGCTATCGGTCCGCCTCCGCTGGGCTGGGGCACGGTGAACCTCGCTGTAGGGGCTGACGGTTGGCGCATGCAGCGGCCCGGGCGTTTCACACGGCCAGGGAACCAGCTCGGACCAGGATAGAAGCGATAGTTGCCGTTTGACAACATTCGCCATAAGGCAACAATCTGTTCTCGTCACAGAACAAGGCGGCTGCGCCTGGCGTGGCTTGGGACGAAAGCGGCCTGAGATCCGCTGCACGCTGTCAGAACATGAGCGTGGCCGCCGACGATGCGTGGGCGGTCACCCTCATATGTGAGGGGAGGAGGCCGCCGCGTGACACGCACCGAGCCCCGCCGCCCCACCACGCCCGCCGCGCACCGGAAGGGAACGCGGCCGTGACGACGAGGCCCCCTCCCGGCGGGAGGACTCCTTACGCACCCCTAGGCGCCGCCACCGGTTCAACGGCTCAAGGGGAAGCCACCCTTCCGCGCTCGCGGCGGCCCGGCCGGCCCCGGTAACGGGACACACCCGATCACTCTGTTCCGTCCTGCGGCGCGGTCCCGTCAGCCCCGCCTTCCCTTGCCCTCGTCCACGGACGAAGAATGTTTGAGAGACCGTGACTCAGCGTCGTGAGGTAGAACGAGCGGTGCGGGCGTCGGCCCCGCACGCTCTGGTGGACACGCTTCGTGACGTGCTCGCCGAACGCTACGGAGCGCTCTCCGTGGAGTTGCTGCTCGCGGACCACGGGGCCACGGTGCTCACTCCCTTCGGCGCGGTGGGAGCGGCGGCCGCACCGGTCCCGGTCGCCAACAGCGCCCAGGGCAGAGCGTTCGGTGGCCGCCAGCCCCACCAGCAGACCCGGCTCGGAGACATCGTCGAGCACCATCTCCCGGTGACCGTCCGCGGGGAGCGCACCGGCCTGCTCACGGTACGGCTGCCCGCCGATCGGTCCGTTCCGGACGCCGTCCGCGACCTGGTCCACGCGGCCGGTCTGCTCGGCCACGAACTCCTGGTGGCCGAGCGGGACACCGACGTCTACCAGCGGGCACGACGCATCGGCCGGTTCACCCTGGCCGCCGAGATGCAGTGGCACCTCCTCCCGGCCCGGGCCTGTTCCGCCGACGAATACGCCCTCGGCGCCCAGCTCGAACCCGCCCACGACACCCACGGCGACAACTACGACTGGGCCTCGGACGCCGACGAGCTGACCCTCACCGTCACCGACGGCATGGGCACCGGCGTCAATGCCTCGATGCTCACCCACCTCGCCGTCAACGCGCTGCGCAACGCCCGCCGGGCCGGTATCAGCATCGAGGACCAGGCGGCACTGGCCGACCAGGCCCTCTACGCCCAATACCGGGGAGCCGCCTACGTCAGCACCCTGCTGCTGCGCTTCGACTTCGCGACGGGCCGGGTCCAGGCCGTGGACGCCGGCTCGCCCCAGCTGTGGCGGATGCGGGGCAGAGCGATCGAGCGCATAGACCTCGATCCGCAGATGCCGCTCGGCATGTTCGAGGAGACGCACTACAAGGCGCAGGAATTCGAGGTGCTGTCCAGGGACCGGCTGGTCGTCGTCAGCGACGGGGTGTACGCGGCGCGGTCGCCGCAGGGGGAGGCGTACGCAGAGCGTGCCCTGGCCCGGGCCATCCACGCCGGCCGACTGCTCCCGGCCGCCGCCGTGCCCCGCGCCGTCCTGCGTGACCTGGCCGGCTTCCGTGCCGCGGAACCGCTGGACGACGCGCTGGTGCTCTGCGTCGACTGGTCCGGCAGGCCCGGAGACCGGCCGCCCGGGCCGGCGTGCCCCGGGGGCGGCCCCCGTTAGAAGCCGGGGATCCGGGTACGCGGGGCAAGGCACCGCTGCAAGGGCGCAGTTGGTGCCGCCACCGGAGCCTTGAACGCGTCGGTAACCCGACGTGCCGGCTCCGTGCCGTCCCCGAAACGGAAAGGCGGAGCGCCGGACCGCACCCGCAGGCCGACCGCATGGCGGTCGCCGCGTTCGTCTGCGGCCTGCTGGGCATCCTGGTGTTCAACATCTTCTTCGGCCCGTGCGCCCTGTTCTTCGGTGCCGTGGCACTCCACCGCGGGACCATCTGGCGCCTGCGCGCCTGCCTGGGCCTGCTGTTCGGCACCGTGGACCTCGTGCTGCCGGCGGTGCTGTCCGCCCACAACGGGACCATCAGCTGGCACCTCTGAGAGCCGGGCGCAGCGCGCCGCCTCCCGGCCGGGCAGCCCGTCACGTCATGCCGCGCACCGTGTCACGCAGCCGCCGGGCCTCGTCCATCCGCTTCTCATAGGTGGCCCCGAGCAGCAGCAGGAGCAGGCCGGCCGCGGCCACCGGCACCCAGCGGGGCAGGAGGCCGAAGACCTGGACCACGGTCGGGGCGAGCTCGTGCAGCCCCACCAGCACGAGTACGCCGCCGCCGACGACCAGCGGTGCCTGGAGACGCGTGCGGACCCCGACAACGGTGACGAGCAGGGCCGCCGCACCCAGCAGGAGTGGACGCACCCAGTTCTCATCGCTCCACACGGCCACGAGGCCGGGAAGCATGGTCGCACTCAGCCCCGCCCCGTACGCGGGCCAGGAGCCGGTGCCCGGCGTGCCCCTACGGCGACGGTGGCCGATGAGCAGCGCGGCCGCCGTGATCGGGAGCGTGTACGCCTCAGGGGCGGCGACGCCCGCCAGGGCCAGGCGCACCCAGGAGGAGGCGATGAGCAGGGCGGTCCCGGCGAGTGCGGCGCGGCGGCGGTCCGGCCGCAGCGCGAGGGCCAGGCCCCCGACCCCGGTCACGGCGAGAGCGAGACTCAGCGCCTCGGGGTGAAGTGCCGTCAGGGCGAGGGCGATTGCCGCCAGGACGTACCCGGCGCCCTCGACGGCCGTGGAGACCTGACCGCGCCCCGGGACACGGTGCCAGGCCGCCGCGGCACCGGCCGCGGCGCCGGCGACCGCGAGTACCGCGAACGCGGTGACGTGCCCGGGCAGGCCGGCGGTGACCCCGGACGCGACCGCCTCGACCCCCAGGGCGAGGACGGCGAAGGCACCCGCGACCCGCGCCGTCGCGCGCACACCGGGCGGGGAGGCCGTGGCCGAGAGGACATGGGCGAGTACGGCGGCCGACGCGGCGAAGGTCCCCCACACGGCGAGCACCGCGGCCCGGTCGGCCGACGACCACAGCAGGGCGAGCGCGCCGGTCGTGGCCAGTACCAGGAGCCGCGGTAGGAGTGCGGTGTCCGGCCGGCGCACGACGTCCACGGCGACGGCGACGGACGCGATAACGGCGGCCGCCAGCACCCACTCGTACGGCAGCCCCAGCGCCACCGGCAGCAGAAGCAACGCGGGAACGGCGGTCAGCGCCCGGGCGTTACGCAGCGCGTTCGCCGGCCGGTCCGGGCGCCGGTCACCGTCATCGACGGCACGGGCCCGCACCCCGGCCATGACAGCCAGGACGGCGGCGGACAACCCGAGCACGACCAGCGGCGCGGTCGCGAGCCGCCAGCTCCACTGCGGCGGGTGCCCGCCGCCCCAGAGTGCCACGCCGTGGACGACGGGCCGGATGAGCGCGTACGTGAGTTCCGGCAGCACCACAACACCGGTCAGCAGCAAAGCAGTTGAGGCGGCGGCCAGCTCTCCCACCGCCGCCGCAGCCCGGGACGGCGGTGCGAACGGCCCGCCCGTCGCAGGTTTCGTCCACCGGCCGCTGCGCGCGCAGGACACCGCCGCCCATGCGGCGAGGAGCGCCGCCGGTGCCGCGTATCCGGCCGCGGCCCACCCCGGGGGCGTGACGTGCCGCAAGCCCGCGCCGACGGCCACGATCAAGGCCACGGCGGCCACGCCCTCGCCGCCGGCGCGCAGTGCGAACGGCAGCGTGCGGAAGCCGCGGCACAGCGCCGTGCCCAGCAGCACCAGCAGGCCCAGCGGCACCCAGGCCCGCACCACCTCGGCCGGCGACGGAGCGATCCCCGCGTACCCCGCCGCGAGCACCCCGCCCAGCACCGCCCATCCGCCGCCGACCGCCCGGGCCACCGTGACCAGGACGGTGGCCGCCCCGTCGCCACCCACCCGCTCGCGGAACCCGGCCTGCCCGGCGGCATCGCGTGCGGTGAGCGCGTACAGGACCGCGAAGTCCACCGCGGCCGTGGCGATCACCGCGGTCGCGTAGTCCTCGGCCGTTCCGCCCAAGGCGGCGGTGCCCAGGAGGCCGGGCAGTCGTGCCATCAGGAATCCCACCGGCAGCGGGAGCCGGAGCCGCTGCCACCAGCCGTAGAGCGCCGCACCCACCGCCGTCAGCGCGGTCAGCACCGCCCAGTAGCCCGCCGTCCCCACGCGCTCCAGACCGCCGAGTCCGGCCTCCCGGGCGGCATAGCCGTCCAGGAGCACCAGGGCGAGGCCCACCGCGGCGGACGCCTCGGCGGTGGCCGTGAGCTGCCGCCGCCGCAGCGGACCGGGCAGTGCGAGCGCGCACACGGTCAGCGCGAGCAGCACGGCGGCCCGCCCGCCGATACCCAGCCGGCCCCAGCTCACCACCGTGAACACCAACGCGGCCACCACCACCAGCACCCCGCCGACGATCAGCAGCGCGGTCCGGGCGGACGGCGCGGAGAGTTCCCGCTCCGAGGTGCCCGCCGCCGCGCCGCTCCCGCCCACGGGAGCGATTCCCGGTGCTCCCGCGGACGCGGCCACCGGCAGCTCCGTGGGTGCGTCCCGGCGTGCCCGGAGCGCGGCCAGCAACTCGGCGTGCCGCTGCGCCAGCCACTGCCGGCGTGCGTCCAGCGCGCTCAGCTCTCCGCTGACCTGCCACAACGCGAAGGCATCCGGCCCGGTCAGGGGCAGTCGGCAACGGGTGCACCGAGCGGGCGGTGGCGACCCCAGCGGTATTCCGCAGTCCGGGCACCCCGGCGATTGCATGTGCATGGCGTGAGTATGCGCAGCCCTGCCGACCACGAGCCTGAGTACCCGTACTCAGTACCGGCCTGGTGTCCGAGGCTGCCTGCCCGCCGCGCCCGGCCCGGAAACCGCCCGGGCTCAGGCGTTGCCGGTGTCGTCGGCCGGCCCGGCCAGCAGGTGCGGGCCGTTGTTGCGCACGTCGTTGACCGCGGTCGATACGGCGCGGGCGTCGAGGTGTCCGGCGGCGGGGGCGGTCAGCAGGGCGCGCAGCTCGCCGGGGTCGTCGTGGGCGGGGTCGAGCCAGGCGCTCCAGTCGGCGGGAGCGATGGCGAGCGGCATACGGGGGTGGACGCGGCCGGCGGCGTCGGTGGCTTCGGTGGTGATGATCGTGCAGGTGGCCCACCACGCCCCCGGGGCGCCGTCCTCGACGGCAGGGTCACGCCAGAACTCGTACAGGCCGGCCATTGCCATGACCTGGCTGTCTTCGGGGCTGATGAAGTACGGCTGCTTGTGGGCCTTGGCGGTCTCGGTGGCGGCGACGGTCTGCCACTCGTAGAAGCCGTCCGCCGGCAGCAGACAGCGTCGCTTGGCGAACGCCCGGCGGTAGGCCGGCTTCTCCGCGACGGTCTCCACCCTGGCGTTGATCATCTTCGCGCCCGTCTTCAGGCTCTTGGCCCAGGACGGGACCAGGCCCCAGCGCAGCGGCCGCAGCTGCCGCGTGATCTCCCCGGTCTCCCGCTCGACCCGTTCCAGCACCGACCACACATCGTCCGTCGGCGCCACATTCCAGCTCGGCTCCAGCGCCCGGTCAGGATCCCAGCGGGGGACATCGAAGACGCCCGCCAGATCTTGCGGGCTGCGGGTGGAGACGAATCGACCGCACATACCTCTACCTTGCCAGGCGCTCCGCCGGACAGCCCTCATTGGTCCGCTGAGCAGGGCCGCCCCGGCCCCGCCGGACCGCGGCAGGAGTGACCGGGTGGCGCATCCGGCGGGGCGTCCGAGGCCGTGGGAGGCCCGGACGCCGGGGTGCGGAGCGCGGCTCGCGCACCCCGGCGCGTCATACGGCGGACCTCAGCGAAGATATTCCTCGATCACATCCGCGCCGCGGGCGGCTCCGCCGCTGTCTTTGACCACCGTGCGCATCCGGTCGAGATTGCTGCGCACAGCGGGGTCGGAGGCGACTCGGGTGACCGCGCTGCGCAACGACTCGGCGGTGACCGTCGCGGGGTCCAGCTGCACTCCGAGCCCCAGTTCCTGCGCGCGCCCGGCATTGGCGGCCTGCTCGGGCATCTGCGGAATGGTGATCAGGCCCACCCCGTAATACAGCGCCTCCATGGTGGAGTTCATCCCGGCGTGCGAGACGAAAGCGTCGGCGTGCCGAAGCACCGCCGGCTGCGGGAAGTACGGCCGGACGTCGAAGGCGGGCGGAACGTCCCCCAGCGTGGCCCGGTCCAGATCGCCGATGGCCATGGCCACTTGGTAGGGCCCGTCGCGGAACGCTTCGATGCAGGTGCGGTAGAACTCGGGCCGGTCGTTGAAGACCGTACCCAGCGAGATGAACAGTACGGGGGACTCGGGATCGGCCGGCGACCAGGGCTCGGCGTGCTCCCGGCTGCCCAAGGAGGGGCCGATGAAGTGGAAACGCTCGTCGAAGGTGTCACCAGCGGGCTGGAATTCCCTGGGTATGGACACCAGGTTCAGATTTTCGGTGCCGCTCAGGATGCTCTCCGGGCCGACCGTGACACCGTGTTCGGCGGAGAAGTCCGCACAGTCGGTGAGCAGACCCTGTAGGGGATTTCCGTCGCCGACATCCGAAAAGAAATCGTCGAACAGCGAAAACGACTCGTTGGAGGCAAAGTTGGGAATGAACCGCACGGCGGGCAGCCCGAGCTTTTCCGCGACGACCTTGGCAGGCCAGTTCATGGCGTCGTAACAGATCGCGTCCGGCGACTCCGCGGCGCAGTAGTCGCGCAGCACGGGGTACTGCGCGCCCATCTCCGCGAACATGCCGCGCATCCAGACGAGGATCTCTTCGGGGCCGAACTGACGGGGCGGAACCAGGATTTCAGGCGACTGGAGCTTCAGCTCCACCCAGCGCGCGCCGGCGTCGGTGACCGCCTCGGAGTGCTCCGCAGTGGTCGCGTAGTCCACTCGGTGGCCCCGGCGTACGAGCTCCTCGACCAGCGGCAGCGTGGGATTGACATGTCCGTGCCCGAAAAGGGCCACAAATAACAGGTGCTTTGCCATGCCGCCGATCGTACCGAGCCGGGATTTCGGTTTACCGGGTTCCTGTGCTCTTTCGGTCAAAGGGTGCTGAGGCCGGCCTCCCCGCTGACGGATCAGCCGCCGACGGCCTTGGCCCAGTTCTTCCGGACGGTGCGCAGAGCCTTGGCCAGCTGGGCCTCATCCGGGAACTGGGGCGTGCCTTCGACCGTCGGCAGCCGTGCGGCCAGGGCCTTGTTGAGGGTGCCGTTCTTCGCCATGGCGGCCAGCAGCACCGGGCGGGCGTAGTCCACGAGACGCAGGTTCTGGCCTTCCGGGCTGAACAGGTACTCCTCCCACAGGCGCGCCGCGGCCGGGTGAGGGGCGTCCTTGTTGATCGCCTGCGCGTAGTACTGCGAGAAGCTGCCGTCGAAGGGAATGGAGACCTTCCAGTCCACGCCCGTACCGCGGAGTTCGTCGATCAGCGCCAGATTGAGGTAGTCCCATTCGATGCTGATCGGTGTCCTGCCCTTGGCGATAGAGGCCGGGTCGGGGTCGGTTCGGTTGTAGTTGCCGACTTTGTCGAGCCGGGCGAAGAAGTCGATACCCGGCTGGATGTTGTCGAACGACCCGCCGTTGGCGAGCGCCGCCGCGTACACGGCGGCGAAGGCCGAGCCCGCGTCCGTGGGTTGGCCGTACATCGAGACCAGGCCCTCGTACTCCGGCCGGAGCAGATTCGCGAAGGAATCCGGGCAGGTCTTGACGCGGGCGGCGTCGCAGCCGATGGAGACATAGCCGCCGTAGTTGTTGTACCAGCGGGCCTCGGCGTCCTTCTGTTCCGGTGGGATCTGGTCGAACTGGGCGACCCGGTAAGGGGCCAGCAGATTCTGCCGTGCCGCGGACTGGGCGAAGGTATCCCCGACGTCGAGCACGTCGGGGGCGCGCTCCTGGCCTCGGTAGCGCTTGACGGCCTCGATCTCCTGCTGGCTGTGGCCGGACGGGTTATCGATGACGACCTTGATGCCGTACTTCTTCTCGAAGCCGTCGATCAGCCGGCCGTAACCGGCCCACTGGCGCGGCAGCGCGATCGTGTTGAGCCTGCCCTCCCGCTTCGCCGCCTTGACCAGCGCCGCCTGCCCGCCCACGTCGGCAGCGGACTCGGCCCGGGAGGGCGCGACCGGCCGCTTGGTTCCCTCTTCCTGGCAGGCAACGAGACCGAGCGCCGCAAGACCGAGACAGCACAGGAGGGCGCCTGCGCGGACCCGATGAGGTGTAGCCACAACGCCTCCAGCAGGGCCGGGTGGGGGAGCGGTCCGCTACAGCAATGGTCCGGACCAGCGTACTCCGGCCCTTCGCAGCCCTCTGCCAGGACGACCACCCGGCCGGGTCACGGCGGCCGGCAGGCGCCACGCCCGTACGGGGCCCACGCCCGTCCCCGGGGCCACGCCCGTACGGGGCCCACACCCGTCCCCGGGGCGGGCGCCGCGACCACGGCCTCACCACTGCGCGCGCTGCTCCCAAAGGTTGAGGAGGTCCTCCGACGGCTCCTCCTCCGAGGGCAGGGCCTCGGGGCCGATCACCTGAGCGGACCAGATCGTCTTGCCCCTGGGGGAGTAGCGGGTGCCCCAGTGTTCGGCGAACTGCGCCACCAGGAAGAGGCCGCGGCCCTCCTCGTCGGTGTCCTTCGCCTGGCGGATGTGCGGGGAGGTGCTGCTGCCGTCGGAGACCTCACAGATCAGCGTGCGGGTGTGCAGAAGCCGCACATGGATGGGCTCGGCACCGTGCCGAATCGCGTTGGTGATGAGTTCGCTGAGGATGAGCTCGGTACCGAAGGCGATGGTCTCAAGCCCCCAGTCCACCAACTGGCGCACACACGCGTTGCGCACCGGCCCCACCGCCGCCGGGTCGCGGGGCACATCCCACTCGGCGACCTGTGCCGGGTCCAGCCGCCGGGTCCGGGCCACCAGCAGCGCGACGTCGTCGGTGGATCTGGTGGGCAGCAGCGACTCCATGACGGTGGCGCAGGTGTCCTCCGGCGTACGGTCCGGCCCGGCCAGAGCCGCACGCAGCGACTCCAGCCCCGCGTCCAAGTCGCGGCTGCGGTTCTCGACCAGCCCGTCCGTGTAGAGCACCAGCCGGGAGCCCTCCGGCAGCGACACTTCAGCCGTCTCGAAGGGCAGGCCGGTGCCCACCCCCAGTGGCGGGGAGACCGGCGAGTGCAGGAACTCCACGCTCCCGTCGGGGTGGGCCACGGCAGGTGGCAGATGGCCGGCGGTGGCCGCGCTGACCCGCCCGGAGACGGAGTCATAAATGACGTAGAGACAGGTGGCGCCGGTGATGGCCGGCACCTCCTCGCCGTTCTCATCCTGGACGTCGATATGGGTCACCAGCTCATCCACATGGCCCAGCAGTTCGTCGGGGGAGAGGTCCAGGGCCGAGAAATTGTGCACGGCGATCCGCAGCCGGCCCATGGTGGCCGCCGCATGCAGACCGTGTCCGACCACGTCACCGACGACCAGCGCCACCCGGGCGCCGGGCAGCGGGATGACGTCGAACCAGTCCCCGCCCACTCCCGCCCGGGCCGGAAGATAGCGGTGCGCCACCTCCAGGGCGTCCTGGTCCGGCAGGCCGCGGGGCATCAGGCTGCGCTGAAGCGTCATCGCCATCGTGCGCTCGCGGGTGAAGCGCCGGGCGTTGTCGATCCCCACCGCGGCCCGCCCCGCCAGCTCCTCGGCGAAGGACAGATCCTCGTCGTCGAACGGAGGGGAGCTCCCCGACCGCCAGAAGTACACCATTCCCAGCACCACCCCCCGGGCACGCAGCGGTACGACCGCCAGGGAGTGCACCCCGTGGTCCAGGATGCGCCGGGCGCGTTCCGGGTCCTGGGACCGCCAGGCGGAAGCGCCGGCCAGGTCCGGCTGCACCATCGAGCTGACCTGGTCCGCACTCGCCGCCGGGGTGCCCGGGACGGCCGTGATCAGCTCGCCGACGGGGTAGAGCGGATGGTCCGGCGCCAGACCGGCGAGCGCCGCCCGGCGCAGCGCGCTCCCCGCCACGCTCGGCTCCTCGCCCTTCAGCACCGGTTCCTCAAGCTCGACGTTGACGATGTCGGCGAAACGGGGGACCGCCACCTGCGCCAGCTCCTCCGCCGTGCGCACCACATTCAGCGTGGAACCGATCCGCACCCCGGCGTCATAGAGGAGCCTCAACCGCTCCCGCGCCACCTCGGCGCGCCCTGACAGCCACCTCAGTTCGGTGGTGTCGCGCAGGGTCACCACGCTCGCCTGGTGGGCTCCGTAGGGGGTGGTGGACCGCTTGTTGACGGCCAGCAGTCTGTCCTGGGCCAGGTGCACCTCGTCGGTGGCGATCCGGTCGGACGCCAGGAGTTCGGCGGTGCGGCGGTCCAGCCCCAGACCGTCGACCTGGCGTCCTTCCGCGTCCGCCGGCAGGTCCAGCAGCCGCCGCGCCTCGTCATTGGCCAGCAACAGCCGCCCGCCGCGGCCGACGATGAGGACACCCTCCCGCACCGCGTGCAGAACCGCATCGTGATGCTCGTACATCCGGGTCATCTCGGCCGGGCCCAGACCGTGGGTCTGCCGGCGCAGCCGACGGCTCACCAGCCCCGCGCCCCCTCCGGCGAGCGCCAGCGCCGCGACTGCGGTACCCAGAAAGAGGGGCAGCTGCTGGTTGACCGACTTCTGCACCTTTTCCACCGTCACCGGGGCGGCGACGATGGCGATGACCCTGCCCGAGGAGTCCTTGACGGGCGCCGCGGAAATGACGGAAAGGCCCAGGGCGCCCTCGAAGGTCCTGGTGAAGGGCTTGCCCCGGGCGGCCTCCGCATACGGCCCGATGACGTGCTTGCCGATCTGCCGCGGGTCGCTGTGGGTGAGGGTGATCCCGTCGAGCTTGTACACGATGAGGGCGTCGACACCGGAGGCCTTCCGGGCCTCCTCGGCCAGCGGCTGGAGCTTCGCGGTCGGATCAGGGCTGTTCAGAGCCTCCTGGAGCCCCCAGGAGTGCGCGAAGGACTCCGCGGCGGCGAGCGTCCGGTGCCGGGCGTCGGTCATGGTGTCCCGCCGGGTCTGCACGACGAAAGCCACCACCGCTGCCGCGACGAGCAGCACCACAAGCACCAGCTGAAGGAGAAAGACTTCCCGCGCAACGCTGCGCGTCGACCAGGAGGGCCGTACCCGCTGCTGATCTCCGTCCCCCGCAGCAGGCTCGTCCTGCCGGTCACCGCCACGGCTCCCGGCAGGCTCCCCACCCGAAAAAGCGGAACGCCCGGGCGCACGGCGCAGCCAGCGCCGGAAACGACCCGTAAATCCGCTCATGATTCACATTTATCCGTCTTCGCCTGCGCGGCGGCAAGGCGTGCTACGGCAGGTGCCCGACGGGGCGGCGGGGGCGGGCCTGCGGGGAGCCTCGCAGGAAGTCGCCGTTACGTCCCGCTGCGGGGCCCGAGGACCGGTGGCGTCTGGTTGTCTCCGGTCGGCCCGGCGTCGCCGTTCTTCCATGCGGGGTTGTAGGCACAGGGCACGCCGGCACTGCCGGTGAAGTACTCCCGGTCCGGGTACCAGGTGAAGGACATCCGCTCGGCACCGTCGTCCCGCTTGGCGAACAGGTCCCAGTTGCCCTTCTCGCCCGCACGGTAGGACGTGATCTCCCACCCCTTGTCCTTCAGATGCTGGTGGAGCCGGCGCAGACCGGGTACCGCCTGGCTCGCGGGGACGTGGTTCAGCGCCCAGCGGTGGCTCATCTGGTAGGCACCGTCGACGGTCTTGTCCTCCAGCCCCGTGAAACCCCCGTCGTGGCAGAAAGAAGAGCTGAGCGTGTTCTCCGTGCTGACGCCGATGTCCTCGACGCCTGGTTTCACGGTGCGCTTGAACCCCACGACGTCATACGCCTCCTGAGAACGCTTAAAGGCACGACTCGCCATGCCCTCGGGCGCGACGCGGGGAAAGTCCGTCGACCCCCATGAGCCCGAGGCGAGCAGGACGACCAGAACGAGTACCACGATCGGGGCGCAACCGCATCCGATGGCCTTGAAGGCGTATGAGGGAGCCCCGGAATTGCTCGGGGCGGCGGTATGGGTGGGTCTGATCGGTGCGGTTTCCTCGGGCATATGGGGACGCTATGTGCAGCGGGGAGCGCGGTGGATGGGCGCGGCTACCGGCATGGAGTAAGTACGAGTACTCACTTGGCGGCCAGGTACTCACTTGGCGACCGGGTCCAGGGCTCAAGTGATGCGAACATCGCCGATCTGTTCCCGGCCCGCCCCAGCCGCCGTGGAGGCTCATTCCGCAGGACGGCGGCCCCAGGCAGAAATGGTGATCTGGGGGATGTCGATGAAAGCCGGGTCCTTCAGAAGGGTGGCGAACTCTGCCAGGTCGGCTTCCGTGATCAGACCGTCGGCGAGGAGACCGGGAGCGGCTTGGGTGATGAGCGGGAGCCAGCGGTCCTTGCCGAGCCCGCCCATGCAGCCGGGATTTCCGGCAAAGCCCACCTCGGTCAATGCGTTGCGCGCCAGGAGGGCCGGCAGGCCGCGGACCCAGGTCAAGTCGGCGCCGTGCTTGTGGTACATGCGCTGGTAGGCGTCCAGAATGCGCTGGATCACGGGGAAGGGGGACGTGCCGGCCGGCAGGTGAAAGGGCTCTTCGATGATGAGCCAGCCGCCGGGGGAGAGCCAGCGGGTGACACGCGCGACCATCTCCTCGCGTTCCGGGAGGTGGCAGAACACATAGCGGGCGTGGATGAGGTCGAAGCTGCCGGGCGCGTAGTCCTCGCGCGTGATGTCAGCTTCCTCGATCTCCAGATTCGAGGCCCGGCCCGCTTCGAGATGGCGGGCATCGAGATCAACGGCGACGACGCGTCCGTCCGGGCAGCGATCGGCGAGCCAATAGGCGATGGAGCCGGCACCTGCACCCAGCTCCAGACAATTCCAGGAGGCTTTGACGGGAAGGCCATCAAGGATGCCCGTGGTGAACGCGTCAACATTGCGTTGGATGGACTCCAAGCGGTCACTCTCACGATGGGCGTTATTGCTCAACATGCCGCTGTTGTAGGGGGTGGTGGCAGGTTGCTGGGTCACGGGTGCGCCTAACTGGTGTGCGTGCGGGGGGATATACGGATCGCGTGGGGGCCTGGAGTACGCGCTTCGGGCACTGTGCCAGCTGCCGGACCCGCGCTTCGCCAGATCCGCCACGAAGTCGAGGCAGGCCATGCTCGTGACCACAGGTCCCCGGCCGGACTCTCCACGCCCTTCAAACGCTCGGGGGCGACGTACGCGGCCGTGCCGACAACCGTCCCGGTCATAGTGATCTACTGCGCCCTGTCGACCTCACATTGTAAGGGCGTGGTCACAACCCCGGAAGCCGAAATGGCCTGAAGGGTGAACCCACCGGACCGCTGCCCACACGCACCCGCCGCCGGAGAACTCCTGGCGCGTGCACCTCACTTGCCACCTGCTCCCTGCCCCCTCCCGCAGGGAAGGGTCACACCGTCATAATCGAGCCATGGGGAAGAGCTACGAGCGAATAGACGGCAGGCTGCGGGCCTTCATCGAGGCTCAGCACATCTTTTTCACCGCGACGGCGCCGCTGGACGGCGACGGCACCATCAACCTTTCGCCCAAGGGCCTGAACGGCTCCTTCGCCGTGATCGACGAACTCACCGTGGCCTACCTCGATTTCGCCGGCAGCAACGCCGAGACGATCGCCCATCTGCGCGAGAACGGCCGCATCACCCTGATGTGGTGTGCCTTCGACGGTCCACCCAACATCGTGCGCGTGCACGGCCGCGGCGAGCCGTTCTTCCGCGACGATGCCCGCTGGGCCGAGCTGATGGGGCACTTCCCGGACATCGACCCGGCCGCCCACGGCCTGCGCGCGATCATCGTCGTGACGGCCGAGAGTATTCGCGACACCTGCGGGTACGCCGTCCCGTTCATGACCTATGACGAAGACCGCCCGCTGCACGCCTCGCGCTTCGCGCGCGAGACCGATGACTCCCTCGACGCGTACTTCCAGAAGAAGGACCACATCGCGACCAGCATCGACGGCCTGCCGGGCCTACCCCTGCCGCTGCCACCGCTTCCCCGGACCTCAACCCGTCGCCGGTAGAGGCACCCTGGCGCGACGAAGCCTGCGAACGGGCTGCCGCAAAGCTCGCACGTGTAGTCCGCGGAACTGCCATCAAGGCCACCCGTATTCGATGCGTATCCCTTCCTGTTCATTGAGAACGAATACCCGAGGGCTGTCGTATCTCCAGGTGGGAGCCAAGAGGAAGAGTTTCCCATTTGAGTACGTGTACGGTTTCAACCCCTGGTAACGGTATCGATAGTAGCCAGAGTCGTAGTGTGCAACTCGTACTCCTGCAGCATTCAGCCGCAGGTCTTTTTTGCTGAACACGGTAACGGAGGGTTGATCCTCCAATCCAGCAACAAAATCTTCAGCGGCACTCCTGCCTTGAATCGATGCCAGTACGCCCATCGTCCAGAACATCAGGACGACCACCACACCCGCTGCCGCCATGCTCGCCGATGCGGTCCAGGTGAATTGATGACTCCCCTTGCGGATTCGGGAAGGGGAGCATGTGCGTGCCCATAGCCTTCCTGTGTAACAGGAGATAATTGCCCCCGTGGTCAATGAGAGGGGCAGCGCCAGTTCCCACCACTGTGGCACGGGTCGAGTAAGCGCCCAGGCACTCAAGGGAAGTACCACGAGGGCAGTTGCCAGCGAGAGGCACAGACGCGGGCGCGGTGTCAGAAACCGTTCCGCTGTTGCTCTGGAGAGTTGCCAGACCAGTGTGGCCGTAGTCAATATGAGAAGGGGTGTGATCAAGGCTGGAACGCTTCCCAACATCTCACGCTGAACGGAAGCGCTCAAGTGACTCCGAAAGAAGCCCAGATACTCGGTCTCCGCCTGATTGCGAGTCAGCCCGAAGTAATACAAAAGCGCCGCGAGGAGCGTTACTTCTGCACCGATCACCGCAGCAAGCCGCCACAGGACAGCGCCTGTGCCGCGATCACTTGCTGCACCTGGGCTGGTTTCGGAGGTTGTCACCTCCTGTGCTGGGACATTGCTCACCCCTTGCAACTTCCTCCACCGGGGCCATCGTCTACGACGCGGAAGGTCACGTCTGGGTCTTTCCTGTGCATCTCGACCAATGTCAGCAAGAGGTGGAACCCCGAGCTCTCATCGCAGCTTGCCGTTTTATCTGGCAGCGCAACGGAGTCGGACACCTCTTCGGCCACATCCCAATCCGGCTGGCCGGCCGGATCGGATGCGGGGCAGACCGCACGAAGTCCGCGAACCAGTTCCTTGGTCACCGCCAGATCATCTCGCTCTGCCACCACTGAGCCACAGTCTTGTCGAGCCAGCGCTACGTACCAGGGCGAAGCATCGTCCGGGTCGTGGTGTCCAGAGCCGTATACACCTGCCCAACCAACCGCTTTTCGCTTCCGCTTGGGTGAAGGGGGAACCGGGTCCTCGGGACTACTCGGCGTGCGCGTCACTCCATCATCAGGGGTGTGCGGGGCAGGTGTTGCAGCTGGGACCGAGCTTCGCGATGAGGATGTGGGGCGGGTAGATTCCGTCGGACCGGGGGTCGAGGGTGACCTCGAAGGGTGTGCACTTGATACACCGTCCCCCTTTGACGAGGGTGACTTCGAAGGGTGCGCGCTTGATGCGCCTGCTCCCTTTGCCGATGATGGGTCCGGATCGTCCTGAACACACCCACCGAGTAGTGCCACCCCGGCGAGCATGCAGAGAATCGCGCCGCCCCCTGTTAACCCTCGCACCGCGCTGTCCTTCCCGTTGGGGAATCGCCACCTCCGCTCCGACAGTATGTAGCGTGACGCAACAGCTCTGCATGAAAAGCCGTATTTCTGAGCCAACTAAGACGTCCTACGTGGTGTGGCGGACGAGACGTTTGTGGCAGCACATGGCTGCGGCAAGTTCGAGAATGTGCCCCTGGTCCCGGCAAGCCGCTGAGTGTTTCCCAACTAGGCGGCCGCGTCTGGCTCTTCGGGCTCTCCTGGGCGTCTTTCCCCTGCTCACGCCCGTGTTAGCCGGACGTTAGCGGAGCGGCAGCCTTGCGCTAGTGGCCCCGGTCAGAGTGGGTGACGTACCGAGGAGACCACATCACCGACTGTCCGGGGGGACCCGAAATGAGCTCCAGCACCACCGTCCGCACCGCGCGTCGCCGTACCCTGCGCGTTGCCGCCGCGGCCCTGACCGCAGCCGCCGCCCTTGCTCTGACCGCCTGCTCCGGCGCGGACGCCGCCGACACGAAGCCCGCGGGCCAGTCGGACGCGAGCATGGCCGCCGCCGAGTCGAGCGGCGCGAGTTCCTCAGCCAAGGCGCAGGGCTCCAATGCCCCGGCGAGCCCCGGTGCCAAGGCCGACTCCAAGGCTGACGCGAAGGCCGACGCCAAGGTCGATGGCAAGGCGGGCGCTGCGGCCAAGCAGTCGGGTGGCGCGTACCGTACCCAGCGCCTGGCGGACGGCATCAGCAGGGCCGAGATCTCCAAGCTGGGTGACCAGCACTACCGCGCCAAGATCGTCGCCCGCGGCGAGGTCCTGGCCACGCTGGAAACGAAGGGGCACGACGCCGGGCTCGACGCCAACGACATGTTCGTCACGCTCACGCTGGACGGCCAGGTCCACTCCTGGATGGGCGGCGGGCACCTCGGACCGGGCACCTTCAAGCTGGCGGGCGGCTGGACGGCCAAGGTCGCGAAGGTCGGCGAGCTCCGGTACCGCGCACAGATCATCGGCCACGACGGCGTGGCCGCCACGCTGGACGCGAACCAGCACGACGTCGGGGTCAACGCCAACGGCGTGTACATCGTGCTCAGCGCCGCCGGCGTGATCAGCGCTCACGAGTAGACGCCTGCCCGGCTGCGTGGCGGAGCTTCCCCCCCCCGGCGGCTCCGCCGCGGCAGTGACGGAAGCGTTCCCCCAGTGGCGTTGAGGCCCCCCTGACGCCTCGTGAAGGTGGCCCGGCAACGGCCTCTCTCACGAAGTCGGTCGCCGGGCCGGGCCTACTCCCGGGGTTCACGCAGGCGTACTGCGAGGGCGGCGATGTCGTCGTCCAGGCGTCCTCTGCTGTAGCGGAGAAGGTCGTGGTGAAGAGCTGTGAGCAGCTCGTGGGGCGGTGTTGGGGGCTGTTGGCGCATCCAGGCCGCCAGCGGGAAGAACCGGCCGTCGCGGGCGCGGGCCTCGGCGATCCCGTCGGTATAGAGAAGTAGCAGGTCGCCGGGGGCGAAGCCGAAGGTGTCGATGGTGTAGTGATCGCCGATCAGCTCTGCGAGGTTGAGCAGCGGCGAGGGAGTGGTGGGCTCGAGGGCACGGACTTCCCCGCCGTTGAGGAGCAGCGGTGGCGGGTGTCCGCAGTTGAGGATCTCGATACGTCTGTCCCCGTGTGGGATCTCGACGAGAAGTGCGGTGGCGAAGCGCTCCATCGGCCCCTCGGGGGGAAAGGCGGCGTTGTAACGGGTGCTGCTGGCCTCCAGCCGGCGCGCGACGCTGACCATGTCGGGCTCGCCGTAGGCCGCCTCCCGGAAGGAGTTGACGATCGCCGCGGCCGCCCCCACCGCCGGCAGGCCCTTGCCCCGCACATCACCGATGAGCAGCCTGACCCCGTAGCGCGTGTCGACCACCTCGTAGAAGTCCCCGCCGATACGGGCCTCCGCCGCGGCCGCGAGATACAGCGACTCGATCTCGACGCTCCCGAAGCGGCGCGGCATCGGACTCAGCACCACCTGCTGGGCCGCGTCGGCGACGAGCCGCACCTGAAAGAGGGTCCGCTCCCGCTGGAGCCGGACATGACTGCCGTATGCGGCCGCCACGGTGACCGCGATGATCCCTGCAGCCGTCCACCATGTCCCCAGACCGGGGAACACCAGGCTGAGCCCGATCATCAGAAAGAGGCAGACCGTCCCCAGCAGGACGGTGGGGAGCACCGGCCACATAGCGGCGGCGAGAGCCGGCGCCGCGGGCAGGAGACGGCTGAAGGCCACTTCAGGGGGAGTGGCGTAGGCCAGGCTGGCGATGACGACGGTCAGGATCACCGGCGACAGCAGCACAAGCCAGCGGCCGTGGCGACGACGGAGCCGCGGCCGTCCAGACTCGATCACACTTCACAGAGTATCTACGCAAAGAGGACATAGCGCTCTGGAGGAGCGGAGCCGGCCGCCTGTCGGGGACCCGGCCAGCCGCCTTTGGTCGTGTCGCATCTGTTGCGTACGAGGTCGGCAAGGCCGGAGGAAGCCTGCGATGCCCCAGGCCCGCCGCCGCGCAGCAGTAGTCATGATCGAATGTGAGAGCGATTTATTGCAGGTGGATGACGGGCGGATCGGCGTTCGGTCGGACGGCGCCCTTTCGGGTGGTGGGAGGGTGTAGGTCTTCCATGGCTCCTGCGCGGAGCGCGGAGCCTCCGTCGGCCCGCCGGGAGGACTTACGGCCCGAGGGGCGCCTGGCCCCACCGGCTCCAAGGGTGCTCCAGGACGGGCCGCCCGGTGGGGCTATCACGCATAATGGAATGTATGCCGCATTTGGCCGGACTCTACGAGCGAAGCGGCGAGCTCAAGGTCTTGCGGGCAGCGATGGACGCGACCCTTGGCGGCCATGGAGAAGCCGTGATGATCGAGGGTGCGCCCGGAATCGGCAAGACCAGTCTGCTGGCCGAAGCCAAGCGGATCGCGGTTTCCGCCGGGTTTCAGGTAGCCGGCGCACGAGGATCGGAATTCGAGAGCGACTTCCCCTTCGGCGTGGTGCGGCAGCTCTTCGAACCGCTCCTTGCGCGGATGAAAGCGGAAGATCGGCAGCGCATCCTGTCCGGCGCCGCGGGTCAGGCGGGGATCGTGCTGAAGAAAGAGGTTCCCGGACATTCCCTGGGCGGAGATTTCTCCGTACTCCATGGACTGTACTGGCTGACCGCAGATATCTGCGAAGCGCAGCCCCTGGTCATCACGGTTGACGATCTGCACTGGGCGGACAGTGATTCACTGAGATTTCTCAGTTATCTCATGCCGCGCCTTGAGGACATACCGGCCTGCGTAGTAGGCACCCTGAGGCAATTTGAAGCAAATGCCCAGTCGAGTGCACTCGACCAGATTGTCACCGCACCGCCCTCGATACTTGTTTTTCCGTCGAAGTTGAGTGCCGAGGCATCGGCCTCGCTCATCATCAGTGAATTCGCAAAATCCGGGTCACCCGAACCCGAGGACGAGGACTTCCTCGCCGCCTGCTGGTCCGCGACCGGCGGGAACCCCCTCCTGCTCAAGGAGCTCACCGAGGCACTCACCACCGAGCACGTCGAGCCCACCGCCGCGCACATCCCGCAGGTCTACGCCCTGGGCCCGCGCGCGATCGCCCGGCGGGTGGCGCTGTGGATGCGGCGCCTCCCTCAGGGATGTGCCCCACTGGCCCGGGCCATCGCGGTGCTCGGGGACGGTGCGGACCTGGGCCATGCGGCGGAGCTGGCGGGGCTTGACCGGGACGAGGCGATGCAGGCCGCGAAGAGCCTTGAACACGCCCATATCCTCTACGCCGTCGCATCGGACGAGATGAAGCCCCAGGTGGGGTTCGTGCATCCGCTGGTGCGGGCCGCCGTGTACGAGGAGATCACACCGGCCGACTCCCACCGCGCACACAAGACCGCCGCGCGCCTGCTCCGGGACTCCGATGCCGAGGTCGAGAAAGTCGCCCTGCACCTGCTGCGCACCCTGCCTTCCGGTGACGCCGCGACCGTGACCATGCTGTGGTCGGCGGCGCGGAGCGCCCTGGCGCGCGGCTCGCCGGAGACCACGGCGAAGTATCTGCGCCGCGCCCTGGCCGAGCCCCCGCTGGCCGCGGACCGGCTGGACCTCCTCTTCGAACTCGGCAGCGCCATGCGGCGCGTGGACAGCGCGGCAGCCGTTCAGTACCTCACGGAGGCAAACGAACTGGCCGGGCCGTCACGGCAGGGCGTCAAAATCGCACTGGCCCTCGGTGACTCACTGCTCGCACTCCGGCGCTCCGAAGAGGCCCTGGCGGTCTGGCGACAGGCCCTGGCCCGTACGGCGCCCGAGGACACCGAACTGCTCTACCGGCTGAACGCCGCCATTCTCTCGATTCCGCTCTACGAACCCGGCCGGCCGGATCTGCGCCAGGACATCCTCAGCCGCGTTGCGGAACTGCGCTCCCCCAAACCGAGCGAGAGCATGGGCGGCCGGTACCTGGACTGCGTCATCGCCGGCCATGACACCGTCATCGGCGACCCGCGGGCGGTCGTACGGGCCCAGCGCGCGCTGCACGAGGACACACCGGCCCGGCCGTCCGACGGACAGTCCTCCCTGTCCTTCGGCTGGCTGGCCCTGATCAGCGCCGACCGCAAGGAGGTGCTGGCCAACCTGGACGCCGCGGTCGAACAGGCGCACCGGCAGGGTTCGGTCAACGACCTGACCGGCGCGCTGACCTACCGCGCGATGGCGTGGCTGTACCGGGGCAATCTCGAAGAGGCCGCCGCGGACGCCTCGGAAGCGATGCACACCGTCGAAACGTCCTCGCCAGGGCTCCAGCGGCTGGTCCTCGGCCCCGTCCAGGCCGAGGTGGAGATAGAGCAGGGCGCCCTGTCCCGTGCGCAGGCCACCCTGGAGTGGACCGGAGTTCCCGATCCCGCACCGCTCACCGGGCTGATGTACTACGTGTTGTACAGCCGGTCCCATCTGCTGCGCCTCCAGGGCCGCACCACGGAGGCATTGAACGCCGCGCTGGCGGCGGGCCGGTCGTTCAGCGCGGCCGGCGGGGACAATCCCGCCCTCGTCCCCTGGCGGTCGGAAGCCGCCCTGTGCCTGCATCTGCTCGGCCGGGACGAAGAAGCCAGGGCCCTGGCCGACGCGGAGCTGAAACTGGCCCGCTACTGGAGCGCGCCCCGCGCCCTCGGCCGCGCGCTGCGCATCGCCGGCACACTGAGCGAGGGCGACGCGGACGTCGGCCTGCTGCGCGAGGCCGTCACCCGGCTGGAGAGATCTCCTGCCCGCCTGGAGTACGCCAAGGCGCTGGCGGACTACGGGGCGGCACTGCGCCGGCACGGAGTGCGGAACCAGGCGCGGACCATGTTCAGCGACGCCCTGGACATCGCCGAGGCCCGACATGCGGCCCCCCTCGTCCAGCAGATCCAGGACGAGCTGCATGCGGCCGGGATCCGCCCGCGGCGCCACGCGGTCACCGGTCTGCATTCGCTGACACCGAGTGAGCACCGGGTCTACGACCTTGCCGCCGCCGGACGCACCAACCGGGAGATCGCCCAGCAGCTGTTCGTCACGGCCAAGACCGTGGAGGCCCACCTGTCCAACGTCTACCGGAAGGTCGGCGTCACCAGCCGGCGCCAGCTCAGTGGGCTGTCCGAGCAGACAGAGCAGACAGAGCAGACCGACGCGACAGAAGAAGCGGAGTGACTGATGTCCGCCGCGCCCGATGCGCAGCCGCCCGGAGCACCGGACGCTCCGCGGAGCGGCTCGCGCAGCAGCCGCAGATTGCGCTTCGTGCCCCGGATCTGGCACAAGCTGCTGGCCATCTGCCTCGCCCTCATGGTTCCTCTCGGGCTGGCCACGTTCTACTTGGTCGACCAGCAGAACAGCAAGATCGATTTTTCGCGCACCGAGCTGAGTGGCGTTCAGTACCTGCGTCCTGTGAGCGCGTTGGTGCAGGACGTCTCCGACCGCCGTGCATTGCTGAACCGTGAGATCGCCGGAGAGCGCGTGCCGAGGAGCCGGGTCGCGGCAGCCGACCGTGCCGTCAGCGAAGGCTTCACGGCGCTCACGAAGGTCGACCGGCGGCTGCGGGAGCCGCTGCGAACGACCGTCTCCGACCTTGCCGCCGAGGGGAAGGGCCGGCTGGCGCCCGCGGCTCTGCGCCACGACTGGGCGCAGCTGTCCTCGGCTCCGTCCGGTGTCCGCGCCGATGTAGCGCGGTACAACCGGCTGGTCGGGAAGCTGTTGGCGCTCGGTTCGTACATCGGGGACACCTCGAAGCTGATTCTCGACCCCGACCTCGACACGTACTACACGATGGCCGGCTTGCTGCTCCGCGAGCCGCAGATGATGAACCAGCTTTACCAGCTGGCCGGCACGGGAGACTCGATCCTGGTCCGGGGCGGCAAGTCCAATAGTGACCGGGTCCGTATCGCCTACGACACCACGGGGCTCAACCAGAACCTCATCCAGCTCAACAGCGATCTGAACCGGGCTTTCGATTCCACCTCCCACTCAGGACTCCGCCCCGCGATCCAGCCCCTGCTGGCGAAGGCGACCAAATCGGTCCGTGAGCTGACCGGCACCGTGAACCGGCAGTTCGCGAACGGCGACCGGAGCGATATCCCGCGGGCAGCCTGGGCGGCCCAGGCCACCGGCGCCATCCGGGCGAACGCGAACCTGTGGAAAGCCCTGTTCGACCAGGAAGACCGGATGCTGAACGCCCGCCTGGACAACTTCCACGACCGCAACCTGCGGGTTCTGGCCGGCATTGCCGCGGTCCTCGCCGCGATCATCGTGATGGCCGCGCTGCTCTCCCGGCGTATCACCGGCAATCTGGCGGCCGTGGTGCACGCCGCGCAGGCCCTCGCCGCGGGTGACCTCGCCCGCCGCGCGACGGTACGCAGCCACGACGAGGTCGGCGAGATGGCCACCGCCTTCAACGTCATGGCCGGGAGGCTCCAGGAGAGCTACTCAGCGGTCGAGGGGGAGGTCCGCCAGCGCACCTCGGAGCTTCACCAGAAGACCGAATCCCTCAGCCTGCTCCAGCATGTGGCCTCGGCCGCCAACGAGGCGGATACCTGGGAGGACGCGACACGGACGGTCCTCGGCCTGGTGTGCCGGCACATGGGGTGGCCGATCGGCCACGTCTACCTCGTCGAGGCCTCGTCCGGCTCGGGCACCCGCAACGGCCGGCCCACTCCGGACACGGAGCTCACCGCGGCGCCCATCTGGCATGTCGATGAACGGAACCTGCGGATGCCGCTGCACGACATCGCCGCAGCAGCCGGGCTGTACGAGCCGAAGGGCCTTCCCGCCACCGTGTGCGCGACCGGCCGCCCCGCCTGGATACGTGACATCACCGCGGACTCCGCCGGATCCCGCACGTCGTCGCCCGTAGCCGCGGAGAGCTACGGGGTGACCGGCCGCATCGCCCTCCCGGTCATCATCGGACGGGATGTCGTGGCGGTCCTCGATTTTCTGACCCGGGAGGCCAGGGAGCCGGATGACGCCTTGCTGCGGCTCATGCTCGACGTGAGCACCCAGCTCGGACGGGTACTGGAACGGTCCCGCGCCGCCGCGGAGCTCCAGGCGTCGAAGGATGCGGCAGAAGTCGCCACCCAGGCGAAGAGCGCGTTTCTCGCCACCATGAGCCATGAGATCCGCACACCGATGAACGCGGTGATCGGCATGACCGAAATCCTGCTCGACACCCCGCTCAATGCCGAGCAGGCCGAATTCGCGCAGATCATCCAGAGCAGCGGAAGCAGCCTGCTCACCATCATCAACGATATCCTTGACTTCTCGAAGTTCGAGGCCGGAAAATTCGATCTGCGACTCCAGCCGCTGGAGCTTCGCCAGTGCGTGGAATCAGCCTTCGGCTTCGTTTCTCCGATGGCAGCGGAGAAGTCGGATCTCGACCTGGCATACATCATCGATCCAGCATTGCCGGAAGAAGTCATCGGGGATATCGACCGACTGCGCCAGATCATCATCAATCTGCTCAATAACGCCGTGAAATTCACGGAAACCGGCGAGGTCGTCCTCAGGGTCGACCTGGCCGAGTCGGAACCGGCTGCCTCCGGAGAGCCGCCGGAAACGGTCCCGGCGCCCGCTTCGAACGACGCGGGCGACACCATCCGGCTCCACTTCTCCGTGAGCGACACCGGAATCGGAATGGCCGCGGACCGCCTGGGCGAGCTGTTCCGGCCCTTCGAACAGCTCGACACCTCCACCACCCGGCGTTTCGGCGGAACGGGACTCGGGCTGGCCATCAGCAAGCGGCTGGCCGCGCTCATGGGAGGCACGATGTGGGTCGAGAGCGAACTGGGCGTGGGGTCAACATTCCACTTCACCGTGGAAACGCGAGAAGTCCCCGAAGCCATGCGTACCAGCCATGTTGTCCCCCGCGTCGACCTCCGGGGAAAACACCTGCTGGTCGTGGACGATAAATCCACGAACCGGATGATCCTCATCCACCAGGCGAGCGCCTGGGGGATGGTGGTACGTGCTACGGGATCCCCACTGGAAGCCCTCGAATGGGTCCGGCAGGGCGATCCGTTCGACATCGGAATTCTGGATATGCAGATGCCGGACATGGACGGCCTCATGCTCGCGGAGGAGATCCGCCGCCACCGTGACAGGGACGAGCTGCCCTTGTTCCTGCTGACCTCTGTTGGCCGCCCCATAACGTCCCAGAGGAGTCTGGCGGAGTTCTCCGGGTACCACACCAAACCCATCCGGGCGGCCGAACTCTACGCGGACCTCTGCCGCACACTGCTCGGCTCCGCGGCATCCACCGAGACGCCCCGCGCAGCACAGCGGCCGGAGGCGGCGGAGAGCCGCTCCGCACCCCTGCGCATCCTCCTGGCCGAGGACAACCTGGTGAACCAGCAGCTGATCGTCCGGATGGTCCGGAAGATCGGTCACTCGGTGGATACGGTCGGCAACGGAGCCGAAGCGCTCCAGTCGCTGCGGGACACGCGCTACGACGTGGTCCTGATGGATGTGCAGATGCCGGTGATGGACGGCCTGGACGCCTCCCGACGGATCCACCAGTCCCTGTCCGCCGCGGCACGGCCGTACATCATCGCCCTCACCGCCAACGCGATGAGCGAGGACCGCGACGCCTGCCTCGCCGCGGGGATGGATGACTACCTGAGCAAGCCCCTGCACAGCGCCGATCTCGCCGAGGCACTCGACCGTGTGCCACACGGCCACCCCACGCCGGGCCCGGAGGCCGCGCAGCCCGCACGGAGCCCGGAGACGGCAGCGCCCGCACCTGGCCCGGAGGAGCCGGCGCCGCCCGTCCTTGACGCACCCGCTTTCCAGCGCCTGGTCGGCTCCTTCGGCACGGAATTCGTCGGTCAACTCATCGATGCCTTCCTGGAGGACTCCCCCCGGCTGATCGAAAGTCTTCGCCGCAGCCTCGACGAGGAGAAGGCAAGCGAACTGCGTCGGGCAGCTCACACGCTCAAGTCCCACGCACACACCTTTGGATTCCCGCGGCTCGTTCAGCCGTGCCAGGAAGCGGAGGACCTCGGCGCCACCGGGGATCTGAGCGAAGCGGCACCGCTGGTATCCCGCATCGAAGTGGAATACCGCGCTGCGAGAGAAGGGCTGGTCGCACAGAGAGCGGAGCTCGGCCATGACGGAGGGAAATCCGGTGGCGGATAGAAACGCCGTGACGGACGGAACCGGCAGAAAAGGGCGTGTCCTGGTCGTGGACGACGACCGCACGAACCGCATGATGCTCACGTATCGCCTGGAAATGGCCGGGCTGGAGACCGCGACGTCCGAGAACGGGCTGGAGGCTCTCCAGATGCTGCGGGAGGGCGAATTCGATGTGGTGCTGCTCGACATCCTCATGCCGGGGATGGACGGCTACGCGACGCTCGATCTGATGAAGCACGATCAGCAGCTCAGCCGTACACCCGTGATCATGATGTCGGCCGTCGGCGATCTGGACAGTGTCGTCCGCTGCCTCGAAATGGGCGCCGAGGACTATCTGCCGAAGCCCCTGGATCACCTCCTGCTGACCTCGCGAGTCGACAACATCCTGTTGAAGATCCGGCTTGAGCAGGTGGAACGGGAACTCGGCAGCATCGCCGACGCCGTGCAGGCCATGACCGGCGGCGCGCTCCCGGCCGGGGCCCTGGACCAGCTCGCCGGGCAAACCGACTCCGTCGGCCATCTGGCGCGGCAGCTTCAGCAGCTCGCGGCTGTGACCTCGAAGCAATGAGCGCATTCCGACGCGGGTGAGCGAGGGCGAACAGCCTCGATCGCTGCCACACCGTGCCCTGTTTAGGGGGTGTACTGGGGGGTTCCCCTAACGACAGCCGTACGGCGCCGGTGCACGCTGAAGGCATACATCACCTCCCCGTCAGAACCGATGGAACGTGGGGTGGACGTTGTACCCGGGGCCTTTGTACGCACGCCACAACCCTCCCGGGGACACCAGTGGAGTCCTTGTGACCTCCGGGCTCCCCCGGCCGCCCGCTGCCCCACTGAGAAGCGAGGGCAGACAGATGTTCCCGGAACCAGAGCCGTCAGGCACGATCCGACCGCCGACGGCGCGCACGGAGGCGACACCGTATGCGTTCTCCGGGTACGTGTCTCGAGAAGGTGTTCTCGTGCGGCAGCTTCAGTCCCATCGACTCCAGTCCTCCGCCGCAGCGGATTCCGCTCGGCCGGACCACATCGTCATGAGTACCGTCATTCGCGCACCCTGTGAGGCCGTACGTGACGGCGTACTGCTCCCACTGGGTCGTCTGCTGGTGCGGCTGGCGGCGGCCGCCGCACGGGTCATTCAGCTGTCCCGGTACCTGGGGAAGACGCGCGGCAATGTGGTCTCCCAGCTGCTCGACCCCCATGTACGCGCCGTGCCTCATGCCCGCAGGATCATCCGGGCCGAACTGGTCCGATGGGGGCTGCACGAGCATGTGGACACCGCTGAACTCCTGGTGAGCGAACTGGTGACCAACGCGCTCCAGCATGCCTGGGGCCCCATCCGACTGCGGATGTCCCACTCCGTCGATGGCCGGACGCTGCGCTGCGACATCGCCGACGGCTGCCCCGCCGCCCCGCCCGCAGCCCGCCCGCCCGCTCGCACCGACGAGGAACACGGCCGGGGACTGCACCTGGTCGAGCAGCTCTCGACCCGCTGGGGCACCCTGCGCACTCCCGCGGGGAAGATCGTCTGGTTCGAACTGCGCACCCGCGCCAGGGTCCGTCGGCTGAGGCGTCTGCGGCGGCGATTCTTACCCGCGAAGCGTGCTGCGCTTCGCGGGCCGGCAGCAGGAGGGCGTCGACGAGTTCTCCGGCCGGTGCGCCGGTGGCAGGTGCCGCCGATCGTGCGGTGGCGGCGGGTGCGCGGGTCCTGCTGTTGACGTGGCGGGCTCCCCCTCATACTGTTCGTTCGAACGAACAGTCTTCCGGAGGCACATCTCATGCGCATCGCAGGTTCCACCGTTCTCCTGACCGGGGCCTCGGGCGGCCTCGGTCAGGCCCTCGCCCGCGGACTGGCCGCCAAGGGCGCCAAGCTGGTCCTCTCCGGGCGCCGTGCCGATGCCCTGGAGGCGCTCGCCGACGAGCTCGGCGCCCGCGTGGTCACCGCCGATCTCGCCGACCCGGACCAGGCCGACCGCCTCGCCGAGGCCGCCCCCGACACCGACATCCTGATCGCCAACGCCGCCCTGCCCTCCACCGGCGATCTCCTGGAATACACGCCCGAGCAGGTCGACCGGGCACTGACCGTGAACCTGCGCGCCCCCATCATGCTGGCCCGCGCACTCGCCCCCCGGATGGTCGCGCAGGGCCGGGGCCATATCGCCCTCGTCGGCTCGATCTCCGGGAAGGCGGCCACCAAGCACTCCTCGCTCTACAACGCGACCAAGTTCGGGCTGCGCGGCTTCGCGCTCTCCTTCCGCCAGGACCTGCACGGCACGGGGGTGGGGGTCTCCCTCGTCCAGCCCGGCGCCGTACGCGACGTAGGCATGTTCGCCGTCACCGGCGCCACCCCGCCGACCGGCGTACGCATGGTCTCCCCGGACCAGGTGGTGACGGGGGTGGTCCGGGCCGTCGAACGCGATCTGTGCGAAGTCAACGTCGCACCGGTCGAGTTGAGGGCGCTGAGCGCCATCGCCGGCCAGTTCCCCGGCCTCGCGGAAAAGGCACAGCGCGGCTCCAGCGCCGAGCGCACCATCAACCAGGCCGTGGCGGCCCAGCGCGACAAGCGGTAGCCGCCCGCTCCGGCGCCGCCGGAGGTCACCGGGCGGCCGCGCCCTCGCGGCAGATGACTCCGCCCGGTTCAGGGGCTGACGGTGCGCTGCACGGCGACCAGGAGGCCGGGGCTATGTTGCACCTGTGTACGACGTTCATCCATAGCGGGAGTCGCAGTGGTCCTGCGTGGTCCAGTTGGTGGCACGGCTTCGGGAGCGGTCGCTCCAGGTGAGCGAGGAGGAGCAGCGGTTTCGGGCCCTGGTGACCGACCTCCTGCGCGGGGGAGCGGGCTCCGCTCGCGCCGCCGGGGAGCTGATCGGCCAGGGGCTCATCTCCGCGGAGGACGAGGTCGTGGTCATCGCGGCCGGGGCGACCACCGACCCCGAGGCGGTCGCCTCCGTGATCGCGGATGCCGCCGGTCGGGGAGGCCGCGACGAGCCGTCGGGCCGGGCGCTCACGGCTGCGGTGGGGGACCGCGGCGTCGTCCTCGTCGCCGGCCAACAGGGGCTGGAGCGGGCAGCGGAACGGTGGGCCGAGGAGGTGCGGCGCGGGGTGCGGCAGCGGGACGCGGAAGGCGGCGGCGTCTTCGTCGGTCTGAGCAACCCCGGGCGGCCGGACGAGGCTCCTGATCTGTTGCGTCAGGCCGTGCTGGCGGCGTTCGCCGCCGCCGAGCTGCCGGAGCTGCCACCGGTCGTCTCCTGGCGGGACACCGGCGTCTGCGGCGCGTTCATGCTCGCCGCGACGGCCTCTCCGGAGCTGGTGGTACCGCCGCAGATCGCCGGTCTCAGCACCGGTGCACGCACCGACTCCCTGGCCCGAACCGCCGAGGTGTTCCTGGACGCCGCAGGGGACACCGCGGCCGCGTCCGAGCAGCTGTCGATTCACCGGACGACGCTCTACTACCGGCTGGCCCAGGTCGAGAACAAGACCGGGTGGGACCTGAAGAACGGCCGTGACCGGTTGACCCTGCATCTGGGTCTCAAGATGCAGCGCCTCCTCAATTGCGGCATCCCGGCATTGCTACGGGGAGAGGACGCGCGGCGGGGGAGTTCCTGACCCGCGACGATGCCGGCAGGGGCCGGGCGGCCGGAGACCCGGGCCTGGCCCCTGCTTGCCAAAGGGTGCACCTCGCCACCAGCCCGGGAGACGGGCGGACGACGCCTTGCCGGAGCCTTAGGCCACCCACCCGTTGGTCAGGTTCTGCACGGCCGCACCATCGAGGTCCTTGAGCTTCGCCCCGGCGAAGTCGCGCGCGGCGTCCGACGGGAGGAGCCGGAAGGCGGGTCGCTCGGCGGCCAGCAGTTCCACCATCTGCGCTGCCACGTCCTGCGACGTCTGTGCGTTGGCGAAGGAGCCGCGGGTGCGGTCCAGATAGGCGGCGAGTGCGGGTGCGTACGGCCCGGCCTGTTCCAGGACGTCGTCGCGGACGCCCACATTGCTGACGAACTCGCTGGCGACCGCCCCCGGTGCGACCACGCTGACGGACACGCCGGCGGTCGCCGCAACCGGCGCGAGGGACTCCATGAAGCCCTCGACCGCGAACTTGGCGGCGCAGTAGGCCTCGTTGAAGGGCTGGCCGATCACGCCGCCGACGCTGGTCACGGTCAGCACCCGGCCCTTGCTCGCCCGCAGCAGGGGCAGGGCCGCCTTCGTGACGTGCAGCACGCCGAAGAAGTTGACCTCCATGACGGCCCGAACATCCTCGACGCTCTCCTGCTCGAGGGTGCCGAGGTGGCCCGCCCCGGCGTTGTTGACCAGTGCGTCCAGCCGGTCGAGGCCGGTCAGGCACGCCTCGATCGAGGCCGGGTCTGTCACATCCAGCGCCCGGACGTCGACGGTGACTCCGGCCTCCTCGGCCGCCGCCCGCAGCGCGCCCGCCTTGGTGGTGTCGCGCATGGTGGCGATCACGTGCCAGCCGCTCTGTGCGGCGGCGACGGCGGTGGCCAGGCCGATGCCGGAGGAGGTGCCGGTGATCAGGACGGTCTTGGTGCTCATCTTCGAACCCATCTACTTATGAAACATAACTAAGCTTGTTCATAACTATGGGGTCCGATATTTCACTTTGTCAAACACATCGCTAGACTGAACGGCATGTCCCAAGCACCGGATGAGCTGACCAAGGAGATCGTCGGCCTCCTCGCGGCCATCACTCGCCGCTACACCCAGGAGACCGAGGCGGCCGCGACCGCCCACGGGCTGACCTCGCTCCAGGCCAAGGCGCTGCTCGCCGCCGAAGAGCCGGTCCCGACGCGCCGCATCGCCGACCGGCTGCACGCGGAGCCCTCCAACGTGACCGCGATCATCGACCGGCTGGAGTCCCGCGGCCTGGCCGAGCGCAGCCTCGATCCGGGCGACCGCCGCGTCAAGCGCGTCGCCGCCACCGAGGAAGGCCGCACCGTCGTCACCGACCTCCGCACCCGGATGCCCTTCGCCGCCGCCCCGTTGGTCCAGCTCAGCACGGAGCAGCGCGAGTCCTTGCGTGAGCTGCTGCAACTGGTACTGGACGCGTAACGCCCGCCGGCTGCCGGGACGCGGTCCGGGTGGCAGTCATGGCCTGCGGACCGGAGGAACCTTCGCTCCGCAGGCCGTGAGATCCGCTGCCGACCAGCTGCCCAGCAGGCGCAGCGCGTGTGCGGAGGGGCTGCCGGGCTCGGCCGTGTAGAGGTAGAGGGCCTGGTCCGGGTCGTCCGGCAGCGTGAGCGACTCGTACTCCAGGGCCAGTTCGCCGACGAGCGGGTGGCGGTAGCGCTTGGTGCCGTGGGTGTACGCGAAGACGTCGTGGGCGGCCCACCACTGGCGGAAGTCTTCGTCGTGCAGGGACAACTCGCCCACCAGCTCGGTCAGACGGGAGTCGTGCGGATGGCGCCCGGCGTAGAGGCGCAGGGCCGCCACCGTGCCGCGAGCAGCGGTCTGCCAGTCGGCGACCAAGTCACGGGCGGCGGGGTCGAGGAAGAGGAACCGGGCGAGGTTGCGGTCGCGGTGCGGCAGCGCGTCGAAGTCGGTGTACAGGGCCTTGGCGAGGGCGTTGGCGGCCAGCACGTCCAGGCGATGGCCCATGATCATCGCGGGGGTGTCGGTCAGGGAGTCGAGGAGCCGGAGCAGTCCGGGGCGCACCCGCTGCGGCGGCACGGGGCGGAGGCGGGCCGCACCCGGCTTGGGGCGGGCCAGGGCGAACAGGTGGGCCCGCTCGGCCTGGTCCAGGCGCATGGCGCGGGCCACGGCCTCCAGCACCGACGCCGAGACATTCGGATTGCGCCCGCGCTCCAGGCGTATGTAGTAGTCGACGCTGATTCCGGCCAGCCGCGCCACCTCCTCGCGGCGCAGCCCCGGCACCCGGCGCCGCCTGTCGGCGCCCGGCCCCAGGCCGGCCTCGGCGGGACTGATCCGGGCTCGGCGGGAGCGCAGGAAGTCGCGCAGCTCACCGTTGGGCTCGCGCCCCGCTGACGTGCTCATCGCTTCAGGATAGGACGAGGTGCGGCAGACCCCGGTCGGAGAAGGGGGGTCTGCCGGACCCCCGCTGCTGGTGCGTGGCGCCCTGTGCCGGGTGGTTTTCTGGAGACCGGCACACCATTGGCACCTGAAACACCACGAGGAATCACCATGTCCAAGCCCCTGATCGTCATCACCGGCGCCAGCTCCGGCATCGGCGCAGCCACCGCCCGACTCCTCTCCGCCCAGGGCCACCCGCTGCTGCTGCTCGCGCGCCGGCTGGAGAAGCTGGAGGAACTCGGTCTGCCCAAGACCCTGTGCCGCAAGGTCGACGTCACCGACCGGGACGCGCTCCAGTCCGCGGTGCGCGAGGCCGAGGAGCGGTTCGGGCCGGTGGACGCGATCGTCAACAACGCCGGCGCGATGCTCCTGGGCCGTCTCGCCGACCAGGGCGCCGAGGAATGGGACCGGATGATCGACCTGAACATCAAGGGCGTGCTGTACGGCATCCGCGCCGTCCTTCCCGGCATGCTCGCTCGCGGCACCGGCACGATCATCAACGTCAGCTCCATCGCCGGCCGCAAGACCTTCCCGAACCACACCGCCTACGTAGGCACCAAGTTCGCGGTCCACGCCATGTCGGAGAATCTGCGTGAGGAGGTCGCCTCCTCCGGCGTGCGCGTGGTGACCATCGCCCCCGGCGCCGTGGAGACCGAACTGCTCTCCCACACCAGCGACGAGCAGATCAAGCAGGACTACGAGGCGTGGAAGAAGTCCGCCGGTGGTGCCCTGGACAGCCAGTCTGTGGCCGAGGCCATCGCCTACGCCTACCACCAGCCGCAGAACGTCACCATCCGCGAGATCGTTCTCGCCGCCACCGGCCAGGAAGGCTGACCGGCCACTCCCGCCCCACCACGGGACCGGCGGCCCGTGAGCCGGCCGCCGGTCCTGGACGTCGATGCCACGGAGCCCTGAGATCCGTCGACATGACGAACCGTTCGGTATTGCTACAGGGGGAGGAAGAAGAGCGACGGAGTTTCACAAACGCGCCGATGACTGCGGGGGCACGTGACCGGAGACTGATCGGGCCGGGTGCTGACCGCCGCCCGGGTGAGATCGACAGCTGAGGACACCTCATGCTCACCGGACGTGCCCCGGGGGACAACGTCGGCTTCCATGGCGTCCACGCGATGAGTTGGCAGAACTCCCGTCGGCACGCCCCGCGGAAGTGCTCACTTCGCTCTCTCCGGAGGGGAGCCCGCCGAGCGGCCGGGGCCTCTCCGGAATGCCCATTTCCCTACATCCAGCAGTTGACGGATGTGCGGGCGCCCGAATCACGGAACGCCGGCGACGGATTCCTGCGGTAAGTCAATTTCCCGGTGTCCGAGGTCTGTTGGTCTTGTGCCGTTGCGACAGGTCTCAGGTCTCGTCACCTCCGTGACAAGTGATGGATGAATTCCGAGGAACGGCCACCACAAGAACTCGGTACGCCCAAGGGAAGGTTGGACTTTGACCACCAACTCCAAGAGATACAGTGCGCCACGCCTGAGGGCCCTGTATTTCCCGCTCGCACTCGCCGCGGCGCAGCCTGTGCTCACTCCCGGCACAGCTTTCGCGGACGATCCGGCTTCCGTGACGGGACTGACCCTTCGCGTTCCTGGAGCCTACTGGCCCGCTCACGTTCGCGATCCGGAACGCCTCCACCTATGACTGCCTGGACGTCGCAGGAGAAAGCAACGGTGACGGATCGGAGGTCGGGGCTTACTCCTGCCACAACGGATCGAACCAGAACTGGGTTCCTGGCTTCTTCGACGACTCCATGCAGAACCTCCTCACCATGTACTCCCTGAAGCGGTGCGCGGCCGGTGAAGGTGACCTCACGTGCACGTACAACCAGGACAGCGTCTCGACCGCGGCCGTCGGGCCGGAAAAGTGCGTGTCTGCCCTGTACAACAACACCCATGGGGCCGACAACGAGAAGCCGACCATTGCCTACTCCGACACCACGGGGTGGACAAATTCCGTGGGCGGCTCTGTGACGGTGAGCGCCGAGGCCGGCATCGACGAATTCGTCGTGTCGAAGGTCACCACCTCAATCTCGGTCAACTACTCACACCAGTGGATAGAGCAGAACACCGTGACCAAGACCTACCCCTTCACCGTGCGGAAGGGCGAGTGGGGCTGGCTGACGCGTGCGCAGCTGATGAAGAAGGTCACCGGCACCTGGACCTTCTCGAAGGGCGACGCGACGTGGACCGGGGCCGGGACCTCCACCGTGCCGGCCGAGGAGGGCACGGACGGGGCGCAGAGTGTCATCACGCCGCACTCGTCGCCCAAGCCCCCCGCTGACTGCCCGACCGGCTGACGCCTCGGGAACTGCCCGTCGATGATGCTCAAGTGACCGCCCCCGGTCCGGATCGCAGCCGGACCGGGGGCGGTCGCGTCGGTGCTCGGGGACGACGCATGTTGTCTGAGAAGCTTGCGGGGATTTCCCGGAGGACCGCTGAGGCGAGGGCCGCGTCGAGTGCGCCGACACCGGTCAGGTCCGCGACGGTGACCGCTCCGTCGGGCCGCTCCCAGGGCGCTTCGAGAAGGAGGCCGACGGGGGTGTCGGCGGTGGCGGTGACGGTCTCGGCGCGGACGGCGTGGCCGAAGTCGCCGTGGTGCAGACACTGGTCGTGGTCGTCGGTCGCGATCAGTGCGGCCCGGCCGAACAGCTCCGGGGGAAGCTCGTTCTTGTGGGGCATGTCGGTGCCGATCCCGGTGACATGCGCGCCGTCGCGGACATGGGCGGCCTCCAGTACCGGGGCCGAAGCGGGGGTGGTGGTGACGATGATGTCCGCGCCGGCGGCTTCTTCGGCTGAGGCGGGCCGGGCATCGTGCCCGCGGCCGTTGAACTCCTCGCAGAGCGCTCGGGCCTTGTGGCGGCTGCGGCCGTGGACGAACACCGTGCTGAGGGGGCGGAGTCGGGCGAGCCATTCGACCTGGAGCCGGGCCTGTTCTCCGGTGCCGAAGACGGCCAGGGTTGTCGCACTGGGGCGGGCCATGGCGTGGGTGATCAGCGCGCCGGTGGCGGCGGTGCGCCACGCGGTGAGCAGTCCCCGGTCGTCGAGGATCGCTCGGACCTCGCCGGTCCGGGCGCTGACGACGCAGACCAGGCCGTGGTTGGAGGGCAGGCCGGCTGCGGGGTTGCGGTAGAAGCCGGTCGCGATCTTCACGATGAAGTCGGGGGCACCGGTGACCCAGCCCGCTTTGACGTGGCAGTCCCCGTCGGCGTCGGGGAATTGCAGGTGCAGCGGTGAGGGCACGGTGGTACGGCCGTGGGCGTGGGCGATCAGCGCGTCGCGGATGGTGTCGAGGACCAGGTGCGGGGTGGCGGCCTGTTCGATGGCGGCGGCTTCGAAGACGGGCCGGGTCATCGGTGGGTCCGCAGCCACTGGGTGAGGGCGGCCAGCCCCTCTTCGGGGTGGGCACGGCCGATGCCGATGCGGAACCGGTCGGTGGGGGTGGGGGTGAGGTCGGAGCGGTAGATGCTCGCAGGCAGCAGCAGGGCGCCGGCCTCTTCCACCAGGCGGGTGCAGAACTCCTCGACTCCTTCCGGGCCGAGGTAGCGGGGGTAGGCGACGCAGCCGCCGTCCGGGGCCTGCCAGGCGAAGACGTCCGGGAACTCGGCGAAGAAGGCGTCGAAGAGCGGAAGGTTCTCGGCGATCAGGGCCCGGTTGCGGTCCCAGATCGTGGTACGGGCCTTGAGCGCGATGCGGGCCAGGACCTCGCTGGGGGCAGAGTTGCAGATGGTGGTGTAGTGCTTGGCCCGCTCCAGCCGGGAGAGCAGGGCGCGGTCGCGGCAGGTGATCCACCCGATCCGCAGGCCCGGCAGGCCCAGGGACTTGGAGGTCACGTTCAGCGACAGGGCGCGCTCGGACAGGTCCGCGGCCTGCGGCAGGGTCCGGGCCGGATCGCGCTCCAGGCCGCGGTAGACCTCGTCGCTGAACAGGTGGATGCCGTGCTCGTCACACAGTCGCGCCAACTCGGTGAAGTCGGCGGCACTGATGACCTTGCCGGTGGGGTTGTTGGGGAAGTTCACCGACACCACCCGGGTGTTCGGCCGGATCGCCGCCTTGATCCGGCCGAGGTCCAGGGCCCAGTCGCGGTCCGGGTCGAGGGCGACCCCGGTGACGTCGCACAGCGCCAGCGGTACGGTCTCGGCTGCCTGGTAGTTCGGTGTCACCACCACCGCGTGGTCACCGGCGTCGAGCAGCACGTTCATCGCCAGGTACAGGGCTTCCTCGGCGCCCGCGAAGCAGATGACGTCCGCGGCGTCCGCCCGCTCGTACATCTGGGCGATCACCTCGCGCAAAGCAGGATCGCCGTAGGTCTCGGTGTAGCCCAGCGACAGGTTCTCGAACGCGGCCCGGTCCTGGTCGTCAGCCAGGGCGAGCACATCGGAGAGCGTCATGGTCTGGACGTCGGAGGCGGTCATGTGGTGCCGCGCGGTGAACTCCCAGCGGGAGAAGTACGTTTCCAGTCGGAAGTCGGGCAGCCGGGTCATCGTGCTCAGCCCTTCGTGTTGGGGGGCCGGAGTTCGGCCAGCAGGCCGTAGACGGTGGATCGGGAGACCCGCAGAGCGTGGGCGACGACCGGAGTGGCACGGCGTACGGCGAAGACCTTTGCCTCGTCCAACAGGGCGACGACGGCCCGGCGGTCGGCACGGGTCAGCCGCTCCACCGGCCGGCCGCACTCACGCACGTAAGAGCCGACGATGTTCTGGACGCGCTCGCTCCAGTCTTCCTCGAACAGCGGCTCCGGGCGGGGGACCGACGGTGCGCCGAACGCGGAGAGCACGGCCGCGGCCTGCTCCAGCGGCGTGCGGTCGAGATTGACGCACAGCACCGCCGAAGCCTTGCCTTCCGCGTCGCGCAGCACCGCACTCACCGAGGACAGCCGCCGGCCGTCCGCCAGCAGCTTCTCGTACGGCCCGAACACATCCCGCGCCGACGGGTCGAGTGCGTCCAGCTCACCCAGCAACGACGGATCGCCCGGCGCACGCGAGCCGGTCGGATTCCAGATCGCCAGGATCCGATCGCTGTCCGGATCATGCAGGACCACCTCGGCGTACGGGCCGAGCAACAGCGCCACGGCCTGGCACGCCGGTCCCCACATACACACACGAGGGTCGCCGCCCTCCTCTACGGTTTTCATGCCTGGACTCTAAGTCCAGGTTGGACTAAATGTACAGCCGTCTGGGGTGTTGGAACGTCCCCGCAGGTCATCACCCTGGCGGTTCTGCGCCCTGCTTCCGTCTCCGAAGTCCTGCCGGGGCGGCGGTGGGCAGCCGGTGAGCTGTCGCCTATGCGGCCCCTGTGCCGTAGGAGGCCCGGCTGGTGGGCGGCCGCGGGCTTCGCGGAAGTGATGGCGGGCGACGACCAGATCTTCGTCGCCGCTTTCGTCCGGGCGCACGGATCCATCAAGGAGATGGAGCGGATCTTCGGGGTGAGCTACCCGACGATCAAGTCCCGGCTGAAGCGAATCGCCGAGTGCCTCGACTTCGTCGACGTCGACCCGGCACCCGCCAGCGTCGCCGACGTCATCGACCGCCTGCGCCGGGGAGAGATCAACACCGAGGACGCCCTGGTCGATACTGGCGGGCCGCAGTGAGGGATCAGCCCGTCCGGATCAGAAACCGCTGGTCGGGCGCGTCGGTACAGCGTTCTTCGATCGCTTCGGCTCCCGCGGTGGTGTGGTTGTCGGCGATGCCGATGCACTTGCTGCTGTTGGTCGGGCGAAGTCGGAAACCCTTGGTGGTATCACCTGCGGTGGCTTCCAAACGGAACAGGGTGGCCTGGCCACAGTCGTTCCGGGGCTCAAGCATGTCCTTTACCGGGCCGGTGCTCATGACCGTCAGGCAGCCTTTCCCGTTTTGGGGATGATGCCACTGGATGCGGTAGAGGCCCTCGCCGGCCGGTTCGAGGTAGGTGCGCGGCACGGTGGCCTGGGCGCAGGGGAGTTGGACAGCGACAGCGCTCGCATAAGCTCCGCCCCGGTCACGGCCGTCGGTCAGGCAGAGGGCGGGCGTGCGGGCGGGGCGGATGGTGACCCAGCCGTCGGTTGGGGTGCTGGCGGTGTCCGGGCTGCCGGAGCCGTCCGGGAGCAGCCACCAGGCGCCCAGGGCGAGCAGCGGAGCGGTGAGTACGGCAGCGAGCGCGATCGTACGGCGTGGCGACCGGCGCGCCTGCGGGCCGCCGGACGCTGCCCGCCCTTCGGCCGCGATGCCAGTTCCGGCTACGCCACCGGATCCGAGCCCGGCTCCGGCAAGGGGCACACTGCCGGCTCCCGTACGGACTTGGCTTGTGGTTCCCGCTCGGGCTTCGTCTCCGATGGGCGGAGCTTCGCGTCCGGCTCGCGCGCCGGGTGCGGTATCGGTGGCCCCCACGGCGACCTGTGCCGCGATGCGTTCCCGAGCCTCCAGCCACGCATTGACCCGGTCCCCTTCCCCGCACGCGCGGACGAACGCGGCAAGGACTTCGGGGCGCGGCAGTTTTCCCCGTCGCAGTACGTCGGCCAGTGTGCTGCGCGCCAGTACGTCACCGCCCCTCGCGGCCCGCTCTTCCAGCTCGCGGAAGGTCAGCCCTGAGCGCTCCTTGAGCCGTTGCATCGCCTCAATGACTCCGGCCACATCACAGATGTCGTCCGGCGATAAACCCCCGTGGCTTCCCATGCCCGCCATCTTGCTGGGCCCATGACACCGTGCACAGTGGTCGATCCCGCCAATTCCCGCTGTCCGGGACACCTCCCGGACAAGGTCCTGACCTGCCCGGACAGTCCGGCTGCTGTCCGGGACAGCGGAGATCCGTTGTCTGCCCCCGCCCCGCTCAGCATGCTCAGTGCTGCCGACCAGCCGGCGCACGATCCCGGCACGGGGGAGGTCGGCACTCCACGCGCACCACCCTTCGGCACCACTCCAGAGATCAGGAGCACTCATGCGTATCCGACTCCAGACCGTGTCCGACCGGCTGCTGGACATGGTGGCCCCGAAGAAGGCCGCCGCAGCCCTCTCGTGCTGGCAGTACGAGGACTGCTTCAAGAACTACTGCGGCAGGAACCGGCACGGCCTGTACGAGGTCGACCCGTGCAATGACCGGCAGCGAATCACCTGCGGGGGCTGCTGACCGCACGTCGGTCGATCCGTGACACCCCGGGCTGCCGACAGACCCCGGGGACAGGTGGTCCGTGTCCGGCTCGGCACCCCCGGGCGGGACACGGATCACCCGCACGCCTGGCTGCCGGGGCGTCCGTCATCGCAGACGCCCCGCCGTAGTGGAAGGTTGGGAACCCGGTGCAGCATCCGGTCAACTACGTGGTGGACGGCGGCCGGGTTCTCCTCGGCCTGGTCTTTCTCTGCTCTGCCCTCAGCAAGTCACGTGGCGCTGCCGCCTTCCGGGACTTCCGTGACGCGGTGGGACGGCTGGCGCCCGCCCTTCGGCGCCATTCGGCCCCGGTCGCCGTGACGGTAGTCGCGGCCGAGGCGGCGGTGGTCGTCATGCTCGCCGTTCCGGCGGCCGTCATCGCGGGCTTTGCCCTCGCTGCGGTACTGCTGCTGGCTTTCACCGCCGGACTCGTCGCGGCGCTGCGCCGCGGGGTGAGCACCGCCTGCCACTGCTTCGGCGCCGGTGACGAGCGGCTCGCCCCCCGGCACGTGGTACGCAACCTGGCCCTCGTCGCAGTGGCGATCACCGGGACGGCGGCGGCAATGAACACACCACACATTGGCGCCGCCCCGTCCGGGCGGCTCCTGCTGACCGTCGGTGTGGCGGCCGTCCTCGCACTGATCACGGTAAGCCTGGACGATCTGGCGAATCTCTTCGAGGTGAGGGGCACCGGAGTCGATGCCACCCCGAAGGCGACCCGATGAGGGCGGCCGCCACAGCGGTCCTCTGGACCGTGTCGACGGCCTGCCTGATCGCGGTCGCGGTGATCCGTAGCCGCTACCTCGTGGTGACGGTGGAGGGCTCCAGCATGGTGCCCACACTTGCCGACGGCGACCGTGTGCTGGTCCACCGCACGCAGCTCGCCGCGATCAGCGCGGGGCGGCTCGTGGTCACCGAACCGCCCACCGGCGGGCGTTGGGGCGCGATCCGTCCGTCGCGCTGGCTGATCAAGCGCGCAGCGGCCGTGCCGGGAGACCCGGTGCCCCGGGATGGCGCGCCCGCCCTGCGGGACCTGCCCGAGAAACGGGTACCGCGGGGCCGGATCGTCCTGCTTGGCGATAACCCGGACGAAAGCCTCGACTCCCGCTTCTGCGGCTACTTCCGCGACGAGCAGATCGTCGGCGTCGTCATCCGCCGCCTGCCGCGCGCCGAACCTCACCGGGGACCGGTCGTCACCGCACGGCCGTCCCTCGTCAAACGAAAGGGCGAATCCTCATGGACTACCTGATCGCGAGCGTCGTGCTCATTGGACTGCTCTGTGTCCTCAACCTGGTGCTGACCTACGGAATAGTGCGGCGCCTGCGCGAGCCGGTGGCCGGCGCGGGTGGGAAGACGCTGGAGGTTCCCCGCTCGGTCCTGGGCGCCGGCGCCACCGTCGGCTCCTTCTCCGCGATCGACACCGAGGGCAGCAGCCTGACCCGGGACGACCTGTCGGAAGGGCAATGGGTCATCTTCATGTCACCGGGATGCCCGGCCTGCGAGGAACTGCTGCCGCTGGTGACTGAGCGGGCCCGCGAGTACGGCCCCGAACGGGTCTTGGCAGTAGTGGTGCGCGATGCGGGCAAGGAGAACGTGGGGGAGGGGGACGGCGTCCGGGCGTACCTGGAGCGGCTGGCGCCGGTCGCCCGGGTCACGACCTGCGACCTCGGTGACGAGCTGACGGCCGCGTTCGCTCTGACCGGTGTGCCCGCCTACGCCGAGATGGGCCGCGGCGGGCGGGTCGCAAGCAGCGGCCGGACCCTGCCCCACCGAGCGGAGGAGGAGCCCCGCCGAGCGGAGGAGGAGCCCCACCGAGCGGAGGAGGAGCCCCGCCGGACGGAACCGGTCAAGGCCGACGCATGATCCAGCCCGACGAGCGGCTCCGTCCGAGGGAAGCGCTCGCCTCTGCCCGCGGGGCCGTTACTGCGGCCTGGCGCGCGGCGCGTGGAGGCATGGCGGCCCTGGTGGTTCTCACAGTGGCGGCGGCCGGGGTGCCGGTCGCCATGGCCTGGGTGACCCGGCTCGTCCTGGACTGTCTGGTCGGGGTGGACGGCGCCGCACTTCTCGGACTCGCCCTGGTACTCGCCGGGCTCGGCCTGGCCTCGGCGCTACTGCCGCCCCTCGCCTCGTACGCGGGCAACCATCTGGGCCGGGCTGCGAGCCTGACGGCACTGGATCTGCTCTTCACGGTGGTCAACTCCTTCGGTGGACTGGCCCAGTTGGAGAACCCCGCTTTCCAGGACCGGCTGAGGATGGCCCAGTCCGCGGGCACCCAGGCGATCGGCGGCACCGTCCAGTCCGGGCTGCGGATCCTGGGCGGCGTCCTCACGACGGCCGGCTTCGTCGGTGCCCTGTGGGTGGTGAGTCCGGCGATGACCGTTGTGGTGCTGGCCGCCACGCTGCCGGTATTGCTGGCCGAGCTCCGGCTCTCCCGCCGCCGGGCGTTGAGCGACTGGCGCATCAACGCGGCGCAGCGCAGGGAGGTCTTCTATCAGCTCCTGCTGTCCAGCCTGGACGCCGCCAAGGAGATCCGGCTCTTCGACGCCGGCGGATTCTTCCGGGACCGGATGCTCACCGAACGGCGCGCCGCGGACGCCGAGCGCCGGGCGGTGGACCGGCGCGAACTGGCGACGCAGGGCGGTCTGGCCCTGCTCGGTGCGCTGGTCGGCGGCGCCGGACTGGTCTGGGCGGCACTCGCGGCCCGGCGGGGGGAGCTGACGATCGGGGACGTCTCGATGTTCGTCGCCGGAGTCGCCGGTATCCAAGCCGCTCTGTCCGGCCTCGTCCGGTCCCTGGCCGACCTGCACCATCTGCTGCTGATGATGCGCCACTACCTCGCCGTCGTCGGCGCCGCCCCGAACCCTGCGGCACTTCAGGACGGCGCGCACGTCATCTCCCACCGGCTGCCGGAGCTGCGTGAGGGCATCGAGCTCCGGGATGTGTGGTTCCGCTATGACGACCACCATCCCTGGGTGCTGCGCGGGGTGAACCTCTTCATCCCACACGGCCGAGCCGTCGCCCTGGTCGGATCCAACGGAGCGGGCAAGAGCACCCTCGTCAAACTGCTGTGCCGGTTCTACGAGCCGACCCGCGGTGCGGTGCTGTGGGACGGCGTCGACATCCGCCAGGTCCCCGCCCAGGAGCTGCGCCGCCGACTCGGCGCGGTGTTCCAGGACTACATGCACTATGACCTGACGGCCGCTGAGAACATCGCCGTCGGCGATGTCCGGGCGCTCGATGACCGGCCCCGGCTGCGGGCAGCGGCCTGGCAGGCCGGAGTCGACCGGACGCTCGACGCGCTGCCGCGCGGCTTTGACACCCTGCTGAGCAGAATCTTCACCAACGGCCACGACCCCGGCACGGGTGCGCTGCTCTCCGGCGGGCAGTGGCAACGGCTCGCCCTGGCCCGGGCGTTCCTCCGGAAGTCCCCCGATCTGCTGATCCTCGACGAACCGAGCTCCGGACTGGACGCCGAGGCAGAACACGATCTCCACCTGCGGCTCACCCGCTACCGGGCCGGCCGGACCAGTCTGCTGATCTCGCATCGGCTCGGCGCGGTCCGTGACGCCGACTGGATCGTGGTGCTCCGCGAGGGCCGGATCACCGAGGAAGGCACCCACAACAAGCTCATGGCCGGCGACGGCACTTACGCCCGGCTGTTCACCATCCAGGCCGATGGATACCGGGAGGAGCGTCCGAGAGCGCGGAAGGAGGATGATCCGGCACGGCAGGTGGGCGGCTGAGCGATCGGTCGACCCTACGCTCGCCCTGTTGGGACACCTCGCGGAGGCGTGAGCCGCCACATGGACGTCAGTCCGTGTGCTGGTAGGTCGGGTAGGTGAGGTAGCCGGTGTCGCCGCCCTGGTAGTAGGTGGTCTCGTCGACGGGGGCCATCGGCAGGCCGGTACGGAGGCGTTCGACGAGGTCGGGGTTGGCCAGGAAGCCGCGGCCGAAGCTGATCAGGTCGGCGCTCAGGGCCAGCCAGCGGTCGGCTTCCGCGCGGTCGGTCTGCTTGGGGCCCATCGGGAGGACCGGATTGACGATCATGGACGGTGTGGCAAGGCCGCCGGCCGCGGCCCTGCCACGGGTCATCGGGGCCATCACCATCCGGTTGGGCAGGGTCAGGTCACCGAGTCGGTAGCTGCGCCCGGGCCCATGGAGGGCGATGCGGTCGCGTGAGTTGTCCGAGGAGGCTGTGGGTCAGGTGAGGGGATGAGCGCCCCACGCGTTCTGGAGAGCTGACTGCACGCCTTCACCAAGAACCAGGTGCGTCATCCCGCCTGGCAGGGTGGGCAGTTCAGCCCAGTGAGTCACGGTTTCCTCACCGGTAAGGCCGGAAGGCAAGCGGACAACCCCGTCGGAGTCGACGAAGCAGTCCCGGTGCTCCGCCCCGTCCTCACTCCAGTGCAGAGTCATGAAAACCATCGGCCTCACCAGCCAGAACTCCTCACCCAACGCCGTATCGGCCTCGGGCTCAGTGGCGCTGTCAGCCGGATACCGGCCCGTGATCGCAGCTGCCACCGGTGTACCGCTCCGAGGCAGCCTCTCGCGTGCGTCAACCCACGTCACCACGGTGTTCAGATTCGTCATCTCCACCCTCACTCAGCACTCGGCACATCGTCTTCTGCCCCTGTGCCGGCGGTCGGCAGGGGCACTGCCTGACCTTGGCATCTGACAAGACCGTCCCGCGTTCGCGAGGGTTGCCTGAGCGGGAATGGGCACTGGATGGTGAGCACCCCGGGGCGCATCCCCTGCGAGAACTATGGGTGGTCAGCTTCTGCAGTGGCAGCATGCCGTGTCATGGCAGACGACAGCACCAGCAGGTTTCAGGCAGGCCAGTCGGGCCTCATCGTCAGGGTCCCGGACGCGGAGCTGGTCGTCCGCGCATGGCGTGAACGGTTCGATCCGTCAGCCCGAGCAGGAGTACCAGCCCATATCACGGTGCTCTTTCCGTTCCTCGGTGAGAGTCGGATAGATGAGCGTGTCTGCTCGGCCCTCACTGACGTGCTCGGCAGGCATCATGCCTTTGACCTGCGGTTTGAGAGATGTGGGCGGTTTCCGGGGGTGCTGTATCTCGCTCCTGAGCCAGACGCAGAGTTGCGGCGGCTCACAGAGGTGATCGCTGACCAGTGGCCCGAAGCTCCGCCCTATGGCGGCCAGTTCACCGAGATCGTGCCCCACCTGACCGTCGCTGACGGTCAGGACGATGCAGTTCTGGATGAGATCGAGGCCGACCTGCTCAGCAAACTCCCCTTCACGTCCAGCGTCTCGTCAGTTGACCTCATGGTGCATGACGGCGTGAAGTGGCAGGAAGGGGCGTCGTTCGCACTCCGTGAATGAATGGGTCGTAGCCCAGACCACGGCGCGCAACGTGGCGTTCGGCGCCGGCTGTTGAATCGGGCGCCTGGGCCGTCAGCGATCGTCCGCAAGCTTCAGGGACAGTGGAGACTGTGGGGCAGTTCTCCCCGATGAGATCAGGAGCCCCCCGTGGACGACATGGAATGCGCGGAAGCTCTGGAGACAGTCCTGCGGGACCTCCAGGCACAGTGCGCGGTGCAGCCAGACATACGTTCGGACGACGGGTTCGGGATCGTGCTCTGGGCCCCGGACGGTTCAGGCCAGGGCGTGACCCCACATCCGGATGGCACCGCCGCAGAGTTGCTGGTGCACCTGGCGGATCAAGCCCAGGACTGGGCGGTGGAGGCACTGTGGTCCGAAGGTGCATCGGCAGTCTGGCCACAGTGCCCGACGCACCCGGACACGCATCCGCTGACGGCGACCGTCCGCACGGACACGGCAGTGTGGGTATGCCCGAAGAGGGGGACGACGGTGGCGCGGATCGGAGAACTGGAGACCCGATAGAGCGGGCGAAAGACGACGTCATGACGGTGGTGGGGAGCCGTGGCACCCGGGGCCCGGCTGGGGCGTGTCCTCGGCGGCGCGGACGCGGAGCAGGAAGGCGACCCAGCTGCGGTAGGGCTTCCAGCGATCGGCGAGCTTGGCCAGTTGGGTGACGTCGTCGTCGGCGGTCGGGGTGCCGAGTCCGTATGCGGTGGCAACGGCCTTGTGGACGCGTGGTTCGTGGCGGGGAAAGACGTCGGGGTGTCCTGCTCCCCGGATGAGGATGAGTTCGGCGGAGAAGGGGCCGATGCCGGGCAGGGTACGCAGTTCGGCGAGGGCGTGGTCGGCGGGCAGGGCGCGCAGGTGGGTTGCGTCGAGTCTCCCGTCGAGGGCCGCTTCGGCCAGCGCGTGCAGCCGCTGGATCTTGATGTGGGTGAGGCCGGGTACGTGGGTGATGGTGCGCAGGGCCGTGGGGGTGGGGAATGCGTGCAGGGTCTGGCCTGCGATGTGGACGCGGTGTCCGTGCTGTTGGGCGATGTGGGCCTTGATGGCGGCTGCCTGGGTCATACGGATGCGGTTGCCGATGATTGCCCAGGCGGCGGCTTCGTAGGGGGAGTGGAAGCACACCGGGCGCAGACTCGGGTGGTCCGCCATGAGTTCGGCCACCACCGGGTCCGCGGCAAGGCCGGGGAATCCGGTGGCGTCGACGTCGAGCGAGAGGATGCGGGCGAGCTGGGCCCCCACCGCCTGTTCGGTCGCTGCCTTCGCCGGGTGCGGGGTGCCGGGGTGCACGGTGAATTCGGCCCGTACCGCGCCCGTGCCGCCGTCTGCCCTCACCTCCTGCCGGACGGTGGCCGCGACGACCGAGGTGCCGTCGTCGGCGGGGAAGGCCAGGCGGAGGATCCGGTCCGCCGGCTGGTGGTAGTTCGCGGTGCTGAAGCCCTCCAGAAACCGGATGCCGGAGGCCAGCGAGAAGGGCCCGGCCGGGGTGAGGGTGACGGCGGGCACGGTCAGCCTCCGTGTGCGGTGAGGGTGTAGCCCTCGGGGCCCTCGAAGGAGAACATCGGCCCGAAGGGGCTGTCCGCGATCGGGGTGAGGATCTTGACCCCGGCGGCGGTGAGCTGGTCGTGGAGCTGGTGGGCGTCGGAGGTCTGGAACCAGAGCACCGCGCCGAGTCCGGGCCGTGCGGTGTCGGCGAGGTCGACGCCAGGGAGGAGCTCGCGGACGGCGAAGGGGGTCGGCTTGGTGTCGAAGACGACCGCGTGGGGTGGCGAGACCGCGGCCCGGCGCAGACCGAGGTGCTGCTCGCAGAAAGCCGCTGCGGCGTTCAGGTCGCGCACTTGCAGGGCGACGAAGTCGGGGCCGTCGATGGTGACAGACATGGGTCTCTCCTCGATCTCGATGTCAGAACTTTGACATAGGTGAGACTAGGGCGATGGGGTCGCGTATGTCAAAATGCTGACATGGTGAAGAACATGTCGGCTGAACCGCCTCACCCCTCGAAAGACGTCACCCAACACGTGGGATACCTGCTCAAGCGAGCCCAGGCCGCCCTCCGTGGGGCCATGGACAAGGTCCTGCGCGAACACGGCCTGACCGTGCCGCAGTACGCCACCCTCGAACTCCTGGCCCTGCATCCCGGCATGTCCAACGCCGACCTCGCCCGCGCGACCTTCGTCACCCGGCAATCCGGAAACGTTGTCCTGCGGGGCCTCCAGGAAGCCGGACTGATCACCCGCCCCGCCACCGCCGACCACGGCCGCGCCCGGCCCGCCCACCTCACCGAGGAGGGCAACGCACGCCTGACCGCGGTCCAGGCCGCCGTCTACGCCGTCGAACAGCGCATGGCCGCAGCGATCCCGCCACAGCGCCTGGCAGCGCTCCTCGCCGACCTCGACCGCATGGCGGCAGAGCTGGAGGAATGACCCCGCTCCCGGGCCGATGAACTCCCCCTGCATTCCCAGGGATTCACCGTTCTCGACGCGCCCGGACGGCAGTGGTTCGTCTACGCCGCAGTTGTTCGTCTACGTCGAGGCCCCGGCGGGCCCCAGAGTGCTCATGCGGGCGGTTTCCGCCGGACGTTGCCGCAGAGCCTGTGGGTGGTGTCGCGGACCGGGAGCCTTGGATGACTCCCGCGCCCGGTGTCAACGCGCCGAGGGGGCCGCCCTTACCCCGCTGCCGTCCGCGGCGCGTGCAGGATGATGGCATGACGCCCCATCGCGGCAGCCCGGCGGGCGGTCCTTGGCCTCGTCCCGTCATCCGCCTCCCACATGAGCAGGAGCTCTTTGCCCGTGGGCGCGGTATGCAGGACCACCTCGCCGACGCGATCACCGCTTTCGCGGGATCGATGGTCTTTGTGTATGTGCACCTGGTGTGGTTCGCCGGCTGGATCTTGATCAACGAAGGGCTCTTCGGTCAGGCCGCGGTCTTCGCCCCCTTTCCCTTCGGGCTGCTCACCATGATCGTCAGCCTTGAGGCGATCTTCCTGTCGACGTTCGTCATGGTCAGTCAGAACCGTCAGGCCGCGCGCGACACGATTCGCGCCGATCTCAACTTCGAAGCCAGCGTGCGTTCGGAGGTCTGGTCGGCGAACTTGGGGCGCGCCTTGGGCCTGGACCCCGAAGAGATCGAGAGGCAGACCCAGGAGCTCATCGCGAAGAACCGCGCCAAGATGAACAGCGAGATGGGACGGCGCCAGCCCTGACCGCTTGAGCTCGGGGCGGTAGGGCACTCTGCTTCCGTCGAATGCGCCCCATCAGACCTTCTCAGGCATTCTCAGCCATCAAGGGGAAGGAGTTGGAGCTCTCGCGGGGGACAAGTCCTGCCGGGGACGCCGCCGTCACGCGGAGTCGAAGCGTTCGCGGGCCGTCTCGATGGCGCCGAGGTAGCGGTGGGTCCAGTCGCACATGCCGTCGACTGTTGCGCGCAAGGCCCGGCCCGGTTCCGTGAGGGTGTACTCGACGCGTGGCGGCACGGTCGGGTGGACGGTCCGTTCGACCAGGCCGTTGCGCTCCAGCAGACGCAGGTTCTGGGTGAGCATCTTGTGGCTGATGCCCTCGATCTCGTTGCGCAGTTCGGTGAAGCGCAGCGTGCTGTCGCCCACCGCTTCGATGATCAGCAGCGCCCATTTGTTGGCGATGTCCGAGAAGATCTCCCGCGCCAAGGAGTCCGCCCGCGTCACATCCGCCTCGTCCTTGGCCGAGCCTTTGAGCTGCTTGGTCACCATGAGGTTCCCCAGTCACTTAAAAGTGCGTTCTTCCACGTCAGCGGCCACTCTCCTACGGTTTCCGAGTAACCACAAGAGAGCACGAGGAGACCGGCAACATGGCTATTACCCTGCTGAACCCCGACGGACTGCCCAAGATCGATGTCTACCGGCAGGTGGCGGTCGCATCCGGTTCGAAGATGGTCTTCGTTGCCGGGCAGGTCGCCTGGGACGCCGACGGGGTCACGGTCGGCGAGGGCGATCTCGCCGCCCAGGTCGAGCAGTGCTACCTCAACGTCGGCACCGCCCTGGCCGGGGCCGGCGGGTCTTTCGGCGACGTGGCGAAACTGACCGTCTACGTCGTCGACTGGACGCCCGAGAAGATGCCCCTGCTCCTGGACGGGATCTCCCGGGCGGCCGCGAAGCTGGGGGTCACTCCGGTGCCGCCGGCCACGCTGATCGGCGTAGCGGCACTGGACGTCCCCGAGCATCTGGTCGAGATCGAGGCCACCGCGATCCTCGACTGACCAGTCCGGGCGGGAAGTTGTTGGGGTGGGAGCCGTTGCGCTCGGCGTGGAGGTAGTCCTGCACGTTCTTCCACGCGACGGGAATTGGCGTCGGTGGAAAACCCCAATGGCATGCGAGCGGAAGGAAGCCTAACGAGCGTGTGCATGATTGGCGGTGAAGTGTCGAGGACTTCGGCGGGGCTTCGCGGAGAACGGACAACGCCCAACGGGACCGGATCCGGCCACCATGTCGCTCTCGCACATTCTTCCGGTCGCTATTCTCTGGGTACTTGGGGACTTTCGCGGATCCCGATGGATGTCACGCATTCTGCTGGTGACGGCGAGACTTCAGCGGATAGAATGTCGCGCGCTGCTCGCGATGGCGGTCGGTGAGGTGGCGGGGTCAGCTGTGGGGGGCGAGGGCGCCGTGATTGAGTTGCGAGAACACGCAATCATGGGCCGTCCTTCCCGAGGTTCTGAACGCGCGTTCGCTTTTTCTGGCCTGCGACGCTTACAGCTCTCCCATAATTTCCTCAAGCGATCACCACAAAGTGGTCCACGCACACCAGCGTGGACCCCTTTTTTTGTGGGGTGTTCGCGCCGGCGTCGGCGTCCGGGGCCGCGAAGTGGGCGTGCGGCGAGAAGCGTGTGTTTCGTTTTCCTGACACGAAAAGTGTGGAGTGTGATGCCATGAACCGAGTCGGCAGAGACTCTCGCCGGTCGGCCTGGAGGCTTGTGGGGCCGCTGGCGCGCGTGGGGTTATCCGTTCTCTTGCTGGCCGGCGGCGCCGTGGGAGCGACGGCCGGCCCGGCCGCCGCTTCGACCGACGACGGCACGCTGACGGTGGCGGTGCTGCGCGACTTCTTCGGCACCGGCGTGATCAACACGACGATGGACGTGCCGCAGCGGGGCATGAAGGTGGAGATCTCCGACCCCGCTGGGCATGAGGTCACCGGCGTCACGGATGCCACCGGGAAGGTCGTGGTCTCGCGGTCGACCGTGCTGAGCGGCGGCCAGTACCGCGTCGACGTCAGCATCCCGGCGCCGTACAGCGACTATCTGCGGGCGGCGCCCGCGTCAACGGCGGAGAACCACTTCCACAGCTTCACGTCGTTCGTGGATGTGTCGGACGGAAAGAACGCCTCGGTGGTGACGGGGGTGTGGGACCCGGCCGACTACGCGCTGCCGGACTCGCGGTACTTCGTGCCGATCCACAACGGCGCCAACGGGACGGACAACCGGGCGTTGGTGGCGTTCGGGACGAAGACCCGGGGCACGTGTCCCACCGATGTGGCGTGCCCGACCACGCTGGCCACACAGGACCAGGTGGGCACAACCTTCGGGTTGGCGTACGACAAGGACCGGACCCAGCTGTTCCAGAGCGCGTTCGCCCGCCGGTACGCCCCGTACGGGCCGCAGGGCGGGGGTGCGATCTACACGGTGCCGGTCAACGGCTCAGGTGCGCCGCAGCTGTTCGCGCGGGTGCCGGACGCCGCGGTGACGCGGCACGACACCGCCAACATGCTCAAGGATCCCGGGTTCACCGACGCGCCGGGCAAGGAGAGCATCGGTGGTCTGGCCCTGTCGGAGGACGGCTCCACGCTGTACGCGGTGAACCTGCGGACCCGCAGCCTGGTGAGCTTCGACGCGACAGGGGACACCGCCGCGGCGCCCAAGTCGACGGTCCCGATCCCGGACCCGGGGTGCGCGAGCCCCGACGACTGGCGGCCGTTCGGTCTCCAGGTCCACAACAACACGCTGTACGTGGGCGGCGTGTGCAGCGCGGAGAGTACGCAGCAGCGCGCGGACCTGAAAGCCTTCGTCGCCACCTACGACGGCAAGCGGTTCACCACGGTGCTGAGCCACCCGCTCACGGACAAACGCGGCAGCGTGTTCGGTTCCGGCGACAAGGCCACCCACTGGAACCCGTGGAACACCGGCCTGGACACGTGGGACGACCGGAAGGCGGGCGGCGTCTTCATCGATCCGCAGCCGGAGCTGGCCTCCCTCGCCTTCGCCCGTGACGGCTCGATGATCCTGGGTTTCCGCGACCGGTTCATGGACGTGCTCAGTTGGGGAGGGCTGGACCCCCGCCCGGGGAACGACACGGCGGAAAACGCCATGTCCGGTGGTGACATCACCATGGTCTGTGCCACTCCCACCGGTGAATACCAGTGGGAAGGCACCGGGAGCTGCCCCAACCACGCCACCCCCGCCAACAGCGGCGGCCAGCCCGCCGATGTCGTCGAATACTTCCCGGGCGACACTTACGCCAACGCGCACCAGGAGACCGCGCTGGGGTCGGTGGCGTATATCCCGCAGCAGCAGTGGGTCGTCAGCACGGAGTTCGACCCGGTTGTCGATGTCGCGACCTCAGGGACCGGGTACCACGACATCACGACCGGTCAGGGCCCGGGCAACAACCCGAAGGCCAACGGGTTCCAGTTCGTCAGCCGGGAACAAGGCGGGTTCGGCAAGGCCGGCGGGCTCGGTGACATCGCGTACGCGGCGGCGAACGCGCCGATCCAGATCGGCAACGTCGTGTGGTTCGACGGCGACCACAACGGGATCCAGGACCCGGGGCACGTGCTGCTGCCGGGGGCGACGATCAACCTGCTGGACGCGGACGGCAAGCAGGTCGCCACGACCAGGACCGATGCCGCCGGCGAGTACTACTTCGGTGGTGTCGGCGCCGCGTACGAACTCACGCCGGGCGCGAAGTACACGGTGCAGTTCGACGTGTGTACCGCGGACACCAGCAAGGTGCCCGACCAGCCCCCGGCGAGCGAGCTGCGGTTCACGCTCCCGCGAGCCGGTGCCCACCGTGCACATGACTCCAATGTGACGCCGCCGACCACCGGGCGGTTGTGCGATGGCTCCGCGCCTGTTACGGCGCCGGACAAGCCGGGCGGGGTCGATCACACGATTGACGCCGGGGTGTATATCCCGAAGGCGACGCCGACTCCGACTCCGACGCCGAGCTCGACCTCGACGCCGAACCCGACGCCGAGCCCGACTCCGACGTCGAGCCCGAACCCGACGTCGACCCCGACGCCGCCCCAGGCCCCGACGCCGAACCCGACCGCGCCGCCGGCCTCTGCGCCGCCGTCAGCCGTGCCGCCTGCCAACAACCCGGCCCCGCCCGGTGGGAGCAAGGGGTCGATGGCGCACACCGGTCTGTCCGCGCTGCCACAGATGATCGCCCTGGTCGGTCTGCTGGTGGGTGCGGGCCTGGTCATCGTGTTCACGAGCCGGAAGCGTCGCGCCCAGAAACACTGAACGAACCGAACAACAGTGATCTGCCTGCCCGCGGTCCGGAGGCCGCGGTCGGGCAGATCACGTCTCGGCCGGTCCACGAGGGCCGGCCCTGGCGTCGTCTGTCACTGGACTGCCGAGTGCCGCCGCGACCGCACGGCGGCCGAGCAGTGCGGTGATCATCGAGAGGGTGAATCAGAAGAGTGACAGCGTCGAGCCGCGTGCGGAGCGGGAGAATCCAGCAAGCTCTACCGGGCCGTGCGGCTGACCGTCGCCGATGGCTGCGGCCACGCTGGGCAGTAGCCGTCATCGGTATAGCGGCCGTCGCGGTGGCCGCGTTCCTTCTCGCCGACGGCGGCTCCGGCCCCAGTGGTCCGCGCGCACTGACGTCGGATGAGGCGAACCGGCTGGCGATCACGCGGTTCCGTAACTACCAGGCGCACGGCCGCGCGGTGACGATCACTGTGCCGGGCACCGCCGGCGGGCTGATCGTCACCGGGTCCGTCGACTACCAAGGCAAGCTTGGCTACGGCGTGGTGCGCGGCACCGGGCGCGACACATCCAGCGACGGTCTGATCGGGTGGACGGCCACCTCGGTGTCCGTCCACCCGATGGCGAACGCCCCGGCGCACGCACCCGCGTCGCCGCCCCGCTCGGCCTGGTACAGCCGTCCGCTGCTGGCGTCCGGCAGCGCGCTGGACAGTTCGCTGACCATCGCGCTCAAGCTTGGCAGCGACCGGCCGGACAACGCCGAACTGCTGCCGCAGAACGGCGCCGCCTGGCGGGGACGAGACGAGGTGGACGGGCATCAAGTGGACGTCATGACCGGGCCGGCCTCCCCTGACCGCTCCGGTACGGCGGGCAACGTACGCTACTGGGTCGGCTCGGACGGCACCATGTACCGGGTCCGCGTCAGCGTGGGTTCCGAACCGCAGCCGGTGGTCATTGACTTCGACACCCAGAAGTACGTTCCGGTCAAGCCGGTACCCGGAGTCACACCGACCCGGTAGCCGCTGTTCAGGACGTCTGCACCCGCGCGTTCGCGGCGAGCAGGGACGCTGACGGCAGTGGGATGTGTGCCGTCTTCGGCAGGGCCGGAACGGCCGGGACAGCGGTGGCGCCCGTAGTGGTGGCGTGGGGGAACTGCGGCTGTGGGCCCGGCGCCGCGACCTCGGTGAACGGGATGCCGCCTGGCGCCGTCGACATCGTCCAACTGCCACCTGATGAAGGAGACTTGGCTGGAAGCGGACAGGACGCGGTGGTCGCGAGCCGGGCGGGCACTGTGGTGCGCAGAACGTTGCCTCGCAGGCAGTTGCCCCGTCCCCGTGTGGCGGTGGGGAACGTCCAGCCGACGTCGATGCCGTTGCCGGTGAACGTGTTGTCCACGATCTGGTTGCCGACCGGAGGCAGGTCGGCGGTTGCGGTGATCACCAGCCCGGCGTTGCTGTTGCCGGCGATGCGGTTGCGGAGGAACTTGTTGTCGCTGCCGCCGTCGATGCCGACGCCGGTGCCCCACCCGCCGTCGGCCTGCTCCGGGGTGGCCCGCTGCTGGTTGGCGGCGATCAGATTGCCCGCGATGACGGCGCCCCGCTGCGGGAGCAGCTTCTCCTGGTGGTCGGAGTCGGACGTCAGGCCGACCCGGTTGCCGACCAGGCGGTTGCCGACCACATACATGTCTTCGCTGGCGTTGGTGCCTTCGTAACCGATCGCGTTGAGTTCGGCGATGTTGTTCCGCACCACGATGCGACAGGGCTTGCACTGTCCGACATAGATCCCCGAGTCGGCCCCGCCTGACGCGTACGAGTGCTCGATGACACCGTTCTGCGCGGAGAACGCGTAGATGCCGTACAGGCCGTTGCGGGTCGCGGTCACATGGGAGACCAGGAACGACTTCAGGAAGGTGACAGGCTCATCGCCGGTGTCGTAGCCCCCGGAATGCCCTGGTAGCCCGGCGACCGCTTTCGCCGAACCGGTGACCAGGACCCCGTTCTGCGTGTTGTTCTGCACGGTCAGGTTCTCCACGGCCACCCCGGGCGCGGTGACGACGATGCCGTTCGGTTGCTGCAACCGCCCGTCGATCACGACCTTGTCCCGGGACTCACCGCGAAGAGTGATACGAGGCGTGGAGAGCTTTACCGACTCGTGGTACCTGCCCGGCGCGACCAACACCAGGTCACCGGGGTGAGCGAGAGACACCGCAGTCGAGATCGTCGGGGCGTCGGCCGGCACTCTGATCGTCACGTGTGCGCCGGAGGGTCGCCGGCCGTGGTTCGACCCGTCATCGCCGGGCCCGCAGCCCGCCAGTACGCAGGTCAATGTGCTCAGTAACGCGACCATCACGCGAAGTCGGAGACGAGGCATGGGCGTCATCCTGGCATGAAGTCATGCGGCACGGAGGTCGTCCAACTCGCCTGCACCGGAACGGATATGGCATTCGGCGAACCCGCCCTCCGCCGGACCGGATATGGCATTCTGCACGCCGTGAGCCGAGCCGACTCCCATCCATCACGCCGCGCGTTCATCGGTGCCACCGGGGCCATGGCGGCCACCGGGCTCACCGCCGGGTGCGAATCGCCTGCACCTCAGCCAAGCCGACTTTCTTCCCCCGCGTCACCCACACGAGTGCGGTCGACCGGCCGCTATCAGGCAGGCATCACGCTCCCGCAACCGGCCCAGCCGAACCTGCTGGCGGTGGTGGCCGACCTCGGCGACGCCGTGGCCGTCGGCCCGCTGCTGGCCGAACTCGGCCAGGCCGTTCTCACGCTCACCGCGGGTACCGATCCACGACTGCTGGGCCTGCCGCCGGGCGATCTCACCGTGACGATCGGGGTGGGCCCACGGCTGGTGCGCATGGCCGATCCCGCCCTGCCGGGCGCGGCAGACCTCCCCCGGTTTTCCCGCGAGCGGATCGCCCCGCACGCGCGCGGCGGGGACCTGCTGATACAGATCTGCGCCGGCGACCCTCTGCTGTTGCCGGTCGTCGCCACCGCGCTTCTGGAGCAGGCCGGTCACCGGTTACGTGAGCGCTGGCGGCAGTCCGGACGCCGCGGCTCGAACATCCCGGTGAGCAAAGGCATCTCCGCGCCGCGAAACCTGTTCGGTTTCATTGACGGCATCGTGGGCCCGCACACGACGGCCGAACACCGACGCCACCTGTGGCTGGCCGGGCCGGCTCCCGTTGTCGGCGGCACGATCGCCGTAGTTCGGCGCATGGAACTCGACCTGCCGCGGTTCACCGCGCTCTCCGTCGCCGACCAGGAGGCGGTCTTCGGCCGGCGCAGAGCCACCGGCGTGCCGCTCTCCGGCGGGACCGCGGCATGGGATCCGGACCTCGGCGCCAAAACACCGGACGGGCGCTACCTCGTCCCGGCCGACGCCCACGTCCGCCGGGCCAACCCCACCATGGTTGGTGTGGGTCTCATGCTCCGCCGCTCCTACAGCACCGACGCGCCCACCCCCGGGCTGCTCTTCATGAGCTTCCAGAACGACTTGCGCACGTTCACCAGCACCCTTGCTCACATGGATGATTCCGACGCACTGCTGCGCTTCACCACCACCACCGCCAGCGCAACCTTTCTCATCCTCCCGGGCTTCGACAAGCAGCACCCGCTCGGCGCCAAGATGTTCCACTGAACAGGTCGACGTGGGCGCCGTGGCCGTCAGTCCTGCGGCAGTGGGTTGGCCTGTAGGTCTGCGGGACGGTGTGGGCCCGTGGGCTGCGGTAGTGGGGGCAGGGTGGGCTCTCGCAGCCAGGCGTCGAAGAGTTCGTCGAGGGGGGCGGCTGCGTACCGCTGGGCGTGTGCGGTGAAGTCGGCGGTGCTCACGGCGCCGTGGCGATGGATGCGGGTCCAGTCCCTGAGCATGCGGAAGAAGGCGTCGTCGCCGAGGGCGCAGCGCAGCGCATGGACCGTCAGCCCGCCCCGCTCGTAGAGCCGGTCGTCGAACATCAGCTGCCGGCCCGGGTCGCCCAGTAGCAGGTCCTGTGGGAGACCGGCCAGCAGCTGGTGCGCGGCGGCGGCGTGGGTGGCCGCCGTTCGGCCTCCGGCGTGTTCCGACCACAGCCACTCCGCGTACTTGGCGAAGCCTTCGTTGAGCCAGATGTGCTGCCAGTCGGCGACCGAGACGCTGTTGCCGAACCACTGGTGGGCCAGTTCGTGGGCGATCAGGCGTTCCCAGGTGCGTGCGCCGTCGAGGTGGTTGGCGCCGAAGGTGGCCATGGCCTGGGCCTCCACCGGGACGTCGAGTTCCTCGTCGGCGATGACGACCGTGTACTCCCCGAAGGGATACGGCCCGAAGGTCTCCTCGAAGAACTGCATCATGCGGTTCTGCCGGGCGAAGTCCTGGGTGAACTCGGGCAGCAGCCGCGTGGGCAGGTAGGCGGTCTGCGGCACCGCCGGGCGCCGTCCGTCCGCGGGATCCGGGTCGGTGAGCGGCACGGCCGTGTACTTGCCGAGGGAGACGGTCACCAGGTAGGTGGAGGTGGGGGCGGGTTGCTCGTACACCCAGGTGGTGCTGCTGGCCCGGGTGGTGCGGGTGAGCAGTCGGCCGCCGGCGACCGCGGTATACGGGGACGGTGTGGTGATCGCCAGCCGGTACGACGCCTTGTCGGCCGGCCGGTCGTTGCAGGGGTACCAGGACGGGGCACCGACCGGCTGGCTGGCCACCAGCGCGCCGTCGGTCAGCTCCTCCCAGCCCAGGCCGCCCCACGGGCTCGGCATCGGCTGGGGGTTGCCGGTGTAGCGCACCTCGACGGTGAACGCGGTGCCCGGGGCGAGCGCCTTCGCCGGGCGGATCCGCAGCTTGCCCGACCGGTGGGTGTAGCGAACGGTCCGGCCGTCCAGCAGCACCCGCTGAATCCTGAAGGGGGCCAGGTCGAGTGCGATCTCCTCCAGTGGCGCGGGGCCTGCCTGCCCGCTGAGCCGGGCCGAGCCGCTGAGCCGATTGGACACCGGCCGGTAGTCCAGGTCGAGCTCGTAGCGGTGGACCCGGTAGCGGGCATCCCCGTGATCCGGGAAATACGGGTCCGTACCGGGAGCGGAAGCCTGCTGGGGATTCAACAGTCTCACTCCCTCCCTGCACCAATGGGCTGACGGCGCATCGTCGCACTGTGCCTCATTCTCGCCAGGCCGCGATCGGGTTGCCCAGCCACCGGGTGTCGTCCGGGACGGTTTCCGCGCCCATGGCCAACGACGCCGGGCCGAGCGTGCTGCGTGCCCCGAGGGTGCTGCCGGGCAGCACGATGCCGCCGGGGCCGAGTGTGGCGCCCTCGCGGAGCGTCACGGTGTTCATCCGGATGATGCGGTCGTGAAAGAGATGGGTCTGCACCACACATCCCCGGTTGACGCTCACCCCGTCTTCCAGGGTGACCAGGTCGGCTTCCGGCAGCCAGTAGGTTTCGCACCACACACCCCGGCCGACGGTGGCTCCCAGAGCCCGCAGCCAGAGGTTCATCAGCGGGGTGCCCGGTACCGTGCCGATCAGCCACGGCACGGCCAGCACCTCGACGAACGTGTCGGCGAGCTCCGTACGCCAGACGAAACCACTCCAGAGCGGGTGTTCCGCCGGGCGGAACCGGCCCGCCAGCAGCCACTTGGCAGCGATCGACACCCCACAGGCGACGATCCCCGCGGCCAGCAGCACCAGGCCGGACAACAGCGCCGCCACCACTGGTGAGCGGTGTGCGGTCAGGTGGGCCAGCGCGGCCACCGCCATCAGGCCGAAGGCGGCGGAGACCAGCACCGGCAGCAGCCGGCACCCTTCGACCAGTCCTCGGGCCCAGAACAGCCGGGCCGGCGGCTCGTAGGTCAGGCGACGGTCCCCGATGTCGGTCGAGCGCGGCAGACGCATGGGCGGCATACCCAGGTACGAGCTGCCCTTCTTCGCCTTCTCCGGAGCAGCGGACAGCACCCCGACCAGAGCTCGCTCCGGGACGGCACGGCCCGGTGCGGTCATGCCGGAGTTGCCGAGAAAGGCCCGTTCGCCGATCTCGGCCGCGCCGATCCGCAGCCAGCCGCCCCCGAGTTCGTACGGGGCGACCAGGGTGTCATCGGCCAGGAAGGCTCCGTCGCGCACCGTGGTGAGGCTCGGCAGCGCCAGCACGGTGGAGACCTCGACGCGCCTGCCGACCGTCATTCCCAGCGCGCGCAGCCAGACGGGAGTGATGAGGCCGGCGTAGAGCGGAAAGAGCAGGTCACGGGCCTGGTCCATGAGCTGGCTGACGGTCCAGGCCCGCCAGCCGGTCCGGCCGTGCAGCGGATGCCAGCCGGGGCGCAGACCACGGCTCAGCAGCCGGACGGCGACGATCAGCAGGGCGGCGTACGCCAGCCCGAAGGCCAGGGTGGCGGGCACGAGCGCGATCAGCGCCCCGCGTACGGCGTCGCCGAGGCCGTCCCCGGTGTGGACGAAGCAGCCCGCCACCGCCAGCGCCGGGATCGCGGCCGGCAGCCACAGCAGCCCGAGCCCCGGGCCGCTCATTCCGTAGAGCGCGGCCCACCCGGCCCGGTGCGGGGGACGCCGCTTGGGCCACCGCCGTTCGGCCTTGCCCAGTTTGACGGCGGGCGCACCGCCCCAGCTCTGGCCGGTCGGCACCCGGGCGGTGACGACGGAACCGGGAGCGACCTGGGCCCGCTTGCCCACCCGGGCGCCGGGGAAGAGCGTGCTGCGGACACCGACCACCGCGCCCGAGCCGACCTTCACCGGACCGACCTCCAGCCGGTCCCCGTCCAGCCAGTAGCCGGACAGATCCACCTCCGGTTCGACGGCACACCCCCGGCCCAGCTTGAGCATCCCGGTGACCGGCGGCAGCGAGTGCAGATCGACCTCCGGCCCGATACGGGCGCCCAGCGCGCGGCCGTAACGCACCAGCCACGCGCCGGACAGACAGCCGGCCCCGCTCAGCTCCGCGAGCCGCTCGGCGGTCCACAGCCGCAGATGGACGTTGCCGCCGCGGGGGTAGCTCCCCGGCCGCAGCCCCCGCAGCAGGAGCCGTGCCCCACCGGCTGCTATCGCCAGCCTGCCCGGCGGGCTGAAGAACAGCAGGCCGCCGGCCGCCACCCACCACCACGAGGCGGTCGGCGCCCACGGATAGCTGCCACACCACGCCAGGACGTTGCCCAGGGCCAGCAGCCCGAGCATCCAGCGCAGCCCGGCCAGGGTGAAGAGTGGCAGGAGCAGAAGCAGTTGGACGAGGCCGGCTCGGGCCGGGACGGGCGTCACCCGGCGCGTGTCCTCGCGTTCGTCCCGCGCGGAACGCTCCAGCAGCCGGGCCAACTTGCGCAGGGTGGGCTGCCGGTAGATGTCGCGGACGGCGGTGGCCGGGTAGCGGTCGCGGATCAGCGTGGCGAGCTGGGCGGCGGCGAGGCTGCCGCCGCCGATCGCGAAGAAGTCGTCCCGGGCGTCGGTGACCGGCACACCGAGGATCTCGCGCCACTGCTCGGCCAGCCATGCTTCGGTGCCGGTGAGCTGCCGGGCCGAACCCGGGAGGCCGGGATCGAGCCCTGCGGTCCGTGGCAGCGGCCAGGGCAGCGCGGCCCGGTCCACCTTGCCCGAGGTACGGGTGGGCAGGGCGTCGACGGGGGCGAGCAGCGGCACCAGGGCGGCGGGCAGCTGGGCGCGCAGCCGCTCGACGGCCTGCGTCCGGTCCCAGCCGTCCTGGGTCACCACATAGCCGACCAGCAGGGGGTTGCCGCCGCGTGCTGTCCGGAGGGCGGCCGCGGCACCGCTCACGCCGGGCAGCGCCTGGAGGGCCGCGTCCACCTCGCCGAGCTCGATCCGCCGGCCGCCGAGCTTGATCTGTTCGTCGTCGCGTCCCAGGAAGATGAGTCCGTCGGGCTCGGCTCGTACGAGGTCACCGGTGCGGTAGGCCCGGGGCCAGTCGAGTGACGCCAGTGGGCCGTATTTCTCCGCGTCCTTGTCGCGGTCCAGGTAACGCGCCAGTCCGGCCCCGCCGATGACGAGTTGGCCGTTGCCGCCCATAGCGACCGGTTCACCGGCCCGGTCCACCACGGCCAGGTCCCAGCCGTCCAGCGGCAGGCCGATCCTGACCGGTCCTTCGCCGGTCAGCAGCGAGGCACAGGTGACCACGGTCGCCTCGGTCGGACCGTAGGTGTTCCAGACCTCCCGCCCCTCGGTGACCAGCCGCTCCACCAGTTCGGACGGACACGGCTCGCCACCGAAGACCAGCAGCCGTACGTCGTTGAGGGCCTCGGTCGGCCACAAGGCGGCGAGCGTGGGGACCGTGGACACGACCGTGATGTCCTGCTCGGCGAGCCACGGGCCGAGGCCGGCCCCGTCACGCACCTGGGAACGCGTCGCGGGTACCAGACCGGCGCCGTGCCGCCAGGCGAGCCACATCTCCTCGCAGGAGGCGTCGAAGGCGACCGAGAGACCCGCCATCACCCGGTCACCCGGGCCGATCGGCTCCTCCTGGAGGAAGAGCGCCGCCTCGGCGTCGACAAGGGCCGCCGCGTTGCGGTGGGTGACGGCGACGCCCTTGGGACTGCCGGTGGAACCGGAAGTGAAGATGATCCAGGCGTCATCCGCGGGACTCGGGCGGCGCTGAGAGCCGGTGGCGCGGCTGCCCGTCATGGTGAGACGCCGTCCGGCTTCCAGGACGGCGCTCACCGCCGCCTCACCGAACACCAGGTCCGCCCGCTCGTCCGGGTCCTCGGCGTCCACCGGTACATACGCCGCACCCGCGGCGAGCACCGCCAGAATGCCGACGTAGAGGTCATTGGTGCCGGACGGCAGCCGCACCCCGACGCGGTCGCCCACGCCGATCCCGGCCGACGCCAGCCGACGCCGTAGTTCCTCGACCTCACCGGCGAGCTCCTGGTAGCTCAGCGAGGTCCGTCCGTCGTCCAGGGCCGGCTCGTGCGGATGGATCAGGACGGTGGCGTCCAGCACATCCACGAGCGTCCGCGCGGCGGGAGCCATGCGTCCGCCGAACACGGCGGGAGGGCCGTCGGCGCGCGCACCGACGGGGATCTGCTCCCGGACCATGCGCCCTGACGCCAGCTCAACCATGCGTTCCTCATCCTTCGTCCCCGTTCACCGCCAGGGCCGGGGCGAGGAACCGGGTGGCGTGCACCTCGTGCCGCGCGGCTCCGCCCCGGCAGAAACGGACCACGTACACGGTCCGCAGGGCTCCCTCACCCATCCATGCGAATATCCGGCATCCCGCGATACCCAGCGAGAATTAGGGGCAATAGGGTTGTTTTACCTCTGCGGTCACCTGCCGCTTCTCCTCGGCGGACCGAAGGCGGTCACCCATTCGGCCGCCCGCGCGGTGCGTCGCGTCGGTCATCCGGGCCACGCTGCTCTCAATCCCCCGCTGAGTAAGGAGTGGTACCGGTGACGCCGTTGGCCGACGACTGGCTGGCTCCATGGGTGGTGAAGGCCCACTCGGCTCTCGAAGGGGGAGGGCTGGCCGCTTTCCTCGCGGATCTTGCCACCGCCGCCCCTGCTCTGGGACGCGCCACGGCGCACATCATCAGCCTCCCGGTGCACCCCGCCGCACTCGCCCTGCGCACGTCCCCCGAGAGCCTCACCGCTGCCTTGGCGCAACTCAGCGAGGCCGGCCTGCTTACGTGCATCTACGACGGCGACCCGGACGCCGCGCATGCCACGATCACCCTGCTGCCCGGCGGCACATCCCGGTAATCATGAACCGGCGTGCCTCGCGAAGTGTGACGTGAAGGAGCTTCACCAGTTGGCATCCACCTGTGTGCGGCTCAGCCCCGCGTCCCTGCGTGAGCCGGAGGGTGCCCGGCCGATAGGCAATGCGCGTTCACAGATCTGGATGCTTCGTCGCCACCTGGTAGTACCCCGAGTGGAACACGAGAGGGGTACCGCCGTCGGCCTCGTACTGTTCGACCTCGCCGAGGAAGATGATGTGGTCGCCGGCGTCGAGGCGTTGGACGGTGCGGCATTGGAAGCGGGCGACCGCGCCGTCCAGGAGGGGGGTGCCGGCGATGCCGGGGGTGGTGGGGGTGCCGCGGAATTTGTCGTCGGCCGGGGTGGCGAACTGGCGGGAGAGGTGGTGCTGGTCGGCGGCCAGTACGTGAACGGCGAAGTGCGAGGCGTCGGTGAAGTCCGGGAGGCTCGGGCTGCTTTTGCCGGGGCACCACAGGACGAGGGGCGGGTCCATCGAGACGGAGGTGAAGGAGTTCGCGGTCATGCCGACGTTGCGGCCGTCGGGGGCGCGGGCCGTCACCACGGTCACGCCGGTGGCGTACTGACCCAGCGCGCGGCGTAGTTCGCGGCCGTCGAAGCGGGCGGCGTGCCGTTCGCGCTTCTCGGCGAGGAAGCGGTGTGCCTCGGCCTCCTCGAACCACCAGCGGTAGAGGGTGCGCGGGTCGTCGAATCCAGCGGCGAGGGCGCCGGCGACGGAGGGGATCTCGGCCGCCGCGGACAGGATGTCGCGGTGGTGCGGACTCAGCTCCGTCAGGAGTGAGTTGGTCCAGCCGACGGCCCATTGGGCCCAGCCGCGCCAGAAGTTGTCGAAGGTGCGCTGCATCCATTGCGGGGTGAATTCGGCGGTGCCGTGGCGGAGGATGCTGTCGAGGTAGTGGGACGCGGCCTGGGCCGCATTGTTGGACCCCTGGCCGGTGATCGGGTCGTTGAGGACGACGGCGTCGGCCATGCCGAGGACGTGCCGGCCGGAGGTCAGGCGGGCGACGGGGTGCCGGACGGTCGGCGTGATCCTGCCGCGCAATACGCCGCCGCTGTCGGTGAGCCGGGCGTGCCGGTAGCGCTCGTATTCGTCGGGGAAGAACCGGTGGAGGATTTCCAGTGAGCGGGTGAGGTGGCCCTCAGGCGTGCGGATGTCGTCCCAGCAGTCCATCGGGCCGCCGGGGACGCCCTCGAAGACCATGATGTCGCAGGGGCCGGTGGTGGTGAGGGCTGGGAAGGAGAAGTACTCGCCGATGCCGGGGACCATGCGGTAGTGGATGGCGGCCTCCCCCTCCCGCGGTGCCGTTCCCGTGACGTACGTCAGGGCAAGCGCGCGGCGCGGCCGGTCGTACGGGGAGAGTTCGGAGTTGCGCGGGAAGAGTTGGCTGAGCTCGCCCTTGCCCGTGGAGACCACGACGAGATCGTGCGTACGGGCGTACCATTCGAGGTCGTTCACGCCCGCCTCGTGCCGCACGATCTCGCCGCGGCCGCCGTCCGCGAACTGCTCGATCCAGGCGGCACACTTGACCCGCTGGTCGACGGAGTGGGCAGGGCCCTCCAGCGGCGCGCGCCAGGAGACGTCCGGAGTGCCGTGCGGACCGATGAGAGAGAACGCGATGCCGGAGATGTCCGGGGCCTGGCCCTCCCAGTGGTGCAGGCCGAGTTCGCGCTCGCTCTGGAGCGCGGTGTCGAACATGCACTGGCTGGACATGACCGGGCCGCGACGAATCTCGTCGGGGTCGCGGTCGGTGACCAGGGTGACGTCATAGCCGTGCGCCTGGAGTCCCAGGGCGAGTTGGGCACCCGCCTGCCCGGCGCCGACCACCGCGATCCTTCTCATGTCCTGCTGTCCTGCTCTCGTTACGTACGTACCACTGACGTGCCCGTCAGGTTGTTGCCGACTGTTCCTGATAGTGCTTTAGGAACTGACCTCGGTCAGGTAGTTCTTTGCGGCGACCGGGTCCATGAACCAGTGGAAGAGGTCGCGCGGGTCGTCGAAGCCGTTGACGAAGCGGGCGGCGATACGGGAGTTGGCGCTCGCCGCGCCGAAGAGCTCCAGGACGTGCTGCGGCGGGGCGCCGAGCATCGCGTTGGTCCAGGCCGTGGCGGACTGCGCGTTGTCCCAGAAGCGGCCGAAGGCCAGCTCCATGAACGCGGCGTCGTACGGGCGCTCGCCGTGGTCCAGGATGGTGGCGAGGTAGGAGGCCGCGCACTTCGAGGCGTTGTTGGACCCCTGGCCGGTGATCGGGTCGTTGAGGACGACGACGTCGGCGAGGCCGAGCACCTGCGCGCCGGAGGGCAGCGTGGCGACGGGCTTGCGGACGGTCGGCGCGAAGCGGCCCGCGAGGGTGCCGTTCCCGTCGGTGAGCGTGACATCGGTGCAGCGCTCGGCCTCCCACGGAACGTACGTCCGCAGCAGCTCCTGGAACTTCGCCAGCTGCTGGTGGGGGGTGAGCCCGTCGAAGCAGTCGAGCGGGCCGCCCGGGATGCCCTCGAAGAACATGATGTCGCAGGGGCCGCTGGTGGTGAGGCTGGGCATGGTGAAGTACTCACCCACACCGGGGATGACGTTGAAGCTGACGCCGGGGCGGTCGGGCAGCGGTGCCATGCCGGTGACGTACGCCAGGGCCAGCGCGCGCTGCGGAGCGTCGTACGGGGAACGCCTGGCGTCCCGCTCGAACAGCCCCGCGATCTCGCCCTTGCCGGCCGCGACGATCACCAGGTCGGACTCGGCGGCGTAGCGCTCCAGGTCCTCGATGCCGGCCTCGCAGAGTTCCAGACGGCCGCCGCGGCGCGCGAACTCGCCCATCCAGAGGGGCATTTTGACGCGCTGGTCGATGGAGCGGGCGGTGGCATCGAGGCGGGCGTCGAAGGAGAGCGCCCGGCCGCCCTGGCCGTCGGCGATGCTCACACCGAGACCGTCGATCGACGGGCAGGCGTCGCCCCAGAAGTCGAGGCCGAGGTTGCGCTCGTGGGCCAGCGCGGTGCCGAACATGGCCTGGCTGGACATGACCCGGCCCTCGCGGATCTGGTCTCCGGTGCGGTTGGAGACGAGGGTGACGTCAAAGCCGTGGTCGATCAGGCCGATGCCGAGCTGGAGGCCGGCCTGGCCGGCTCCGACGATGGTGATCTTGTGCATGAGGGGATCTCCGGGGGTTGGGTCGTGCGGATTTTGAGCGGTGCCGTGCGGTGCCGTGCAGTGCCTTGCAGCGCCGTGCGCTGTGCAGCGTTTCGGCACATGGCGGCGTCTACCGGTGGACGGCGGTTGTGTGGAATGCGGCTGCCCGCCTGAGGGGGCCGGCGGACAGCCGCGGAAGGCCGGGTCGCCCGTAGGACCGGGGGAGGGGTCCCGGGTAACCCGGCCGGCTAGAGGGGCCCGGCCGAATCGGCGAGCCCGGGCAGCAGCGGCAAGGGTGCCGCGACGTGCGGGGGTGCGGCCTCGGCGGCCCTCGCCGCGTCGGTCACGCGTAATAAGCGCAGCGCGCAGGCGACGGGCTGTCCGCTGGGCGTGACTCCGCCTCTGACGAGCGCAGTCCGGCCCGGCACTCCCTGCATTGTTGATTCCCAGGATTCTCTCGGGTGCGCGGCGGTCAGGCGTCAATCTTGGTATGGCAAGATCACCTCCGCTATCCGGATCACGCGGGTTGCTGTCCCGATCGCGCATCTCGGCGGTGGAGGTTTATATGCCCGCTGAAAAGTCCCCCCTCGCAAATCACCAGCGGTTCCATACAGCGGACATTTGGGAGGCGCGGGCCGAGGTCGGCCGCGCCTTCTGTCCGCATGAGCTGCGCATCGTGCGGCGCTCGGCGACGCTCGACGCCCGGCTGCACGGCGTACCCTTCGATCGGACAGGTCTCTATTACCTCGATTACGGAACGGAAGTCCGGATTACACCGGGCGATCTGGAGAGCTTTTTCCTCGTCCAGATCCCGCTTGCCGGTTACGCCGAAATCACCTGCGGCCGCGAGGAGATCATTTCCTCCCCGGAGCTCGCTTCTGTCCCTTCTCCGACCGGAAAGTTGGACATGCGCTGGGGTGACGGCAATCCGCAGCTGATCGTGTGGTTCGACCGATCGTCGCTGGAATCGCACCTGGGCAGTTTGCTCGGCCGCGCCGTGCGCCGCCCGATCTTCTTCTCGCTCGGCATGAACCTCACCACACCGGGCTCCCGGTCCTGGCTCAACATCGTCGACCTCATGCGCCGGGAGGCGGAGGGGCCTGGTGGGATGACAAGCCAGCCCCTCGTCACAAAACAGCTTGAATCACTCCTCATGACTCAGCTGTTGATGGCCCAGCCCCACAACTACACGTCGGCGCTGCTGGGCGAGCAGCCGCGCGTCGCACCGCCCGCGGTCCGCCGCGCCATGGAGGTCATCGAGGGACACGCCGCCGAGCCGCTCACGGTCGCGGAGATCGCGGAATGCGTCGGCGTCGGCGTACGGGCCCTTCAGGAAGGTTTCCGCCGGCACCTCGATACGACACCGCTCGCGTACCTGCGCGAGGTCCGCCTGGACCGTGTACGCAGGGAACTCCTGGCCTCCGACCCGGGCGCCACGACCGTCACCGCCGTCGCCTCCCGCTGGGGCTTCCTGCACCCGGGCCGTTTCTCCCTCGCGTACCGCCAACAGTTCGGGGAGTCGCCTTCGGAGACCTTGCGGTCATAGGACGAGATTCGGTGGGAGCCGGGTGAACGCCGGCTCCCTTTCGTGCCGGTGCGCACTCGCCGACCTGGTGGTCACGGCATCAAGTCGAGAAATTCCCAGTGCGCTTGGGGTTGGGCGCCGCTGAGCCATTTCCCGCAGTTCTGTAGGACCGTGGGGCTTGAGGTGATGTGCTGGGTACCTGTGCCGAGACCACGCAGAAACCGGTCGATCGGCCCGCGCCGGATCGCCGCCGTCCCAGCCCATCGGTGCACCGTCTGACCCACCTCCTGCACGGTCCACGTCGCGTGATTGAGCGCCAGCCTGAGCAGCGTGTCCTGCTCGGTACTGAGCAACTCACCGGCATCCAGGGTGTCTTCGATACCTCGCCATACCTCCATCGCCCACGCCCGTGCCGAACGAAGCCTGGCTTCGGCGGTCGCGTACTCCGCGTGGAACTGCGTGGTGTCGACGGCGGCGTTACGTGTGCCGGATTTGGCCGCGGCGACCAGCTTCAGTTCATCGAGCAGGCGCCGCCCGACACCGAACGCCCAACCGGTGTGTCCGATTGCGGACATGTTGACCAATCCGAGGCGGTAGATCGCGCCGCCGTTGGCCGGGTTCGTCGTCGTGGCGAGATACGTGTACGTCGCCGCGACAAACTCATCGGCGCAGTGGTAATCAATGCTGTGCGTCGCACGCAGCCCGAGCACATCCCAGTTGTCGACGAGTTCCACCTGCGACTTCGGCATCGCCAGCACCCGCAGCTCCCCGGTGCCCTCGACCTGGATCGCACTGTGGATATGGGTGGCGTGCGCCATACCGGAGGCGAACTGCCAACTGCCGCTCACCAGATAGCCGCCCTCCACCGGGACGGCCCGGCCGGGCCGGGTGCCGTGCCCGGCCAATAACGCGTGGTCCCCACCCGCGACATCCGGGAACAAGTCGGCCGCCGCAACGGCATCGAGATAGGCCGCAGTGGTGCCGGTCATCAATTGAAGCGCCATCATCGTCCAACCGGCCGACGAATCGTGGTGGCTGACCCGCTCGACTGTCGCCATCAATTGGCGTGGGGAGAACTCGTAGCCGCCGAGGCTCTGCGGCAGTGCGGCCCCCACGACCCCGGCACCCAGCAATGCCCGCGCGGTGTCCTCGGTGAGTCTGCCGCGTTTCTCGGCCGCGTCCGCGTCCGCCTCAAGCGCCCCGCCGAGTGCGTCAATTCGCTCCAGCATCGCGGGAAATTCCGGGCTGACATGCAATCCGATCGAGACCGCCATAGAGGGTTTCTCCTCGCTATCAGTTCAGTCCACGACGATGCCCGGATAGCAGTGGTCGTGGTGCCAGTTCGGGGCCACCGGGTAACCGCAGTGGCAGATTTCGGGCCGGGCCGACTCGCCCCTGGCGCGCCGGGTCAGGGCGACGATCAGGGGCTGGCGGTCCAGCCAGGACGCCGCGTCGTCGCGGTCGGTCAGGCCGAGGGCCTCCGGCGTCACATCGAGTCCGTCGGCGAGCAACTCGATGAGCGGGTCGGCCTGTTTACGGATGAAGCGCAGGACGTTGCCGCAGTAGGACGGGGGCATCTCGTCCAGTCGGTGGCGGCGGTCCCGAACGTCCTGCCAGACCTCGTCCTGGTTCAGGAGGTTCACCCAGTGCTCCTCCGAGGTCCAGCGTGTCGCCGGCGTGGTATGGCCGTTGCTGCCCGCGGACCGCACCAACTCCTGGGTTTCCACGGACTCTTCGAGGGCCCGGTGGTACTCCGGGTCCTCGGCCGCCAGCCGCCGGTAGATCGCTACGGACAGGTCGGCGTCCCGGCGTGCGGCGTCGAGGCTGCCCTCGGCGCCGAGCCGGGCCTGGGCCGACTGGCGCAGGACCTTCGCGTGGTCGCTCTCGTACCGGACCGGGTCGGCCGCCGCGAGCCGTGCGGTGATGCCGGCCGCCTCGTCGGCCAGGGTGAGGGCCTCCCGCCACCGCTGTAGCCTCCCCAGATAGGTGGCGAGCCGCGAGGCGAGGTCGGCCAGGACGGGCTCCTGCGCGGCGGGCGCCACCGCGGCCAGCCGTCGGGCGGTGGCGACCGCCTCCTCCAGCGCGGTGACTGCCTCCTCCCTGCGCCGCGATGCCCACAGCAGGAAGGACAGGTTGCCCAGGCACTGCGCCAGCCCGGATTCGTCGAGTACGAACGCGCGGGCGAGGAGCGACCCGGCGGGCGGGCCGGCCGCCAGGCCGCGCCGGGCGAACTCGATGGCTCGCGCCTGCGCGGCCACGGCGTCCGGGAGGCGGCGCAGCTGCCAGGAGAAGATGCCGAGGTTGTTGAGGGCGAGCGCGAGGCCGGTCTCGTACTGGTCCGGTTGGGTCACCGTCAGACGCCAGAAGATCCCGACCGCTTGCTCCGTGGGAGCCATCGCCCGGTCGGGGTATCCGGCCGCAGCCAGCCCCTGACCCACCTGCGCGAGGGCCAGGGCGAGGCCGGGCTCGTGGGCCGCTGGGTCCGCTACGGCCAAGTCCTGGAAGAGCGCGGCCGCCTCCTCGGCCGCGTGCAGTGCGCGGTCGGGGGCGTCGGCGTCGAAGGCGTGCTGGGACAGGTGCAGCAGCGCGGTCGCCAGGGTCGCGGTCGGGGATACGTGCGGCGTTGTGGAGGCGAATGCGGCACGGGAAGAGGAGGGAGACCGAGAACCAGCCGGGTGCGTACCGGCAGCCGCCGCCTTCCGGAAGCAGCGCACCCCCTCCTCGTCCGCGGCCAGCGCCTCTTGTGCCCGCCCCGCCCGGCCGAGCCGGAAGCCGAGGCCCTGGTGCAGGCGGCCGCGCTCGGCGGGGTCGGCGGTGTGGGGGAGGCGTTCGGCGACCAGCCGGGCAGTGAACGTCGCGATGCCCGCGTCCAGGTCGGGCTGCCCGAACTCCGGGAAGCAGGTCTCCACGGAGGCGAGTACGGAGGGCGGAAGGGTGGTCTCGGCGAGCGCCGTGAGGGCCGCGCTGCCCGCGGCGACCGCCACCGACGGGTCCTGCCGCAGGATCTGCTCCAGGTGCCCGGCGAGGTGCGGCCAGCGACCCGGTGCCGCCGCGGCGGCCAGGAACGTCAGGCCGCGCGTGACCGACGGCGGAACCGTACCGTCCGGGGCGCGGGCGCTGAGCGTGCGCGCTGTCGGTGCGGCCCAGGGGGCGGCTGGATAGCCGGTCACGCGGTGCCCGTCGAGGCTGAGGGCGAGGAAGTCCTCGGCGAGCCGGTCCGGGTAGAGCGGTTCGAGGACGGCGCCCGGCTCCGTCGCCGGGTAGCAAGTGGCGTGGTCGGTGAGCAGCCGCAAGGGCTGCTCCAGGCCGATCCCCGTGAGCAGGGCACTGCCGTCCCCCGGTGACACGGCCCCGGTGAGGGCGGCCGTGAAAACGACGCGGTTCATGTCGCTCGGCGCGGTGCTGAAGTCCAGTCCCTCCAGGCGGTTCTCCCACAGCCGGGTCCAGTGTCGTCGCTCCCGGTTCAGGAGGTACGCGGAGAGGCCGGCCAGGTCGTTCGGGGCCTGCTGGCCGCGTACGTGGGCGTCGACGGCAACCAGGGCGGCCATGTGCACTGCGAGGACGAGCCCGAACTCGGGGCGCTCCAGATCCTTCGGCTGTGCGATCACGGCCGGGTCGGGCACGCCGTACCGGGCAGCGAAGCAGTCCCGGGCCGCGGCGAACATGGCCGACCGGGCCTGCGGGTCGCCGCCGGGGGCGCCCAGCGGGCTCAGCTCCTGGTCCCGCGTCTCGGCCATGACGTCCTCCAGGGCGGAGCGCACGGCGGGCCAGGCGGTGGACGAGCGGGCGAGCAGCAGCAGCCGGGTCGGCAGGGAGCCGGTGAGCACCCGGTTGCTGAACAGCCAGGTGAGGTGCGAGACAGGCCAGCGGTCCGCGTAGTCGACCACGAGGAGCAGGCCACGAGCCCCGTCGGGGCGCAGGTCCGGGCCGCTCTCCTGGCCCGCGTCCAGGACGGCTCCCGGGCCGTGCGTGGCCGTGATGACCTTCCAGCCCGCGGCGGCGCTCTCGGCGGCGAACTCGTCGGCGAGGCGGCTCTTTCCGTGCCCGCCGGGGCCGTGCAGCCAGGTCGCCGAGAGCCGCGGCCCGGGGGTGTCCCGCCAGGCGGCGAGCTCGGCGCGCTCCCGCTCCCGGCCGGTGAAGTCGACCAGCCGGTAACGGGCGTTGAGCATCCTGCTGGGCTGGTGAAGCAGCCAGGTGTCGTCCGGCGCGGGGGCCGCGCTGCGGTGCTCGCCGAGCAGGTAGACGGGCCCACGATCCGGGAAGACGTGCAGGTCGGCGCCTACGACGCCGTACCCGAAGCCGCTCTCCACACGGATCGCCTGGTGGACGGTCGCCGCTGCGGTGGGGCCGGGCAGCGGTGCGCCACCGCCGCCAGTGGCGGCTCGGCGGCCCGTCTGGGTGCCCTCGTCAGCTGCTGTCACCGAGTGGACCCGGCGGTACCTTCGCCCTCAACCTTCCTTTCCCCCTGCGGCGGTTCGGCGGTACGGCCCGGAGCTGACTCGGTGCCGTGGTGGTGGTTGACGATGTTTCCGCCCTGTACCAGGAACGCCTTTGCGTTGTCCCGTACGACGACGTCCTGCACCCACTTCGACTCGCTGTTCCCGGTGGGCCGAACCTCCTCGATCAGGGCCCGCAGCTCCTCGGCCGCAGCCGGGTCGCGCCGCAGCAGCGAGCGCAGCTCGAGCTGCCACAGCGGAAGGAGCGTCTGCCGCACCTGGTCGCCGTCTTCGGCCTCCGCCACGAGTTGGGCGTTGCTGTCGAGTTGGCCCTCGATCGCCTGCTGCCGTTCCACGCCGCCACGGCGCCGGAACAGCTCCGCGACGCGGGTGCGGGCGAGCATCCAGGAGTCGGTGGCCATGGCTCCGACCACTGCCGTACCGCCGGCCATCACGAGTTCGTCGAGCACAATTCCTCCCTCTGCGGGCACCGTTGACGTTGCGTCACTCCATGCGCCGCGCCCGCACCGACGACCGTAGAATATCCAGCCGGAATCCGGGGGTTGTGCTGGCCGTTCTCACAACGGGTGAGCGATCACTCGCTCTACGGTGGCTCCTGTGTCAGAGTTGGTTCATGCGCACGGCTGATGGGGGAAAGCAGGACGGAGCGGCCGCGTCGGGGGATTCCGTGCCGGACCTGGTCCGGACGCGATGGGGGGTTCGCCTGACCGATCCGCTGCCGGCCCGATTCGAGGAGCCGGGCTGGAGCTACGAGGAGAAGGTACCGCGCAGCTGCCCCGCCTGCGGTGGCGAACTGCACTCTCTGCGCAGACCGTACGAGTCCCGGGGGCGCGTCTATCGCTACGTCGCCGTCGTCTGCCCGCGTTGCCCCGCTGCCTATGCCCTCGCGGATCTCGGCGTGAAGACCTACGACAAACTCATGGGCCACAGCGGGCGGGCAACGGCCCCCGCAGCCGCTCCCGGCGCGACCCCGAAGCCCGGCAGCGATGCCGACGATGCCTGGGAGATGCTGCTCGGCCCGTGCCCCACAGGTGACGCGCCCAGCGGCCTGACCGTCTCGCCGATCCATACCTCTCCCGGCGTAACCCTCCGACCTGCGCCCGGCTCCGCGCGCATCATCGCCTCCAACCTGGGCTCTCCCGGGCCCAGTTGGCCCGCCGACCTGCCGTTGCCGACCGATCCTGAACTGCGGCTCCTTTACTGGTGCAAGGTGACCGATCCGCACTGGCGGCCACACCTCGCGGCCATCGACGCGGCCGAGGACATCCGCGTCATCATGCCGGACGGCCCGGAATTCGACGCTCTGCGCGCGTACCTGACCGACGAGGACATTCCGTACCGCTGTGCACGGCACTGGCAGGAGTCAGAAGTTGTCGGCACCGTCAGCGACTTGGGCGACCGCACCGGCCTCGTCGCGTGGCCGGTCCGCCAGGGGCCGCTGCCTGCCGCCCCGGTCGCCGGTCCCGGCGCCCATGCCGCCCGTGACGCGTTCGCGCTCCAGTGGGACGCCCTGGAGGAGCTGCCCGAGGACGCCGACGGCGCCTACGTCCCGGTGGCAGATCTGGTGCCGTCGGGTTGGTCGCGGTTCCTGAAGTACCCGACGTTCAATCCGGCGCAGGCCGACGCCGTCCCGGCCATCCTCGCGGACGACGGGAACGTCCTGGTTGTCGCCCCGACCGGTGCGGGCAAGACCCCGATCGGCATGGTCGCCGCTCTCAAGGCCAACGCGCAGGGCCGCAAGGCCGCCTGGCTCGTGCCGCAGCGCTCCCTGACCGATGAACTTGACCATGAACTCGACCTGTGGCGCAGCAACGGACTCAGCGTGGTGCGTCTCACCGGCGAGTACGCCGTCGACGCCGAGCTGATCCGCAAGGCCGACATCTGGGTCGCCACCACCGAGAAGTTCGAGGCCATCTGCCGCACCGGCTCGCTGCGCGACGCCCTTGCCGACGTCGGCTGCCTGGTCGTCGACGAGGTCCACCTGCTCGGCGACCCCGGCCGCGGCCCCGTCCTGGAGGCCCTGCTTGCTCGCGTCGGAGAGGACACCGGGCAGGTGCGCGTCGTCGGCCTGTCCGCAACGGTCGCCAATGCCGACGAGGTCGCCGACTGGCTCGGCGCCCGCCTTGTGCGCACCACTTGGCGGCCCACCCGGTTGATCTGGCAGATACCGGTCCCCGCCGCGTCCACCAACAGCGACCGGGGCGCCAGGGCTGCTGCCCGCACCCGTGCCGCCGTCCGCCAGGTCCGCACCATCGCCGACGAGGGCGGCAGCGCCCTGGTGTTCTGCGGCAGCAAGCGCGGCGTGCGCATGACCGCGCTCGCCCTCGCCGAGGAGCGCGGGGCCCGCACCAAGGGCGTCGACAAGGACGACCCGGAAGCCGTCGAGCGGCTCTGCTCGCTGACGGGCGTGCGCATCCACTACCGGGACTGGCCCTACAAGCGCGAGGCTGAACAGGCGTTCCGGAACCGCGAGGCAAACGCCCTGGTCGCGACGTCCACCGTGGCGGCCGGGGTCAACCTGCCCGCCCGCGCCGTCGTGGTACGTGACACCGAGATCGGCATGAGCCGCGTCGAAGTCTCCATGGTCCAGCAGATGTTCGGCCGTGCCGGGCGCGTCGGCGCCGGGGAGCGCGAGGGCTGGGCCTTCCTCCTCACCGACGGCACCGACCGGCCCGAGTGGCAGGCCCGTCTGGCCGCCGGCTACACCGTGCGCTCCCGCATCCGCGAACGCCTGCCCGACCACCTGCTGGCCGAGGCGGTGCAGGGCCGCGTGCGCACGCTCCGCGAGGCCGAGAACTGGTGGACCCGCACCCTCTCCTACCACCAGGGCAACGAGAGCTTCGACCCGCTGTACGACGCCATCGACTTCCTCACCGAAGCCCGCTACCTGCGCCGCAGCCCCGGCCTTGAGCACGACGACACCCTTGTGGCCACCGAGCTCGGCACCCTCACCAGCCGCTTCATGCTCGCCACGGACCTCGCCGACGAGCTGTCCGACGCGCTGCGCGCCGTCCCCGTGCCCCAAGACCCGGACGCGGCCGAGCAGTTGCTCGCCAAGCTGCTTGCCGCGCACCTGCCGAACCTGGAGCAGGCGCAGTTCACCGACCGGGCCCGCGCCGTGCTGCTGCGGGTGCTGCGCAACGGCGGCCACCTGAACCCCCCGGACCCGGACCCGGAGGCGGATGGCGCCCCGGCACGGCCGGCAGACGAACCGGTTGTCGCCGGGGACCTGGCGCGGGCGGTGCTGCTCCTGGTCGCGAACAGCCCCAAAGTGTTCCGCAACCGCTCCCCGTACGTCCTCGGCATTCCCGCCGAGAGCCTCACCGGGATCTACGAGGAGTCCCAGCGCTACCTGGCCTGGCTCGGCGCGCAGGGCCCGCTCGGCACGGTGCACCCCTGGGCCGCCGTCGTCGCAGCCGACCTGGCCGCCCGGATCCGCTGGCGGGAACTCGGCCCGCGCCGCGGCGCCGGGCGTCTGTTGTGGATCTGCGAGCAGATGGCCACCGCGCCGCTCGCCGGCCGGCTCGTGCCGCAGATGTGGCGCGCCGCCCGCAAGCGCGGCATAGGCGCCCCCGACTGGCCGGGCACCACGCCACCCAACGGCTGCGCCCTGCCCACCCAGCGCTACCGGCAACTCCTCGCGGAGCGCACGACGGGCGCGATCCTGACCCCGGGCCAGGACGGTGTCCTGGTCCACGGCTGCCCGGGTGGCGCGACCGTCCGGCTGTGGGACGGTACGTCGGTGGAGTTTCACCCGGCCGAGCGCGCCCCGGTCGAATTCCCCTACCCGCGCCCGGCACCGGACGACCCGGAGGGCGGCCACCGTGGCGCGGTCGTCTTCACGCGGAGCGACCACGTGGCCACGGGCTGGTTGGCCGCGTACAGCGGCTTGGCCTGAGGGAGGCGCAGCCGGGCGGCCGGAGGGTCAGAAGTCCAGGTCAGGGAATTCCGCCTCCAGCTCCAGCTCCGGCTCCGAATCGAGAACCGGCCGGCAGGGACCGGTGCTGGCGCGCAGCGTGATCAGCGGTTTCAGCAGGACATGCCGGGGTGCCGAGGCAGGTGAGGTGAGCCGCTCCACCATCAGGTCGACGCCGATCCGGCTCATCTCCTTGGCCGGTATCTCAGCCGCGGTCAGCGGCGGGGTCACCTGTTCCGCCCAGCGGCTGGCCGCCACGCCGACGACCGAGAAGTCGCGCGGTACGCTGCGGCCGTGCCGGGTCAGCCCGCGGTAGATGCCCTCCAGGGCGGCTTCGTTCATGACGACCAGGGACGTGGTGGCCGGATCGTCCTGCAAGATCCGTTCCACGACGTCCTCCCCGGCGCCGACATCGTCGCGGCTGGGGTACGCACGCGCGGTCAGTCCCATCTCCTGCATCGCCTGGGTGTAGCCCTCGCTCCCGAGCAGCGCGTACCCGTACCCGCTGTTGACGATCTGCTCCGACTTGTTGACGAAGGCGATCCTGTGGTGGCCCAGTTCGGCCAGGTGCCGAACGCATCCGTTTGCCAGGCCGGCGAAGTCGAGGTCAACCCAGCCGACCCCGTCGGTTCCGCTGTTCCGGCCGATGGCGACGAAGGGGAAGGCCGCTTCCGTCAGATGCTGGATGCGGTCGTCCTCCCGGCGGACCTCCATCACGATCACTCCGTCCACGCGCCGTTCACCGACCATCCGCCGGAATGCGGGGTCCTTCCCCGACTTACAGGGCGTGAGCAGCAGGTCATAGCCGTATCTGGTGGCGGTTTCCGCCACCCCGCCGACGAAGGCGAGCTGCACCGGCGGGTAGTCCCGGTTGGCGCCGGACGGCGGGTAGAGCAGTGCGAGCGTATGTGTCAGGTCGCGGGCCGCAGCACCACTTTGGGTCCGGACGCCGTGTCCTGTCGCCAGGTTGACCGAGTGCTCCGTCATGGTCCGCCGGCCGGGAGACGTTGTTCGGCCCAGATGGTCTTGCCGGTGGGGGTCTGGCGGGTTCCCCAGCCCTGGGTCAGCTGGGTCACCATGTGCAGTCCTCGTCCCCCTTCGTCGTAGGTGCGGGCACGGCGTAGATGCGGGGAGGTACTGCTGGCGTCGGAGACCTCGCAGATCAGGGTCCGGTCCCGGATCAGCCGCAGCCCGATGGGGGCGTCCCCGTAGCGGATGGCGTTGGTGACCAGTTCGCTCACCACCAACTCGGTGATGGACGCTGCGTCGCTGAGCCCCCAGGTCGCCAGCTGACGGGAGGCCTGCGCACGGGCATCGGCCACGATGGCGGGATCTGACGGCAGCGACCAGGCGGCGACCTGATCGGTGTGCAGGGCACGGGTGCGCGCCAGGAGCAGAGCCACGTCGTCGGCGGGGCTCTCGGGCAGCAGGGCTCTGAGGATGATGTCGCAGGTGACGTTCAGCGAGGGTTCGGCGGAAGCCAGGGCTCCGCAGAGTCGTTCGAGGCCGACACCGAGATCGTGGCCGCGGGCTTCTATCAGGCCGTCGGTGTAGAGGGAGAGCAGGCTTCCTTCGGGAAGTTCCAGCTCGGTGGGCTCGAAGGGCAGGCCGCCGACTCCCAGAATCGGCCCCGGGGTGAGTTGGACCACCCGGGCCGTGCCGTCGGGGAAGAGCACGACGGGTGGGACATGGCCTGCGCTGGCCATGGTGCAGATGCGGGATACCGGGTCGTAGACCGCGTAGAGGCACGTAGCGCCGATCTGACCGGGGTCGGGCTCGTTCCGGTCGTCGCTGTCCGAGGTCAGGTGGGTGACCAGTTCGTCAAGGTGGGTGAGCAGTTCGTCCGGGGGCAGGTCGACTCCGGCGAGCGTGCGCACCGCTGTACGCAGTCGGCCCATGGCGGCCGAGGCATGGATGCCGTGGCCGACCACATCGCCGACGACCAGGGCTACGCGAGTGCCCGACAGCGGGACCACGTCGAACCAGTCGCCGCCCACTTCGGCGCCCCTGCCGATCGGCAGATAGCGGTGCGCCACCTCGACGGCCGCCTGCTTGGGGAAGTGACGGGGCAGCAAACTGCGCTGGAAGGTCAGGGCATTGGCGCGTTCCCGGGAGACACGACCCGCGTTGTCCACACTGCCGGCCGCCCGGCTTGCGAGCTCCTCGGCGAGGAGCAGATCGTCCTGCGCGTAGGGGTTCGAGCCTGCTGCGCGGGCGAAGACCACGACCCCGAGAGTCAAGCCCCGCGCTCGCAGAGGGGTAGCCATGACCGAGTGGAATCCGTGCTCCGCCGCGGCACCCGATCCCCCCACGCCGGCCGCGATCCAACGGGTGAAGTCGGGGTCGTCTGTTCCGCACAGCACTGTTCGACCGCTCGTCAGGGCGTGTGCGGGGGGTGAGTGCGGAGGATAGGTGTCGACCTCGCCGATCTCGGTGTCGGCTTCGGGAACCCCGTCGGCGGTCTGCTGCGCGACCCGACGCAACGCCACGGTGGCGTCGGCCGGACCGGGCGGCGGTTCCTTCCCGCGGGTCACGGAGTCCAGCAGGTCCACGGTGACGGAGTCGGCGAACCGCGGAACGGCCAGGTGGGCGAGTTCCTGAACCGTGCGCCTCACATTCAGGGTGGCTCCGAAACGGCTGCCCGCTTCGTTCAGCAAGGCCAGGCGCTGCCGTGCGGCAACCTGCTCGGTACTGTCGAACGCCGCAGCCCCGACACCGGCCACCCGACCGGTGTCGGGGCTCCGGACGGGCCACATCTCGATGGTCCAGGCACGCCGGTGAGCGGACGGCGCAGCTGGGGCAAGGTGCTCATAGCGGCTTGGCCTGGCCTCCTCGGCGACCCGGCGGACACATCGCAAAAACCCCTCGTCGAAGCGGCCGCCGCCCAGCAGGTCCGAGTAGGGCCAGCTGCCCGCCTCACCCGCCTGCCCCTGCCTGGATTCGACAGCGACGGCGTTCCACTGCCATGAGCGTGACGTGGTGCTGTAGGTGGAGAGCGCAATGGAGGACTGGGCGAACGCCCACTCCACCATCCGTCGGTCGGACTCCGCCTCGCCCGTCCCCGCAGTGGCGGTCACGACGAACGCCTGGGTCGTTCCGTCGTCACGGAATGTGGGATGAAGGCGCAGGGGCAGATCGACGCGGTGGCCATCCCGGTGGCGGACTGCCGCTGTGCCGCTCCACTCCCGGGCGTCGGCCAGGCAGGCCCCGGCCACCTCGGGGTACTCCCCGTTGATCAGGAGGTCCGAGACGGGGTGTCCGACGATCTCCGGGGGGCGATAGCCCAGCAGTTTCCGGGCCCCAGCACTCCACCCTGTGACCATGCCCCCCACGCTGATGATGGCCATGGGGACATCGTGAGGCCACCCAGAGTGACCAGTTTCCCCCACGGAAGTGGCCATTCTGACTCAATTCACCCGGGCGTCATTACTCACAGTTCCATAGTGCCTGCGCGAAAAGAATCGAACAAGCTGCACTGACGCTCAGGGATCAAGGCAGATCCTTGTTCAGCTTGGAAACCTCACATCCAGGGTGGACCCGTGACGTACGAAGACGGGGATGCATTCCAGAGGAGCGTCAGCTGTGGTGGTCTGGCCGCCTTCCTGGACAGTTCCTGTGGCGGCGGCCCTCCAGTCGGCACCGGCCGGCAGGTAGACCTGGCGATGCCGTTCGCCGAGTCGGGTCACCGGGGAGATCAGCAGGTCCGGGCCGCACAGGAACTGGTCCTCGACCGTCCACGCGGCCGGGTCGTCGGGAAAGCCGAAGAACAGCGGCCGGATGACCGGTGCACCACAGTCGGCCGCGGAGACCATCTGACGGTGAAGATACGCACGAAGGTCCTCGCGTAGCCGCAGCTGCCGGGTCAGGATCCGGTAGGCATCCTGCCCGTAGGACCACAGCTCGTTGGGTCCCCCGGTCCGGCCGGCAGCGAGGGCGTCCCGCGGTTCGCGGTGGCCGTGCATCCGCAGCAGCGGGCAGAAGACGGCGAACTGGAACCAGCGGATGAGCAACTCCCGGTAATCGGGGTCGTCCGGGTCGCCGCCGTGGAAACCGCCGATGTCGGTGGTCCACCACGGAATGCCGCTCAGGCCCGCGTTCAGACCGGCGCGCACCTGCGCCGCGAGTGCCTCGAAGGTGGCCGGGATGTCACCCGACCACAGAGCCGCCCCGTAGGCCTGGCTGCCGGACCAGGCGGACCGCACCAGGCTGACCGGGACGTCTTCGCCCTCGGCCCGCATGTGCTCGAAGAATCCGCGCACGTGCTCGCGCGGATACAAGTTGGCCACCGCCCGGCCGGGCCCCGCCGCGTAACGCAGGTTGCCGAATTGTTCGGGGTACATCTCCGGTTCGCAGGCGTCCAGCCACCACAGCCGGAAGCCGAGATCGTAGTAGTTGCGCTTGATACGGCTCCAGATGTAGTCACGAGCCCGCTCGTCGGTGGGGTCGTAGAACACCACGGGCAGGGACTTGTCGTCGGCCTGACTGTCGGGGAAGACGTGCTGGAACGGCTGGCCGTGCTCCGTTCCCAGCAGCAGCCGTTCATCCCGCATGTGCGGGTAGTTCTCGCTCACGACGCTGACGGACGGCCACACGGACACCATCGGCCGTACGCCCATGCTCGCCAATTCCGCCACCATGCCGGCCGGGTCGGGCCAGTCGGCGGCATCGAAGCGCCAGTCGCCCAGATGCGGCCAGTGGAAGAAGTCCACGGCGATGACCGACAGCGGAAGGCCCCGGCGCCGGTATTCGCGAGCGACACCCAGCAGTTCCTCCTGTGTCCGGTAACGCAGGCGGGACTGCCACAGGCCCAGGGCCCATTCCGGCAGCACGGGAGCATGTCCGGTGGCATCGGCATAGTTGGCCATGATGCCGGCGGGAGTCGGATGGGTGGTGATCCAGTAGTCGATCTGATCGGCGGCGTCGGCGACCCATCGGGTCTGCTGGGCGGCCAACTCCACACGCCCGACGGCGGGCAGGTTCCACAGCAGACCGTAGCCTCGGGAGGAGAGGGTGAAGGGAATGGTGACCTCCCCGTTGCGCTGCACCAGGTCGATCACCATGTGCTTGTGGTCGAGGCGCCCGTGGGAGTGCTGGCCCAGCCCGAAGAACTGTTCACCGTCATAGGTGGCGAAGCGCTGTTCCAGCTCATAGCGGCCCTCGCCGACCGGTGTGAACTGGCGGGGACCGGGCCAGGCGAAGTGACCGACGGACTCCCGCAGCAGCTCGGTTCCGCCCTGCGTGCGCGCGAAACGCAGATGGCCCTGGGGAGACAGCTCCACCCGCAGCCGCCCGACAGTGAGGATCCGGCTGCCGTGCGGACCGACGCTCAACTCTGCGGCCGCGGCGGCAGGGGGCACACTCAAGGCTCCCGGCAGGTCGTCGCGCACACGATGCCGGGCCGAGCGCACCCGGACACTGTCGGCTCCCCAGGGCTCCACCCGCAGTACGTGCTCGGCGTCACCGAACTCGAGGCAGACGGCCGGATGGGAGGAGGCGGGAGGCCGCGAGCTGGTCCCGGCTGCGTCGGAGGTGGAGATAGAGGCGGAGGGCGCGGGCCTTGTGCCGTCGGGCGGAGACATGCTGCTCCTTGCTGGCAGGGCTGTGGTACGGGTCAGTGGCGGTGCAGGGGCGCGAGCGGCGGTTTACGGCGCGGTCAGTCTCTGACCGCTTCATTGGTGAGTCCGGCAGCGATGTGCCGCTGGGCAACGGTCAGAAGCAGCGCGGCGGGCAGGCAAGCGATGACGGCGGTGGCCATTACCGCGTTCCAGGTGGTGATGTTGGTGCCGGCGCCGATGTAGTCGTACAGACCCAGCGTGATCGGCTTCCACGTAGTGGTGTTGAGATTGAGCGTGGTGGCGAACAGGAAGTCGCCCCATGCGAAGAGGAACGTGAAAAGGCCGGCGGTGATCAGCGCGTTGCGGGATATGGGAAGCACGATCTGCCAGAAGATGCGTACCGCGCCCGCACCGTCCAATGCCGCTGCCTCCAGCAGGGATCGGGGGATGGCGGTCATAAAGGCCCGCAGGATGAGCACGGCGAAGGGGACCGCAAGCGTGGCGTCGGCCAGGATCAACGCCAGGGCCGAGTTGAGGATCTGCACGGAGGCGAAGATTTGGTACAGGGCGTTGGCCATGACGATGCCGGGCACGAGTTGGACGACCAGCAGCACGGTCAGGAGCGTCCTGCCGCCGGGGGAGCGCAGCTGCGCCAGCGCATAGGCCGCCGGCGCGGCCAGGGCCAGCGTCAGGACCGTGGCGCCCGCGGCGATGATCAGGGATGCCAGCAGATGGCCGCCTTGCTGGGACAGCGCGTCCCGGTAGCCGCTGAGTGTGCCGCCCAGGGGCAGCCAGTGCGGTGCGGGCCGGGCCAACTGCTGATTGGTCTGGAAGGACGCGTTCACCATCCAGTACAGCGGGAACAGCATGATGGCGACGACGGCGACACCGAACGCGGATTTCGCCCAGGTGGGTACGGCTGCCCGGCTCCGTCCGCCACGGACCGTGGCGGGCCGACCGCGAGCAGCGCGGGCGGCGGTCATGCGCGGGCTCCAGGATCAGCGCGCAGCGCGCGCAGGTACAGCAGGGCGAAGACGGCGGCTGCGACGATGAGCAGATCACCCGCGGCCGCGCCGAGACCGAACTCCGACAGCCCGCCGAAGGACAGCTGGTAGGCGTAGGTGGTGATGGTTTGGGTGGCGTTCGCCGGGCCGCCCTTGGTCATCACCCAGATCACGTCGAAGACCTTGAGCGTGTAGATCAGGCCGAGCGTCACCACGATGCCGATCACGGGTCTGATCTGGGGCAGCGTGACGTAGCGGAACTGCTGCCAGTGGCCGGCGCCGTCCAGGGAAGCCGCTTCGTAGAGCTCCGTCGGGATAGCCAGCAGCCCGCTGTGGAGGATCACCATGTTGAACGGCACACCGATCCAGATGTTGCAGATCAGGACAGAAGCCATCGCGGTGGTGGGGGTGTTGAGCCACGGCACCGGCTCCTGGACCAGATGGAGGGTGAGCAGGATCTGGTTGACGACGCCGTTGCTGGTGTCGAGCAGCCACCGGAATAACGTGCCGGCGACGACCAGGGGCAAGAGCCAAGGGATCAGCAGGAGCGACCGCAAGAGCGGGCTGAGCGGAAACGAGTGGCGAAAGAACTCCGCGAGCCCCAGGCCGATCGTGAACTGGAAGAAGAGCGAGCCCGCGACGAAAACCACGGTGTTGACGACGGAAGTGGCAAAGGCGGGGGTGCTCAGCAGTCGGCGGTAGTTGCCGAGGCCGATGAACGGGGCGTTTCCGCTGTAAAGGGAATTGATGTCGTAGTCCTGGAAGGACAGCACCACATTGCGGGCCAGAGGATAGAGGTAGAACACCGCGACGAATACGACGACCGGCACGATGAACCCGATCCCGAGCCGTCTGCCGCGAGCCGCCGGAGCCACGGAGCGGTCCGGCGGCGGCCTTTTGCCGCCCACGTCCGCCGCCGAGTTCTTGGGCGCTGCCGGAACCACGGCTACCTTTCCGGGAGGGCGGCCGTCGACGTGTACCACCCGCGGGTCAGCGGCTCGGTGCTCATTGCGTCGCCTGCTTCTGCGCGTCAGTCAGCGCCGCTCTGGGCGACTTGCTCCCTGACAATGCTGCCTGCACTGCGGTCCACATCGCCTGCGAGTACTTCGGATAGTCCGGCCCGACTTCCGCCGTGCGGCTCTTGGCGCTTCCGATGGTCTCCACGAATGTCTTCATCGCGGGCACGGCAGCACTGAATTCCTTGGCCACCTCCGGGTCGGACGGCACGTAATTGGTGAGCTTGGCCCACTCCAGGCTGTTTCGCTTCGACACCAGGCACTTGATGACCTCGGCTGCCTTGCGAGACTTGTCCCCCCTGCTGCCGGCCGCCCACACCTCACCGCCGAGCGCACCGGAGGAGGTACCCCCGGCCGGGGCGGGCACCGGCGCGATACCAAAATCCTTCATGCCTGCCTTTCGCAACAGGGGCAGCTGCCAGGGACCATTGATCATCATAGCCAGCGAACCGTTTGCGAATTGCTCCCCGACATTCATCTGATTCCAGCTGAGCACGTCCTTGGGCGCAGAACCGGAGGCGACCAGGTCCTTCAGGAGGCTCAGCGCCGACACCGCCTCCGGCGAATCGAGCTTCTTCAGGGAAGCGCCGGCGCTGAAGAAGAAGGACTCGAACTGGAAACTGCCTTCTTCCGTGGCCGGCAGGGCAAAGCCGATTCCGTGCACCTTGTCGCCCTGAGTGAGCTTCTTGGCCGTGATGCGCAACTCATCCCACGTGGCAGGCGGTTTGATGCCCGCCTTCTCCAGCATCGACGTGTTGTAGTAGAGCGCCAACTGGTTCACACCGGGCGCCACACCGTACTGCTTACCCCGGTATTTACCCGCGGCGACGATGTTCGGATACATTCCGTCGGTCTTCACGCCGGCCGCGCCGAGGTCGGCGAGCGCCCCCGTGGCGGCGAGCTGCTGTAGGTCAGGATTGTCCAGGAGAATCAGGTCCGGCAGCGCCCGACTGTTCGCCAACTGGAGCACTTTGGTGCGCAGGTCCGGCACAATCTGCCGCTTGATGGTGACCCCCGCCGGCTTGCCGCACCGAGTGAGCTGCTTGGCCAGGGCACTCCGCCCGGGTTCAGCACTATAATAGTCCATTTCGGTCAGAGTGATCTTGCCGCTTTCGGTGGGCCTGGGCGGCGAGCCATTACCGCCGCAGGCATTCAGCAGCAGGCCGGCTGCGGTGACGGTCGTCGCCAAAGTCACGATTGACCGGGTGTGACGGCATTTAGTGAGCACGTAGGGAACCGTGCTGCGAGACATGCCTGCCCGCTCGGCGATTTCGCTGATGTTCACCGCTTGCCTCCCGGGCAGACGGGCACTCGACCCCATTGCCGAACCCTTCGACAACCGGCTCGCGAACCGCTTCGACAGAAAATACAGCGCCGCCCTCGCCTACCACCGCGACCGTGTCGGCCTCGCGCTCTGATGTGAGGTGCCCGGCGGCCCTAGGAAACAGCTCAGCGCGGGGCAGGTTCGAACAGTTCGATGAGGTTGCCGGCCGGGTCGGCGAGCAGGATCTGGCGTCCACCAGGGCCCGCGACGACGTCGCTGCGGAAGGACAGCCCGGCGGCGCGCAGTTGGTCGATCTCGGTGTCGAGGTCGTCGACAAGGAGATGGATGCGGTTGCGGCCCGGTGCGGTGGCGTCATCGGGCGTGGCCCGGGCGCCGGAGCTGGCCGGCCCGGACAGCAGCAGCCGCAACGGTCCGCGGATCACGTCGGCGAAGGCGGGCGCGGGGTTGGTGTGCAGCGTGAAGCCGAGGTGGGTGGTGTAGAAGTGGACCGCGGCGGCCACGTCGTCGACGATGTAGCGGACGCTGGCGAGCTCGTCGGGTGTGCTCACGGTTGGATCTCCCGGTTCGTGGTGCGGGCGAGGACGGGCAGCAGGTGACGGATGCGGGCCTCGATCTCCGTCGTGGTGTGTCTGAAGGCGGGGTGGCCTGCCTGGTCGCTGCCCCTGGCGGCAGCCGGGCCGCGGATGCTCCAGTGGATCAGTCGCCGCTTGTTCACTCGAACACCTTGGCATGCTGGGCCGGCGGATTGCGGGACAGCCGCACCATGATGACCCGCCTGGCGTTCGGCTGACCCAGCGCTGGTTCGGAGCGAGAATCCGGATCTTGACGTCGGCCAACTGAATGATCAGGCGCGGTCCGGTAACAAGTCACTGCGGGTCCGGAGTCCGATCTGCCCGTGGCGTACACCATGGTGTCCCTCACGGCAGGCTGAAGGGGTCGAAATGTTCCGCAAGGTATTGGTCGCCAACCGTGGTGAGATCGCGATTCGCGCTTTCCGCGCCGGCTATGAGCTGGGCGCGAAAACCGTTGCCGTCTTCCCGCACGAGGACCGCAACTCACTGCACCGGCTGAAGGCCGACGAGGCGTATGAGATCGGCGAGCCGGGGCACCCGGTGCGTGCCTACCTCTCCGTGGAGGAGATCGTCCGTGCCGCGCGCCGGGCGGGCGCGGACGCGGTGTACCCGGGCTACGGGTTCCTGTCCGAGAACCCCGACCTCGCGCGGGCCTGCGAGGAGGCGGGCATCACGTTCGTCGGACCGAGCGCGGGCACGCTCGAACTGACCGGGAACAAGGCGCGCGCGGTGGCTGCCGCGCGCGCCGCCGGCGTACCGGTGCTCGGTTCCTCGGAGCCCTCCAGCGACGTGGACGAACTGGTCCGTGCCGCCGAGGACATCGGTTTCCCGGTGTTCGTCAAGGCGGTCGCCGGCGGCGGAGGACGCGGAATGCGCCGCGTCGAGGACCCCGGCGTGCTGCGCGAGTCCATCGAGGCGGCGGCCCGCGAGGCCGCGTCCGCGTTCGGCGACCCCACCGTCTTCCTGGAGAAGGCCGTCGTCGACCCCCGCCACATCGAGGTGCAGATCCTCGCCGACGGGCAGGGCGAGGTCATCCACCTCTTCGAGCGCGACTGCTCGCTCCAGCGCCGGCACCAGAAGGTGATCGAACTCGCGCCCGCCCCGAACCTCGACCCGGCGCTGCGCGAGCGGATCTGTGCCGACGCCGTGCGCTTCGCCCGGGAGATCGGCTACCGCAACGCGGGCACCGTGGAGTTCCTGCTCGACCGCGACGGGAACCACGTCTTCATCGAGATGAACCCGCGCATCCAGGTCGAGCACACGGTGACCGAGGAGGTCACCGACGTCGACCTCGTGCAGGCGCAGCTGCGGATCGCCGCGGGGGAGACACTCGCCGATCTCGGCCTCACACAGGACAAGGTCGTCCTGCACGGCGCCGCGCTGCAATGCCGTATCACCACCGAGGACCCCGCCAACGGCTTCCGCCCGGACACCGGCCGGATCAGCGCCTACCGGTCGCCGGGCGGCTCGGGAATCCGGCTGGACGGCGGCACCACACACGCCGGCACGGAGATCAGCGCGCACTTCGACTCGATGCTGGTCAAGCTCAGCTGCCGCGGCCGGGACTTCAGCACCGCCATCGGCCGGGCCCGGCGCGCGGTGGCCGAGTTCCGCATCCGCGGCGTGGCCACGAACATCCCGTTCCTGCAAGCCGTGCTCGACGACCCGGACTTCCGGGCCGGCCGGGTCACCACCTCCTTCATCGAAGAGCGCCCGCACCTGCTCACCGCGCGCCACTCCGCCGACCGCGGCACAAAGCTGCTCACCTACCTCGCGGACGTCACGGTGAACAAGCCGCACGGCGCACGGCCCCACCTGATCGATCCGAGCACCAAACTGCCACCCCTGCCGGCCACCGAACCGCCCGCCGGCTCCCGGCAGCGGCTCGCCGAGCACGGCCCGGAAGGGTTCGCCCGGTGGCTGCGCGAGTCACCGGCGATCGGCGTCACCGACACCACCTTCCGGGACGCCCACCAGTCACTGCTCGCCACCCGGGTCCGTACCAGGGACATGCTCGCCGTCGCCCCGGTGGTGGCGCGGACGCTGCCGCAACTGCTGTCCCTGGAGTGCTGGGGCGGTGCCACCTACGACGTCGCCCTCCGCTTCCTCGCCGAGGACCCCTGGGAGCGCCTGGCCGCACTCCGTGAAGCCGTGCCGAACATCTGCCTCCAGATGCTGCTCCGGGGCCGCAACACCGTGGGCTACACGCCGTACCCGACCGAGGTGACCGACGCCTTCGTCCAGGAGGCCGCGGCCACCGGGATCGACATCTTCCGGATCTTCGACGCGCTCAACGACGTCGGCCAGATGCGGCCCGCCATCGACGCCGTACGGGAGACCGGAACGGCCGTGGCCGAGGTCGCCCTGTGCTACACCTCCGACCTGTCCGATCCGTCCGAGCGGCTCTACACCCTGGACTACTACCTCCGTCTGGCCGAGCAGATCGTGGCCGCCGGCGCCCATGTCCTGGCCATCAAGGACATGGCGGGGCTGCTCCGCGCCCCGGCCGCCGAGACGCTCGTATCGGCCCTGCGCCGCGAGTTCGATCTGCCGGTGCACCTGCACACCCATGACACCGCGGGCGGCCAGCTGGCCACCTACCTCGCCGCGATCCGGGCCGGCGCGGACGCGGTGGACGGCGCGGTCGCGTCCATGGCCGGCACCACCTCACAGCCTTCGCTGTCGGCGATCGTGGCCGCGACCGACCACTCCGCACGGCCCTCCGGGCTGGATCTGAAGGCGGTCGGGGACCTGGAGCCGTACTGGGAGAGCGTCCGCAGGATCTACGCGCCGTTCGAGGCGGGCCTGGCCTCGCCGACCGGCCGCGTGTACCACCACGAGATCCCCGGCGGGCAGCTGTCCAACCTGCGCACGCAGGCGGTCGCGCTCGGCCTGGGCGACCGCTTCGAGGACATCGAGGCGATGTACGCCGCCGCCGACCGGATTCTCGGCCGCCTGGTGAAGGTGACCCCGTCGTCCAAGGTGGTCGGGGACCTGGCCCTGCACCTGGTGGGCGCCGGGGTGAAGCCGGCGGACTTCGAGGCCGCGCCCAACGAGTTCGACATCCCCGATTCCGTCATCGGCTTCCTCCGCGGCGAGTTGGGCAACCCGCCCGGCGGGTGGCCGGAGCCGTTCCGCGCCAAGGCGCTGGAGGGCCGTGCCGAACCCAGGCCCGTGCAGGAACTGACCGCGGACGACCGGAGCGGACTGGAGCAGGACCGGCGCGCGACGCTCAACCGGCTGCTGTTCCCCGGGCCGGCCCGCGACTTCGAGACACACCGTCAGGCTTACGGCGACACCAGCGTGCTGGACAGCAAGGACTTTTTCTACGGACTGCGTTCCGGAACGGAGTACGCGGTCGATCTCGAACCGGGGGTACGGCTCCTGATCGAGCTGGAAGCCGTCGGAGAGGCCGATGAACGCGGTATGCGCACCGTGGTGTCCACCCTGAACGGCCAGCTGCGGCCGATCCAGGTACGCGATGCCGCAGCGGCCGCCGACGTACCGGTGACGGAGAAGGCCGACCGGACCAACCCGGGCCATGTCGCCGCGCCGTTCGCGGGAGTGGTGACGCTCGCGGTGGCCGAGGGCGACGAGGTGGCGGCCGGCACCACCGTGGCCACCATCGAGGCGATGAAGATGGAAGCCGCGATCACCGCCCCGAAGGCCGGGCGGGTGGCCAGGCTGGCGATCAATCAGATCCAGCAGGTGGAGGGGGGCGATCTCCTCGTCGACATCGGGTGAAGCGCCTTCCGCTACGGCGAAGAATATGAGTCGTCAGGTGCTCCCTTCCCGGGAAGCAGATGTGGACGTCGAGTGCATTCGCCGATGGGCCGCGCAGTTTCCCTGACGTCGAGTCGGATGTCATCTGCAAGGTCCTCCGGTACAAGATGACGCGAGGGTCTCGTGGGTTCGTTGGTGACTGCGAACCGCGAGGCCCTCGCGGCTTTCGTGCGGGCGCAGAGCTGATCCGGGCGCCAACTCCCGTGATCGAGATCACGCATGGGGCGGGGAGTGTGCGGCGCGGCAGGCTCCTCTTTCCCCATGAATCAGCAGATCGCATGGTTCGCGGGGAAAGCAGGAGGAGGTGCCTATGCAGGCCTTACGTTGAAGGATCGTCACATCCGGCGTATGGCGGCCTTATGACGCGATCGGCGACTGTGCGGATGCCTGTGGTGGGCAACGGCAGGGTGCCCCAACGGACTGTGCGTCAGGGCCCCGCCCCTCATCCCGCTGCACCACCGCCCGTCGTAGAACGAGAGCTGACACACATGCTGATATGCGGTCTGAAATTGACGCACGACGGAGGCCTGGCCCTTATCGAGGACGGCAGGCTTCTGACCTCGGTGGAGATGGAGAAACTGCACAACAACAAGCGGTTCCAGCCGCTCGACCGCCTGGAGATGGCGGAAGAGGTGCTGTCCCGGGAGGGAGTCCGGACGGAGGACATCGACCGGTTCGTGATCGACGGCTGGTTCCCCCGCCTGCGCCAGGACCCGCAGCACCCCACTCTTCGCGTGACCCACCACGGCCGCGAGGTCGAACTGCCCGTCGCCCCTTACCTCGAAGAGCCCGCTGCCGAGGTCCTGGCCCGTCACACCTTCACCGGCCTGCCGTGGGCCGACGCCCAGGGGCAGGAGTACGCCGGCTACCACCACAGTGCTCAGCATCTGATGGGCGCCTACGCCACCAGCCCGTTCGCCCGGCAGGGCCAGGATGCACTGGTGCTGGTGTGGGACGGCGGCATGACACCGGTCCTCTACCACGTACGGCCCGAGCCGCTCCACGTGACGCGGGTGGGCGAACTGTTCCCGCTCTACGGCAGCATCTTTGCGGACTTCTGCGCCGCACTGCCGCCGTTCCAGGCCGCCGCCGCGAAGGCCGGGCCCATGCGGCAGTCCATGCCCCGCAACCTGGACGTGGCGGGAAAGGCCATGGCGTACGCGGCGCTCGGCGAGGACCACCCCGAACTCGACTCCATCATCACCGAGTTGCTGGACGGCAGGAAGCTGTCGTACACCATGGGTGACTACCTCGCGCGTGCGCTGACGGACCATGTCGCCCGCCAGGGGACCGGGTTCGGCGATGCCGACCTGATCGCCGGTTTCCAGGGGTATCTCGGCCGCCGTCTCCTTGCCGCCCTGACCGAGCTGATGACGGATCGTGGCCTGCCGCCCCGGCTGTGTGTGGGTGGCGGCTGTGGGCTGAACATCAAGTGGAACAGCCGCATGCGCTCCTCGGGACTGTTCGAGGAGGTGTGGGTGCCTCCCTTCCCCAATGACTCCGGGGCCGCCCTGGGTGCCGCCGTTCTGGAATGGACCCGGAGCAGCGGACGGCCCGTCCTCGACTGGCAGGTCTACCAGGGCCCGCGCCTGCTGCCGGCCGAGAGCGACCCGCCCGGCTGGACCTCCCGGCCGTGCGATGTGGACGGTCTCGCGCGGGTGCTGCACGAGAGCGGTCAACCCGTCGTGGTGCTCACCGGGCGGGCCGAGCTGGGACCGCGGGCGCTGGGACACCGCAGCATCCTCGCGCCGGCCGTCGACCCCCGGATGAAGGAACACCTCAACCGCATCAAGGACCGGGAGGACTACCGGCCCGTTGCCCCCGTGTGCCTCGAACACCGGGCGGGTGAGCTGTTCTTGCCGGGCACCCCCGACCCGCACATGCTGTTCGACCACGACACCCGGCCCGGCTGGGCGGACAAGGTCCCCGCGGTCGTGCATCTGGACGGCACCGCGCGCCTACAGACCGTCAGTGCCGGGGAATCGCCGTTCATCCACCGGCTGCTGACCGCCTACGAGGCCCTGTCCGGCATCCCGCTGCTGTGCAACACCAGCGCCAACCACAAGGGCCATGGGTTCTTCCCCGACGTGGCCTCGGCCGCCGCATGGGGAGGAGTGACCGCCATCTGGTCCGAAGACCGGCTCTACCAGCCGGCATGACACACCCGGTGCTGTGACCGCGTGAATGTGCCGAGGGGTGGGCTGCGGGGCCGAGGCCGCCGTGACCGGGAATCCGGCGCCCGCATGCGGTCACAGCGCAGGGGCGTGCGTCGGGATCCCGGAATGCGCCACCGCCGGAGATAAAGCCGTGCGGCGGAAAGGAGCAGCGGCCGGAAATTGAAGAAAAGCCCGGCGAGGAAATTACCCTCGCTCCGGACAGGAATCCTCACCCCCTCGTGGGCATGTTGTGCTGCCCGCGAGGGGGCCCGACCGTTTCCTGAAACCGGTAAATTGCGTGTGCGGTGCGCGTGCTGCGTTTCAGGCGGACATCTCGTGCCAGGCGGCGGAGAATGTTCCGCGAGCCCGGTGCAGACGGGAACGGACGGTGCCGACGGGTACGGACAGCGCGATCGCCATCTCCTTCTCGCTGAGGCCGTAGACGGCGCGCAGGACGAGGATCTGGCGGTGCTGGTCCGACAGCTGATCCAGCACGTCAGAGATATGAACAAAAGTCAACGGGTTGCTGTCCTGCGCTATTTCGGGAAGTTCATCTGCGGTTCCCTGGCTCAGCCGCTTCGAGGTGCGTACCGCTTCCCGCACGGTGACCGCCCGGACCCAGCCGTAGAAGGCGGCGGGCTCGCGCAGCCCGCCGATACCGCGGTAGATGGCGAGCAGTGCTTCCTGCGCGGCGTCGCAACTGTGCCGTCGGGCCACCGCCCTGCACAGCCGCCCGACGAACGGCGCGATGTGGCGGAGGAGTTCGTCCATGGCCCCGCCGTCCCCGGCCTGGGCACGGGGGAGAAGTGCCGTGACGGCCAGGGTGGACGGGTTGTTCACGGTACTCACGGAATCGGAACTCCTGGAGTTGGCCGGCTGGTCACGCCTGTGTATCCAAGGCTTCGGAATCAGATATCCGCACCGCTCGGATGCCACTGGGCAGCCGGAAAACCGTTGTTGTTGACGAGTTGATGCATACGCGGTGGACGGCGCACACATCGAGGCCGGATTTATTGATGACGTACATTCAAAAACGCCTGATGCGCCGCTTGGACGCACCCCCGCAGGCGGAAGTCAGAGTAACCCAGGTCGTGTGAGTGCCTTATAAGTGGCCGGGAGCTCTATTGTTTAACTTGACTGGCCCAGTTACCTTCCGGCAGGGTTAAGGCGGGGGTTGGGCGCCGCATTGAAGGTGCCTGAGATGCCGTTCCCCGTAAAAGCGCTTCCCTATTGCGCTTTGTGGTTCCCGGCGTCTGCGTACCGCTGAACTTCGCCCGTCGAGCCGGGCCGCAGTGCATCCGTCGGACGCCGCGCGCGACAGCTCTCGCAGGGCGGCATTCCGTCTGAACTCGCACTACTACTGAGGGTTGGTGCCATGTCAGCTCACGACGACACCGTCCGCCCCCTGTCGGGCGCGCAGGAAGGCATCTGGTTCGCCCAGAGGCTCGACCCCGCGAACGCGGCCTACAACACCGGTGAGTACGTGGAGATTCATGGCTCCGTCGACACCGAACTCTTCGAAACCGCGCTGCGGTGGACGATCGCCGAGGCCGAGACGTTCGGGCTGCGCTTCCTCGACACCACCGAGGGTCCCCGCGTCCGCCACGCGGCCGTGGGCGACTGGCCGCTGCACCGTGTCGACGTCAGCGGCGAGCCGGATCCGCGCGCGGCCGCCGAGGCATGGATGCGCGCCGACCTCGCCACGCCCGTCGAGCTCACCGAAGGCCCGCTCTTCACCGAGGCGCTGTTCACGGCCGCCCCCGACCGGTTCTTCTGGTACCAGAGGGCGCACCACATCCTCCTGGACGGCTACGGCTACTCCCTCGTCGTCCGTCGGGTGGCCGAGGTGTACACCGCGCTGGCCGCCGGGAGGCAACCGGAGCGCGGATTCGCGCCCTTGGCCCGGCTGCTCGACGAGGAGCACGGCTACGGTGCCTCCGGGAACCTCGCACGCGACCGGGACTTCTGGGCGGAGCGCTGTGCCGATGCCCCCGAAGCCGTGGGCCTCACCGACGCGACTGCCCCGCCCTCGCCCACGGCCCTGCGCCGCGCCACCGCACTGACCGCCGACGCGGCCGAGCGCCTTTCGGCGGCCGCCACCCGTCTGGGCGTCACCCGGGGCGACCTGCTCCTCGCGGCGGCCGCCGGCTATGTCCACCGGGTCACCGGCAGCGCCGACGTCGTCCTGGGCCTGCCCGCCATGAACCGTTTCGGCTCCGCCGCCCTGCGCACCCCGGGCGTCGTCTCCAACATCCTGCCGCTGCACCTGACCCTGGACGCCGGCACCACCCTCGCCACCCTCGTGCGGACGACCGCCGCCGAGGTCCGCACGGTGCGCAGGTACGCGCGCTACCGTGGCGAGGACCTGCGCCGCGACCTCAAGCTCCTGGGCCGTGGCCGGCGGCTGTACGGGCCGGTCGTCAATCTGATGCCCTTCGACAACGAGCCGCGCTTCGCCGGCCACCCGGCCACCTTCCACCATCTGTCGGGCGGTCCGGTCGAGGATCTGTCCCTCACCGTGCGACCCGCATCCGGCGGCAGCGGCCTGCATCTCGCGTTCGCCGCCAACCCCGCGCTCTACAGCGAGGAGCAGCTCGCCGATCACCACGCACGGTTCCTGCTGCTGCTGGACCAGTTCGCGGGAGCCGACGCGGAGCTGACCCTCGCCGGTACGAGCCTGCTGCGCTCCGGCGAGGAACCCTCGTACGCCCCTGCCGTCAGCACCCCGCCCGCGCCGGACGCCACCCTGCCGGCCCGCTTCGAGGCACAGGCCGCCCGCAGCCCCGGCGCCACCGCCGTCACCTTCGAGGACACCGCGCTGAGCTACGCGCAGCTCAATGCCCGCGCCAACCGGCTGGCCCGCCTCCTCGTCGAGCGCGGGGCCGGGCCGGGCGGCATCGTGGCCCTGGCCCTGCCCCGGTCGGCCGAACTGATCACCGCGCTGCTCGCCGTACTCAAGTCGGGCGCCGCCTACCTGCCGCTCGACCCCGGCTACCCGGCGGAGCGCCTCCGGACGATCGCCGACGACGCGGCGCCCACCCTGCTCGTCACCGACACACCGACCGCGCCCGGCCTGCCCGGGACGGGCGTTGCCACCGTGCTGCTCGGCGACCCCGCCCTGGAGACGGCCCTCGCCGGCCTCCCCGCCGGCGACCTCACCGACGCCGAGCGCACCGCGCCGCTCACCCCGGGCGACACCGCGTACATCATCCACACCTCGGGTTCCACGGGCCGCCCCAAGGGCGTGGTCGTCCCGCACTCCAACGTCGTCCGGCTCTTCGAGACCTCCGCCGCACACTTCGACTTCGGCCCCGAGGACGTGTGGACCCTCTTCCATTCCTACGCCTTCGACTTCTCCGTCTGGGAGATCTGGGGACCCCTGCTGCACGGCGGCCGGCTCGTCGTCGTCCCCAAGGAGGTCACCCGCTCGCCGGCCGACTTCCTCCAGCTGCTGCGGGACGAGCGCGTCACCGTCCTCAACCAGACGCCCTCCGCCTTCCAGCAGCTGGCCCGGGCGGACGGTGAGTGCCACCGGCGCGGGGCGGCCCACCCGCCGCTCGGCCTGCGGTACGTCGTGTTCGGCGGCGAGGCGCTGGAGCCGGCGCAGCTGCGCGGCTGGGTCGAGCGGTACGGCGACGAGGCGCCGGTGCTGGTCAACATGTACGGCATCACCGAGACGACCGTGCACGTCACCCACCACCGCGTGACCTGCTCCCTCGTCGAGCAGGAGCGGGCGCCCGGCCTCATCGGCTCGGCACTCCCTGACCTGCGGGTGTACGTCCTCGACCACTGCGGGCAGCCGGTACCGCCCGGCTGGGTGGGCGAGATGTACGTGGCGGGCCCCGGCGTGGCCCGGGGGTACCTCGGGCGGCCGGGGCTGACCGCGGAACGGTTCCTGGACGACCCGTTCGGCGCGCCGGGCGAGCGGATGTACCGCACCGGCGACCTGGCCCGCCGGCTGCCGGACGGCACGCTGGAGTACGCCGGCCGGGCCGACCAGCAGGTGAAGATCCGCGGCTTCCGCATCGAGCCCGGGGAGATCGAGGCGGTCCTGGTGGACCACCCGGACGTGGCGCAGGCCGCCGTGGTGGCCCGCGACGGTGCCGACGGTGACCGTACCCTCGTCGCCTACGCCGTGCCCGAGACCGGCCGCGCTCCCCAACCGCCGGAGCTGCGCGGCCACCTGGCGGCCCGGCTCCCCGCGCACATGGTGCCGAGCGCGTGTGTGCTGCTGCCGGCCCTGCCGCTGACCTACAACGGCAAGCTGGACGTCAAGGCGCTGCCCGCGCCCGACTTCGCCGCCGTCGCGAGCGGCCGGGGCGCCGCCACCGCGGCCGAGGAACGGCTCTGCCGGCTCTTCGAGGAGGTGCTGCGGCTGTCCGAGGGGACGGTCGGCGTCGACGACGACTTCTTCGATCTCGGCGGACATTCGCTGCTGGCCACCCGGCTGCTGACGCGGATACGGGCGGACCTCGGCGTGGAGATCACCATGACGGCGGTCTTCGACGCGCCGCGACCCGGCGCCCTCGCCGGGATCGTCGCCACGCTGTCCGACGGCACGGGTGCCGACGGCGCGGAGCGGCCGCCGCTGCTGCCGGCCGCGCGGCCGGAGCACCTGCCGCTCTCGCCCGCGCAGGCCCGCATCTGGTTCCTCAACCGGCTGGAGGGAACCGGCCCGACCTACCACATCCCGTGCGTCCTCACCCTCGACACCGCCCTCGACGTGGACGCGCTGCGTGCCGCCCTCGCCGATGTCTGCGCGCGTCATGAGGCGCTGCGCACCCTCTTCCCGGATGCCGAGGGCGACCCCCGGCAGCTCGTTCTCGGCCCCGACGACCCGCGCACCCGGCCCGTACCCGAGATCGCGGACGTGCCGGCCGGCGAGCTGGACTCCCGGGTGCGGGCGGCGGCCCGCGCCGGATTCGACCTCGGCACCGAACTGCCGCTGCGCTGCCACCTGTTCCGCGTCGACGACGGCCGCACCGTGCTGCTGCTGGTGCTGCACCACATCGCGGCCGACGGCTGGTCGCTGGTGCCGCTGGCCGAGGACCTGGCGGCGGCGTACACGGCGCGGGTGGCGGGTCGCGCCCCCGGCCGGCCGCCGCTGCCCGTGCAGTACGCCGACTACACCCTCTGGCAGCGCGCACTGCTCGGCGAGCCCGCCGACACCCACAGCCGCGCCGGCCGGCAACTCGCCTCCTGGGAACGGACCCTGGAGTCGCTGCCCGACCGGCTCGACCTGCCGTACGACCGGCTCCGGGAGCGCACCCACCGGTACACGGGCGACGCGGTGCCGCTGGACTTCGACGCCGAGGTGCACCGCGCGCTGACCGAGCTCGCCGCCGCACACCGGGCCACGGTCTTCATGACGCTGCACGCCGCGCTCGCCGCCACCCTCACGCTGTCCGGAGCGGGCACCGACATCCCGCTGGGCACGGCCGTCGCCGGCCGGGACGACACCGCCCTGGACCACCTCGTCGGCTTCTTCAGCAACACCCTGGTACTGCGCACCGACACCTCCGGCGATCCGTCCTTCACCGCGCTGCTGGACCGGGTGCGGGACACCGGCCTCGCCGCGCACGACCGGCAGGACGTGCCCTTCGACTGGCTCGTCGACCGGCTCAACCCGCCCCGCGTGGTGGGCCGTCACCCCCTGTTCCAGGTCATGCTGGTGCTACAGAACGCGGGGCAGGCACGGCTGGACATGGCGGGGGCCACGGCGCGGCTGGAGCCCATGGACGTCGGGGTCTCCCGGTTCGACCTCACGCTGTCGCTCACCGAGCGGTACGGCCCGGCGGGCGAGGCCGCCGGAATGACGGGTTCCGTGGAGTTCGGCACCGAGTTGTTCGCACGGGCCACGGTCGACGCCCTGGTCGAGCGGCTGCGCCGGGTCCTGGTGAGCGCGGCCGCCGACCCCGCCCGCGCACTGTCCCGGCTGCTGCCGGCCGGGGACGCCGCACGCGCCCTCGACGGAAGCCTGGCCGCCTGCGAGCGGGCGCTGCTGGCGCAGGACGGCGTGCACGAATGCCTGGTCTCGGTGCGCACCGCACGCACCGGCATACCCGGGCCGGTCGCCCATGTGGTGCCGGACGCCCCCGTCGACCCGGCCCGGCTCGCCGTCGCCGGACGGGCCCAACTCCCGCCGGAATCACCGCCGTTGCGCATCGTCCTCGTCTCGGCGCTGCCGCGTACCGCCGAGGGGGCGGTGGACGCCGAAGCGCTGTCCGCCCTGCCGGTCCTGGACGCCGGGCCGGCCACCGCCTGGGAGAAGCGGCTGCGCGCGGAGCCCGGGGTGACCGGCGCGGCGGTCGCCGTACGCCCCGTCGAACCCGCCGCCCCCGGCCGCCTCCACATCGGCGGCCTCGGCACCGCATCCGGCGCACCGGACGAGAGCGCCGTCCGGTCGGAGGCGGTCGGGGAGCCGGAGACGGCGGGGGAGTCCCGGCCCTCGCTGAGTGAGGGGCCGCCCCTCACCGGATCCGCCTTCCGCACGCTGGGGGAGGCGCTGCGCGCCGCCGCGGAGTCCGGTGGCGAGCTGGTGCACATCCGCCCCGACGGAGACGAGGAGCGGCAGCCCTACGCCGATCTCGCCGAGGACGCCTCCCGGGTGCTGCACGGACTGCGCGCGGCCGGGGCCCGGCCCGGTGACGCCGTGCTCCTCCAGCTGCCGGACACCCGGCAGTTCGTGACCGGCTTCTGGGCCTGTGTGCTCGGCGGTCTGTCGGCCGTGCCGCTCGCCGCCCCGCCCGGCGGCTACGAGCGGGAGAGCACCCAGCTCACCCGCCTGACGGACGCCTGGACGGCGCTGGAGCAGCCATGGGTGCTGGCGCCGGCCACCGCCCGGGACGGCATCGCGGCCGCGCTCGGCCGGCACGGTGACGAGCCGACCGGGGTTGCCGCCATCGACGCGCTCCTCAGCAGCCCGCAGGACCACGACTGGCACCCGGCCACCCCCGACGACCTGGTGCTGCTTCTGCTCACCTCCGGCAGCACGGGCCGGCCCAAGGCCGTCGAACTGCGCCACCGCAATGTGCTCGCGCACATCGCCTCGGCCGTGCAGCAGCACGGGCTGACCGCCGCCGACCCCTCCTTCAACTGGATGCCGCTGGATCACGTCGGCGGGGTGGTGATGTTCCATCTGCGGGACGTGGTGCTCGGGGCCCGCCAGGTGCTCGCCCCCACCACCTGGGTGCTGGAGGACCCGCTGCGCTGGCTCGACGCCATCGACCGGCACCGTGCCGCCAGCACCTGGGCACCCAACTTCGCCTACGGGCTGGTCGCCGACCGGCTCGCCGCCGAGCCGGAGCCGGACTGGGACCTGTCCTGCCTGCGGCTGGCCATCAACGGCGGGGAGGCCGTCGTGGCCCGCACGGCCCGCCGCTTCCTGGCCGCGCTCCAGCCGTTCGGGCTGCCGGACGACGCCATGCACGCGGTGTGGGGCATGTCCGAGACCAGTTCGGGCGAGACCGACGGCGTACTGACCCTGGGCAACAGCAGCGACGACGACCCCCACGTCAGCTGTGGCCGCCCGCACCCCGGCTTCGCCGTCCGGGTCGTGGACGAGGACGGGAATCTGCTCCCCGAGGGCCGGGTGGGCCGGATGCAGGTGCGCGGCGCGGTCGTGACCGACGGCTACCACCGGGCGCCGCACCACAACGCCGAGGCGTTCCGGGCCGGCGGCTGGTTCGACACCGGTGACCTCGCCTTTCTGCGGCACGGTGCGGTCACGCTCACCGGCCGGGCGAAAGACGTCATCATCGTCAACGGCGTCAACCACTCCAGCCAGGAGATCGAGGCGACGGTCGAGGAAATCACCGGTGTGGAGCGGTCGTTCACCGCTGCCGTCGCGGTACGGACCTCGGCCGCCGCCACCACCGATGAGCTCGCCGTCTTCTGTGTGCTGTCCCCCGAGGCGGACACCCGGAGCGCCGTGACCGCGCTCACCGGCAGGGTGGCGCGTGAGTTCGGTGTCACCCCCGCGGTCGTCCTGCCGGTGACGGCACGGGACGTCCCCAAGACGGAGATCGGCAAGATCCAGCGCACGCTGCTGCGCCGGCGGTTCGAGGACGGTGAGTACGCCGACGTGCTGCGCCGCACGGATCTGCTGCTCGGCAACGAGCGCACCGTGCCGGACTGGTTCCACCGGCCCGTCTGGCGGCGCGCCGAGCGCTTCCACGCGGCCGACCCGCGCAGCACCGCGGAGCACACCCTGATCCTGACCGGCCCGCGGCGCGCGCCGGCCGACCGGCTGGCCGCGCGGATCACCGCCGCCGGCGGGACGAGCAGCGTCGTCGTCCCGGAGCAGTCCGCGTCATGGACCGAAGCGGAGGCATGGACGGACCTGCTGGGTTCGGTGGGCGCGCCGGTCACCCGCGTCGTCGACCTCACCGAGGCCGAACCGCGGACGGTCTCGCTCGACCCGGCCGGGGCCGGTGCGGCGGCCCGCCGACTCGCCGCCCTGATCACCGCGCTCGCCGCCGACGAACGGCCCGTCACCCTCGATGTGGTCGCCACCGGCAGCTGTGCGGCCCTGCCGGGCGAGGAGGTGCTGCCGGAGCGCGCCGCGGCGGTGGCCGTGCTCAAGAGCGCGGTGCAGGAACTGCCCTGGCTCACCGGCCGGTGGACCGACGTGCGGGACGCCGCCCTCTTCGACCACGGCCCGGACGAGACCGCGGCGGCGCTCCACGACGAGATCTCCGCCCCGGGCGGCGAAGTACTGGTCGCCCTGCGCGACGGCGCCCGCCTCATCAGCCGTCTCGCCCCGCTGCCCGCACCGGAGGCCGGCACCGACGCCGCGCCCGTCTTCCGCGAGGGCGGTCACTATCTGCTGACGGGTGGCCTGGGCGGGGTCGGCACGGAGCTGGCCCGCACGCTGCTGACCCGCCACCGCGTCCGGCTCACCCTCACCGGCCGCACCCCGCTCGCGGACGCCCCGGAGAAGGCCGCCGCCTTCGACGCGCTGGCGGCGCTCGGCGACGTGCGGTACCTGACCGCTGATGTCACCGACCCCGAGGCGGTGCGCCGCCTCCTCGCCGACGCGGAGGCCGACCGCGGCCCGGTCGACGGGGTGCTGCACCTGGCCGCACACTTCGCCGAACGCCCGCTGGCCGAGGCCGACGCGGCGCACTGGCAAGCCGTGCTGGCCGCCAAGGCAGCCGGAGCGGCGGTCCTCACCGACGCGCTGCGCGACCGGCCGGGCACGCTCTTCGTCTCCTTCTCCTCCGTCAACGGCTTCTTCGGCGGCAGCATGGCCGCCGCCTACGCGGCCGCCAACGCCTACCTCGACGCCCTCACCGCACACCAGCGCGCCCTGGGGCTGCGCGCCCACAGCGTCGCCTGGAGCATGTGGGACGAGCTCGGCGCCAGCGAGGGCTACGCCCTCAAGGAGCTGACCCGGGCCCGAGGTTTCCGGCTGATCAGCCGGCCCGAGGGGGTGCGCTCGCTGGCCGTCGCTTTGCACACCCCGGGTCATGTCCTGGTCGGCCTCGACCCGGCGGCTCCCTGGGTCCGCAGCCGGACCGACGCGCCCGCCGTACCGCTTCAGGAACTCGTCGGCCATGTCACCGGCACTGCCCCGCAGTCCGCCGCGGACCTCAGGGAGACGGACGCGTTCGGCACCCCCGTGCCGTGCCGGGTACAGCACGTCGACGAGCTGCCGGGCGCGGACGGCCCGGCGGCCCCGTCCGACGGCGCCGAGGGCGACGAGCCGGCCACCCCGCTGGAGAAGGCGCTCGCCGCGGTGTGGTGCGACGTCCTGGGGACCGACCGCGTCGGCCGGCACGACAACTTCTTCGCGCTCGGCGGGCATTCGCTGCTCGCCACCCGGCTGGTCGGCAGGATCCGCACGGCCGTGGGGCGGGAGTTCACCGTCGCCGAGCTGTTCGCCCGGCCCAGCATCGCCGAACTCGCCGAGGCCGGCGCCCCGGAGCCGGGCCACCCTCCGCTGACCCGCCGGGCCCGGCCCGAGCCGCTGCCGCTCTCGCTCGCCCAGACCCGTCTGTGGTTCATCGACCGGCTGGAAGGCCCCGGCCCCACCTACAACATCCCGGTCGTCGCGCGCTTCCCGAACCGGCTCGACGGCCGGGTGCTGCGGCAGGCCCTGACCGATGTCGTGGCCCGCCACGAGGCGCTGCGCACCCTGTTCCCGGAACGCGCCGGCACGCCCGCCCAGCGGGTGCTGAACGCCGACGAGGCCGAGCCGGACCTGTTCGTGGCCGAGATACCTCAGCGGCTGCTCGACGAGCACCTCCGCTCGGCGGCCCGGCTGGGCTTCACGCTGGAGACCGATCCACCGCTGCGCGCCCACCTGTTCCACCTGCCGGACGACACCAGCGTGCTGCTGCTGGTGCTGCATCACATCGCGTCCGACGGCGGGTCCCTGGCCCCACTGGCCACGGATCTCTCCACCGCCTACGCGGCCCGCGCCGAGGGGCGCCCCCCGGAGTGGGCCGAACTGCCCGTCCAGTACGCCGACTACGCGCTGTGGCAGCGCGAGCTCCTGGGCGACGCGGACGACCCCGGGAGCCGGGCGGCCGGGCAACTCGCCTACTGGGAAGGGCGGCTCGCCGGCCTGCCGGACGAACTGTCCCTACCCTACGACCGGCCCCGTCCCACGACGCCGAGCCGTCAGGGGCGGCTGGTCCACCGCACCTGCGACGCGGAGCTGCACCGCCGGCTGGCCGAGCTGGCCCAGCGCCACCACGCCACGCTGTTCATGGTCGTCCAAGCCGCACTGGCCGCCGCACTGACCCGCTCCGGGGCCGGCGAGGACATACCGCTCGGCACCGTCATGGCCGGCCGGCCGGTTCCCGAGCTGGACCCCCTGGTCGGATTCTTCGTCAACACCCTCGTGCTGCGCACCGACACCTCCGGCGATCCGGCCTTCACCGAGCTGCTGCACCGGGTGCGGGAGGCCACCTCGGCCGCCCACGCCCATCAGGACCTGCCGTTCGAGCAGCTCGTCGAGCGGATCAACCCGCCCCGGCACCTGGCCCGGCACCCCCTCTTCCAGGTGTCCCTGGGGCTGCACGACGCCGCGTCCACCGACGTCGAGCTGGGCGGCACGGTCTCCGAGTGGGAGCGGATGCATGTGGACGTGGCCAAGTTCGACCTCGCGTTCAACGTCTCCGAGCGCCGGGCGGCGGACGGCTCCCCCGACGGCCTGGAACTCGCCGTGGAGTACAGCACCGACCTCTTCGACACCGGCACCGCCGAGCGGCTCGCCGAGTCGGTCCACCGGGTGCTGGACGCGGCGGCCCAGGACCCCGCACGCCGGCTGTCGGCGCTCGACGGCGGCCCCGGCGGTCCGGCGGCCGCGAGCCACGACGCCTCGGACGCCGCCGACGTCACCGCCGTGCCCGCGGCCGTCCTCGCCGTGCCGGGCGTGCGCGAGTGCGTCGTGACCCGGCGTGATGACGCGGCGGGGCTGCCCCGTCTGGTCGTCCACGCGGTGCCGGAACGCCCCCTGGAGGCTGCCCGGGTGGCCGAGGTCGCACAACGTGCGCTGCCCGACCGGCAGTTGCCGCTGCACGTGGTGCTGGTCTCCGCGCTGCCGCGCACCGCGGACGGCGCGGTGGACACCGAGCTGCTCGGCGCCCTGCCCGTGCTCGACGACGGGGTGCGGGCCGCCTGGCGCGACCACCTGCTCGACGACCCGTCCGTCGGCACGGCCACGGTGACCGCCGAACCGGCCCCGGCCCCGCGGCCCGCCCTCGTGCGCACCGCCGTCACCGCTCCGGCCGCCCCCACGGCGCGCGAGACGGATCTGCCGCCGGCCACCGAGCGGACCGTGCCCCACTGGTTCCACCGCCCTGACTGGCAGCCCGCCCAGGCGCCGCCGGCCGCCACGGACTGGTGCAGTGCGCGGGTGGTCGTGCTGGCGGGGGGACGGCGGACACTGGCCGACGCCCTGGCCCGGCTGGTCGACGCGCACGGTGGCCACAGCACCGTCGTCGACGCGGAGCCCGCCGGGTCGCTCCCGCATCCGGACGCACCCGCCCATGTCGTCGATCTGACCGCGCTCGCCGCGTATGACGACGCCACCGGCAGCGAGCCTCCGGCGCCCGGACGGCTGATCGCCCTCGCCGGGTTGCTCGGCGCCCTGGCCACCCCCGGCGGCCGGTGCGCCGCCCTCACCGTCGTCGGCACCACGGGCCCGGAGAGCGCCGCCGCGGCAGCGCTGCTCAAGAGCGCGCTCCAGGAGACTCCGGACCTCACCGGCCGCTTCGTCGAGGTGCACGGCGACCCGGCCGGCGCCGAAGAGGCCCTGGCCGAGCGGCTCCACACCGAACTGCTCGCCCCCTGCGCCGAGCCGCACGTGGCCCTCACCGAGGCGGGACACCGCCTCGTCCTGCGGCTCACCGAGCTCCCCGCGCAGCCCGCTCCCGACGGGTCGGCGGAGATCCCGGACGGTCACCATCTGATCACCGGCGGCCTCGGCGGGATCGGTGTCGAGCTCGCCCGCCACCTCCTCACCCGGCACGGCGTCCGGCTCACGCTGGTGGGCCGCTCCCGGGCCGGGGACCACCCCCGTGCCGAGGCCCTGCGCGCCCTGGAGGCCCTGGGCGATGTGCGGTACGTGGCGGCCGACATCGGCGACGCGGACGAGGTGAGCCGCCTGCTGTGGGAGTCCGGGGAGCCGGACGCGGTGTGGCATCTGGCCGGGGAGAGCGCCGAGTTCCCCGCCGCCGAGGCGGCACCGGAGCGCTGGCGGAGCGTCTGGCACGCCAAGGTGACCGGCGCCCATCACCTGACGCACGCGCTGCGGCACCGGCAGGGCCTGCCGTTCGTCTCCTTCTCCTCCGTCAACGGTTTCTTCGGCGGCGCCGCGATGGGCGCCTACGCGGCGGCCAACGCCGCGCTGGACACACTGGCCGTACGGCAGCGCGCGCTGGGCCTGCGCGGCGTCAGCCTGGCGTGGAGCATGTGGCAGGAGACGGGCATGAGCCGCGGCTTCGCCCTGCGGGAGCTGACCGAGGCCCGCGGCTACCGCGTACTGCCGTCCGGGGACGCCCTCGCCTCCCTCGGCCCGGCGCTCGGCCACGATCTGCCGTCCGTACTCATCGGGCTGGATTCCACCGCCCCGTGGGTGCGTGCCCACACGACGGGATTGGCGCTGCCCCTGGAACGGCTCACCGCCACGGTGACCGTCACCGGCGGCGCGACCGCCCCGGACGGCGCACCGGCCGGCACCACCCTGCCGGACGCCTTCGGCACACCGGTGCCGTGTGTGGTCACCACCGTCTCGCCCGAGGAGCACGCCGCACCGGCGGCCTCCTCGGTGACCACTGGAGCGGAAGCCCGGCTGACGAAGGATCTGACCGCGATCTGGGCCGAGGTGCTGGAGCGCCCGGACGCCGGCCCGGACGACAGCTTCTTCGACCTCGGCGGCCACTCGATCCTGCTGGTCACCGTCCGTTCCGTGGCCCGGCAGCGGCTCGGGATCGACCTCCAGCTCGCGGACCTGTTCACCCACCCGACGCCGGCCGCCATGGCCCGTCACCTCAGCAGGGGAGCCGGCCCGGCGCCCGACTCCGCCGCGGGTGCCGAGCGGGCCCGCCGCCAGCGGCAGGCCCGTGCGCGCAGCCGGGCCGCCGCCCGAAAGGACCGACACAATGGATGAGTACCAGGACGACAGCGACGACCTCGGCATCGCCGTGGTCGGCATGACCGGGCGGTGGGCGGACGCCGCGGACATCGGCCAGTTCTGGCAGAACCTGCTGGACGGGCACGAGTCGGCCAAGCCCATTCCCGCCACGGACATGCTGGCCGCCGGCGGTACCGCCGCGGACCTCGACGATCCGAGCCTGGTCAAGATGGCCTCCACTATCGACGGTATCGACCGCTTCGACGGGGAGTTCTTCGGCTACTCCCCGGCGGAGTCCCAGCTGCTCGATCCGCAGCAGCGGCTCTTCCTGGAGGTCTGCCACCACGCGCTGGAGCACGCGGGATACGACCCGGCGCGCTCCGGCGGCCAGATCGGGGTGTACGCGGGCACGAGCCAGAGCGAGTACTACCTGAGCCACATCCACCCCCGGTACGCGGGCGAGCCGGGCTCGCTGCACCTGCTGGCCGCCAAGTCGGCCAACCTGCCGGACTCGTTCGCCACCCGCGTCTCGTACGAGCTGGATCTGACCGGGCCCAGCCTGTCGGTGCAGACGGCCTGCTCCAGTTCGCTGGTCGCCGTGCACCTCGCCTGCCAGGACCTGCTCAACTACCGCTGTGACACGGCGCTTGCGGGCGGCTCGGCGCTCAATCCGTCGGCCGCGCGGGGCTACCGGTACGTGGAGCAGGGGGTGCTGTCGCCCGACGGCCGCACCCGGGCCTTCGCCGCGGAGGCGCGCGGCACCATCCGCGGCGACGGTGTGGCCGCGGTCGTGCTGCGCCGGCTGGAGGACGCGCTGGAGGACGGCGACCGCATCTGGGGCGTGATCAAGGGGTCGGCGATCAACAACGACGGCCGGCGCAAGCCGGGTTTCACCGCCCCGAGCCCGGAGGGACAGACCGAGGCCATCCTCGCCGCCCAGCTCGCGGCCGAGGTGCCGGCCGACAGCATCAGCTATGTCGAGGCGCACGGCACCGGCACCCCGGTCGGCGACCCGATCGAGGTCGCCGCCCTGACCCGGGCCTTCCGGGAGAGCACGGACCGCACGGGGTTCTGTCTGCTGGGGTCGGTGAAGTCCAACGTCGGGCACACGGACGCGGCGGCCGGTGTCACCGGCCTGATCAAGGTGCTGCTCGCCATGGAGCACGGTGTGGTTCCCGCGACCGTGGGGTTCACCCGGCCCAACCCGGCCATCGACTTCGCCGCCACCCCCTTCCGGGTGAGCGGCGCGGCGATGCCGTGGCGGTCGTCGGACGGTTCCCCGCTGCGGGCGGGCGTGAGCTCCTTCGGCGTGGGCGGTACCAACGCGCATCTGATCGTCGAGGAGCCGCCCCGGCCCGAGCCGGCCGACGCAACGCAGGATGCCGTGCCCAGCGATCACGAGCTGCTGCGCGTATCCGCCCGCACCCCATCCCAACTCGACGCCATCTGCGTGCAGTTGGCCGATCACCTCGATACCCACCCGGCACTGCCGCTCGGGGACGTCGCGCACACCCTCGACACCGGCCGCCGGGTGTTCGCCCACCGCCGGGCGGTGGCCGGCCGCACCGCCGAGGACGCGGCCCGGCAGCTGCGGGAGGCGACCGGCACCCCCGCCGCGGCGGCCCGCGACGCGCATCAGCCGGTGTTCCTGCTGCCCGGCGGCGGCGCCCAATACCCGGAGATGGGCGCCGAGCTCTACCGGACCCGGCCCGTCTTCCGCGCCGAGATGGACCGTGCCGCGGACGCGCTGCGCCCGGTCCTCGGCCATCCGCTGACCGAGGCGCTCTATGGCGGGCTGCGGCCGCCCGAGCCGGCGGAGTTCGCCTCGCTGGTGGCCGTCGAGTGCGCGGTGGTGCGGCTGCTGGCCTCCCACGGGGTCACGCCGGCCGCGCTGCTGGGCCACTCGCTCGGCGAGTACACCGCCGCGTACCTGGCGGGCGTGATGTCGTTCGACGACATGCTGCGCCTGGTGCACCGGCGGGAGCAGCTGGCCCGGCGGGCCGGCGGGGCGACGCTCGGGGTGTGGCAGGCGGAAGCGGAACTGCTGCCGTACCTGGACGGCACCGGCGTGGATCTCGCCACCGTCAACTCCCGTACGTCATGCACGGTTTCCGGCCCCGAGGAGGCCATCGACGCACTGGAGCGGCGGCTGACGGCGGACGGTGTGGGGTGCTCCCGGATCCGGCTGAGCCTTGCCGCCCACTCGCGGCTGCTCGACCCGGTGCTGCCGGAATTCGCGGCGGCGGTCGCCCGGGTGAGCCTGCACCCGCCCCGCATCCCCTACCTCTCCAATGTCACCGGCACGTGGATCACGGCGGAGCAGGCCACCGACCCCGGGTACTGGGTCACGCACATGCGGCACACGGCCCGGTTCGCGGACGGGCTGAGCGAGCTGGCCCGCGCCGGCCACCGCACCTTCGCCGAGGCCGGCCCCGGCCACGGCCTGACCCGGCACGCGCGGGCCGAGCTGGGGGAGCGGGCGACCGTCGTCCCGATGATGCGGCACGCCCGTGCCACCCGCTCGGAAGTCGGCACCCTGCTGGACGGGATCGGACAGTTGTGGGCGGCCGGCGTGCCCGTCACGACGCAGCAGCCGGCCGGCCGGCGCCGGGTTCCGCTGCCGGGGTACCCCTTCGAGCGGACCCGGCACTGGATCGAGCGGGCGGTGGGCCGGACCACCCGACCGGTCACGGACGCCCCGGAGGCCGCCGCATCCCCGCTCGGCCCCGACGGGGAGACCGCCTCGGCGCAGCCCTCCGCGGCCGCACCGCGCGCCCGGCGCCCCGCCCTGGACACCCCGTACGAGCCACCCCGCACCGACCTCGAACGGGACATCCTCCACCACTGGCAGCACGTGCTGGGCATCGGGGACATCGGCGTCCACGACAACTTCTTCGACCTGCGGGGCGATTCACTGCTGGCGCTCCAGCTGGTCAGTCGCATCGGCGCCGCACGGGGCACCCCCGTGGGCGTCGCCCTCCTCGTCGAGCACCCCACGATCGCCGGACTGGCCGAGCACCTCGACAGCGGCGCACCCTCGAACGCACTCGACGTCGTGGTGCCGCTGCGCCCGGCCCCGAGCGGGGAACAGGGCGGCATCCCGCTGTTCTGCATCCACCCCGCGGGCGGCATCGCCTGGCCCTACGCCAAGCTTCTCCCGGGCATCGGCGCACGCTTCCCGGTCTACGGCATCCAGAGCCGGGGGCTCACCGAGCCGGACGCCATGCCGGGGACGGTCGGGGAGATGGCCGACGACTACGTCCGGATGATCCGCACCGTCCAGCCGTCCGGGCCGTACGCACTGCTCGGCTGGTCGTTCGGCGGACTGGTCGCACACGCCGCGGCCGAGCGGCTGGAACGGGACGGGGAACAGGTCGGGCTGCTGGCCACGCTGGACGCCTTCCCGCTCGCCCCGGACGAGAGCGTCGAACTGCCCACCGCCGAGGAGGCCGACGCGTTCCTCCTGCGGGCACTGCTGGCCGACGCCGGCGTGACGGCCGGACCGGAGGAGCCCCCCGGGGACCGGGCTTCGGTGCTGCGCGCGCTGCGCGGCTCGGGCAGCGTGCTCTCCGGGCTCGACGAGGCGGCCGTGAGCCGGATAGCGGACGTCATGCTGCACAACGTCGGGCTGCTGTCCGGCCATGCGCCGGGTACGGTCGGGGGCGATCTGCTGTCCTTCACCGCCGTCGAGAGCCACGCCCCCGGGGAAGCGGCGCCCGCCACGCGGTGGAAGCCGTTCGTCCGGGGCACGGTGGAGGACCACGCCCTGCCCTGTGACCACAACGGTGTGCTCAGCGGCGAGGCACTCTCGACCGTGGCTGCCGAACTCGACGCCCGGCTGCGGGAGATGACCGAACCGGGCCTGACACCAGCGAAGGACGTCGATCCATGACCCCATCCCACTCGCCCGGCGCGCCCGTGTCCGCCATACGGCCGGACGGCGCCGTCGTCCGGCCGCGGCCGGTGGAGGCGCCGGCGATGCGGCTGTTCCTGCTCCACCACGCCGGGGGCTCCCACCTCGCCTACCGCGAGTGGGCCGGGCATCTCCCGGCCGACTGGGAGCTGTGCCTGATCGAGGCGCCGGGGCGCGGCCGGCTCCACCGGCTGCCGCCGCACCCGGACGTCGGCGGTCTGGTGCGGTGGGCGGCGGACGCCGTCGAGCCCTTGTCGGACCGGCCGTTCGGCATCTTCGGGCACAGTCTGGGCGCGATGGCCGCCTACGAGCTGACCCGCCTGCTCCAGGTGGAGGGGCGGGCCCTCCCGCGCTGGCTGGGCATCTCCGCGGTGCGGCCGCCGCACGCCGGCCCGGAGGCCGTCCAGCACCGCAGCCATCTGCCCGACGACGCGCTCAAGGAGGAGCTGGCGCGGATCGGCGGGACACCGCGCGAGGTGCTGGACGAGCCGTCGATGTGGGGGATGGCCGAGCCGCTGCTGCGGAACGACTTCGCGGCCGCCGAGCACTGGCAGCCGGACACCGGGCTGCCGCCGCTTCCGGTGCCGCTCTCGGTGTACGGCGGGGCGGGCGACCCGGCCGTGAGTGTGAAGTTGCTGGCCGGCTGGGAGCGGTGGACGACGCGCTGGCTCGGGCCGCGGCTCTTCCCCGGCGGCCACTTCTACTTCCAGAAGGCGGTGACGGAGGTGGTCCGGCAGATCGTCACGGACCTCGCGGACGCCCGTCCCGTGTAGCCGCCGACCGGTTGTCGGGCCCCGCCCCCCACAAGCACCGCTCCTACGTGGGGCGGGCCCGCACGGCTGCCCAGCTGAAGACCCCGGGGCCGACCGGATGCACCCGCACCTCCAGCGGCGGACAGCCGGGCACGCCGGCCGGCCGGGCGAGGAAGCCGCCCGGCACCCGCCGGACGGTGAGGTCGAGCAGGGAGGCGGGTGCGTCAGACGCGGGCAGCAGCACGGCACATGCCTTGAACGCCGCCTCCTTGGCCGAGAACGCCGCCAGTACGCGGTACGCGGCCCCCTCCGCGGAGGCGGCGCCGTCCATCACCCGGCGGCGTTCGTCCGGCCTCAGCACCAGACGGGCGGCTTCCGGTGGCAGACCACGCAGTTCCAGGTCGCAGCCGAGCGCGTGAGAGTGCTGCCGGGCGGCGACGACGGCCACCGCCAGGCCACCGGAGTGACTGATCGACCCGGGGTGGCCGTCAGGCAGCACCGGCCGGCGGCCGTCGCGCGGGATCTCCCCAACGGGCAGCCCGGCGGCGGCGAGTGCACGACGCGCGGCACACCGCCCGGCGAGGAAGTCGCGCCGGCGCACGGGCGGCATCGCGGCCGCGAGCCGGGCCTCCCCGGGCCCCGCCGGCCGGGCCGCGCTCTCCCCGGCGAGGGCGGTGCCCAGGGCGAGTCCGGACGCGGCGAGGAGCGGGCCGAGCGCGCGCAGCTGGCGCCCGGCCCGCGCCCGGTCCTCGGCGGACACGACGGTCATCTCCGGTGCCCTACTCCCGGAGCAGCTTCTTGAGCACTTTCCCGGCCCCGTTCCTCGGCACCCGGTCGATGAAGGTGATGCGCCGGGGCCGCTTGTAGGGGGCGAGCCGCTCGGCGGCGTACCGCATCAACTCCGCGGTGCCGACGCCTTCGTCGGCCACGACGAAGGCGAGCGGAACCTGGCCGTAGTCGTCGTCGGGGAGGCCGATGACGGCGGCGTCGTGCACCGCGGGGTGGGTGGTGAGGGCCCGTTCGATCTCGGTCGGGTAGACGTTCTGCCCGGCGCGGATGATCAGATCCTTGCTGCGGTCGACGAGGTGAATCCGGCCGCCGGGGTCGAGGAAGCCGAGGTCGCCGGTGCGGGTCCAGCCGTCGACCGTGATCTCGGCGGTGGCCGCCTCGTCGTCCCAGTAGCCGCGCATCACACCGGGCCCGCGGACACAGATCTCGCCGATGGCGCCCGGTTCCACCTCCCGGCCGTGCCGGTCGAGGGCGCGGACGGACATCCCGGGGATGACGCGTCCGCTCGGGAGCCGCTCGGCCATGCCCTCCGGTGCCGGGTGTTCCTCCGGCCCGAGGGTGACGAACGGGCCGCCGACCTCGGTCATGCCGTAGACCTGGCGGAAACCGCAGCCGAGCCGGCGGGCGGCCTCGGCGTAGACATCGACGGGCATCGGCGAGGCCCCGTAGAGGACCTCGCGCAGGGAGGACAGATCAGCGCGCTCGAAGCCCTTCGTACGGAGGAGGAAGCGCAGCATCTGCGGTACGAGCCAGATGTGGGTGGCCCGGTGGGCCTCGATCGCCGCGCACGCGCTCTGCGGCGTGAACCCCGGCAGCAACACCACGGTGGCGCCCGCGGCCATATAGGTCAGCGACACCACCATGCTGCCGTGGTAGAGCGGACAGCAGTTGACCAGCACCATCGCGTCGTCGGGCCGGGCCACGGCGAGCCAGCCGAGGGCGATGGCCCGGAACGAGGCGTGGTCGACGGTGACGCCCTTGGCCCGGCCGGTGGTCGCCGAGGTGTGCAGGATCGCCGCGAGCGCGTCGTCCGGGACGTCCGGCAGCGCTTCGGTGCCCGCGCACTCCGCGCCGAGGGCGGCGAACTCGGCGCCGTCCAGGGCGAGACGGAGGCGCACCGGCAGATCGGGGTGGCGGTCCAGCAGCGCCGCCTCACCGATCACCGCGACCGGACCGGTGCGCTCCACGATGCCCGTCACCTCGGCGGCGGTCAGGCTGTGGTTCAGGGGCACGAAGAGCGCCCCCAGGCGAGCCAGCGCGAAGTACGTCTCCAAGACCTCGATGCGGTCCAGCGAGAGCACCGCCACCCGGTCGCCGCGTCCGATGCCGCGCGCGGCCAGACCGTGCGCCAGGTCCACGGTCCGGTCCCGCAACCCGGCCCAGGTGACCGAGCGGTGCTCGTCCACCAGCGCCGTGCGCTGCGGGAAGCACTGCCCGTTGCGCTCCAGGAGCTGGGTGAGCCACATCACGAGCCGCCGGGGGAGGCGCCGCCGCGCTCGGCGACGAAGCGCTCGTAGTCGCCGAGGGTGGTCAGCCCCTCCATGTCCGCACCCGTGACCTCCACCCCGGTGTGCTGCTCGATGAGCAGGACCAGGCGCACCAGGTCTCCCGAGTCGATGCCGCTGGCACTGAGGTCGGTGTCCTCGCCGAGGGCGTCGGCGAACTCCCGAGTGCCGGTCAGCTCGACCAGCATCTCCCGTACGGTATGCATGCGTTGCCCTTCTTTGGCGGGTTCCTTGCCGTGAGAAGAGGCGTGGCGGCCGGCCGGCACTCCGTCCGGCCCACGTGGCCTTCGTCACCCACCGCCCAGGGATAGATGACCCGGGCTCCGCACTCCTGAGCAGGTGAAGCAGGTCTTCCCCCACCCCCGTCCATCCCCCCGGAACCTCGTCGCCGACGTGCTGGGCCATCGGACGGAAGGGCGGGGAAGACCCGTCACCACCGACGAAGGAGGCAGGGTGCACGGGACGGGTGAGGACGACCTCCATGCGCACTTCGAAGCGCTCCTGGCCGCCGGCCGGCAGATCGAGCCACGCGACTGGATGCCCGACGGCTACCGCCGCATGCTGCTGCGCCAGATCGCCCAGCACTCCCACTCCGAGATCATCGGCATGCAGCCGGAGGGCGCCTGGCTCACCCGCGCGCCCTCGCTGCACCGCAAGGCGAGCCTCCTGGCGAAGGTGCAGGACGAAGCCGGCCACGGGCTGTACCTCTACGCGGCCGCCGAGACGCTGGGCGCCGACCGGGCGGACCTCCTGGACGCCCTGCACCGCGGTCACCAGCGCTACGCGGCCACCTTCAACCACCCCGCCCTGACCTGGGCGGACACCGGAGCCATCGCATGGCTGACGGACGGCGCCGCGGTGGTCAACCAGGCCCCGCTGTGCCATACCTCCTACGGCCCGTACGCGCGGGCCATGCGACGGGTGTGCCAGGAGGAGGCGTTCCACGTCCGGCAGGGCTACGACGTGTTGTGGTCGCTGTGCCGAGGGACACCGGAGCAGAAGGAGATGGCCCAGGACGCGGTCAACCGCTGGTGGCTGCCGGCGGTGGCGCTGATGTTCGGCCCGCCCGACACCGTCGCGGGCGGAGCGGATGCCCGCACCGCCGCCATGGGCGCGGCCGTCAGCCGCCGCTCGATGGCCTGGGGCATCAAGCAGCACACCAACGACGAGCTGCGGCAGCGCTTCGTCGACAACTGTGTGCCGCAGGCCGAGCGGCTCGGGGTGACGCTGCCCGACCCGGCGATCCGCTGGAACGAGGAACGCGGCCACCACGACTTCAGCCCGGTCGACTGGCAGCAGTTCCGGGACGTGCTCGCCGACGATTCGGCCTGCGCCCGGCAACGGCTGGCCCATCGCGTGGCGGCGCACGAGAACGGCGCATGGGTGCGCGAGGCCGTCGACGCCTATGCGGCGTACTCCGCGGCCCACCGTGAAGAGGAGGAGACGTCATGAGCGAGCGGCCCGCACACCTGCGGACCCCGTGGGAGGTGTTCCTCCGGCCCCGGCGCGGACTGGCCCACCAGCACGTCGGATCGGTGCACGGCGCCGACGCCGACATGGCACTGGCCAATGCCCGGGACCTGTACACCCGCCGGGGCGAGCCGGTGTCCCTCTGGGTGGTGCGCTCCGACGCGGTGCGCGCCTCCTCGCCGGACGAGAAGGACCCGCTCTTCGCGGGCGCGTCCGGCAAGCCGTACCGCTACCCCGAGTACTACGTGCCGCTCAACGAGGGGGAGGACCATGACGGTTGACCTCGACGCGGATGTCGCCGCGTACGCGCTGCGGCTGGGGGACGACGCGCTGGTCCTGTGCCAGCGGCTGTGTGCCTGGGTGACGCACGCGCCGACCATCGAGGAGGACCTGGCGCTGTCCAACATCGCCCTGGACCTGCTCGGCCACGCCCGGGTCCTGCTCGCCCACAGCGGCCGGCTCGACGGCAGCGGGCGCAGCGACGACGACCTCGCCTACCGCAGACCCGAGCGGGCGTTCCGCAACGCACTCCTGCTGGAGCTGCCCAACGGCGACTTCGGGATGACCATCGCCCGGCAACTGGTGTACGCGGTCTACACCGGACTGCTCTACGCCGAGCTGACGCACTCCCACGACACGGAGCTGGCGGGATTCGCCGCACGGGCCGCCAAGGAGGTCGAGTACCACCGCCTGCACGCCGCCCGGTGGACGGTGCTGCTGGGCCGCGGCACGGCGGAGAGCCGCCGGCGCATACAGGCAGGTGTCGCGCTCGTCCGACCGTACGCAGCCGAGCTGTTCGAGCCGGACGAGCTGACGCGACGACTGGCGGCCAACGGGCTGGGCGTCGACCCGGCGCGGCTGCGGGAGCCGTGGGAGAAGGACATGGCGGCCGTCCTGACCGAGGCGGGTCTGGACCTGCCGTCCCCGTCCTGGCGGGCGACCGGCGGCCGGTCCGGGCTGCACACCGAGGCACTCGGTCCGTTGCTCGCCGAGTTCCGGTCGGTCTACCACCAGTACCCCGGGGGCACGTGGTGAGCGCGGCCCCGGTGTCGGACACCGAGGAGATCCGTGCACGGGTGGGCGCCGTGCCCGATCCCGAGCTGCCCATGGTCACCCTTGCCGATCTCGGGGTCGTCCGCGCGGTGGAGACGGCCACGGACGGCGCGGTGGAGGTCATCGTGACGCCGACGTACCTGGGCTGTCCGGCCATGCCGGCCATCGTGGCGGGCATCCAGGACGTGCTGGCCGAGTGCGGCCACCCCGGAGGACGGGTGCGGCAGGTGCTCTCGCCGGCCTGGACCACGGACTGGATCAGTGCCGAAGGCCGGCGCAAGCTCGCCGAGCACGGCATCGCGCCACCGGGCGCGTCCGGTGCGCCGCTTCCCGTCCGGCTGGGGCTGGGGGTGCCGTGCCCGTCCTGCGGTTCCCACGCGACCCGGCCGCAGAGCCCCTTCGGAGCCACCCGGTGCCAGTCCGTGCTGGTGTGCACGGCATGCCGGGAGAGCTTCGCCCATCTGAAGGCGGTGTGAGGCCGGCATGACGGATGTGAAGCGACGGGCGGCGGGCTGGTACCGCCTGCCGGTGACCGACGTGACCCACCTGACCGACGACGCGGTCGCCCTCACTCTGCACGTCCCACCCCCGCTCGCCGACACCTTCGCCCTCCGGGCGGGACAGCATGTGACCGTCCGCCATGTACTGAACGGGCGGGAACTGCGGCGCAGTTACTCGGTATGCCTGCCGCCCCGGTCGCGTTCCGGCCTGCGCCTGGTGGTCAAGCGCCTGGGGTCCGGCGGCTTCGCGGAGTACGCCACGACCGCGCTGACCGTGGGGGACACCCTCGAACTCGGGCCTCCCACAGGCGAGTTCCAGCTCGCGGCGCGCCCGGGAGCACACCATGTGCTGATCGCGGGTGGCAGCGGAATCACCCCGCTGCTCACCATGGCGGCGGCAGCCCTGCGGGAGGACGCCGCCTGCCGGGTCTCCCTGATCTGCGCCAACCGGGACTCCGGCTCGGTGCTGCTCGCGGACGAACTGGCCGACCTCAAGGACGCGTACCCCGCACGGTTCTTCGCGCTGCATGTGCTCTCCCGGGAAACGCGGGAGTCCGCACTGCTCTCGGGGCACCTCGACGCCCACCGGCTGCCCAAGCTGCTGACGCTCCTGGGCGCCGAGCCAGGCGGGGAGGCGTACTTCTACCTGTGCGGGCCCTGGGCGCTGGTCGACTCGGCCCGCCGCACGCTCACCGAGTGGGGCACCCACCCGGACCGGGTGCGCCTTGAGCTGTTCACCACGGGCGAGCAGGCCCATGACCGGGCCGCGCCGCCGGACCGGCCCCGGCCCGGCCGGATCACCGCGCGGCTCGGCGGCCGGACGACCGTGACCGCCATGGCGGCCGAGGACCGGGTGCTGCTCGACGCGGTACTGCGGGCCCGGCCCGAGACCCCGTACTCCTGCCGCGACGGTCTGTGCGGTTCCTGCCGCGCCCGGGTGACCACGGGCCGGGTCACCCTGGGCCGCCAATACGCCCTCGGTGCGGCGGAACTCGCCGCCGGCTACACCCTGGCCTGCCGTGCGCAGCCCGCCTCGGACGAGGTCGCCCTCGACTTCGACGCCTGAACCGCGTCCGCCCCCTGCCCGGCCCCCGGGCTCCCGCCATGTCCCCGAACAAGGGTGAAACCCCATGCCCCACCCCACTCCCGAACCCACCACCCTGCCGGAAGACGATGCCCTCCTGCCGTTCGAGGGACCGTCCCCCTACGAGAACTACATCCACGCCTCCGTGCTGTCCTCCCTGCAACAGCCCCTGACCGACGCACCGGAGGAGATGCCGTTCCTGGTCACCACCCAGGTGATGGAACTCTGGTTCACTCTGCTCGTCCACGAGGGGCGCACCGCCCGCGATGCGCTGCGGAAGGACGACTACGACGCGGCGATGGACGCCCTGCGCCGCAGTCTCCGTGCCCACCGCGCACTCAATGCCTCATGGGCACCGATAGCAGAGCTGACTCCACGTCAATTCAACGGCTTCCGGGCCGCGTTCGGCCGGGCATCCGGATTCCAGTCGGTGATGTACCGGCACCTGGAGTTCCTGCTCGGCGACAAGTCCGAGGCGATGACCCGCCCGCACCGCGGCCACTCGGCGGTCCACGCGGAGCTGTGCGATTCACTCACCCAACCATCCCTCTACGACGCGGTGTTGGCCTACCTGCACCGCCAGGGCCTCCCCGTCCCCGCACACGTCCTGGAACGCCCCCCGGCCACGCCGTACGAACCCGACCCCGGCGTCGAGGAGACCTGGCGACGGATCTACGCCGGCCCCCGGCACGACCCGTTGCCGGCCCTGGGCGAAGCCCTCACCGACCTCGCCGAACTGGTCCAGCGCTGGCGCACCGACCATGTGCTGGTGGTGCGCCGCGCGATGGGCGCCAAGACGGGCAGCGGCGGCTCCTCGGGCCTGCACTGGCTGGAACAGCGCGCCGCCCGCCCCGTCTTCCCCGAACTCTGGAGCGCCCGCAGCCTTGTCTAGGGGCGCGAAAGCGCGCCGGGGAATCCCTGCCTATCCGAGCGAGCCCTTCACCTGAGATGTGTCTCCGGCGGGCCGCGGTCCGTGGACGTACTGGTCGGCCCAGGCACTGATGATGCGGGCGGCTCGCTGTGCTTGTCCTCGGGCGGTCAGGAAATGGTCCGCCCCTTCGAGTGAGACGAAGCTTCGCGGGTGTCGTGCCTCGCGGAAGATCTCTCCGGCGTTGTCGATGTCGACGGTGTTGTCGGTCGGCGAATGCAGGACGAGTAGGGGCAGGTCCAGCTCGCCGATCCGGTCCCGCAGGTGAGCACGGCGGACGTCTTCGACGAAGGCGCGCTTGAGGACCAGGGTCCGCCCGCCGACGAACCACTCGTGCGACCCATCGCTGAGCACGCGATCCACGACCGCGTCGTACTGTCGCTCGACGTGGCTGGGATCGACCGGCGCCCCGATCGTGGCGACCGCGCGGACGCCGGTTGCCTCGGCCGCCGCGGCGAGGACGGCGGCGCCTCCCCACGAGTGCCCCACCAGCAGGTCTGCCGGAGTCCCCCGCTCCGCCATCATGGCTGCGGCACGGATCGTGTCCTGGACCTTGACGGTGAAGGAACCATCCCCCCAGTCGCCGTCGGAGTCCCCGATCCCGAGGTTGTCGAAGCGCAGCATGCCGATCCCCTCGCGGGCCAGCTGCTTGCTGACGCGCGAGGCGGCCGGCGAGCCCTTGCCGAGGGTGAATCCGTGCACGAAGATCCCCCAGCCGCGGATCTCGCCGTCCGGCAGGTCGATCGCGCCGGCCAGTTCGGGGCCGACGACGCTCGGGAATCTCACTTTTTCGCTCATGTTCTGATCACCTAGGCAGGGGCTGTTCGTGGAGCAGGGAAGACAAGAGTGCCACTGACCGGCGCCCCGCGCGCGCTCCGGGCAGGGGAGCGGCGAGCGCGGTGCCTGCCGTGATCGGCGTCAGGCGGTCGGCTTCTGGTCAGAGGACTGCTCGGAGGACTGCTCGGTGGTGAGCAGTGCGGTGATCTCCTTGGCGAGGTGCGGGCCGAGCTCGCCCCAGCCGTTCTTGTAGCCGTAGACGCCGGCCAGGGTGCGGGCCTCGTAGTCGCCGTTCATGATCTCGATGTCCGTGGCCGTGATGAGCGCCGGGTGGGCGACACCGACGGCCGCCGAGATCTTCATCAGCTCCTTGCGGAGGGTCCGCAGGTAGACGGCGGCCCGGGTGGCCTTCGAGGCCGGGTCGAGGCCGCGGGCCAGCCACGGGCTCTGGGTGGCGATGCCGGTGGGGCACTTGTCGGTGTGGCACTTCTGCGCCTGGATGCAGCCGATCGACAGCATCGCCTCACGGGCCACGTTGATCATGTCGGCCCCCAGAGCGAAGGCGACCGCGGCGTTCTCGGGCAGGCCGAGCTTGCCGGAGGCGATGAACGTCAGGTCGTCGGTCAGCCCCCGCTCGGCGAAGGCGCCGTAGACCCGGGAGAAGCCCATCCGGAAGGGCAGCGAAACCGAGTCGGAGAAGGTGAGCGGCGCCGCCCCGGTGCCGCCCTCGCCGCCGTCGATGGTCACGAAGTCGACACCACGGTCACCACGCGCCATCAGCGTGGCCAGCTCCTGCCAGAACTCCATCTCGCCCACCGCGCTCTTGATCCCGACCGGCAGGCCGGTCTCGGTGGCGAGCAGTTCGACGAAGTCGAGCATCGAGTCGACGTCGCCGAACGCGGTGTGCCGCGACGGGGAAGCACAGTCCTCGCCGAGCGGGATGCCGCGGATCTCGGCGATTTCCGGTGTCACCTTCGCGCCCGGCAGCATTCCGCCCAGTCCCGGCTTGGCACCCTGGGAGAGCTTGATCTCTATCGCCTTGACCGGGGCGCCGGCGACCACATCCTTGAGCTTGTCGATGTTGAAGCTGCCGTCCTCGTTGCGGCAGCCGAAATAGGACGTACCGATCTGAAGGACGAGGTCGCCGCCGTTGCGGTGGTGCGGCGAGAGACCTCCCTCACCCGTGTTGTGCAGGGTGCCCGCCAGCGCCGCCCCCTTGTTGAGCGCCGTGATCGCCGCGCCGGAGAGCGACCCGAAGCTCATCGCCGAGATGTTCACCACGCTCGCCGGCCGGAACGCCTTGGCGCGCCCGCGCGGCCCGCCCAGCACCTTGGCCGACGGCAGCAGGGCCTGCGGGTCGTGCAGGTCGGGCAACGCGCCGGCGAACGTGCGCTGCTTCAGGTACGCGTGCCCCTGCATGTGCTCGACGTCATTGTCGGTTCCGAACCCGAAGTAGTTGTTCTCCCCCTTCGCCGACGCGTAGATCCAGGTGCGCTGGTCACGGCTGAACGGGCGCTCCTCGTCGTTGGAGGTCACTATGTACTGCCGCAGCTCCGGCCCGATCGTCTCCAACAGGTACCGGGCGTGCCCGAGCACAGGGAAGTTCCGGAGCAATGCGTGCTTCTTCTGGACAAGGTCACGAGCGGCCACCAGTGCCAATGCTGTTGCGGTGGCCGTGGCGATGCTCCGGGCGCGCATGAACGTTCCTCTCCTCGATGCTCGACTCCATTGCCATGCGATGGAGCCGTCGTGCCGGACGTCGGACGGCAGGCACGACCCAGCGGTCGTCAGCGTTCGTCGGAGAACGCCAAGCGATCCTAGGGGCTCACCCGGAAAGAGGGTCGCGGGCGGGGTGGTCTTCCCAGCGGCGGGTGGTCCAGGCGCGTCGGATCAGGCTATGGGGTCCGCGACCGCCTCCTGGATACTGATCACCATGCGTACCGACTTGGACCACAAAGGCGTCCTGGTGACGTACGAGCGCGAGCTGCCGGGAGACCCGATGCGTCTGGGACATGTACGGGCCGCACGCCGAGGAGCACACTGCGGAACTCACCAGGCTCTTCGCCCACGAGCTCGGGTACGCGCCAGCAACCCTCACCGCCTATCGGGCCGCGTACGCCCTCACGACCTATCGTCCCCGCGGAGCTGTCCACGTCCCGGCCACTGCCCGATCCGCTGTTGTTCATGAGCGATGGCACAACTCCGTTCTCGGACACCCGGTCTAACCCAGTGACCACCTGCACCCCGGCGCACTGACATCCCGAAGGGCCACTTCCGCATGCGCACCTACAACGCCATCGCTGCTACCGCTGCCTTTGCCCTCTCCCTCGGCGCAACCGCCCTCGCGGCGTCGGCCGCCCAGGCAGTCCCGAGGGCCGCGGCCACCGTCGTCCACGAGGACGGCGAGCTCTGGTACAAGGCCGCCCCCGGTCAACAGAACAAGCTGACCGTCGGCGAAGAGATCGAACACCGCGGGGAGTTTGAGTCGTATTATGTCCTGACCTTCCACGACCGGTACGACGTCGCCATCGACGCGAGTGCGGCGAGCGCGGATGAGTGCACGTACCCCACGCGGGGCGATCGCACCGTGGTGCGCTGCGCGGTCGAGATCCCGCAGAACTCGGATGACTCGGACAGCTACGACGTCGACCTCGGCGACAAGGACGACACCGCGACACTCGAACCGGACAGCGACGCATGGGCCGGGGTCTACGGCGGCAAGGGCAACGATGTCCTCAAGGGGTCCGTGTCCGCCATGCTCCACGGCGACGACGGCGACGACCGCCTCGACGGCGGCGGCGGCCCGTTCGGCTTCGGCTCCTACGGTGGCTCTGGCAACGACACCCTCACCCACTGCGGACAGGACTGCTTCGGCGAAGCCGGAAACGACTCCCTGACCGGTACCGGCGAGGAGAACAACCTGCACGGCGACGACGGCAACGATGTCCTGCACGGCCAGGGCGGCGCCGACGTTCTCTACGGCGGCAAGGGCAATGACAAGCTGTACGGCGAGGCGGGTAACGACACGCTGTGGGGCAACAGCGGCGACGATGTCCTGTGGGGCGGCCCGGGCACCGACAGACTCTCCGGCGGGCCCGGCCGCAACGAGCTGCACCAGGAATGAGTGTTTCCTACGTCCTGGGGCGGCTGCGCTCGGTGATCGTCTTGAGCCGCAGCCGCCGCACCACCGCCGTTTCCCGCAACGCGAACCCCAGAAGCAGCACGGCGACGACCGCCCCGCACGCCACGGCACCGGTCAGCCCGTTCGACATCGCGCCTTCCAGCTCAGTAGGCACGGCCCGGGAGAACAAGGTTCTCACCAGGGCCAGAGAGTGCAGAGAACTTTTCCGGATTCCCGTCACATCTGCGTGCGCCGATCCGTCAGTGCTGTGAAGACGCCAAACAGGCCGAAGCGAAGGAGAGCAGCCATGACGAACACCACGCAGACCTCCATCTCCCGGATGCCCAACCCGGCCGAGTTCGTGCCCGAGTTGAACGACATCAGCGCCGCCCTCTTCCGGGCCACGGGCAACCACTCGGTGCCGCGCACCACGATGAACCTCGTCCACCTGCGTGCCGGGCAGATCGTCGGCAACACCTACCTGACGATCCTGAACACCGGCTTCCTGCGCAAGGCCGGGGAGTCCGAGGAGCGCATCACCGCAGTCTCCTCCTGGCAGGACGCCCCGTACTTCACCGACGCCGAGCGCGCCGCCCTCGCCTTGGTGGAGGCCACCCTCCAGCCCGCCCCGCACGGCAGGGAACGCGTCTCCGACGAGCTGTACGCCGAGGTGGCGAAGCACTACGACGAGAAGGCCCTGGCCACCCTGACCATCGCGATCGGCCAGATCAACTTCTTCATAGCCCTGGCAGTCATCGGCAAGCCGCAGCCGGTCAGCTCCCTCGCGGACGAGCAGTGGGACTGACCTTTCGGTCAGTTACAGGGGCCGCCCGAGATATTGTCAAGTTGCCGCTCGCAGCGGCGAGTTGGCCATCCGCGATGGCTCATTGCCCGCGGACGGCGTCCGTCGGCGCTTCGAGGTTGCGGGTCATGCGTCCGAGGACGCGGACGGCCGTGCCGTACTCGTCCTGGGAGATGCCGGCCGTGGCGCGTTTGCGGAACATGTCGACGCGCTCGGCGACGTGGGCCAGGCGCTGACTGCCTTCAGGGGTGAGGGAGAGCCGGTTCGGTGCGGGACGGGTCGCCCAGCCCTCGACGAGCACGGCGTCAATGGCGGCGGTCAGTGTGGGGATGTCGGCGTTGGCGGAGAGAGTGGCCCGTACTTCCGTGTCGGCGACCCGAGGCGTGTCCTGGATGACGTTGAGGACCTGCCAGGCGATCCGGGTGAGCCCGACCCCGTCCAGCATGTCGTTCATCTGGCGGGTGAGGGCTTGGTCCGTGCGGTTGAGCCAGTAGCCGATGGGCTTCACGATGATGCTCCTAGGGGCGAGGGCTGAAGTGTGCCTTGTATGGGGATCTCACTGATTCGCCGGGGCAGGGGTCAGGAGAGCGGGCCACTCCTGGCCGGCGGCCCAGTCGGCGAAGCTGTGCCAGCCGACTTCGGGGTAGTCGCGTCGCAGTCCGGCGACGTCGACATCGAGACCGACGGTGGTGAAGTACTCGAACATGGCGGCCAAGTCGGCGGATCGGGTACGGACTTGGGCCAGCGGGACCTCTTGGTGGGCGATCGGCCGGTCGGTGACCATCGCGAGGGTCTCGGCAATCCACCTGGGGGTGCATTCGTCGGAGGCGATGTCGATGCGGCGGCCGGTGAACTCGTCGCGGCGCTGGAGGGCCAGCGCCGCGAATGCGCCGATGTCGGTGGCGGGGATGAGCGTGAGGGGCCGGTCGGCAGGCATGGGCCAGGCGAAGGTGTTGTCGCGCAGCCCGTCGAGGGTCCAGTCGCTGGTGTAGTTGTCCATGAATGCCGCCGGGGCGATCACGGTCCAGGGAACGTCGGCTGCACAGAGGTATTGCTCGACCAGGTACTTGCTCTCGTAGTGCGGGACCGCGGTGCCGCGGTCGGCGTGCGCGGCGGAGGTGAGGACGATGTGCCCGAGGCGGGCGGCTGCTGCGGCGTCGACGAGGGCCTTGCCCTGCCGGGTTTCGGCGGTGGTGTCGGTGCCGAACGGCGTGGTGACCGCGAAGAGGGAGTCCGTCCCGGCCAGGGCGGCGCGGAGGGAGGTGTGGTCGTCGAAGTCGGCTCGGAGCACCTCGGCTCCGAGGCCGCGGAGGACCTCGGCGGCGAGTGAGTCGGGGTAGCGGGTGAGCGCGCGCACGTGGTGCCCAGCGGAGAGCAAGGCTCGGGCGGTGGCTCCGCCCTGGGCTCCGGTGGCTCCGGTGACGGCGACGGTGAGCATGGTTCCCCCAGCAGGTAGTATCGATGCGCGGCGCATTTACTGCGTCACGCAGCGAAGACTACGAGAAACTGCTGTGTCGCGCAGCGATTTGGAGTGTGATCCAGGTGACAGGCTCACGCCGGGCTCGGCTGTCCGAGGAGCTGTCGAGGGAGTCGCGCCGCTACCTGGCGGCATATGTGCTGTTCAATCAGGCCGTCGCCGATCATCTCGGGCTGCATCCGACTGACGTGCAGTGCCTGAGCCTGCTGACCGCCCACCCCGGGCCGCGCACGGTGAAACAGATCGCCGAGATGACGGGTCTGACCACGGGGTCGGCCACACGGCTGGTGGACCGGCTGGAACGCGGCGGCTATGTGGTCCGCGCGCCCGACCAGCAGGATCGGCGCCGGGTGCTGGTCACGCCGATGCCCGATCGCATCGCCCGCGTCACCGCGGTGTGGGACGACCTCGGCCCCGCCTGGCAGTCGCTGCTCAACGACCACACCGAGGACGAGCTAGAGGTGATCGCCCGTCACATGCGCCGGGCGTACGACCTCAGCCACGCCCAGATGCAACGCCTGCGGTCCCTGCCGAAGCCGGACTGAGCCCCTCGGCGGCACCCCACCGAGTCATGGTTCCGCTGCCCGGGCGGGCCCCGGAGTATGGTGTCCCGCCAGCACATCGCCACCGCCGCCGACAGCCGCGGCGCGACGACCTGGGACCCGCCCGGCTACCGCGCGGTGTACCGGAAGATCTGGTGCGGTAGACCTCGGGGCACGCAACGCCCGAGCCCCTCGCGGACTGCCCGGCCGACATCGGCCCGCTGCCCGCGGCGCCACCGGGATCGCGCAGGAGCGGATGGTCCGCGTGCGCCGCGTACCGCATCGTCGCAATCTGGACGCATGACGTGTCGGTGCGCGACGAAAGGTGGCCCATGAAGTTCGCAGTCATCGGCGGTACCGGCCTGATCGGGTCCCGGGTCGTGAAGAAGCTGAACACGGCCGGGCACGAGGCCGTGCCACACTCGCAGTCCACAGGTGTCGACGTGATCACAGGGCAGGGTCTGGCGGAGGCGGTGGCCGGCGCCGACGTCGTCGTGAATCTGACGAACTCCCCGACCTTCGACGACGCCTCACCGGCCTTCTTCCAGACCTCGATGGACAACCTGCTGGCCGCCGCCCAGAAGGGCGGGGTGGGCCATGTCGTCATCCTCTCGATCGTCGGCGCGGATCAGGTACCCGACCTCGACTACTACCGGGCCAAGGTCCTCCAGGAAGACATCCTCAAGGCCGGGCCGATCCCCTACTCGATCGTCCACGCCACCCAGTTCATGGAGTTCATGGACGCGATCCTGTCCTGGACCACCGAGGGCGACACCGTCCGCCTGCCCACCACCCTGCTCCAGCCGATCGCCGCCCAGGACATCTCCGACGCGGTCGCCGAAGTCGCTGCCGGGACCCCTTTGAACGGCGCCCTCGACGTCGCCGGGCCCGACGTCCTCCCCCTCGACGAACTCGGCCGGATCACCCTCGATGCCCGTCCCGACGGCCGCACGGTCGTCACCGACGACTCCGCCGGCATGTTCGCCGTCGTTCAGGGCGACGCTCTGATCGCCAAGGGCGACGCCCGTATCGCCCCCACCCACTACAGCGACTGGCTCTCCTGAACCAGCCGGCCCGCCACTGGAGGCCGCACCATGTCGAACGACGAGCCGGCAGCAGACAGCGCTGAGAGCCCACCGCGCTCGGAAGCCTGGAAGACGGCGCTCACTGTGCTGCAGTCGGTGAAGCCGCCGTCCGTTCCGGAGGAGGTGGAGGCGATGACGGTTGTCGTCGAGTTTCCTCCCGGCGATCCCGGCACCCCGCCGCACCGGCACTCGGGACCCGCTTTCGGCTACATGCTGGAGGGCGAGACGCTCTTCGAGCTGGAAGGCGAACCGGAGCGGGTGATCAAGGCCGGGGAGACCTTCTGGGAGCCGGGCGGCGATGTCATCCACTACCAGGACGGCAACAACCGCTGGGACTCCCGGAGCCGCTTCCTCGTCACCATGATGTGCGCACCGGGTCAGCCCAGGCTCACCCTGGTCGACGATGAAGAGCTGGCCCGTCGTGCACACCTGCGAGCTCCCCGTCCAGGCACCTGAACCCGCTGAGGCCGGATCCGCATGCCGAAACGCCCGGGACCATGATCGGTTCTGGGCGTTTCGGCATGCCCGCACAGCCGGTCGGGGCGTCTGGGTCCGCTCCGGCAGCTCATCGAGTCGGTGAACGACACCTTCAAAGGCCAACTCGACCTCGAACGCCACGGAGAGGGTGACTTGGCCGCCGCGGGCATGGGGGGACCTCGAAGTCCTCCCAGACGGTGGGGGCTGCTGTGGGCACGGTGTCGGCTCCTGGCGCTCGGTGGCTCCGATACCGGGCACTTTCCGCCGAAGTCAGGGGTTTGGTGATGCCGTGGATCCGCTGTACGGTCTGCGGCCGCACACCTGGATACTGATCACCATGCGTACCGACTTTGATCCCGCTGCCATGTCCCGCAACGAGTTCTACCGGCTGCTGACCGCCACCGTGGTGCCGCGGCCCATCGCCTGGGTGTCCACCACATCGGCGGACGGAACACACAACCTGGCACCGCACTCCTTCTTTACGATCGCCAGCGTCGCGCCGCCCGTGGTGCAGTTCAGTTCCGTTGGACGCAAGGACACCCTGCGGAACGTGGAGGCGACCGGACAATTCGTGGTGAACCTCGCGCCGGAGGGGCTCTTTGAGCAGATCAATGACACGGGTACGGAATTCCCGCACGGGGTGAGTGAATTCGAGGCGGCCGGGATCGCTTCCGAGCCGAGTCTGCGGGTCAAGCCGCCGCGGGTGGCGGGCTCGCCGGTGGCGTTGGAGTGCGAGGTGCACACCACGCTGGGAATCGGCGACGCGACCGTGGTGTTCGGGCGCGTGGTGCACGCGGTCGTGTCGCAGGAGGTGCTGGTCGACGGGCACCCGGAAATCTCCAGGATGAAGCCCCTGTCGCGGCTCGGGAAGGACGAGTGGGGGACGGTCGGCGACGTCCGGGAGATCTCCCGCATCCGTCACGCGGACTGGCAGGGGCCGGCGGGCGATCGGTAGGGGAGGGGAAGACGGGGAGGGGGAGGGAGACGGGGAGGGAGGGGGCCCGGGGGAAGGAATCGCCCCGGTTTCGTGGGCGTTCCACGTCGGTTTATCCGTAGGCAACTTATCGCCTATGACGGGGTTCGAGACTTTCGCATGATGGTTGTTGTTGCGACGGTGGTGCCAGTTCCGGTTCCGGCTCCGGTGCGGGCACCCGTGTCGGTCTCAGGGCCGGTGTCTGCCTGTGCGACGGATGACTGGAGTTGCTGTGACTGCTCTCGTTCCCGGGTGGAAAGCTTCATCCGTTTCCAGTGATTTCTCTGGTTCCCTGGCGACTGGTCTCCCGAGATCTGGTTCCGGTGGAGCGATGGCATCGGTCAGTCGGCGGTTTTCCTTTCGAGTGGTGGCTGCGGCGGCTGTCGCCGGGCCGGTGGCGGCGGTGTGCGGGCCGGGGACCGCGTACGCCGCCGACGGTCGGCAGGGGCTGCGGGTGATGACCTTCAACCTGCGGTACGCCTCGGATGTGCGGCCGCACTCCTGGGCCGAGCGCCGGCCCGTGGTGCGGGCCTTGCTGCGGCAGGAGGCCCCGCATCTGCTCGGGACGCAGGAAGGGCTGTACGGGCAGCTGCGCGATATCGGCGGGGATCTCGGAGCGCATTACGCCTGGGTGGGGACCGGGCGGGGCGGCGGGAGCAAGGATGAGTTCGCGGCCGTTTTCTATGATGCCCGGCGGCTCGCGCCGGTCGAGTACGACCATTTCTGGCTGTCCGATACGCCGTATCTGATCGGCTCGGCGACCTGGGGAAACACCGTCATCCGGATGGTGACCTGGGTCCGCTTCCGGGAACTGCGGGTCGGCGGCGAGTTCTATGTCCTCAATACGCATCTCGATCATGCGAATCAGTACTCGCGTGAGCGTTCCGCGGGTCTGATCAACGAACGACTGGGTGGGCTGGACCCTTCGCTGCCCCGAATCGTCACAGGTGACTTCAATGTCGCCGCGCACAAGAATTCCGTTTACGAGATGCTGCTCGACGGCGGTTCGCTCGTCGACAGCTGGGACACGGCCGCCGAGCGCAGCCGGCAGTACGCCACCTTTCACGGCTACCGGCCCCTGGTGCCGGACGGGGACCGCGTCGATTGGATCCTCACGTCTCCGGGGGTGCGTACGCGCCGCGCCACGATCAATACGTACTCCGCGCACGGGCAGTTTCCGAGCGATCACCTACCGGTGCAGGCGCTGCTCGATTGGTGATCGCGGGCAGGGGGCGTGGAGCCGTGGCCGCTGCTCAGGAGTGTGTCGGCCGTCGGGCTGCGGAGCCGCGGATCTGGAGACCGTCGAGAAGTTCCTGGGTCGCGGCGGCCACGGCGTCCACGGCCTGGTCGAACACCTCGCTGTTGTGGGCGGCCGGGGCGCGGAATCCGGAGACCTTGCGGACGTACTGCAAGGCCGCGGCCCGGATGTCCTCGTCGGTGACCTCGGGGGTGGTGGGCGGACGGAGCGTCTTGATGCTGCGGCACATGAGTCCAGTGTGCCTCGCGATGCCGGTGTCAGCCGCCGAGTCCGGTCACCCGCATGGTGATGTTGAGGCGGCCGTCGGCCAGACCGGACGCCGGGTCGCCGGTGCCCGGCCGGACCTTGGGAACGCCGTGGTACGCGAAGCGGGACGGTCCGCCGAAGACGAAGAGGTCACCGGAGGCCAGCTCGACATCGGTATACGGCTTGGTCCGTGTCTCGGTGTTGCCGAACCGGAAGACACAGGTGTCCCCGATGCTGAGGGAGACGACCGGCGCGCCGGAGCGTTCTTCCTTGTCCTGATGCATACCGAGTTTCGCCTGGTCGTCGTAGAAGTTGATCAGCGCGGTGTCCGGTGTGTAGCCATCACCCGCAGTGGGGTCCTGATACGCCTCGACCAGCGCGCGGCGGCCCAACTCGACCATCCAAGGCGGGAATTCGGCCACCCGGGCGCCGTTCACATCGTCGGCGGTGCGGGTGTACGCGTACGGCTGCCAGTGCCAGCCGATGCACACCGTCTGGACCGACATCACGCCGCCGCGCGGAAGCTTGGTGTGCCGGATCGGGGCCGGGCCGCGCGCCCAGCCACGGCACGCGGTGACCAGCTCGCGCTGCTGGGCCATGGTCAGCCAGCCGGGGACGTGGACGGCGCCGGGGGCGACTTCTCGCCGGCTGCCGTTACGGGCGGGGCTCTGGTCGGCCAGGACGGAGTGGTGTCCTCCGGACTCGCCGGAACCTCCCGCTCCACCAGTGCCGTCCGAACCTCCACGACCTCCGGAGACACCCGGCCGACCAGGTCCTCTGGCGCCCGCAGGCTCCGCGAAGCCCTCGAAGCCAGGAAGTGGCGTGCTCATCTGCTCCTGCCTCATCGCTACCTGCCTACAGCGTGCCATGGGGAGGAACCGGCGTCCTACGGGCCGGAAGCTGCTGGGTGACCCAACCACGGTCGATGGCCCAGGTGCCACCGTCCGCCGTGGCGCCGCGCATGCCGTGCAGCGTTGCCGGGCCCGCCAGGGCGGGGACACGGGAGTCACCGAGAGCCGCAAAGCCGAAGGTGCGGGCGGGGTCCCAGTCGGTGCTGTGCCGCAGCCGCCGGCTCATCTGGGCCCAGCCGACGGGCGCGGCGGCCACCACCCAGGCGTCCGGTTCCCCGGCGGTGAAGCGGTGGGCCGCACGTAGCCAGGATGCGGCGGATTCCGGCCAGTCGACCATGGCGAGGACCGGCTGCCGGCCGGCCGCGCGCCATGCTTCGGCGAACGCCGCCGCGGACGAGCGCGACGCCACGTCCCTGCTGTGCCCGACGACCACCGTCGCGATGCGCATACGGGGCGCGGTCAACAGGGCGAGGAGCGCGGCGAGTTCCGCCTCGGCGTGCGGGGCGGGGGAGGGGAGGCCACCATAGGCGGCCACCTCGGCGGGGGGAATGAGCGGTGAGGTCATCGGGAGGGATACCTGCGCGCCGGTCTCAGATGAGGGTGGGCTGGAGAGCGCCCTCGTGCGTGAGGAGCGCAATTTTGGCCTCGACGCCCGCCGCGTAGCCGCGCATCGTGCCGTCCGCCCCGATCACGCGGTGGCACGGGCGCACGATCAGCAGAGGGTTCGCGCCGATCGCGGCACCCAGGGCACGTACCTCACCCCGCGGCACTCCGAGCACGTCGGCAAGTCGCCCGTACGAGGTTGTGGTGCCGTACGGAATCGCCTCCAGGGCTCGCCAGACCCGCTTCGAGTCTGCGGGGCCGGGGGCGCCTCGGCTGGCGGAAATCGGACGTCACGGTTGTTTGCCTGCTCGGAACCGGCGTCCGGAGCCGCCGTCAGCTTGCCGGGCGCCAGGTACTTGAGGACGCTGTTCACGGTGGCGCTCAACTCCTTGCGCCTGGGTGCCGACCCGGAACCCGAGCCGGAACCGCCTGTGCTGCCGCCGCCGACCTCAAGTTGGCTTGCGCCACACGGAGATGTGCTTCGCGGAGTCCTGGGTGAACGGTGCCCCGTCCCAGTCCGCGACACGACGTTCCAGCTCGAGCCCAGTGATCCGTGCCATCAGATCGAGCTCTGCCGGCCAGGCATACCGGTGTCGGGACTCGCTGCGGCGGTAGCGGCCGTCGTCGCCGTCGCGGGTGAAGTGGTGCGAGACCAGAATCTGCTCGACGAGGTCGAAGGTGTCGAAGCCGAGATGCTGCTCAGAGACGTCGAACGGCACCGCAACCTGGCCGGGCGGCAGGAACCGCAGGGGCGGCACGCCCAACTCGATGACGAATCGGCCGCCGGGCGCCAGATGACGTGCGGCGTTGCGGAAGCACTCGACCTGCTCGTCCTGCGTGAGCAGGTTCGTGATCGTGTTGTAGACGAGATAGACCAGGGTGAACTCGCCGGCAACAACGGTGGTAGCCATGTCCCCCATGGCTACCGGGAGCATGTCCTCGTCGATCTTGTGCCGCAGCACCGCTGCCATGTGCTCGGACAGTTCAATGCCCACTACCGGCACGCCGCGTTCCCGGAGCGGGACGCCCACCCGTCCGGTCCCGATGGCGAACTCCAGTGCCCGGCCGGCTCCGGCAAGCTCGGCGAGGAAGGCAAGGGTCGGTCCGAGGACAGCGGTCGAGGACATCTCGGTCTCCTCGGCGTCGTAGCGGTCGGCGGTCGCGCTGGTCCACAGCTCACTGCTCGTCACGGGCGGCCACTCTGTCGGATGCCGCGGGGCGCTGTCGACGGATTTACCGTCCACCGGTTCCGATCACACGGTTCGGAGCGATCCGGTACAGACGCTTCAGGGAGAGCATCAATCCTGGAGTGATCCAACCACCTGGAAGGTCACGCCGTTAGGAGCCCTTAGGCCGCCTCGACAACCTCCGCTACCTCGGAGCGCACCGCCAACGTCCATATCTCCAGCAGCACCGCATACTCCGCCATGTCCTGAGCCGACCACGCCATCCCGCGCCGGGCGCGCACAAAGCGCCGGATCGATTCGTTGGCTTCGGAAGCAGGAACGGGCACACCTGTAGGGGCAGAAGGAGTTGGGGACATATGAGCAATGCTAGGGGCAGACACTGACAACGCGGCCCCGCGCGCAACGGCCTGCGGTCGGCAGCTGCTGCCCACGCTGCCGCGCCGACGGTCCCTCAACTTCCTGACCAGCACGGACCGTCGCCCCTCTGATCCATTTCCGCTGCCTCCATGTGTCCATTCCCACACGCTCCGCGGTCGCCCGGCGGCACGAACCGAAGCCGCGACACCGCTGCCCCTCAGTGCAGGAAGAGGCAGAACGGGTGCCCCGCCGGATCAAGGAACACCCGGACATCGTCCTGCGGCTGGAACGTGGCGCGCTGTGCCCCCGCCGCGACCGCAAACGCCTCGGCCTCGTCAAGATCGTCGACCCGGAGATCGAGATGGAGCATCTTCTGCTGCTGCTCGGGCCGTTCGGGCCACACGGGGGCCTGATACCCGGGCTCGGACTGGAACGAGAGCCCGGTACCGCCGTCCGGGCAGCGGAGCAGGACCCAGTCCGGTTCGCTGCATTTCACTTCCCAGCCGAGAAGTTGCCGGTAGAAGTCCGCAAGCGCATGCGCATCCGGGCAGTCCAGGACCACGGTCGCAAGCGAAATCCGAGGTCGCTCAGTCATCATCGGTTCCACGCCTCCCATCACTCCCGCCGTCCACCATTTCCGCCACCGGGCCCGCGGAACGGGCAAAGATCGGGCGAAGGGCGGGCGAAGATCTGGCTGCCGTTGTCCAGGATGAGATCCCGATCGGGTGACGTGCCGAGCCCCCCCGCCGGCAGCGGGGCGGACGGGCGCACCCCGTCGTCACCATCCGAATGGCCGGGCAAGGTCATGGGTGGCGTACCGGGAGGGGAGGCTCCTGCGGAGCGACCAGGAGTGAGTTGAAGGGGTTCGTGTTGGTCGCCCCCGGGGGCGGGCCGGCACTGGTACCGCACAACGCCTGCGCGACGTGCGCGTTCATGGCGGTGTCTATCGGGCCGGTCTGGGGAATGCCGTTCCCATCGAGCTTCTGATATCGCGTCAAATTGAAACCGAGCGACATTTGCCGTTGGCCGTCCGCACTGGACATGGACCAGGTCATGGCTCCCAGCACCAGGCCGTTGTGTCCCCAGAACTCTCCGCAGGGCAGGTGCCGGGTGAACAGGCCCAGGCCGTAGCGGAACGGGCTGCCCTCGATGGGCACCGTGGTCTTCATCTGCCGCAGCTGGGCCGGGGCGAGCAGTTCACCACCCAGCAGTGCACGGTAGAAGCGGTTCAGATCGGGCATGGTCGAGACGAGTGATCCCGCCGTTCCGGCCCAGGACGCGTTGTAGACGCTGAAGTCCCGCGGTGGGTTGTACCCGCCGTACGCGGCCTCGTACATCTTGGCGTGCGGCCCGGTGAGGTAGGCCGATCGCGGAAAGTATGTGTGCCGCAGTCCTGCCTTCCGGATGACGTGCTCGGTGATGTACGCCTCCGGAGACTTTCCGGTGCTCTTCTGTAGCAGGAGACCCGCGAGCACGAAATTGGTGTTGGAGTAGTGATGAGCCTCGCCCGGTTTACCCAACGGCTCGGCCTTCAGCCCCAGCCGGGCCAATTCCCGGGGATCGAACTGGCGGAAGCGGTTGGCTTCGATGCTGTCCGCCGTGGGGAAGATCGCCCCGGCATAGTCGCCGATGCCGCTGGTGTGGTTCAGCAGCATCCGGACAGTGATGGCCTGCCCGCGCTCCCCGGGAACGAGGCCGGGCAGATAGCGGCCTATCGGAGCGTCCAGCTCGATGTGTCCCTTGCTGACTTCCTGGAGGACGGCGACCGCGGTGAAGGTCTTGGTGATGCTGCCGATCCGGTGTCGCATCTGTGGAGTCGTGGGGCGCCCGGTGTCGACGTCGGCGACTCCCGAAGCGCCCTGCCATTCCGCGGCGCCGTCCCGCACCGCAGAGTAAGCGCCGTACATCCCTGCGTCATGGAAGGCCGTGAGCGTCGCTTTCAGGGCTGCCCGGTCGATGCCGGACCGGTGAGCGGTCCCGGCGGCGGTGGCGTTGCTTGAGTCCGTGGTCGGCGCCGTGGCGGCTGAGGCGGTGGTGGGAATCGTCAGCGTGAGTAAGGCGGCAGCAGCAGTGCCGGCCAGCCGCAGGCGCCGGCGAGGGGTCGTAACAGGCATGGATTCTCCGGGAGTTCAACATCTGAGTCAGCTTTCGACCTTCGCGGTCCCGATTCTCGCGGTGGGACAGCGGCCAGACGTCAACCCGTGGAACGACCTTGATCACAAGCCTGCATGACAAATGTCAGGTTTACGGAGGGTGGGTTTTGCGCTTCGTGTCGAGGGGTGGGCGGCGCGACGGCTGCCCCTTGGCACGCCTCAGCGATGCCTCGGCGGCAAGGGCTCCTCCGGTCCGGGAGTCGCGTCCCGGTGCCCTCCTCAGGCGCCGTGGGCGGGAGTGGGTGACGATGGAATGGCCGAGGTGCAGCGACGCGCTGAATGCGGCGGCGGGGAGCGCCGCGGAAGCACCTGCCCAGTTTTGTCGGGAGGCCCTGATGGATTACCCGGAATGCTATGAGCTGGTATTTCAAGCTCCCGCGGTGGAGGACGACGTAGTGATCGTCCACCGCACCGAGCGTGCGGGAGCGGGCGGGTATCCGGTCTACGAGGACGAATCGGGGATCGTACGCGCAGAGATCAGCGACCGGGGCGAGGTCCGGATGCTGGCCAGCGGCGGGCATCAGATGCTCCGCACGCCGCTGCTCGCGCGCCCCCTGACCCCGTGAGCTTCAGGAGCCCATCTGGCAGCTGGGCCTGCGCATCTCTGCACACACTCTGTAACGGCGCTCTCACGCTGTGTTGATTCTTGCCCTTGGTGACCTTCTGCGCTTCATCCGTCGCGGCGTGTGCTGATCGTCGCGATCCGGCCCGCGCGTCGGCTCCTGGGCGATTTTCCTCGCCGAGGAGCGGAAATCAGAGGCCGCGCAGATGGCCGCGCTTCTGCGGCGTTCGCCGGGCCTCAGGCTTTGATGTTTTCTCGCTGTCCTCGTTGCTTTCGCCGACCGCGCCGGGTTCGTCGGCCGTACCGTCGTCGAGATCGTCGTTTCCGGCGACGTCAGGCTTGGCGTCGGGTTCGGATTGCGAGGTGGGGGCGGTGGTATGGCCTGCGAGCACCGCCATGGCGCGTTCCAGCGTCTCACCGGTGACCTGCATCCGGATCCTGGCCAGTCGTTCTAACTCGGTACGCGACACCACGTCAGAGTACCTGCCGTCAGTTCAAACCTCGGCATGACACAAGAATGCGTGGCGACCGGGAAGTTGGCGATGGTCATTTCTCCAACCCCGGTTTCGGAGGGCTACTGGATTTCCCGGCTGTGCTGCTACGGGGTGTCGGAGAGGGCGCGGGAGACGGCTGCTTCGGCATGTAGTCGGGTGGTGGGGAAGGCCGGTACCGGGCTGTGCTCCGGCCCGATGAGCAGCTCGATCTCGGTGCAGCCCAGCACAATGCCCTCGGCTCCGGCGGCGACGAGGTCCCTGATGACGGCCATGAATGCCTGCCGGGATTCCTCCTGGACGATGCCCAGGCACAGCTCCTCGTAGATCACGCGGTGGACGGCACTGCGCCCGGTGGCATCCGGAACAAGCACATCCAGCCCGTGGCTTTCCAGTCGGCCCCGGTAGAAGTCCTGCTCCATGGTGAACGCGGTGCCCAGCAGTCCGATACGGCGCAGGCCGCGCGCACGGACGGCGTCGGCCGTGGTGTCGGCGAGGTGCAGCAGTGGGATGGTGACGGCGGCGGCTACTTGGCCGGCGACCTTGTGCATGGTGTTGGTGCAGATCAGCACCATGTCCGCGCCGGCTGACTCCAGCGCCCTGGCGGCGTCGGCGAGGACTTCCCCGGCCTCGTCCCAGCGCCCTTCGACCTGTAGGCGTTCGATCTCTGCGAAATCCACGGAGTAGAGCACGCACCGCGTGGAGTGCAGGCCGCCCAGACGCTCGCGCGTCAACTCGTTCAGCAGCCGGTAGTACTCCGCGGTGGACTCCCAGCTCATGCCTCCGAGCAGCCCGATTGTCTTCATCGGGCCACTTTTGCACAGCGGGCGGGCCGTTGTGTCACCACCCCCGACCCGGGTGCTGAGAGGCCCGTCGATAAATCACTGCATTGGTATGGACATGTTCAACGTGGCGCCCATAACCTGAAGTTGGTCTAGACCGCAGTGCTTCCCGCGGTCGTGGTCATAGCCGTCGCCGCAGCCGTTGTTGCCGTCGTCGTGCCGCGTGTGTTGGTGGCCGGCCTGCGCCGTCTGATCCACCCGTGCTCCAACATGCGTGCCCAGTACGCCAGTTGATCCATCCAGGCGACTGCTCCAACGGCGTTCCCGATAGGGCGATCCCCCCACATGGCGGCCCCTCCATGCCCGGAGGCCGGCCGCGAGAAGGAGTCACGCAATGAGGTCACGTATTGCCGCGCTGCTGGGTGCCGCGACCGTAGCCGTGGGCGTAGCGCTCGTCGTGCCGACGATGCCGGCAGCTGCCACGACGGGCTGTTCCCACTGTGCCGCGGCCCCGGCCGGCGCCGGCACGCGAGCCGAGGGGTTCGTCGTCAGCGAGGCGCAGTTCAACCAGATGTTCCCGAACCGGAATGCCTTCTACACCTACAGCGGGCTGACCGCGGCCCTCAGCGCCTACCCGGAGTTCGCCAACACCGGAAGTGACATCGTGAAGCGTCAGGAGGCCGCGGCCTTCCTCGCGAACGTCGGCCACGAGACCGGTGGCCTGGTCCATGTGGTCGAGCAGAACACCGAGAACTACCCCCACTACTGCGACGCCACCCAGCCGTACGGGTGCCCCGCCGGACAGGCTGCCTACTACGGACGCGGGCCGATACAGCTGAGCTGGAACTTCAACTACAAGGCGGCGGGCGATGCGCTCGGCATCGATCTGCTGAACAACCCCTACTTGGTGGAGCAGGATGCCGCCGTCGCCTGGAAGACCGCCCTCTGGTACTGGAACACACAGAACGGGCCGGGCACCATGACCCCGCACCAGGCGATGGTCAGCGGCGCCGGCTTCGGCGAGACCATCCGCAGCATCAACGGCTCCCTCGAGTGCAACGGCGGCAACCCCGGCCAGGTGCAGAGCCGGATCAACAACTACAAGAGCTTTGTGCAGATCCTGGGAACCACACCCGGCGACAATTTGAGCTGCTGACCCGGTCCGCGGCGGAGTCTGTTGATCACTGTCAGCATGCAAGACAACTGCGAGCCCCGCCGCGGAGTCGAGGACCCCAAAAAGATGGCCAGAGACCGTCAGTCGCCCCGACGGCCCGCCCTTGAGATGCTCAGCTCTTCCAGCGGACCGGCAGTTGCGCCGGTCCGCGGAGCATCCCGATGCGCCAGGTGAGGTCGTCGAAGTCGGCGTCCATGGCGAGGTCGGGGCAGCGTTCCAAGAGGGAGCGGAGGGCAACACGGGCCTCCAGCCGGGCCAGTGGGGCGCCGAGGCAGAAGTGGATGCCGTGGCCGAAGGCGGTGTGTCCGCGCGCGTCGCGGGTGATGTCGAAGTCTTCGGCGATGGCGAAGACTTCCGGGTCGCGGGAGGCGGAGGCCAGGGCGATCACTATGGTCTCGCCGGCGGGGATCAGGGTGCCGCCGATCTCGACCGGCTCGGCGGTGAAGCGCCATGTGGCCGTCTCCACCGGGCCGTCGTAGCGCAGCATCTCCTCCACGGCGTTGTCGAGGAGGGTGAAGTCGGCTCGCAGAGCGGCCAGTTGGTCCGGGTGCTGGAGCAGGGCGCGTACGCCATTGGCCAGGAGGCTGACGGTCGTCTCATGGCCCGCAACCAGCAGCAGGAAGGCGGTGCCGATCAGCTCGTCACGGGAGAGCTGGTCGCCGTCCTCGTCGCTGGTGCGGATCAGGGCGCTGAGCAGGCCGTCGCCGGGAGCCTTGCGCTTGGTTTCGATGAGGTCGGAGAGGTAGCCGGACATCGCCACCACCGCCTCCTGTGCCGCCTCGTCACTGCTCGGCGCGACGATCTCGTTCGACCAGGCACGGAAGGCATCCCGGTCCATGGCGGGGACGCCGAGCAGCTCGCAGATGACGGTCATGGGCAGCGGGAAGGCGAGGGCCTCCACCAGGTCGGCACGGCCCTCCGGGACGGCGAGCATCGCGTCCAGCAGCTCGTCGGTGATCTGCTGGACCCGTGGCCGTAGTGCCTCGACGCGGCGGGACGTGAACTCCTTGGCCACCAGTTTCCGCAGCCGGGTGTGCTGAGGCGGGTCCGCGTCCAGCATGTTCGTGAACAGGGGCGACACCTCGCCGTCGTCGTTCTGCGGCATGGCGACGCGCCAGTCCTTGTTGAGGCGGGAGTCGCTGAGCGCCGCTCTGACCGCTTGGTGCCCGACGACCATCCACGCGTCGTTGCCGTAGGGGAGGCGCACCCGGTGTATGGGCCCCTGGGCACGCAGCTTGGCGTAGTACGGGTACGGATCCCTGGTGAAGTCCTTGCCGTACGCCGCCAGATCGACAATCTCCGCCATGCGTGATCCGCCCCTCTCGATGATCCCCGATGGTGCGCGAGTTCCGGCACCGATCAGACCGTACGTACGCGAACCCGGAGTCAACATCGGCCCCACGGAGGAGTCACAGCGGTCCATGTCCTCCCGATGCAGTGCGCAGGTTGTAGTTCTGTCGTCCGACCGCGGCTCCGTGGACGAGCCCGGGCCGGCCCGCGGTGGGTGCGCGGCTGCGGGGGCGGCCGGTCCCGCCTGCCGGTGTGTGGGCCGCGCTCGCGCCGTCAGCAGCGGGCGTGGGCGGTGATGTCCGCGCTGAATTCGTCGACCATGGCAGGGGTGACGGTCGGCCGGCACCGGTCGATGGCGGCGAGATAGTCGTCGGTGCTCGCCCCGAGCCGCCCGTGGGCGCCCGCGCCGCCGCCGATCGCCTCCAGGTCCCGCTCGAACGACGTCTGGGCGGCCATCCGCGCGGCGTGCTCGATATCGGCCGGGGTGAACAGCTCGCTGGCCGCCACCAGCGCCGCCACCTCCACCTCCGGGCGGCCGTCCGTGTACCGGGACCAGATCGCCGACCGGGCCGCCGCGTCCGGCGTACCGATCGGGATCAGGTAGTCGAACCGCCCCGGCCGCAGGAACGCCGGGTCGAGCGAGCGGATGGAATTGGTCGCGCACACCAGCAGCCGCTCGTCCCGCTCACGGAACCCCGGTATCAGCTTGAGCCCGCGGCAGCCGGACCCCGGAGGCTGGCCGCGGGGCCGTGATGCGGTTCGACCTTCTCGAAGTAGGCCACCGCGGGCTGCCGGGTATAGCCCGCGTTGAGCAGGCCCTCCCCGAGCAGGTCCTCCTCGGGAAGCACATAGGCGATCCGGCTCACCCGGGCCGCGACCAGGCGCCGCTCCAGTTCCATCAGCAGCGCACTCGCCAGCCCCCGGCCACGCCAGGCCGAAGAGATCGCGATCCGCATCACCCAGCCCCGCTCACCCGCCACACAGGCGAGCGCCGCCCCGATGGGAGCGCCCTGGTGGACGGCCACCACGGCGGGCTGCCGAGAAGTCAGCGCGCTGATGCACTCGGCGAGCGAGAAGACGGACTCCTGCCCCAGTTCCGCCGTGGAGTCGATCAGGTGGACCACTTCGGCGAGATCGTTCTCGCGGTAGCCGTGGATGTGCCAGTTCACCGGTACCGCCCCTCATTGCTGATGGTGGTGATGTGGTGGCAGTGAGGCTAGGGGCGGCGGGGGAGCGGGGCCTGCTCCATCGTGCACAATCCGGGATGCCGACCGCTACGGTCCGTATGTAGCCAGAGGCGCCACCGCCGGGGGCGAGCCTCGGCGCAGCCACCTGCCGGGCGGCTCGCCCCATGCCTCTGACCGGCAGGAATCCGCTCGCTGGTGTAGCTCGCCCGATGGCATGCTGTCCGGCGTGAACGGACCCGAGATCCACTTCAGCTTCGACCCTGCGCTGCACCTTTTCGTCGCGTCAGCGCACAGCACCGCCGGTACGCCCGTGGCAACCGACGGGTCATCGACGCTTGGCCATGTCGTCGAGTCGCTCGGCGTCCCGCTCACCGAGGTCGGCCGGCTGGTCGTGGACGGCGCCGAGGTCCCCGTCTCCCATGTCCCGCAGGAGGGCGAGAGCATCGAGGTGCACGCCGTTGAGCGCCCGCAGCGGCTGCCCGGCGCGCCGCTGAGGTTCCTGCTCGACGTGCACCTCGGCACCCTGGCGCGCAGGTTGCGGCTGCTCGGCGTGGACGCGGCGTACACCAATGAGGACCCCGGCGACGCGGCGCTGGCCGCGCTCTCGGCGAAGGAACAACGGGTGCTCCTCTCCCGGGACCGCGGGCTGCTGCGACGGCGGGAGATCTGGGCGGGCGCATTCATCTACAGCGACCGGCCCGATGAGCAACTCCGGGACGTGCTGGGGCGCTTCGCCCCCACCCTCGCGCCGTGGACCCGCTGCACCGCATGCAACGGCCCGCTCATGGACGCCGACAAGGACTCCGTCCGTGAGCACCTTGAGCACGGCACGCAGCGTACGTATGACGTCTTCGCGCAGTGCACGGCATGCGGTCGCGTCTACTGGCGAGGGGCACACCACTCCCGGCTGGAGGCGATCGTCGAACAGGCGCTCCGGGAAAGCGCCACCTGAAGGGCGGGGCAGGTCGCTTTGCGATGTTTCACATGAAACATCGGATGGCCTGCCGGCTGACCCTGTCGGCCGTACGAATTCCACAATCCGGGTGAGGGTCTCTCGCTCAGGGGTGTGCGGGGCTGGTCATTGCTTCGGGACGGGAGGCGGCGGATACGGCGGCGGGAGCCGTTGCCCATCAACGGGCTCGCGGAGAGGGCGGGCCCTGCTCCCGTGACGGTCCGGCCGCATCCTGCGGGGCCGAGTAGACCGGCGATCAGGTGTCGAAGGGCTGGTTCCCAACTCACCCTGGAAGCAAGGCGATGCGGCATCGGGGCGGTCGGAACCGAGCCGGATCCGTGGCGGCGCTACACCACCAGAGTCCGTCGAGGTGCCTTCGCTGGCGGCCTGCTTGTCGTGTCCTCGAATTGGCGGCCACAAAAGGTGAGTTGACGAATTCGCTGCCCCCTGGCGCCCCCTCGTCGTCAGGCGCAGCCGCAGCCGTCTCCGACGCCCGCCAGAGCCTTGCACGCCCAAGGTCTCGCCCCCCTTCGAGCCGGCTGTGGGTTGCCCTCCCCGCCCGACCTCCAGGGGGCCTGGACTGCCCGCTGCTCGCGGCCTCACCCAGTGGAGCTGTTCGGACCGTCAGGAACCGTCGGCGCGTCGCGGATGGGCCCCGTTCGCGGTGCTCGTTGCGCGAGGAATGGCGCGCCTCGGAGGGCCCGTCGGGGCCCTCTAGCCCACTCGTTACGCGACACGCCGACGACGCGCGCCGTCCAATGGGTGAATCCGCTGCCTTCCGCCACCCGAAGAGCCCATGACGTACCTCGAATGCGACGTTCTCCGGTGGTGCGCGGCCGCAATCCGGCTGACGGTGATCACGTCGCCACTGCGATCCGATGAGCCGACAAAGAGTCAGCCTTCGCAGTTGCGCCGAAAGGAACATGTCCCCATGCGCACTGCTCGCACCCTGTTCGCTTCAGCCGCCATCACGGCGGTGCTTGCAATCTCTGCTCCGGCTGCGAACGCCATGATCACGGAGGACATTGCGTCGGACAGCGCTTCCTCCAGCAACCACAACCAGGCCACGAACGGCGACCGCGACCGTGACCGTGACCGCGGTCGGGACCGTGACCGTGACCGCCGGCGTGACCACTGCCGCGACGGCCGCGATGGCCGGGATGGCCGCGACGGCCGGGGTAACGGTCGCGATGGCCGCGACGGTCGCGACGGCCGGGGCAACGGCCGCGATGGCCGCGATGGCCGTGACGGCCGTGACGGACGTGACGGCCGCGATGGCCGCGGCGGGCGTGACTTCGGTCGCGACGGCCGGGACGGTCGTGACGGCCGCGGACGTGACCACTGCCGTGACAACCGCAGGCCGAGCGGTGGCGTGCACACCGGTGGCGGTGCCATGGCCAAGGTGCTCGCTGACTGGGACCAGAGCAGCGGCTACGGCGACGACCACGACAGGCGCGGCGGCCGCGGCGACCGCGACCACGGCCGCGGCGGTGACCGCGACCACGGCCGCGGCGGCGACCGCGACCACGGCCGTGACCACGGTGGCTACGGCGACCGTGACCACGGCGGCTACGGCGACCACCGCAGGCCGCACGGCGGCATCCACACCGGTGGTGGCGGCCTGGCGACCGGCGGCGGGATGGCCGCGGGTTCCGTGCTGATGCTCGGCGGTCTCGGCGCCGGTGCGTACATGCTGCGTCGTCGCAATGCCTCGGGTACCGCGGCTGCCTGATAAGGCGCCGTACGGAGACCGATGCGCTGTCGCGGCCACCGTTCCACGTGGACGGTGGCCGCGGCGATTGCGTACCGATGCCCCCCTCACGCCCCACCGCCTCGTTCAAGAAAGGCACCCTGACATGACCGCCCCGCAGTCGCCTCAGCCGAATTCGAATCCCTCCCGGACCGCCTCCGCGTCGCGCCCCATCGGCCGCGGTCTGCTGTGGTCTGCGGGAGCGTTTCTGCTGGGCTCACTCCTCGTCTACAACTCCGTGGACACCTCTGCGGACCCCAAGCCGCAGTCCCACTCCGCCGCGGCGTCCGCCAACCCGCGCAGCTCCGCCTCCCCGGCGGTCCCCGACCTGGCCCTGCCCCGTTCCGCACCGAAGCGGGTGTCGATTCCGCAGATCGCCGTCGACGCGCCCTTCACGCAGCTGACCATCGGCCCGACCGGGCAGCTCAACGCGCCGCCCGGGAACGACAAGAATCTCGTCGGCTGGTACAAGGACGGTGCCGCGCCGGGCGAGCGCGGATCGGCGATCATCGCCGGTCACGTGGACACCAAGACCGGCCCGGCGGTGTTCCTGCAACTCGAATCGCTCAAGCCCGGCGCCTTGATCAACATCACCCGTGAAGACGGCATCATCGCCAGCTTCAAGGTCGACTCCGTCGAGACCTTCAACAAGGCGCGATTCCCCAACGAGCGGGTATACGCCGACACCCCCACCGCGCAGCTCCGCGTGATCACCTGCGGTGGCGCATACGACCGGAAGGTCAAGGACTACGTCGACAATGTGGTGGTGTTCGCCCACCTCGCGTCGTTCAGAAACGCCTGAGTGGGTTCCCTGCGCATCGCAGAGACCCGCACCGGCATCACAGGACAAGCCCAGGCCGTCTGTCCACCGACCGGCCTGGGCTTTGTCATGGGCGGAGGGCGGGAGTCGGGGCCCAGGTGGTCTCGACCTTAGGAGGCCCAGGAGCTGGTGGCCAAGAGCCGTACCGAAGCGGGGCGGCGGGCTCGGGACATCTGGATCCGGCTGCGGCACCCGTGGGCGCGGCACTGACGGTGGCCGACGGGCGCTGCACGGGATGCCCGCGCGCCCGCGCCCGTCCCGCCTCGCCTGGGCCGGGACGACTGCGCCCACCCCGGCTCGCCCGGGCGGGACGACTGCGCCCGCCCCAGCTCACCCGGGCAGCGCAATCACGCGGGACCTATCCCCGCACACTCGCGTCCCAGCGCCACGTGGTGCGCCGAGGCTGACCCGCCAGCTCGGCGCGCCCGGTGGCCCACAGGAGGGCGCGCCAGGGATCGTCGGCGTCCGGGACGTCCGGAAACAGCCGGGCGAGCACCCGGGCACACAGATCGGCGGGCGGGTTCCAGTCGAGTCCGAGGCCCTCCGTCAGGTCATGTGTGTGCACCAGGGTTTCCACGGCGCCCATCGCGGCGAAGCCCGCCGGATCCGACACGCCGAACACGTGGTGCGCCCGCACCTTCGGGGGCGTCGTACGCACCATGGCCACCAGCAGCGCGCCGCTCGCCTCCAGCACCTGAAGCAGCCCCGCAGGCCCCGCCGTGCGGTCGGCATGTACGGCGTTCGCGGGGCCGCCGTCCCGCCGGCTCTCCCACACGAAGGGCACATTGCGCTCCAACGGCGGCTTCCTGGGGCCCAGTTGGACGGCGTAGGCGAAGAGGTCGTCGCTGAGGTGCTCGACGGTCTCCCAGCAGTCCCACTCCAGCGAACCGGCCCTGGCGTCCCAGTCCGTCGGCGGCGCCTGGCGCAGGACGGACACGGCGAGCTGTACGGCACGGTCCAGATCGTCCGCGGTGACGGCGGAATGCGGGAGCGCGGCTTCGGTGGTTCGGGAGGTTGACCGGGACATGGTGGGACCGTACCGCGTACGAGCGAGAGGGGGCGGAGCCGGGACCTGCGCGTGACGGGCAACGGGATCTGACGGTCTATCGTGGGCCCATGTCCGCCCCAGAACTGATCCGTATCGTCTCCCGCGACTCGCCCATGGCGCTGGCCCAGGTGGAGCGCGTCCGCGCCGAACTCGCCGCGCTGCATCCCGGCATCGCCACGGAGGTCATCCCGGTCAAGACCACAGGCGACCGCTGGATGGGCGCCCTGTCCCAGGTCGAGGGGAAGGGGGCGTTCACCAAGGAGGTCGACGCCGCCCTCCTGGCGGGCGACGCGGATCTCGCGGTGCACTGCGTCAAGGACATCCCCGGTGACCGTCCGCTGCCGGCCGGCACGACCTTCGCCGCCTTCCTGGAGCGCGACGACGTCCGTGACGCACTGATCCACCCCGGCGGGCTCACCCTCGACGAACTCCCCGCAGGCACCCGGATCGGCACCTCGTCGGTCCGCCGGATCGCCCAGCTCGCCGGATCCCACCCGCAGCTCCAGTGCGTGCCGATGCGCGGCAACGCCAACCGCCGGATGGAGAAGCTCGCAACCGGTGAGGCGGACGCACTGCTGCTGGCCGTCTCCGGCCTCGAGCGCATCGGCCGCACGGACGTGATCACCCAGATCCTGTCCGTGGACGAGATGTGCCCACCTGTCGGGGCGGGCGTGCTGGCCCTTCAGTGCCGCGAGGACGACACCGAGACCATCGACGCCGTCAGCGGCCTCGGGCACCCCCAGACGTTCCAGGAGACGACCGCCGAACGCATGCTGCTGCACGTCCTACAGGGCCACTGCAACAGCCCGATCGCCGGCTACGCCAAGACGGACCGTCGCGGCGAACTGTCCCTGCGGGCCTGTGTCTTCACCCCGGACGGTAAGACGGTCCTCAACGCCCACGAATGGGCCGGCCCGCTCACCCCGGAGACCCTCGGCACGTCCGTGGCCGTCGCCCTGCTGCGCCAGGGAGCACGCGAACTGATCGACAGCATCGCGCACTGAGGCCCGCGCCCCCGGAGGCCGACCACTACAGCCGGCGGCGATCACCCTGCTCTCCGGGACGGGCGGCCCCGGCGTTGCTCCGGGCCTTGGCTCGACGCCCAGTCCCCGGCGACCAGCCCGGTCAATCGTCGAGATCGACCCGGAACGTCAGCAGATTCGTCCCGACCGCCCGGACCGCCGTGCTGTTCAGCCGGGGCAAGGTTTTGAGCCGTGCACGGGCGTCGTCCTCCGGGAGCGGATGGGCGGTACCGGCATGCCAGCGTCCCTTGATCCGGACCCGGACCTGCGGATGCGCCTGAATATTCCGCACGTACTGCGACTTCTCGCCGTACTCGGAAACGAACCAGAAGGCCCGCCCGATACGGCGTCCACCGATGGGTGTCCTCCGGGGCAATCCGGACTTCCGCCCGGTCGTCTCCAGAAGAGTCTGCTGCGGAAGCCGGGAGAGAATCGGATTGCCGATTCTCCTCTGGAACGACGTAACCGCCCGGAACTTGATCTCGCGAGAGCGCGACATACACGGCCTTCCCGTTGGGTGCTTCGTTGCTGCTGCTGGTACTCGCCATGCCGGACGGTCAGGGGCGCACGGAGGCGTCGCGGCCCGGGACCGACCGCCTCACCATAGGGCCGCGCACCGGCGCAAGCGGCTCATCATCGCCGGGTGGAATCGACCTGTGCCTGGCGGTTTCGTTTTCCCGCAGCACGACGACAACCTGCACCTCGTCCTCGTACGCCACCCTTCCGGGGTCCGGGCCAGCCGCCGCTCCGTTCGAAGACATCGCGACGGATCACGACAACGCCTTCGGCCATGACCGTCACCGTTCCCGACCGCCGTACGTCGGCCACCCACCGCCTTGGCACCCACCGGCGGACCGTGGCGCCGGTTGTGGGGGCGGCGATACGTGGCTGGATATCGCCCACCTGCTCGGGCACCATGCGCCCCGCGTGGTCGCATCGGGGAGCTCAGGTTGTGGTCTCAGGGTCTGGGATGATCTTTTGCGTGCTCGCCGCGCACATGACACGATGTCCAGCGCCGCACGGGGGAGCGGCACACGTGTGGGGACAACCTCCCTTTGCGCACCGCGTTTTCCACCGCGGTGCTCCCTTCTTCCCAGGGCGGCGAGAACCTACCAAGCCGCAGTACAAGGAATCACTAGGGAACGGGACGAGACATGACGACTTCCACACACACCTCCAGCCCCACGCCGATTTACGAAGAGCTCGTCGAGGAGCACGGAGATATCCTCGCCGAAGCCCGTGAGGCCGCCGAGCGTTCCCAGCGGACGGCGTCCCAAGCGCTGGACTGGAGTGATCTGCGCCGTCGCTGACCGAGGTCGGCTCGGCTATCAACGGCAGCAGGCGGTAGGAATCGGCAGCTGACGGCAGCAATCGGCGGATCAGTTGCCGGGCGGTTCAGCCGCTGCCGGGGAATGCGTCCACCAGCCGCGGTGGTGCCGCTTGTTTCCAGGAATCCACAAGGATGTCCCGCAGCTCGGTCAGGTCCTCGAGCGCGACCAGCCGCACTCTCACCCAATGGGAGCTCGCCTCGTGCGGCGGCACCCAGAACTTTTCCGGTTCCGCTGCGATCAGCTCCTTGCGCTCATGAATGGGGCATCGCACGGCGAATGACGTCTCATCGTCGGGGATCGTGATGAACATCTTCCCGGCGACCCGGAAGGTGGGCATCTCCCAGGCTTCCTTCTCCACTGTCTCGGGCAGGGAGAGGGCGATACGGCGGACGTCAGCGGAATCGATCACATGAGTACTTTAGACGTGCGGCGAAGTGCACGGACAGGGATGTGCCGGGCTCCTCACCTTCGCGACGCTTCCGCGAGGTCCGCGCCCGCCCTTGCTCACGGGGCGGAGTGTGTCCCCTTGTCCCGGATCAGGTTCTCGACGTGGTCGAAGCGCTCGTGCAGCGTGTGCAGCTCCGAACGCAGCGCCTCCGCGTCCTCCCGCGCATGATTCCCCACCGCTTTGCCCAGGCGGACCATGTCCTGCTCCGCGTGGCCGACGAACCAGGTGGCGAGAGCCGCGGTGATGACCCCGAATGCCGTAATGGCGCTGAGCATCAAGAGGGAAGCGATGACGCGGCCCCATAGCGTGACGGGATAGAAATCCCCGTACCCCACGGTGGTCGCCGTCTCGATCGACCACCACAACGCCTTCGGATACGACGTGATATTGGCGTGTGGCGCACCGGATTCGGCGACCACGACCAGCGCGGCACCCGCGAGGAGTACTGCGGTCATGACCACCGTGACCCAGATCGCCGCTTGTGCGTGCAGTCGGCGCCAGGCCTCATTACGGAAGAGGCGATTCAGTACGGACACGAGAAACGACGGCACCAAGGGGCGTCACCTTCCACTGCGGCCTGGTGGGAAACCGGCCTTTCGCCATCGCTGACATTAACAGGAGCGAATGCCATGCCCCGGATATGCCGGCGGTCGCGATCAGCGCGATCAGCGCATTCAGGGCGTTCAGCGCGATGACCTGTCCTGGCGGGGTGTGGCCGGCGGATCGCCATGGACGGCGTGCAGATAGAGGGCCAGGGTGTCGACCGTGAAGTACGAGCTGTACGAGACGTCCGGGAAGTCGCCGCCCGTGTGATAGCCGCCGATGACGCCGATCAGGGCGTAACCGGTGAAATCCCGTACCAGGAACGGGCCGCCGGAGGTGCCGCCGATATAGCCCGCACAGGCAATTTCCAGGAAATGGCCGGGGGCGGCCGGATCGGTGCTGGTGTAGCGGTGTGTGGACGAGGTGCAGTCGAGCGGTTTGGGGTGGGTGGTGTCCTTGTTGCCGGGGTAGCCGATGAGCCGTACGTTCCGGTGGTCATAGCCCGGGTACGGCAGGAGGTCGAAGCCGCCGGTCACCTCCTCCACCTCGGCGCCGTCCTCCCGCGCGCCGAGCCGCACGACCGCGTAGTCCCAGCGGGCGCCCGCGCTCGTGCCGAGGTCGTAGTAGCGCTGGTCGAGGTAGATGCGCTCGATGGGGTAGATCCCGTGCGGCTTCAGCCCGTCGTGGTACTGCGGAACGAAGGACAGATGCCGCTTCGGGTCGGGGGAGCGCAGACAGTGGGCGGCGCTGACCACCAGGTCGCGGTGCGGACTGCGGACGACCGTGCCGCCGCAGAACCGGCCGGTGTTGCTGCCGTCCGTCCAGAAGAACGTCCCCACCTGGGGGAGGCCGTCGAAGGGGTGGCTCGGCGGGGTGTCGGCCGCCGCCGGGCGCGGCGCCCCGGTGGCCTTTCGCGCGGCGGCCGGTCGCGCTGCCTGCATCCGCTGTGGAGTCCAGTACGTGTCGGCCGACTCGGCGGTGAGGCGCAACCGGTGCCCGTGGTTGTCCGGGGCAGGGGCGGCGAGCGCGGGCGGGGCCGGGGCGAGGGTGAACGACAGCCCGAGCAGCAGCGGGGTGAGCAGCAGGGCGAGGCGGCCGCGTACAGCAATCGGTCTGCTCATGATCCGGGTCCTCCCGAGGGCCGGCGTACGGAACGAGAGACATGCGCGAGGCGAGCGTGCCATGGTCCTACGGCCGGGGAGCGTATGGCGAGAGTCCGGGCCGGAAAGTCTGGCATACCGTCAAGAGGGTTGGGTCACTCAGCAGGTCGGCAGATGTCGGGCGAAGAACGAGTGCACGTGGTGGCGGACCAGGGGGACCGACACGGCCGGGTCGATCGCGCCGACCAGCTTGATGCGGTGGGCGGCGGACATCAGCCCGGCGGCCTGCAACTGGGGAGCTATGGCGGCGTAGTCGTTGAATACAGCGTGCGCCGTGTGGTCGAACTGCCGGCGGGTGACGCGGCCGTGGGGATGGGCGAGCATCGCCGACCAGGAACGCTCCAGTTCCTTCCGGTAGGGGAAGCCATCGGTCCCCAGGAGGAGCAGCGGCCGGTCCGTGCCGTATTGGGCGATCGGGAAGAGCTTTCCTTCCTGGCCGGGGGACGCCGGAGGGTGGTCCAGAAAGCCTTCCAGGTTGATCGCGGCCTGGATGCGTCGGTCCTCGTACATCGACTCGGCCGCGGTGGTGCCACCGGCCGAGTGGCCGTAGATGCCGACCCGCCGCAGGTCGAGCGCACGATCGAGGTGCTCGGGCAGCGGGCGGCCCGCCGCGTCCGGATTCCGTCCGGCGGCCAGTGCCTCCAGCTGGTTCAGCACGAACCGGGTGTCGGCGATCCGGGTTCCGATCGCCGTACGGAACATCTTCGGGTCCGTCCGCGGGTCTCGCCGGAAAACCGTTTCGCGGACCTTCTTCCGCCCCGCCCTCGCGTGGGGGAACTCGACCTCACTGCCGTCGCCGGGGTGGTCGACGGTCACCACCACGTAGCCGCGGCCGGCCAGTTCCTCGGCGATGCCGGTGCCGAGGGTGCGCGGGTCGCCGCCTCCCGGGCTGTACAGCAGTACCGCCCGTCGTACGTCCTGCGCGGGCGCGCCCGTATGCGCATGGGTCCTGGTGCCCGCCCAGTTCACGCCCTTCGCCGGCAGCCCCTCATGGAAGAGCGGGTCGATGAACGACAGACGCTCCGCGGCGCCCCTGGACATCTGCGGTGCGACCGGATAGCCGCGGACGGTACGGGCCGGATAGAACACCGTCGCCATCACTTCCCGGACGGGGAGGGGCTCCCATGGGTCGCGCCGGGTGCGATCGACCAAATACAGCGTGGTGACCCCGATCGGGTGCGGTCCGGTCGGCGCCGGCAAGCGGAGAGTGAGGTCTTTCGCGCCGCGGGCCTGCCGGGACTCCGCCCGCGCGATCCCGCCGCCGGCGAGCAGCATCGTGGCGGCCAGCGCGGCTGAGGTGGTGAGGGTCCGACGGTTCACTCCGGCCCCCTCCTCACCGTCGGGCACAGCACCCTCACGGCCGCGCTCCAGTGCAGACCTGCCGCCCGCTGCGGACCGGCCGCCCAGTGCAGACCTGCCGCCCGCTCGCTCTCCACCGTCGACGTTCTTGCGGAACATGGCTCTCCCCTTGTGCCTCTGTGATCTCGGTCCTTGTGCCTTCCGGCGGCCCCCTGAGTGAATGAAGGGGCGTGGCCTGGATGTTGGCAGTGAGCGGGGAGGGCAGACCATCGTTCAGGCCCTGCCCTAAACGATGGCGATCCGCCGCCAGGGAGAGTAGTGATCCGGATCCATTTCACGGCGGCCGACTTCGCCCAGGTCCGGTTCGCACCCCGGCCGGCCCCGCTGCAAGAGCTGAACGTGGCGCTCATGAAGATGGGTACGCCGGGCGATGAGTTGCTGTTCGGCCGCTGGCGACGGTGGTTGCTCCGGTCCCTGCCGCCCGCCGTCCAGCCGTTCGGTGACCTGGTCCCCGGGGAGGTGGCCCCCGTCTTCCTCGACGTTTTCAGCGACACCTTGAGGGACGGGCTGGACACCGTCCGAGCGTCACCGCCGGAGCTGGTCCGCGCCGAAATCGAGCGGGTCTACGCCCGGCAGCCGTCCCCGGCTCCGCTGTGGCTCCGCGATCTGTACCGGGGTGACGGCTCCGCCTGGCACCTCCTCCGCCGCGCGCAGCAGGCGGCGTTCGATACAGCGCTGCGCCCCGTGTGGCCCGTGGTGCAGGACCTCCACCAGGCGGAGTTCGCCCGCCATGCGCTGGCGGTGGCCGAGCACGGCATCGGCGCCGCGCTCACCGAACTCGTCCCGGGCGCCCGGCTGCACGAGAACGTCTGGCACTGCGCGGCGCCCCACGAGCACGACGTCGAACTGCGCGGGCGCGGCGTACTCCTGCTGCCCACCTTCCACTGGACCGGCCACCCCCTCCTCTCCGACCTGCCCGACCGCCCCGTGGCCGTGACTTATCCGGCCGGCCCGGGGCTGCCGCTGTCGCCGGCCGGGGCGGTCGGCACGGACGAGGCGCTCGCCGGCGTGCTGGGACGAACCCGCTTCGACATCCTGCTTCTTCTCGCGGACGAACACACCACCAGCGAACTCGCCCGGCGGCTGAACGTCAGCAATGCCACCGCTTCCGCCCACACCGCCGCACTGCGCGGCGCGGGCCTGATCACCACGGTCCGCGCGGGACGGGCGGTCCTGCACCGGCGCACTGCGATGGGGAGCCTGCTGGTGCAGCACCGCGTCCGAGCGGGGATCACGAGCGGCTGAGGCGGCGGCCCGGGGAGGGGCGGCTCGTGGAGGCGCCGGCGCCAAGCAACCGGGGGACAGCGCTTAGGGCTCATTCCGGCCGTGTCCGCAGCCGCTCTGCCAGGAAGGCGATGATCTCGTCCCGGGCCTGCATGGTGGGGTGACCCTCCTGGTCGACGAGGTGCGCCGTGACGACACTGTGGGCGCAGCCGACGACGTCACGGAAGAAGGGCGGCGGGTCCGTGTTCGCCGTCTCGGCCTTGAGCACGCGGCCGTCGAAGGCGTCCCCGAGCAGCGCGCGGTAGGCCGCGAACCGTCGGCCGGTGCACCAGGTGTCGTTGTCGAAGCGGTAGGCGAGCACCTGCAATCCGTCGCGCGCCACGCGGTCCGCCACGGCAGCCGCGTCCTCGTCGCTGATCTCCAGACCGCCGGGGTCGTCGAGCGGAAGCGAGGGATGGTTGACGACGGGTGCGATGACGGCGGGTTCGAGCGCCATGGTCAAGGCGAAGTTGCCGGTGAAGCACAGGCCGACGGTGCCGACGCCGGGCCCGCCACACTCGGCGTGTGCCACGCGCGCGAGGCCGCGCAGCCAGGTGACGACGGGGCTGGTGCCGCCACCGGCGAACGCCCGGAACTCGGCGCTGACGCACGCGCGTCGCACGACGGTCTCGCGAGCCCCGGCGAGCGGATACGCACCGTCGACGCCGAAAAGAGAGGGCAGGTAGACGGAGAAGCCGGCCGCGCGCACCCACCGCGCGAACCGTGCGACGTCGGGGCTGATACCCGGCATCTCGGGCATGAGAATGACCGCCGGTCCGGACCCGGACACATACACGGTCTTCTCGACGTCATCGACGCCGACGGCTCTCCGCACGAAATCGTCCAGGGGGTCGTGCTGTCCTCGCAGGTTCGTCATGACCGAGATCATGAGGAGTGGCCGCCCCTCCTGAGAAGCGGCGGCATCGCCACGTATCCCGGTAATATCGCCACCCGTTCCAAGACGCCGGAGGGGCCCGCATGAGTCCGCTGCGAGTTGGTGTGCTGGCCTACCCCGGCTGCTTCGCGTCGGAGGTGTTCGGAGTCCCTGATCTCCTGGCGATGGCCACGCACGTCGCCGCGGCGCACGGGGCGGTGGAGCCGGCCTACGAGGCGTCGGTCATCTCGCCCCGGCGGCGGGTGATCGCGTCCGGCGGCTCGGTCCTCGACGTCTCGGCGATGCGTCCGGTCGACGTCCTGATCGTGCCGGGCTTCGAGCTCTCGCCCACGCTCGATCTCGACACGACACTCGCCGGCCTGGGACCGGAAGTGGCGTCGATCCGGTCCCAGGCGGCCTCGGGGACAGCTGTCGTATCGATCTGCGTGGGCGCCTTCCTGATCGCCGAGGCCGGGCTGCTCGACGGGCGCGAAGCGACCACGTCCTGGTTGTTCGCGGATCGCTTCGCCCGCCGGTACGCCGAGGTGCGCTTCCGCCCGGAGAGCCTGGTCGTGACCGACCGGGGGGTGACGACCACCGCGGCCTTCAGCGCCATGTACGACTTCGCGCTGCAATTCATCCGCGCGCACGACGGCTCCCGCGTCGCCCGCAGCACCGCGCGTATCGCGCTGGTCGATGACGCCCGCTCCACGCAGGCTCCCTATGTCGACCCGGAGCTCCTCCCCACGGTGGGCAGGGAGTTCTCGCTCGGCGTCAAGCGGTGGCTCGACCAGAACCTCAGCGCGCGCTATGACCTGCCCACCCTCGCCCAGGAGTTCCACGTCAGCACGAGAACCATGCTCCGTCGCTTCGGCGACGAAGCCGGCGAGACGCCACTCGCCTACCTCCAGACGGCCCGGGTGCGTCGAGCCCGACACCTGCTGGAGACGACCGACAGGACCGTGGCGCGCATCGCCGCCGACGTCGGGTACCGCGACGCCGGGGCGTTCAGCGGCATCTTCGCCCGGCATACGGGCCGGCGGCCGAGGGAGTACCGCGCGCTATTCCATCGTCGCTGCGATCGCGGCGGGGCAGACGATGTCCTGAGGGAGACGTGAGGAAGGCTCGCGCGCGTGCGATCCGTCGTGCGTTTGGTCAGCGTTTCGAGGTGCGTTTCAGATAGGGTGGGGGCGGAGGTGTTCGCTGTGCCCAACGATCAGGATGAGCTGTTCGCATCGGTCGATGCGCTGCTCGAGCAGGCTGCCACGCAGGACGCATTGCCCGAGCCGGCCGAGCGCAAGCGGCTGCGGGAGGCCGGCGGCCTGAGCCAGGATCAGGTCGCCAAGGCCCTTTCGGTACGGCGCGAGACCATCACCAGTTGGGAGTTGGGCCGGACCGATCCGCGGCCGCCGAAGCGCGCCGCCTACATCCGGCTGCTGGAGGGCCTGGCCGAACGCTTCCCCACCCAGGGGGGCCAGAGCGGCACGCCGTCCTCTGCGGCGCCTGAAGTGGGCCGTGGCCCTGCCGCCACACCATCGCCGGAGCCGGCCCCGGCCCCGGCAGTGGCCCCGCCGTCGGCACCCGGCCCTGCCTCCGCTCCCGTTCCTGCCCCCGGTTCCGTCCCTGCCCCCACCCGGACAGCGCGCCCCCGACCCTCCTCGTCATACTCGACCACCACCCGTCGCGCGCCCGCCAAGAAGGCCGCCGCGAACAAGCGCGCCACCACTTCGGCCACGCCCCCGCCCCCACCCGCTGCCGATCCCCGATTTGTCCACGGCCCGCTCGCCGTACTGGACGGCGACGGCTCGGCGTACTGCGTCGACGGTCTGGTCCTCGACTGCCCTGCAACGACCTTCCCGGCCCTGGTCGAGTGGACGCTGAGCGAGGCGAAGCTGGGGGCGACGCGCCTCCACCGGCACGGCAAGGACGCCGATCCGCTCGTCGTCATCACCGCCGAGGCTGCCGAACGCCTGGGCCTGCCCCGCGAGTTGGAGGACCGGCGGGGTCTGCGGCTGCCCGAGGACCACCCGGTCGTCAGGCACCTCCTGCGCGCGAAGTGGCGCCTCACCCGCCGTGGTTTCGGGCCCTGGCCGCGCGTCTACCGCCCGGCGCAGGGCGGGGAGCGGCAGTGTGTGCAGTTCGCGATCCTGCCTTGGGGCGCGCTGGATGCCCGCTCCTGGGGGGACTCGGACCAGCTGCCACCGGCAGAACTCGCGCGCGTACTCGGCTCCTACGCGACCCGGGTCATCACCCCGCGCGGCTCGACCGCTGTCTGCGGCCTGGAGTTGATGACGGCTCTGCGCCCACCGACCCGCGCTGTCAGGGACGAGGCCACCGGCTCATGGGTGTCCGGCCCGAACCCCGGCGCCCTGACCGAGCCGGTCGACCCCGCGCCCCCCGAGGCGCCCGGCGAGCATCCGGTCGTCGCCTCCCACTACCCCCGCCACCACGAACGCACCCCGGACCAGGTCCTGGACGAGGAGGCGTACGACTGGTTCCGGCCGCTCACCGACGAGGAGTGCGCCCAGGGCTACTTCTACGGGGTCGGCATCGACGTCAATATGGCCTTCGCCGCCGCTGCGAACCGCCTCAACGTCGGGACCGGTCCGGCAACCCACCTCAACTCCCCGGCATTCGACGCCAAGCTGCCCGGCTCCTGGCTGGTGGACCTCTCCCACCTCGACCTCGACCCACGGCTCCCGTCGCCCTTCACCCCCAAGGGCACCCGTCCCACCGGCCCGGCCTGGTACGCGACCTCGACCGTCGCCTACGCGGTCGAACTCGGTGCGCCGGTGCGGCCGATCGAGGCATACGTCCGGTATGAGCACGGCGCCTACCTGGACGCCTGGTACACCCGGCTGCGCGACGCGTACATGGCCACCATGGCGGATCTCGGCGTCACCGCCGGTATGCCGGATGACGACTTCCTCGCCGCCATGGCCCGCCACAAGGACCTCGATCCGGGACAGGCCGCGGTGTTGTCGGCCATCAAGTCGTCCGTCAAGGGCGGCATCGGCAAGCTCCGTGAGCGGCCGCAGGGCATCGGCTACAAATACGGTGAGCGGTGGCCTGCTCTGGAACGGCCGACCTGGAGCCCGCACGTCCGGGCGGAGCTCATCGGCAAGGCCCGTACCAACATGCACCGCAAAATGCGGAAGCTCGCGTCGGCCGGTGTCTTCCCGGTCGCCGTACTGTCGGATTGCGCCGTCTACCTCTCCCACGGCGCCGGCCCGCTCGACTTCCTTCCCCGTACGGAAGAGGGCAAGCCGCTGCCGGGCGGGTTCCGGCTCGGCGTCTCCCCGGGCATGGTCAAGCACGAAGGCACCCAGGACTTCCTGTGGGTGGCCTCGATGATCGAGGACGAGCAGATCAACCCAGCCCGGCACATCAAAGGCAGCGACGCCGCCGCAGGCGGAGAGTAGGCAGACGCGATGGGCATCCTCGGCGACAGCCTCGACAAGGCCGCGGCGAATACCGCCACGCGCCCGATTCCGAAATCCGCCGGGGCGCAGATGCGGTTCCTGGTGAAGCGCGAGAAGGGTTCCACCAAAGCGGTGGCGCAACGACTGGGCATCTCCCAGCGCACGGTGGAGCGTTACCTGAAGGACCAGATCAAGCGGCCTCGTAAGGAACTGGCTGCGCGGCTTGTCGCCGAGGTCACCAAGGACTGGCAGCCGCGGATCCGCGACCGGGCCAAGAAGCAGGCGGCCAGTACAGGCGGCATCGTCATCGAGACCCGGGCCCGCTTCGGTTTCACCGCCGCACCGGGCACCACCGACGACGGCCGCATCCGTCTCATCACCCAGCATCTGCCCCCGGCGTACGCGGCCCGCCTCTTCGACGCCCAGGCCGCCGGAGCATCGGAACAACAGCTCCAGAACATCGCCGCGGAGGGCCTTCAGGAGATCTATTTCAAGGACCGCGGCCGACGGGCGGATGGGCTCCAGGTGGAGTTCACGGATATCGACTATGTCGAGATGGACTTCTAGGACGCTTGCTGCGGTTGTGCGGCACGGTTGGCTGGGTGAGCAGAAGCGCGATAGTTGCCGCGACATCCTGGCCACACCGCCGGAACCGTACGAGGCGGACTACGACGGCTACGTGCCGGAGCCGTGCCTGCTCGCACCGGAGCAGATCACCGAGTACCCCAACAGCCTCGATCTGAGCGCGGAGGGGCGGCAGTTGCTGGGGGGCTGGAGCAGATGGCAGGCAGCTGATGTCGACGTGGACAGCTCGTACGCGGACTGTCCGGCGGAGTTCTGCCCGGCATCACCCGTTCGCGCGGTCTGTTTGCGGGACGTAAGTGAGGCGTTTCCGGAACGTCAGTGGGCCCAGGAAAAGTGGTGTTCACACCGCGGGAACGGCCAAAGAAAAATCCCGCACGGAACACAGGGGGAACCTGATCATGCGTACTTCCCGGATTCGTACCGCCACCCTCGCCGCCGTCACCGCCGCGCTGGCGCTGGGCCTGACCGCCTGCGGCGGGTCCGACGGCGGCACGAAGGCGGCGGGCGGCGACAACGGCGCCGGTACCGCGCAGAGTCAGTCCGCATCCAACGGGGACGGCAAGGACGGCGCGGAGCAGGCCAACGGCGGCGGTGACACCAAGGACGGTGCGCGCTCGACGACCGCCACGGGCGGGACGGGCGAGGCCGCGAACAAGGGCACCACGGCGGGCGCCCAGCAGTGCCGCGGCGACGAGATGCTGCTCACCGCGGTGCACCGGTTCGCCGGGCAGCAGGGCGACCACCTGCTGGTCACCGCGTCGAACAAGGGCACCAAGCCCTGCTGGGTCACCTCGTACCCGGCCGTGAAGCTCGGCGACAGCGGTGCCGCACTGCCGCACTCGAAGAAGGACAACGCCGGCGGCGACAAGCACATCACGCTCCAGCCCGGCGGCACGGCATACAGCGCGGTGAACCTCTTCGACTACGGCTCGAAGAACCACACGGCGCAGTCGTTCGCCCTCGCGCTGCGCGGCGCGGACGGTCACAGCGGCCCCTCCTATTCCGTCAGCCTCAAGGGCGAGAAGCCGCAGTTCAGCTGGAACGAGGCCGACGTGCTGAACTGGAGCACCAAGAAGCCGTACAACTTCTGACGGCCCGCCGGCCGGCGATGAGTTAGTTCGGGACGCGCCGAACCGCGCGTCCCGAACCGCGCGTCCCGAACTCCGTGTGCACGGCGTCGGTGTGCCGGCGATCGTGCCACAGTCGTCAGACTCCCGCTTTCGCAACCCACTTCGATGCCGCGGCGTCCAACTCCATGACGGACGGCTGTTGATCATCAGGGAGAAGCGCGTGGCGAAGAAGGACCGGACGGCGGAGGCGGCGAGCGAGAAGGACCGCGAAAAGTGGATGGCGCGTTTCCAGGTACGGCTGGTTACGCAGCCGGGCGTGGATCGCGCAGTCGTGCTCCAGGCGGTCAAGGATGTCACGGCGCACTGCGCGGCGACGGGCGAGCACCCACGGACTGCCTTCGGTGACCCGGACGCTTTCGCCGTGCAGGCCGCCGAGCGGCTGGTGCCGGCGGACCGGGCGGCGGGCGCGAAGCGGCGCAACGCGGTGATGGACACGCTCGACTCCGTGCTGAAGGGGGCCAGGGACCTCGCCGGTCTGTGACCGGTGGAAGCGACTTCCGTCTGGCCCGGCGCACGGCCACCGGTGCCCGATGGGCAGGGCGTAGAGCTTGCGCAGGACCGGCGCGGTGTCGCCGGTCACGATGAGTGACCAATGTGTTACCCGTGTGGAGAGGGGGAAGGGTGCCGGTCGCGCCCCGCCCGCCACGACGGGGCCGTAGTGGCCCCGGGAGGTAATCTGAAGGCACTGCACCTGCTCCCCAATGCCGGGGAGGGCATATGACAGCCGGTGTGAGTCTTCGTCCTAGCAAGGCGGATGAACTCCGTTATACGCCCATCGCCGAGCACGGCATGATCGGCGATATGCGTACCGCTGCGCTTGTCGGTACCAATGGCACCATCGACTGGTATTGCTGTGCGCGGTTCGACGCACCCAGTGTGTTCGGGGCGCTGCTGGATGCCGATCGCGGCGGAGCCTTTCAGCTGGCCGCGGATGTGCCCGCCCGGACGAAGCAGTTCTATTTTCCCGACACCAACATCCTGATCACGCGGTTCTTCGCGGACAACGGGGTCGGTGAGGTTCAGGACTTCATGCCGATCGTCGGTGACTCCCGGGAGGCGGACCGGCACCGGCTGATCCGGCGGGTGCTCTGTGTGCGCGGGTCGTTGCCGTTCATCGTCCGGGTGGCTCCGCGGTTCGATTACGGGCGGAGTGTGCACACCGTGAGCGCCCAGCAGGGTCACATCGTGTTTGATTCCCCGGGGCTTTCGCTGGCGCTGTCGTCCAGCGTTCCGGTCGAGATCGACGGTCCGGACGCCTGCTGCGCATTCACGCTGGACGAGGGGAGTGCCGCGGTGTTCGCCCTGGACCGGATCGGTGACGGGGTGGAGCCGCGGGCCTGTCCGCTGACGGAGGCGGAGGATTTGTTCGGTGCCACGGTGCGGTATTGGCGCGGCTGGCTGTCGCACTCCCGTTATCGAGGGCGCTGGCGGGAAATGGTGCACCGCTCCGCGCTCACGCTCAAGCTCCTCACCTACGCGCCGACCGGCGCCATCGTGGCCGCCCCCACGACCAGCCTGCCCGAACAGATCGGCGGCGAGCGGAATTGGGACTATCGCTATGCCTGGGTGAGAGACGCCGCGTTCTGCATCTATGCGTTGCTCAGACTGGGCTTCACCGACGAGGCCAAAGCCTTTGTGCACTTCCTGTCCCAGAACGTCTGCTCCACGGAATGCGCCGAGGGCCCACTACAGATCATGTACGGCATCGACGGCCGCAGCGAACTGCCCGAGGAAGAACTCCTCCACCTGGAGGGTCACTTGGGCTCAAGCCCCGTCCGGATCGGCAATGACGCCGTCAACCAGCTCCAACTGGACATCTACGGGGCGCTTATCGACTCCCTCTACCTCTATGACAAATGGGGGGAGCCGCTGTCCAGCGAGCACTGGGACACCATCGGCAAACTGGTGGACTGGGTCTGTGACAACTGGGACCAGCCGGACGAAGGTATTTGGGAAACTCGTGGCAAGACCCAGAACTTCCTGTACTCGCAGTTGATGTGCTGGGTGGCGGTGGAACGGGCGATGCGGATCGCCGCTCACCGGGGGCTGCCGGCGGATATGGTCCGCTGGGGGAAAGCCAGGGACACCATCTACCGGCGGATCATGGACCGTGGCTGGTCCAGCAAACGGCAGGCGTTCGTTCAGCACGAGGGCGACGACGTTCTCGATGCCTCCGTTCTGATGATGCCGCTGGCCAAGTTCATCTCCCCCACGGACCCGAAATGGCTTTCCACCCTGGACGCATTGGGTGAGGAGCTGGTGTCCGACTCCCTGCTCTACCGCTATGACCCGCGCAGCAGCCCGGACGGGCTGCGCGGCGAGGAAGGCACCTTCTCGATCTGCTCGTTCTGGTATGTCGAGGCGCTGTCCCGCGCCGGCCGGGTGGACGAGGCCCGGCTCGCCTTCGAGAAGATGCTCACCTACGGAAATCACCTCGGCCTGTACGCGGAGGAAATCGGCCGCACCGGCGAACAGACCGGCAACTTCCCCCAAGCCTTCACCCACCTGGCCCTCATCAGCGCCGCATTCAACCTCGACCGGGCGTTGGGCTGAGGTCGGTAGGCGGGACCAGTCTGAGGCCGTCCTGGCGAGTCCGCTTCCGGAGCGGGCTGACTCTGGGTTTCTCCCTACGGATTTCTCCCCGCACGCCCCGTTCGGCGTCCCCGCGTGGCGCGGTGAGGCGAGCGGCCCTACCGTCGGCGGGGAACCCGTCCCGATGGCGGGGAAAGGCTGCGGCGCACTGCCCTTCGCACGTCGGTGCGCCCCAGCCGCCTTTTTTGTGTGGGGGTGGATGCGGGCGGAGTGGGGGACTCCGTCGCCGCCGTCGGCCTTCGCCGGCCTGGTGCCCGTCTTCAGTGCCGGGGGTGACGGGCTTCAACAGGTGAACCTTCGAGGCCGGGGGCGGCTTGCGACCCGTACGGCTTCAACTGCTCTGTAGCGCTGATCAGTTGACGATCGATCAGTGCAAGCCGCGGATTCCGACAGGACCCTTGACGCATCGTCCACACATGGTGAACATGCATCGGGCAAGAGAGCGCTCCCATGAACTTCAATCGTTCACTTCCTGAATCAGGAGAGCCGCTATGCCCACACCCCCCACCGGCGACTCGGTGCCTCGCACACCGAAGCCTTCACGCCGTAGCGTCCTGGCCGCGATGGCGGCTGCCGTGCCCGCCGCGAGTCTGCCAATTCTTCCCGCCCGGGCGTCCGCGGCGCCCGCCGCCGCGGCGCTGCCGGGCGGCGGCGACCTGGGCCCGAATGTGCTGGTGTTCGATCCCGCCACGCCCGACATCCAGGGCACGCTCGACGAGATCTTCCGGCGGCAGGAGTCGGCCCAGTTCGGCGAGGGGCGGTTCGCGCTCCTCTTCAAACCGGGTACGTACCGCGGACTGAACGCCCAGATCGGCTTCTACACCTCGATCGCGGGGCTCGGACTGTCGCCCGGTGACACGACGTTCCATGGCGATGTCACCGTCGACGCCGGCTGGTTCAACGGCAACGCGACACAGAACTTCTGGCGCTCGGCGGAAAACCTCACGCTCCATCCGGTCAGCGGCACCAACCGCTGGGCCGTGGCACAGGCGGCTCCGTTCCGGCGGATGCACATCAAAGGCGGACTGAATCTGGCGCCGGACGGCTACGGCTGGGCCAGCGGCGGCTATATCGCCGACTGCCGCATCGACGGCACCGTGGGCCCCTATTCGCAGCAGCAGTGGTACACCCGGGACAGCTCGGTGGGCGGCTGGCACAACGCCGTGTGGAACATGGTGTTCTCCGGTGTCGAGGGAGCACCGGCACAGAGCTTCCCCGACCCGCCGTACACCACCCTCGACACCACCCCGGTCTCCCGCGAGAAGCCATTCCTCTATCTCGACGGGGTCGACTACAAGGTCTTTCTCACGGAGAAGCGCATCGACGCCCGCGGCACCACCTGGGGGAGTGGCACACCGAGGGGCGAGTCCCTTCCGCTCGACCGGTTCTACGTCGCCAAGCCCGGTGCTGACGCGGCAACTCTCAACGCGGCGCTGGACCAGGGCCTCAACCTGCTGCTCACGCCCGGGATTTACCATCTCGACCGGCCGGTCGAGGTGTGGCGTGCGAACACCGTGGTTCTGGGGCTGGGGTACCCGACTCTCGTTCCGGACAACGGCGCGACGGCCATGAAGGTCGCCGATGTCGACGGTGTGCGGCTCGCCGGGTTCCTGATCGATGCCGGTCCGGTCAACTCCGTCACGCTGCTGGAGGTCGGCCCCGAGGGCGCGTCCGCCGACCATGCCGCCAATCCGACCACGGTGCAGGACGTGTTCATCCGGATCGGCGGGGCGGGGCCCGGCAAGGCAACCACCAGCATAGTGATCAACAGCAACCACACCCTGATCGACCACACCTGGGTCTGGCGGGCCGACCACGGGGACGGTGTGGGCTGGGAGATGAACCGGGCCGACTACGGGGTCCGCGTCAACGGGGACGACGTCCTGGTCACCGGGCTCTTCGTCGAGCACTTCAACAAGTACGACGTGGAGTGGCGCGGCGAGCGGGGACGGACGGTCTTCTTCCAGAACGAGAAGGCCTACGACGCGCCCAATCAGGCCGCGATACAGAACGGCGACATCAAGGGCTACGCCGCATACAAGATCGCTGATGGGGTGACCACCCACGAAGGGTGGGGCCTGGGCAGCTACTGCTACTACAACGTGGACCCCACCATCCGTCAGGACCACGGCTTCCAGGCTCCCGGCAAACCGGGCGTGCAGCTCCACCATCTGCTGGTGGTCTCGCTGGGCGGCAAGGGGCAGTACGAGCACGTGATCAACAGCCTCGGCGCTCCCACCTCGGGCACGTCGACCGTGCCGTCCACGGTGGTTTCTTATCCGTGACCCGCCTGTGCGGCCCCCTGCGACTCCGGTAGGGCCTCCGTGTGGCCCCCGTACGGTAGCGGCGACGGTGGCGGTGCCGTGCCAGGGGGCCCCGACGGGCGGGCCGGCGCTCCGGCCTGCCGTAGGGCGCGTCTGTTGAAGCCTGCGGAGTCATGACCATCGAAGAATCTGCGGGGCGGGTTGGACCGATGTGTGAGGCGCATCGTCAGTCCGGGCGGCGGGTGTCGGTGGGGGTGATGGCCTGGTTGACGCGGTGGCCGATGGCGCGCAGGGTGCGTTGCTGGGCC